>CABHOP010000066.1 GCA_902168085.1 uncultured Bacteroides sp.
AATCAAATCCAAACTGATATGAAACGTAGTTTACTCAGCTTATCGCTTTTAGCATCTATAGCTACAGCTACCGCGCAGCCGGCGCTTGTAAAAGATATTAACCCGGGATCTGCCAGCAGCTACCCCACCCACCTGACTGTGTTCGGTAAGAAACTGGTATTCTCTGCCTTTGATGCTACCAATGGTTTCGAACTGTGGTCGATGGACAGCGCAGGCACTACCGGCCTGGCCTATAATATCAACCCCGGCAATTCAGGCAGTATCAATATGGCCTACAACAGCCCATTTGCCGTATTGGGCAAATACATATACTTCCCTGCCGACAATGGCACATCCGGCACAGAGCTGTATAAATGGGATGGCAGCAATCCGCCATCACTGGCTGCTGAAATAAACACAGGTGCAGGCAGTTCCTACATCACTGAACTGGTGGTAATGAAAGGCAAAATATACTTCAATGCGGAAGATGGCATCAACGGCAGCGAGCTGTGGGTATATGACACCACATCTAACTCGGCCATGCGCCTGAGCAATGTAAACCAGTTTGGCACCAGCATCGTGAGCAACCTGGTGGCTTTTAAAGATAAAATGTACTTCAGCGCATGGGAACCATCTACAGGTATAGAACTGTATCAGTACGACCCTATGACGAATAACACAACCATGGTAACAGACCTGGAAGCAGGTGTGGATGGTTCTTATCCTCAAAACCTGGTAGTGATAGGCGACAAACTGTATTTCACTGCACAAACATCGGCCAGCGGCCGCGAGGTGTATGTGTACGAAACATCTGTAGCGCGCATCACTGATGTGAATGCAGGCCCTGCCAGCAGTGTTCCATTCACATTTACCAATTCTAAAACCATTGCTATGCTGGGTGGTTACATCTACTTCTCGGGCAATGATGCTACTACCAGCGGCCACCTGTACAAGTTTGACCCTGCTACCGGTGTAGCTACGCTGGTATATAAAGTAAATGCTACGGGCGATGGTGAAATATCTAACCTGGTAAACTATGCCGGCAAACTGTACTTCACAGCCAATGACGGTGCCAATGGCAACGAAATATGGAAGTTTACAGGCTTTGGCGCACCTACTATGGTGGCCGACATCTTCCCCGGCTTTGATGGCAGCTTTGCAGCCGATTTTACACTGATGAACAATACGCTGTACTTCTCTGCTACCGATGATGTGAACGGTACGGAGCTGTATAAACTGCACGATTCTACTACCAGCGTACAAAATGTGCGTTTTGCTGCCGATGTAAAGGTGTACCCTAACCCAACTGCTAGCGAAGCTACCCTGCAGATGAACCTGCAACACAGCGCTACCCTGCAAGTGAAAATGGTGGACATGACAGGCCGCACGGTTTATACCATAGCTGCTGCTACTTATGCTGCGGGTGAAACTAAACTGAACCTGCCAATGACAAACCTGGCTACAGGTACTTATGCTTATATCATCAGCGACGAGAACGGCAAGCTGATGCACAGCGGCCGCATACAAAAGCAATAGTACTTACAGTTTTTTGAATAGTAAAAAGGAGCGGTGATTGCCGCTCCTTTTGTTTTGTATGTACTCAATCACCTAAAAGGCAATTCGATTATTCGTATTTAAAAGCCCGGTAAGGCCCTGTTTTCAACTGCAGGTCGAAGGTTTTTTCATTGGTGGTGAAATCTACCTCATGTATATAGTTGCCCGTGCCGCCGCCTATAAAATATTTGCCACCTATCTTTTGCACCGAACCCATAAACTGTGCAAAAGCACCCGGCACGCTGAAAGAGCGGAAGCCTGTTACATCTTTGCTCACTTCATTCAGTTGAAACTTGAGGATGCGGGTAGCGGGGCGCAGCGCGATGTCGCCGTTATCGAACAGCAACAGCGTTTTATTATCATCTACCAGTGTGGCATGGTGCTGGCGCAGAAATTTCCTGTTATCGGGCAGGTGGAAGTCGCTGTTCTTGCCACCCAGCCTCCACATGATGTTGCCATTTTTACGGCTCACCTTTATTACCTGGTCGGTATTGCGGCACGATACGATAAGGTTACCATCATTGGGGTCTACAAACATGGAGTTGGCATGCAGGTAATCGGCTACGCGGGTAGTATCAGCATAGTTGTTACCCTCTACACTATTGCCATACAATTCGGGCCAGGTGGTGGCATCCCACTGCCATACTACGTCATTGCCCTTTACTTCCTGTATGATGGCAGCCACAACCTTTATACCATTTGCAGGCTTCAGGGACGCAGGGATATTCGTTACCGGCTTTTCATAATAAGAAAGCGCTATGTAATGGTCATCGGCCAGCAGTATAAAATCGTGCAGGTCGAGGCCGCGCTGGTTGTTATCGCCCGTAATGCTACCATGCGGCTGCAGGTACACACGCTTCAACTCATTCAGTCCGCTATCGGCTATTACGAAATAGCCTGCATGGTAGCCTACATTGGGTATCAGATACATAGCAGGGTCTTTTACGAAATAGGTGTAGCGATACCGGCCATTGATGTACCAGCGCTGAAAATTGCCAAGGAAGGTTGCTTCAACCCGCTTTGTTTTTACTGTATCCTTGTTGTAATTAAGAATGACAAGTGTGGAATGGTTTTCGCCCGAACCGGGTGCGGGTATTTGAGTATATAATATCTCTTCGCGTTTTACGCGGCTGTCATCTACGCGGTAATAATCTTCTGTTTTTTTACAGGCGCTGAAAGTAGCTGCTATAGCCAGCGCACCGATAGCCAGGTGCGCTATACGCAGGGCGGAGTTTTTAAAAAGCTTCATATGTAACGGTAATAATCCAGGGGCAAAGTAAAAGCTTAATCATTATTTAACACAGTGCAACGACTACTACAGCAGTAGCTTTGTTCAAAGAAATAATTATATAAAATGTAAAGCGCTTGTTTTAAAACAAGTTATATGCCACGCACATCAAATAACCCATCACATTTTTCTGCTGCTTCTGTATAAGTTTTGTACATTCATATAACACCTATATCGACTATGATTTTGAAGTATGTCATGCCTGCTATTACTGCGCTACTGCTGGTTACCACAGCCGCTGTAACAGCGCAGGAAAAAATCGTAGTAGATTCTGTTACCTACATCACTTGTTTTAAATACAAAGGTGAAGACAGCGGATATATAGTAAGAGATTCTACCATCATTGGGTATATAAGCAAAAAAACATCTAATAAGTACCTGGATGACATGTCAGCAGACCATTACTACTTAGGAAACTTCGTAAGGTTTATGAATACTTATTATCGTGTGTATGACAGAGAGAATAAACAAACGGCTATTATCCTTTTATCAAGGGCAGATAAAGCGCACTGGAATGTGCAAATAGTATCGGGCCGATGGGCTGAAGTGTGGCGTATGTATGATGTAGCTGATGCCAGGAAACTGCAAATGCCTGTAAAGCTGCTATTGGCAGAAGATAGGCTGTGGTAAATATCTATACATTAATGGGCACTTGTAAGTGATGCTATAAATGCATCCGGGTCATCTACACTTATGATGCAGGAAATACTATCGGCTACTATCAACACCATTTTACTTTCATCGTTCACATGCATCTTTACCTCGCCCAGCCCTTCAAAGTAAAACATACCATGTGCGCCATTGGCAAAGCGTGCACCAAAGCGCCAGCCAGTACCCAGTTCATCCCAATGAATGCGGCGTAGTGTGGTAATAGCTGCTATAGCTATACGGCGGTTGATGATGCCGTTTAATAACAGATGTGTGGACGTGATAGTATAGAGCCGCCGCCTGCGCAGCAGGAAGGCGCCGATACCTGCAATGCATAGCAGGATGGTGATGATATTGATAAGCTTATCGGCAGGCATAAGAATACATACAAGT
>CABHOP010000067.1 GCA_902168085.1 uncultured Bacteroides sp.
GTACAGTTCTGCCTCATCTTCGCTATTATCTTCGCCTTTGCAGTAGGTATATCTTCGGGCAACTTTGGTGCGCTATCGCGCTACCGCATACCTTGTCTGCCATTTTACGCCATGGCTATGATGCTCATCAATTACAGGCACATGCCAGTACAGAAGAATATATTATCGCTTAAATTATAAGCTAAGAAAACAGGCGGATAAAATTATCTTTTTGAGATTGAACGCTGTATTCATTCAGCATTTTAGAGCGTCCTGCCGCACCCATTGATTGCCTCAGCGTAGCATCTTGCACCAGTTTTTTCAGTGCTGCTTTCCATGCTTCTTTTGTGGTGCAGAGGTGCCCGTTAATGCCTTCTTCAATAATAGTCTTATTAACCCCCACAGGACTGGCTACTGCCGGTATACCTAATGAAAGATACTGAATCAGTTTAAAGCCGCATTTACCTTCGCTCCATGCATCATTGTGCAGTGGCATGATGCCCACATCCATCTTGAGCAAATCTGCTATTTCTGTAGTTGCATTCCAAGGCAGAAATTGCCAGTCGCGTAATGGTAGCTCAGGTTTCTTGTCTGCTATCACCAGGAAGGTAAAATCAAGTTCTTGTTGCAGCTCATTCAATACATCTACCACCTCGTAAATAAAAGGTAGGGTAGAGTGGCTGCCTGTCCAGCCAACCACTACTTTATGGTTGCCGTGTTGTTTGATGCCATTGTGCATACGTACCATATCTACACAAGTGGGTATGCGCACTACATCCGAATTGTATTGACTGGCATAATTACAGAGGTAATCATTGCCGCAGGCTACTTTGTAAGCCCATTTGCAAATGTGCTTTACCTTCCAGAAAGCTTTGAACCATGAAACCAGCTTGTTCTCTGCACTTGTGTTAGGTATCCATATGGCATCGTCAAAATCGTATATCAGCTTCTTACGCCATAGTTTAGCTATGATCCATTCAAATATGGGTGGCCCAAGCGGAGCAGCTTCGCGGTGTACGAATACATAATCGTATCCATGCACATCTACCAGTGCTGTTTTAAGGCGCTGCAGATAACCCTTGATAACGCCCCATGCTTTTTGAGTAGCAGAGCCTTTTTTATAAAGGATTTTCCATGTCTCCTCACTCATGAAAGGTGCAATGCGATATGGTATGCCCGCCTCCTGCAGATATGGTTCAAATAGTTCTACCCTGAAGCGCTGCGATGGCGCATGCTTTACCGGGTAAGGAACAATGAACAATACTTTTGGCGCAGGCATATCAGGAAGGGTTTAGCACGTTTTCAAAACGGGAAATGAAATGTGCAGTGCTGAATTTTTCTCTTACATAGACTTTACCCGCAGCTGCATATTGTGCGCGCAGCAATTCATTATTGCTCAGTGTTAAGATAGCCTGGGTCATCGCATTTACATCCGCAACAGGCACTAATAGGCCCGTTTCTTTATCTTTTATGATCTCTTCCGGCCCGCCGGAGCGGGTAGCTATAAGGGCAGTGCCATAATAAGCAGCTTCAAGACAGGTCATTGATAGCGATTCGGCATTAGAGAAGTTCAGTACAATATCGGCCTGCTTTATTTCCTGCTCTATATGTTTGCTGAAGGATGCAAATGTTACAACTTGCTCCAACTGAAGTGATCGGACTTTCTCTTCAAGTAACTGGCGGAATAGTTTATTCTTTTCCAGCCCCATATCACCACCTACAAATTTCAATCGTAGCATTGGATTTTGTTCATATGCCTTGATAAAAGCCTCCAGTGCATAGTCTTGTCCCTTGCCCCTTATATAGTTGGAAAGGTATAGCAGTTGTACGATGCCTGTGCCGGATTGCGGTTTTGATATGGTCTCGTTAAGATTAGCAGGGTCGTATATGCGTATGGTATTCTCTTTATACGGTAGCTGATTCAGTACGGTATCTGATACGGCTATTACTGTGTCTGCATATTTCTGTGCTGCGGTCACCCATATTCTGCGGAAAGGTGCCGGTATAGTAGCAGGCACAAACCGTACATAGGTTATCAACTTTCCTTTGTAGCCCAGTATCTTTAGCGCTGTACCCAGCAGGTTATAAAAATCATTCGCCTGCACTACATCTATCTGCTCTTTACGGATGATCTTTTTAAGCTTCAGTGTATTGGATAATAAACGGAACGGGTATCGTATCAAGACACCTGCCGACTTTCTTACTTCCAGCATAGGCAGGGTGTAATACTTGATGCCCTTTTCCTGTAGTAGTGGTGCTACTTTACTATCTGTATGAATAACGAAAACAAACCTGTGCTTGCCGGACAACAACAATGCCTCATTCAGTGCGCAACGAAAAGCGCCTGTGAAGTCTATTGAGTTTTCTATGATGAGTATATTCATCTATCCGGCAATCATTTAGTTTTCTATCACCTTTTCCCACTGCGATAACATGGCATCGAGTGTGAAACGGCTGGTAAGTTTATAAAAAGCTTCTTCTGATGGCATAGGTGCCCGCATCCAGTAATTTATTTCTATAACCCATTGGCGGAAGCGTTCATCATCTATCCTGTCCAGCAGTGGTAGTAATGAGCCTACTTCTGTGCGTGTGCTTTTTTCTGTTGGTTCTTTACTTATGTCCTGCACATCCAGTATTTCACGCGGGCCGGTACGGCAATCAGTGGTTACTACAGGTATATTGCAGATGAGCGCTTCGGCAAGCACATTCGGAAAACCTTCCCACGACGAGGAGAGTGCAAACAGCCTGCTATGCACATAGTATTTAAAGGCATTGTTCTGAAAGCCCATAAGGTAAACATCTGCATCCGTGTATTTTTCTTCTTCCTGCCAATCGCATGCCCTTAGTCCCAGTTCATTGCACAGTTTTATATATTGATTTTTCAGGTCTCCATCGCCCAATATTACAAGACGTGCCTCTGTGCCTGCATTGCGTATGCGTTTCAGCAAGCGTATCAGCTTATCGTGCTCTTTGGCTATATGCAGCCTGCCCGATGTAATGATGACCGGTTTGCTGAATATCTTTTCTTCTTCTTCAGTTAGCGGGATAGCGGCCTTATTTAAAATATCCTCTATCTCATAAAAGTTGTAGATAGTAGTAAGCTTGTTGTTGCTAATGTTAAAGTGTTCCTTCAGCTCGTCCGCCAATGCATCGGTTACGCATATGATCTCATCTGCACGACGGTACAAGCCCGGTATCAATGCCTTGATGCGCACTTTGCCCATCAGGCCTGCTATCTGTTTGTCATGTATTTTAGAACCACGAATGCTTAATACTACTTTTTCTTTGCCTTTCGTCAGTACATTCACATAGTCCGGCCCTTCCAGGAAACTGATAGAAACATCTATATCATTCTCTTTCTTTATCTGCTTTATCCGTTTCAGACGGTATCTCCATGCATTTATTTTCCCGGCAATGCCTTTATAGCCCGGAGGGTCTACGAATATCACCTTACTGCAGGTTTTGTAAAATTTTTCCCTATCAGTGCCGGAAAGAATGCACAGGGTAACATCATAACCCTGTTGCTCTAAATAATAGCTCAATAATGAAATAGAGCGTTCCGCCCCGCCTTTACCCAGCTCGGAACCTATTAGTAATATTTTCTTTGTTCGTGTGTTAAGCTTTGTGCTCAAGGTAGTCTGCTATTTCAGTTATAAAACTATCCATGCTGTAGGTGTCCAGGTTATGTTTGGCATTTCTGCCCATTTGTTTTGTTTCTTCACGATGATTGTAGGCCCATTCTATTTTGTCAGCTATAGCTTTGGCATCGCGTATTGGTATTACCCAACAACCACTTTCATTGCGGCTCAATAGTTCTGCAGAACCACTATGGTCTGTAATGATTACAGGCACCGAATAGTGTGCAGCTTCTAAAGCAGTGACAGGTGCGCCATCTATAAGGCTCGGTATTACAAACAGGTTTAGTGTTTGCATATATGAATCAACATCAGCAACAGGGCCTGCAAAGGTAACTTGTTTCAGGTCTTTGAAGTGGGTATCGATATATTGTTTTACGGTAACATCGATAGTGCCTGCTATACTTAGCTGCATATGCTGGTTGGCATTGTTTTTCATTAGCTCTTGCCAGGCTTCCAGCAGGTAATGCAGTCCTTTTAAAACAACGGTATGTGCAAGGTAGCCTACTACAAATGTGTCACCGCTACGCTGTACAACATTTGGTGCGGGCTTGAAGTCGGGCTTCATATGGCCGGGAATGCTGACTACATTAAGGTTGTGCGCGGAGTTGGCATATGATGTGTATACAGGTGGCAAAGAGCATATCACCTGGTCTGTAAGCTGAACCGATTTGTTAAAATAGGCAATGCGTTTTTGGTAGGTATAGGCATCGTCCTTTGTTATGTTCAGTTTCCTGTTTTCTTCTGATATCAGTTCACAGATATAATTCTCTTCAGGTGTGGCAGGCAGCAGCACTACTTTTATGCCTAGCTTATGCGCCCTTTTAAAGGTGCGGTATAAATAGGAATTGGTGCTAAAAAGTATGTTGGTGTTTTTCTGTAGCCTGAACTGGCAAAACCAGTCAAATAGCATTTCCTGTAATAGCCTGAATTTGTAGGACGGGAAATGGAAGAGCTTATAAAGACGATTGAGTATGAATAGGAAATAGCGTGATAAAGATGAAACCGGTTGGGAAGGGAAGGACGTTTCAAATTTACCTTTTGAATACACTGTGAAATTGGATAACAAACCACGCTTATGAAGTTCCTGCGACACATAATAACCCAAACGCGCCATCCCTTCCCCGCTATTTGCAGACAAAGATTGGAATGAAACGACTTGTATGCGTTTTTGTTTATCCATTCGGCAGTTTTCTTTTAGCGGTTAATATTTCAGCATAGTAGATAAAGACATTTTATCTACATCGTTGTATCTATTTACATGGTCCAGGAAATCCATCAGTACGTGACGCATTGTAATTTTCTCATCATATACCATTGGGTAATCAAACTCTACATAGTGCGTTGATAATACAAAGTCGCCATTGTAACTGCGCACCATTTCAAAATCATCTATCAAAGTATTGAGCCTGGTGCCGGGCTGCAAAGGATAGTGGTATGCAATCTCTGTATGATTGCTAAACCTTAAAACCCTGGCATAGTCGGCATCCTTTCGCATTATTTTAAAACTCAGTTGCCTGGCTATATTTATCAGGCCCTTCAGGTCTTTTTCTTTCTTGTAAAAAGAAATACCGCCACCACAAATGTTGAGCCCTGCAGCTAATACGGCATGATAGCCTTTTAGCGATAATAGGTTTTGAGGTGGGGTGAATACGCTGATAGGGTATTGGAACACCTGGTTAAGATGTGCCACTTCCTTCTTTATCTCATCTGTTACATCTCTTGTTGTATAATATTCTGCGCCGCGTACATAGTTGTTGCTTCTATCGGCGGGTGGCACTGGGTCTTCATTGCGATGGTATTTTGCATGATACCCTATGTCCAGTTTTCCTTCTTTTATCTTTTCTCTTATAAAGCTGACAAGCTGATTATTGTTTTCTATAGGGTGTGCTGTGTCGTCGGCTTTCCAGGCATTCCAGTCTGTCTGCTGTTTATCACGGTATATGCGATGCACCCAATGCTCCCAGTTGCCCTTCACTTTCGATATTAAGCACAACGTAGGGGCAAATTCATTCCAAATGTCCTGGTAGCACCTGGTGAGCTGTTCCGGTCGCGTGAAAAAATTGGTATCGTCATCTCTTATAGCAAATCGCATATTCGTTGTTTTCAGGGTGTTTAATGGGATTTAGATGCGGCATTTTCATATACTTCACAATAGGCAGCTATGCACTTGTCCATATCAAATTGTTCATAGCATGCCGCAGCATTCTTTTTATGTTCATTATAAAGGGCCTTATCATTCAGATATTGGTTCATTGCTGCTGTTACAGCATTTACTGATACCGTATTGTTTTCAATAGGTGTTATAATGCCGGCCATTTTACCTTCAACTTGCAGCATGTTCACAATCTCGCCGGCATCAGATGCTATAGATGGTATGCCGCAGCACAAGTATTCTATAATAACAGTAGGTAAGCTTTCGGAAGGGTAGGTGGTTGGTAACAACCCCACATCCATAATAGCTATCCATTCCAATGGCTTGTCCGACTGGCCGGTAAAATGAATGTTTTTATGAGATGCGTAAAGATTTTTTAATGTCTGCAGGTATTCACTTTCCCCCACTAACAATAGATGCGTATCGGGCCTGTTCAATTGCAGGAAAGCTTTTATAGCTATTTCCCATCCTTTCTCGGCTATGCCTCTCGATACCATCCCGAAGATGAAATCGTTTTCCGGTATTCCTAACCGTCTTCGTAATAAAGCTGCGTCGCCTGTTACCTTACCGTCATAGCCGTTGTATATTTTTGATATTTTCCCCTTGGTATAATTATCAAACTGCTGTTTGAAGAATTGTATTTGTTTATCAGAAATACAGACTACGTGGGCCAGGTGTTGCAGGTTATAGCTGGCCTTCGCTGTGTATTGCAGTAGTGGTATCGGGATGTTCTGTTGTGTCTTATTGTAGAACTGTAAATAATCGCCGTGTATCGTTGTTACTACCGGTATCCGTTTTTCTTTTGCTACTTGCAGACATAGCCTGTCTGCTTTTAGCAGGTGGCTGTGTATAACAGTTGGCGCAAATTCTCTTACCAGTTTTTTTAATGAACGCTTGATGAATGTATCGCGAACACTGTAATTAATATTCAACCTGAACAATGCGGAATCAATCATGCCCATCAGTCGTGGCAATGGAATGTCAGCATGTGCTATGGGTACCTTCTCCGCAAATTGCTTATATAATCCTTCATTAAAAAGGTTTTTATAAAAAGTGAATATGCGGACGTTGTGTCCTTTTTGACGCAATGCATTCGACAGGCGAAGCACAAATGTTTCTGCACCACCGGGATGTATTACTTCTGTAACCAAAAGTATATTCATGCGTTGCTGACGGCTTAATTGGTTTGTAAATACCTGCGTTTAAGATAATAAAATAATGTGCGGTATCCCATTGCTCCTGCTTTACCTGTTTTCAGGCAGCTTTTCAGCAATGACCATGCCTGTTGCCAATTTCCTTTATCTATTGCTTTGGCTGCCCATATACGATAACGCTCCGCCATTAGGGCCTTATCCTGGTACAAGGAATCTTCATAGGCTTTCATGCCGGCCTCATTGTCTTCCGATAGCCAATCTGTTTTGGTTTCTTTCAGTTGCCTGTATAGTTCTTTGATGATATCCTGCGCTATCAGCTTTCTGGGCTTATCCAGCACATTGGTAAGCGAATGGGGATTGATACGGTAGCCGTATAAAGCTTTTTTTATAAAATAGATAGGATACCTGGTGTTTACGCGCATGGTCCAGAAATGGTCATCGCCATATATTCCATTAAAGTATTCAGAGAAATTACCGAATTCTGTAAGCAATTCCCTTCTGAACATTAGGCCGGGATACCAGAACGGATATTCGAGTGCCAACTCTGTGACCAGGAAATCTTTGTTGTACGACTTAGTTTCCAGAATACGATCTTCTGTGTCTATGATAGTATAATTGCTGCCACATATTTTGATATCCGGGTTGTTTTGAAACGCGGCCACCTGCAAGGCAATACGGTCTGGTGTGCTTGTGTCATCGGAATCCAGCTGGGTCAGTAATTCGCCGGTAGCATAGTTGAATGCACGGTTTTTGTTTGCTACATAGCCCACGTTATTATCGTGGCGATATAATTTGATACGGCTATCGGATAAGTATTTTTCTAGGATAGCAACAGTTTCATCGGTCGACTTGTCATCGCTGATAATAAGTTCCCAGTCGGTATAAGTTTGATGCAGCACAGATTGTATAGCCCTATCTATATAGGGGGCTACATTGTAGGCACACATCACTATACTTACTTTCATAGCGCACTGCATGTCTCAACTTCAGATAATAAGGCAACTGAGCTTTGTGCTGCTATGGCAAACAGGTTGGCTGTATGCTTTGAGCCTTTGAACTTATTACGCAACAGGTACCACAAAGACTGATAGTTCTTTACAAAGAACGGGGCTGTCTTAATAGCTTCCAGCAGCAGGTACTGCCCATCTGCCAGGTTGCCATGGTCTATTTGTATGCAGGCATACATGCGCAGCTTATCGGCCAGGTATTGTTTGTCATTCAGCATTTTTTCTTCCAATGCTTTCATGCCTTTTTCATCCTTGCTCTTCAGCAGGTCTGTACCGGTTTTTATACGTTGATCTTTCAGTATCTTGTATATATCGTGCGATAGTATCTTCAATAGTGCGCGTGGCTCAGTCAGGTCTATGCTGCGATGGTCTGAGTTGGGCCTGGCCCATACATAGTACAGGTATTCATCCAGGTAATAACCGCCATACATATCCAGTATCTCCAGTATCAAATACCTGTCATAACTGGTAAGGCGGTCGAAGTATTTGTGGAAACCGGGTATGTGTTCCAGTATCTCACGTTTGAACATGATGGTAGCAGGCGCCCATACCTCATCAGAGCTGGCAACAATTAATCCTGAACCTGTTTTCTTCTGATAATCCGGTGGTGCCAGTGGCGAATAGAAGACAGAATTGGTAAGGCAAAGGCCCACATTATGTTCTGCAAATACGGCCAATTGTTTTTCTATCCTTGTCACATCACACCAGTCATCTGCATCCTGTATCATAATGAAGTCGCCTTTGGCATCAAAAAACATGCGGTTGTAGCAATTGATCAATCCCTGGTTTACTTCATTTATCAGCACGCGTATACGGCTGTCTTTTGCTGCCCATTTTTGTATGATCTCTACAGAGCGGTCTGAAGACCCATTGTCGCAAACGATACATTCCCAGTTAGGGTACGTTTGGTTTACAATATGTTCCAGGCACTTGTCGAGATATTCTTCACAATTATAATTCGGTACGACTACGGATACTAATTGGTTCATATGATTACATTTGGGGGCTAAGCAGTTGTTTCGTTGGCGTATGTAGTTATAAGCTGGTTGTAGGTAAGTGTGTCGTTAATTTCACCACGCTCCAGTTTGTATATTTTATCGCAATACTTTAATGAAGTATAGCGGTGTGCTATAATAATGATGGTAAGGTCTTCATGGCCCAATTCCCGTATAGAATTGGTTATTTCTTCTTCTGTTTTAGAGTCCAGTGCTGAAGTGGCCTCGTCAAATACCAATACCTGTGCGCCTTTATATATGGCACGAGCTATAGCTATACGTTGTTTCTGCCCGCCCGATAGGTTATTGCCACGCTCATTCAGCATCGTAAATAAACCATCGCTCCAGCCATTTACCAATTCACTAAGACTGGCAAGCCTTACTGCTTTTTGCAGGCGCTCCATGTCTATGTTTTCTTTCGTTTCGCCTATAGCAATGTTCTCTGCAAATGTGCGGTTCATGATAAATACTTCCTGGCGCACATAACCCAGTATCTTCCACCATTCTGAAATATTCTCTTTGGAAAGGACCGTATCGTCTATTTTTATCTGGCCCTGCGTAGGATACAGGAAGCCAAGTATGTTGCCTATCAGTGTAGATTTCCCCGCACCCGATGTGCCGATAAAGCCTATCTTTTCACCTTTCTTTATTTCAAGGTTACAGTTTCTGATGACCTGCTTGTCATCACCCGGGTATTGATAAGAAACATCCTCGAACCTGATATGTTGTTTGAAATGTATAGGTGTGCCGGGTTTGGTTTTTTCTGTTTCTTTCAGCAATTCAAAGTCAGGGTCTTTAAAAACGAAGTCAGTAGAGTTCAGGTTGTTCATGGCTATCACAAACCTGTTTACCGATGGTATGCTGCGATAAGCGATGACAGAAAAAAGCGTGATGGTTGTAATGATCTTTTCTGCGTCTTTTAGTACAAATACGCCATACAACAGTATCAGAATAATGCAAAGGAAAATGGTGATCTCTATGATGCGTGTAGGTACAAACATCATAAAGTCCAGCTTGCCCTGCTGCTTGCTGAAATTCTGAGCAAAGCTTTTAAAATTTTGTTTGAAATGATTTTCTGTGCCGGCAACTTTAATGTCGGTATAGCCAAATATCATTTCCTGTGCACCGGCATGCAGCTTGGTGCTGAAAAGGGTCTTTTCGTGGCCGGCAGTTTTTATCATATTCTTTACGCGTGCATAGAAGATACCCATGGTAGGTATCATTACTACTATCAGCAACAAAAATAGTTTCCAGTCGTAGAAGCAGATGGTTAAGGCCGTGAGGATGAATATCATTGCCTCATTTATCAATATGATGGTAGATATTGCTGCATTGCTGCACAACGCCGCTTGGTAATAGGTAAGCTTTGCTACCAGTTCGTTGGATGTGTCTTTCTGTATATCCAGTAATGAGCGGCTGTATATACGTTCCAGCACATTCATGGTAGATGACAGGTAGAAGTTGCGTACAAAGTTTACCTGTAGCTTGTTGATGTATAGCCCGAATAGATTTTTTGCTACGATGATAACAAAGAAGATGGCTACAGTATATAACAGTAATGTTTCTTTGCTAAAACCATCAAGAAAAGGAATGGCAGCAACAAGGCTGTTGTGAAAAGTATCCGAAAGCACAAGGCCCACTACGGGAATAACAAAAGAAAGCCCTACCAGATCGCTGATGGAACTGATGAATGTCAGCACTACTATCCACAAAAACTTCTTCTTTTGTGCAGGGGTAAAGTACCGGTATAGTTTTGCCGAGCTGTTAATGGCTTCTGTCCTGAATTTCATATCAGATCTCTCTAAAAAATATCAGTGGCAAAACTATCTATTAATATCTACAGATTAGTTATGCTGTTTGTTATTGATATGTGAATGCAATTATCCCTCTTGCTTCGTGAACAGGCCTGAAATGCCGGCTTTCTTCTTGCTCTTTCCCTCATCGTAATACCCATAGCCATATCCGTAGCCATAAGAGTATCCGTAGCCGCTGCCACCGTAGCCATAGCCATATTTTTTCAGGAATTCCACACCGTTGAAGATGATTGCCGGATTTTGGATCTTGCCATCTTTGTGCAACACATCAAACATGCGCACCTGGTCTTTTACGGTGTACGACTGGCGTACCACAAACAAGTTGATGCCGGCGTATTGAGACAAGATGAGCGCATCAGACACCATACCTATCGGTGCGGTATCTATGATCACTACGTCAAACATTTCCTGCAGTTCCTGTATCAGTTGTGCTGTTTTAGGCAATACCAAAAGCTCGCCGGGGTTAGGTGGTACCGGTCCGCAGTTGGCTATGTACAGGTTTTCGTGTATGCCCGATGCTTTCAATGCACCTTCCAGACCATTGATGCCGGCCAGGTAACCGCTGATGCCGCCTTCATTAGGCAGGCCCAGGTATTGCGATATTTTAGGTTTGCGAAGGTCAAACTCCATGATAACTACGCGCTTTTTAGCCAGCGTCATAGTAATGCCCAGGTTGATGGAGATAAAGGACTTGCCCTCACCGCTTGAGCTGGAAGTGATCATCAGCACGCGGTTATTTTGTGCGGCCGCCATAAACTCCAGGTTGGCACGTATCAGCCTGAATTGTTCTGCCACACCGGTGCGGATGTGCGGGCCCACTACAATAGTATTCTCACGGTTGGTAGCCGCTTCTACACGGCTGATAGTACCTACCATCGGTATATTGGTAAGCGATTCAATATCATGATCATTGATAACCTTGTTATTCAGCATTTCGCGGGCTATCAATATACTACCCGGTATCAGCATGCCTATCATGAACATCATCGCATAGATGTTCTTTGGAACGGGGCTGATGGGTATGCCTGATGTATAGGGTACTACTACCACTTTCGATTTGTTGGTAGCTGCATATACATTTATCTCATTTTCTACACCTTTCTGGTAAAGGAAGAGGTAGATGCTCTGCAATACATCATATCCCCTGTTGGCATCGCGCATATCGCGCTCTACAGTAGGTGTATTGCGTATGCGGTCTTCACTCTCACGTACATTGTTATATGCATTGGCCAGTGTGATGCTTACCGTGCGGTCGGCCCTTTCGGCGGCGTCTGCTATACGGCGGCGTATCTCATCCAGCTCAGTTTCCAGCTCTTTCAATACAGGATTTTCAGGGCCTGTATTGCGCGCCAGTTGCTCTTTACGTTGCAGGGTAGTATTGTGCTCTACTATCAGTTGCCCCAATATCGGGTCATCTATACCGCCCGCCGTTATTACTTTATTACTCCCGCTTTGTGCAATGCCTTTAATAGCATTCAGCACTTGTTTCTTTATCTGTAATTGTTCTATGGTTGTTTCGGCAGCGGTTTTTTCGTTCAGGAAGGCGCCGGTTTGCGCTTTCAGGTCTACCACATCGTTATCCTGCTTGATGCTAACGGTAAGGCTGTCCATACCGCGCAGGTCTTCCATGATAGAAGCTTTCTTTTCATTGATAAAACCACGTGTTTTTTCAGCGGTCATATTAATATTCTCCAGCTCACGCTTTTGATAGTAATATATAAGCACCTTCATAAAGTCGATACCGCGTTGAGGCAGGTTATCCCAATATTGCAGGTCCAGCAGGCTGGTACGGCCATCGTTCAGGTCTACATCAAACGATGCGGCAGCAACACCTACTGCTTCCTCCATGCGTGTTATCTTAACAAGGAACTCGGTTGTTTTAAGGTAACCTGCATTTACACGAGGGCCATTAGTATATAGTATTTTATACCTGCCGTAGTTTTTTCTTACCCATGTGTCGTATAACACGCGTTCTGTAATATTATCAGGACCGGTTACTTCAA
This sequence comes from uncultured Bacteroides sp., assembly GCA_902168085.1. Classification (GTDB taxonomy): domain Bacteria; phylum Bacteroidota; class Bacteroidia; order Chitinophagales; family Chitinophagaceae; genus Polluticoccus. The sequence continues at coordinate 12,743 of CABHOP010000067.1, forward strand.
ACTGGCCATGGGTCACCTGTTTTACCTGTAGTTGCACCGGTACACCCGAAAAACCGGTGGTATCAAATATGATTTTGATAGGGCTTTCATCATATATCTCAGTCTCCTTGATGCGGCCCATCGCCCAATAGCGCACATTCATATCCAGCGAATCCACCACTTTGGCTACCAAATCCTGCGACTGCAGGATGACTTTTTCATTGAAGAGATTGACTTTTGATTTATCATTTTGAGGGTCCAGCTGGCTCATTACATTTTTGGCCACATTTTCCTGGTTCTCGTCTATCAGTATCGAGCTGTTTATTTCGTAGATAGGTGTAGTATATCGTAAATAAAGAAAACCTGCAGTAAGTGTAATAGATATTAAAAGAACAAACCAATACCAGTTGCTGAGCAGCGTGCCCAGCAAGCGTTTAAAATCGAAAGACGAATTTAACTGCTTTATGATCCTGTCAGAAAACTGTTGTTGGTTTGGTTCCATCTTAGGCTTTCACTAGGTTACTTAGATATTTGTACGACACCATATATCGCCAGTGCTGTTGACAGCAGCGTAGTAAATATGGGCAGGTACACGCGCATAAAGTCGTTGCTTTCCTGGCGGCGTATCCTTGCCGGTTCTACATATATAAGGTCGTTTTGTTTTAAATAGAAATATGGACTGTTAAATACATTCTTACTATTCAGGTTCAGCCGGGCAAATTCGCGTTTGCCTTCCGTTTCGCGCACTATCAGCACATTGTCTTTGCGGCCGGTAATAGGCATATCGCCCGCAGCTGCAATGGCATCTACAATGCTCATCTTCTGGTTGGGAGATATTACGGTACCCGGCCTGTTTACCTCGCCCAATACAGTAATGCGGTAATTAATGATATTAGCCTCTACCACAGGGCTTTTTACGTATGCCGTAAGTTTATCAGATAATAATTCTTTTAACTGGCGTAATGTGAGGCCCGAAACCTTCAGCTTGCCCACTACCGGGTAGTCTATAAACCCATTGGCATCCACCAGGTAGCCCATGTTGGAGGCGCTGTTGCCGCCACCTGCACCGCCTGAAGACGCAATGCTGAATGCCGTACCACCTTCGTTAAAGATAGCAGCAGGATTACCCCCGCTTTTATCCAGTATGCTGCTGATGGTAGATACTTTCACGGCAATGATATCTTCCGGCAATATCGTTGCTTCTTTGCGTCGTTCTATATTTTCCACCTGCACTGCAGGGTTTTGCGCGCTGTTATCTGCAAAATAAATAGTCTTCTGCGGGGCAGAGCATGCACCGGCCATCAGCAGACTGCCTATGGATAACGAGTATATGAACTTGCGCATAAGTATATGAATTTGCATGGGTTTGCATTCAGATCGTTGTGTACTGCAAAAAAGGGCATTATGAGATCCCTGATCTCCTCTCCGGTGCCTCTATATGTGAGAAAAGCAAGCTTCACAGTATGTTGATAAAGTTTTTGCCTTTTAAATGGCTATAGGCAATACTTTTCTTGTTTTTTATAATATATGTACAGTGCAAAATACTCTGTAACTATCATATTATAAACAATTGTGGATAACTTATACACAATTAATTAACAGTTAATCAACATGCTATACAGTAACAATGAACAAAGATAAGCATGCCACAGCCACCAGCCTGTTATCTGGCTGTTAACATATGTTGACTAAATAATATTAATGTGTAAGCGATTGTAAAGCACTAAGGTGCCAGGCGGTTTTTCTGCCAGCTACCATCGGCATCCAGCGTAAAGAAAATACGGTCGTGCATGCGGCTGCTACGGCCTTGCCAAAATTCTATCTGGGTAGGAATGACACGGTAACCACCCCAATGGAGCGGGCGGGGTATATCACTGCCAAATTCCTGCTGGTATTTATTATAGTTTTCATCCAGTACTGCCCTGCCTGGTATAAGCTGGCTTTGTGGGGAGGCCCAGGCACCCAGACGGCTGCCTTCAGGGCGGGAAGCGAAATAGGCATCGCTTTCTTCGGCGCTCACTTTTTCGGCTACGCCTTCTATACATACCTGCCTTTCCAGCTCTTTCCAGAAGAAAACAAGCGAAACATTAGGGTTTTCAGATATATCCTGTCCTTTTACACTATTATAATTGGTGAAGAAGACAAAACCTTTTTCATCCAGGCCCTTCAACAGCACGATGCGTGCATGCGGTATGCCCATTGCATTTACCGTTGCCAGGGCCATCGCATTTACTTCATCAGCATGCGATATCTGTGCTTCGGCAAACCACTTATGGAAAAAAGCAAAAGGATCATCGCCTACCGTCTTTTCATCAAGAGCGGCCAGCTGATAATCCTTTCGTATATCTGCAATATTTTGAGGCGAAACTGCCAAGGGAACTACTTTTTATCGCCACCCAGGTATTTAGCCATTACATATATCAGCTCTATCACCATCAGGAAAATGAAAACGTAGCTGATGATCCAACCTATGTTATATTGAACTGAATCGTAAAAAGCGTTAAGTATTAGAGATTTCATGTACTATACCAGATTTGCGCTGCAAGATACAAAACCGCAGCGTAAATGCCATAGTTTATGCAATTAGCTTTTTTGTGAGTACTTTTCGGGCCTGTTAAAGGTTTGAATGCGCATGTTGCTTCGCCACATACCGTTTTTGAAAGCTGTGTTCATGTATGCAGTTACAGCTTTTGGTGGCCCGCTGGGCCATATAGGTATGATGTCTAAAACCTTCGTTCATAAAAGAAAAGATGTAACGGAAGAAGAATTGGTGGAGTATAACGCTTTCTGCCAGATGCTGCCCGGCCCGTCATCCACCCAAACCGTAGCCCTGATAGCCATGAAACGGGGGGGCATACCGTTGGCCATACTTACCATACTGTTGTGGACGCTTCCGGCCGTATTTGTGATGGGGGCATTTTCATTTCTTATATATTATTTTGATATTAAAGATATACAGACCAATCTTTTTACCTATGTGCTGCCCATGTCTGTAGGTTTTGTGCTGTATGCCGCCCTGCGCATGATGAAAACCAGCGTTAGGCACGTAGCCACCTGGGCTATCATGACGGGTAGTTTATTGGTAACGGTACTGGTACCTACGCCTTGGGTATTCCCCGCCTTGCTGCTGATATCAGGTATTATCAGCAATTTCAGTAACAAGCGCATCCCTGAAACACATAAGCAGCCTAAGCCTATCCATTGGGTCAATCTTTGGATATTCGTAGCCATATTCCTATTGGCAGGTATCTTGTCTGAGATAGCACGCTACAACCAATGGGAGCATCGGCGCATTTTTCACGTGTTTGAAAACTTTTACCGTTTCGGTTCCTTTGTATTTGGGGGTGGACAGGCACTTTTACCTATGATGCTGTTCCAGTTTGTGAACAGGCCCATGGCAATGGGGAACCCGCCATTAATCACCAGCACACAATTGCTTACCGGCTATGGTATGGTGCAGGCTGTGCCCGGCCCTGTGTTTTCCATCTGTTCTTATGTAGGTGGTATGGTTATGAGCACTTATGGGCCGGTATGGCAAGTAATTGGTTGCCTCACAGCATCACTCGCCGTGTTCCTGCCCAGCACGTTTCTGTTGTTCTTCCTATTTCCTGTGTATCAGAATTTGAAACAATACGTAGTGATATATCGTGCGCTGGAAGGCATCAATGCAGCTATTGTAGGTATCATATGGGCATCCGGTATTGTATTGTTCCAGTCTATGCCTTTTGAATGGATGCACGTGGTAGTGGTGGTCATTACTTTCAGCCTTCTCTATTTTACAAAAATCCCGGCACCGTTTATAGTGCTGGGATGGTTGCTACTTGGCTGGACGATGAATTAACCTGCGGGTTATTCTTCTTTCAGCAATTCTTTTATATCACCTATCAATTGGTTAACAGAACCGATATTCGTTCCTTCATATTGGCCGCGGATGCGACCGCCTTTGTCTACCAATACAAAACGGTCGGTATGTATAAAGTCGCTGGCAATATCAACAGTGGCAGTATCGTCTGCCGCGGTTACTAAATAGCTGTAGCGCGCCATATCATACAGTTCTTTTTTATCGCCGGTTAAAAAGAGCCATTGCTTAGGGTCTGCATCAAAGCGCAGGCTATATGCTTTCATGGCTTCCACTGTATCCTTTTTAGGGTCTACAGAGTGAGATAGTATCAGCACCTGGCTATTGCCCCTGAATGCTTGGTACACTTTTGCCATGTTCTCATTCATTTTAGGGCAAATGCCTTTACACGTAGTGAAGAAATATTCCACCACGCGTATCTTGCCATCTACATCTTTTTTAGTGATAGGTTGTCCTTCCTGGTTCAGGAAAGAAAAATCGCGTACGGTATGGCCTGGGTTACCCAGTATTGGCAGCTTTTTGGGTTGTTCCCTTGTTACATTGTAGTAGTAGGTCATAAAGCCTGCTGCCAGTAATATGAAGAATGTAATAAGTACAACTGTAACCGTTCTTTTTGTCATAGCGAGCGCAAAGTTAGGCCCTTTAGCTTAAATAAGCTTTGCCGGCAAGGTTAAAATAACCCGGCCGGCAAATAGTTTCAGTTTAAAAATGATTCTTATAAGTGGCAGCTGGTAGTGCCTATGCCACCGCTATTAGCATCTGTTTCATAGCGCTCGCACGCATCGTCTGCATCACGCAATGTTTGGTTTTGCAGGTCATATGTTCTTGTAGAAGATATACCGCCTACCGTTGTTGTACACGTGCAAGTGTGATCTTTTTTGCAAGAGGTAAATGCCAGTGTCGCTAACACTGCAAACAATCCTATAAGTTTTGCGCTTTTCATAATTCAGTTTTTTGATTTCATTTATGCATGTTTAAAAAACTGTGCCATTTAGTACTTAATTGATGGACAAAAAGACGAATGGTTGCTTATTCCCCAATCTGTAGATGTACCGTGGGCAAACAAAAAGCCCCTGCATTTGCAGGGGCTGTGAAGTATTAATTGTGCGATACTTATATCACCACATTTATCATTTTACCTTTCACATAAATGAACTTTTTGGGCTCTTTGCCCTCCAGCCATTTTTGTATGGTGGCATCGGCCAGCACCTCTTTTTCTATCAGTGCCTGCTCCATATCCAGCGGAAATTCCATCTCTACACGTGTTTTGCCGTTTATGGCCACAGGGTATTTTTTGCTGTTATCTACCACGTACTTTTCTTCATATCCGGGGAATGGGGCATCCAGCACGCTGCTTTCATGGCCGAAGCGGTGCCATAGCTCTTCTGCCAGGTGTGGTGCAAATGGGGTAATGATTACAGCCAAAGCCTCCAGTACGGTACGCTTGTGGCAGTTGAGTGCCGATAGTTCGTTCACACATATCATAAACTGGCTTACAGCTGTGTTGAATGAAAAGCGTTCAATATCGTCACCTATCTTTTTGATGGTCTTATGTATGATACGTAGTTCCGCCTCTGTGCAAGGTTCTTCTGTTACGATCCATCCTTGTTGCTCATCAAAATACAGGCGCCACAGTTTTTTCAGGAAGCGGTGCACGCCTTCTATGCCTTTCTGTTCCCATGGTTTGCTTACTTCTATCGGGCCAAGGAACATTTCATACATGCGGAAGGTATCAGCGCCAAACTGTGCTACAATATCATCGGGGCTCACCACATTGTATTTCGATTTGCTCATCTTTTCCACCTCTGCACCACATATGTATTTCCCGTCTTCGAGTTCAAAGGTTGCATCTGCATACTCAGGCCTCCAGTTTTTGAAAGCTTCAGTATCCAGCTCTAATCCATTCACCATGTTTACATCCACATGTATCTTATTGGTTTCATACCGGTCTTTCAGGCCGGCAGATACAAACTTATTAGTGCCATGTATGCGATATACGAACCTTGAGCTGCCTTGTATCATGCCTTGGTTCACCAGTTTCTTAAATGGTTCTTCAAAGCTGATAAAGCCGAGGTCGTACAGCACTTTTGTCCACAGGCGGCTATACAGCAAGTGGCCCACTGCATGTTCTGTACCGCCTATATATATATCTACTTCGCGCCAGTAGCTCGTAGCTTCTTTGCTGGCAAATTCATGTTCGTTATGCGGGTCCATATAGCGCAGGAAATACCAGCTGCTGCCCGCATAGCCCGGCATGGTATTCGTTTCGCGGATGCCGGCGTGGGTGTTTACCCATTCGCTTACATTCGCCAACGGCCCTTCGCCTTCCGGCCCGGGTTTGTAATCCTGTACCAGGGGCAATTCTACCGGCAGTTTTTGCAGCGATGGGTGCGCATTCAGCTCGTCTTCGCCTATGCTATATGGTATATCATTCACATACACTATAGGGAAGGGCTCGCCCCAATAACGCTGGCGGCTGAAGCCGGCATCACGCATTTTGTAGTTCACCTTGGCGCGGCCTATGCCTGCATCTTCTATGGCACGTATAGCTACTTCGCCGGCCTTATTTATTTCCAGCCCATCCAGGAACCCGCTGTTTTGCAGCTTGCCTGCTTTTTCTGTATAGGCTGCTTCGCCGTTATATACATTACCGAATATGTTGGTAATAGGTATCTCAAAATGTTTGGCAAAATTATGGTCGCGCTCATCGCCACTAGGCACTGCCATGATGGCCCCTGTACCATAGCTGCCCAGCACATATTCTGATATATATATCGGCACTTCTTTGCGTGTGAACGGATGCACCACATGCGCACCGGTAAAGCAGCCAGTCACTTGTTTCACTTCCGATATGCGTTCGCGTTCGCTACGGCTTTTTACATAGTTCAGGTAGCTTTCTACGGCTTCTTTCTGCTGTTTGGTGGTTATTTTGTGCACCAGTTCATGCTCCGGTGCCAGCACCATAAAGTCTACACCAAATATGGTATCGGGGCGTGTGGTAAATACCGTTATGTGCAGGTCGTTAAAACCTATCACATCAAAGCGTACTTCGGCCCCATTGCTCTTGCCTATCCAGTTGCGCTGCATTTCTTTCATCGCATCGCTCCATTCCAGCCTGTCCAGGCTTTGCAGCAGGCGTTCTGCATATTCCGTTATCCGCAGAAACCATTGGCGCATTTGTTTTTTTACCACCGGGTAGCCACCACGTTCAGATACGCCGTTCACTACTTCATCATTGGCCAATACGGTACCGAGGGCTTCGCACCACCACACTTCCGCATATCCCTGGTAGGCCAGGCGGTACCGCATCAATGTATCGCGCTTTTCCTTCTCGCTCATGCTCTTCCAGCCTTTGGCATCAAAGCAAAAAGCATTGTCTTCCGGGCATGGATAGTGGCCATTGCCTTCTTTCTCAAAAAGCGTTATCAGGTCTTTTATAGGGCGCGCTTTTAATTCCTTACGGTCGTACCAGCTATGGAAGAGTTGCAGGAATATCCACTGTGTCCATTTATAGTATTGCGGGTCAGAGGTGCGCACTTCGCGCTCCCAATCGTAGCAAAAACCGATGTTATCTAACTGCTCGCGGTACCGGGCAATGTTCTTTTCAGTAGTTACTGCCGGGTGCTGGCCGGTTTCCAGGGCATATTGTTCCGCAGGCAGGCCAAAGGCATCGAAGCCCATAGGGTGCAGCACATTAAAACCCTTCTGGCGTTTATAGCGCGCATAGATATCCGAGGCTATGTAGCCTAATGGATGGCCCACATGCAGTCCCGCACCACTGGGATAGGGAAACATGTCGAGTATGTAGAATTTCGGTTTATCACTATGATTATTAACCCTATATGCGCCCTGCTCTGCCCAGTATTTCTTCCATTTCTTTTCGATAGCGCCAAACGTGTATTCCATAACTTATATTTATAAAAGCGATGCCAAAAGTACGAAAAGGCAGCGGGGATTGTAATAGAAACTAAAAAGCCGGGATATTATTCCCAGCTTTCGCACTCTATCTTGGTAAAGTCGTATTTGGCGGTATTGTGTTGAAAGTAATAGTGGAACTTATAGCCCCGCTTCTGGTATTCGGGCTTCTTTTTCTTCATTTTAATTGGCAGCACCCATACATGGTAAAATTCCAGGTAGTTGAATGCATAGCTCAGGTATAGGATGGGTGCTTTGGTTTCCTTCTGTATCTTATATAGTTCCCGCGAATTGCTGTCCGGGTTTATATATACCAGGTTATATCCATTCATAGTATCGGGCATGCGCTTGAAATAAGGCTCGTTCACAATGTATACCGTCTTTGTTTCAGGCGGAAATACATAGCCGCAGCTATCCGATATTTTACCTTTGTTGTAAGTAATGGAAAAGAGGGTATGCTTTATGACATCCGCTTCCTCCCACATGTCAAAATAGGGCTTTAGCTGCGCACCGGCAGCAAAGGGTAACAGGCAAAACAGGAATAGGAGTCTTTTCATTATTGGGGACAGTTGGTCCTGGCATAGCCCAGCTTGTTAGTACTTTTATTGAAATAATAATATAGCTCGCAACCCCTGTCATTATATTCCGCTTCTACCATATTGCCTTCTTTCTTAAAGGTAATGGGCATCAGCCACAGTTGGCAGGTATCAGAACCCAGGCTTAGCGGACTTAAATACACCACCGCACCGGTTTTATTCTGCACTTCTTTTTGCAGCATCGCTGCATTTTCTGATATGTTTATGTATTTCACGGTCATGCCTTCCAGCACTTCGGGCATAGCAGTAGTATGTGGCTGTTTCGATACATAGACAGTCTTGGTCTTTTTACCTATCATTTTCTTGTGCATACCATCCAGTCCTGCAGTGCCTTTTATAAAAGCCTTCAGGGTATATACCTGGCAGCCGTACATATCCATAGTAGCCGTAGAGTCTACCACCTGCGCATGGCCGATGGCCGGTAAGAGTAATAGGAGCAGAAACAGTTTTTTCATACTGCCAATTTACAGGTTTCAGCTAATAATTTGCACATTTGCGCTATGCTTAGCTATTGGGAACAACAGTCTTTTCTTCATTACGATTACATAGTGATAGGCGCGGGTATCGTAGGCCTTAGTACAGCTATTGAACTGAGGGTTAAATATCCCGCGGCGCGTATCCTGGTTTTGGAAAGGGGATTGTTGCCCACAGGTGCCAGTAGCCGCAATGCAGGCTTTGCCTGTATGGGCAGCCTTACCGAGTTGCTGGATGATGCACAATATAGCGATGAAACGGAAATAATATCCTTATATGAGCTTCGCAAAAAAGGGCTTGAAAAGCTGCGTGCAAGGCTGGGTGATGCAACTATAGGCTATGCAGCGAATGGTAGCTATGAACTGATAAGCACGCAGGAACTACCTGCTCTTGATAAAATAGACTACCTGAACAAGCTACTGCTACCTGTAACGGGTAAACCAGCCTTTCAATTGGTAAATGATAAATTAGCACAGTTCGGGTTTAATAAAGAATATACCCAGGCACTAATAGAAAATACCTGCGAAGGCGAACTGAACACCGGAAAGATGCTACGTGCACTGGCCGACTGCGCCATTGCCAAAGGTATTGAAATAAAGACAGGTGCGGAAGTGATACGCTTTGAGGATGAGGGTAAGGAAGTGATGGTGGAAGTTGCACATCCTGTAAGAGGGGCATCGCTGTTGCTGAAGTGTAATGCGGTTTGCATCTGTACCAACGCCTTTGCTGCACAGCTATTACCGGGCGAAGATGTAGTGCCCGGCCGCGGGCAGGTATTGATAACCGAACCAATTGAAGGACTGAAATTCAAAGGAGTATATCACTTTGATAAAGGCTATTATTATTTCCGTGAAATAGATGGCAGGGTGTTGCTGGGTGGTGGCCGCAACCTCGACTTTGAAGGGGAAACAACTACAGAGCTTGTACTAAATGAACGCATCCAGCAAGACCTGGAAGCTAAGCTGAAAGATATAATACTACCCGGCACGCCATTCGCCATAGCGCAGCGGTGGTCGGGCATCATGGCTTTTGGTAAAACCAAGCGGCCTATCGTAAAGGCATATTCACCGCGCGTATTTGGTGCCTTCCGTATGGGGGGCATGGGTGTAGCGCTTGGCAGCGAAACGGCTGCTGCTGTTGCCGCTTTAATGTAACAGGTTGAAATCTTTGCGCAGGCGTATAGCTACTTCGCCAATAGGCAAGCCCATTACATTATAATAGTCGCCATCTATCTTTTCAATGCCTATCATGCCTATCCATTCCTGTATGGCATAGGCACCTGCCTTATCAAAAGGCTTATAGTTACTTACATAGTGTTGTATCTGCACATCGGTCAGCTTGCGGAAGTGTACTTCTGTTACGGTAGAAAAGCTTACCTGCTTATCGCCTTGCTGCATACATACGCCTGTCACTACCTTGTGCACCCTGCCAGATAGTTTTTGCAATATACTGATGGCATCTGCTTCATCTTTAGGTTTGCCCAGTATCTCATCGTCCAGCAATACCACCGTATCCGCTGCAATGATAATGGCATCATGCACCTCTTGTTCTATAGCGGCTGCTTTCTTTTGGGCAAGATGCACCGGCACTTCTGCTCCCGGCATACCTGGTGGGTTGGTTTCATCCACATCGGTTATGATGATGGTGAAATCTATCTCTGCCAGCTCCATCAATTGCTTGCGGCGTGGCGATTGCGATGCCAGAATTACTTTATGCATGTGCCTGGAAATAATAAATGATCAAGGAACCGATACCTGAAACCATAATGATCTTCAGCCAGCGGCTCATAGTATGGTAGTGTTGTGTAGTGGCTGTTTTAGGCAGCTTGACGATCCATATGGCTATAGGCACTGCCAGTGCCAGTATTGTATAAATACCCAATGCCCACCAGCCCGCGCCAAACAGTTTGATGCTGCCTATCAGCAAAGGAAGGATAGATAATACACCCAATACTTGCGTAAAGCGTACGGAGCGCAGCAGGCCCCATTTTATGGGCATGGTAACACAGCCTTCTTCTGCATCGCCTTTAAAGTCTTCCATATCTTTCACTATCTCGCGCATCCACGTAAGCGAAAAAGCGAAACAGGTATATATGCCCAATACCCATGCAGGGTTAGGTACTACACCATGCATCGTTTCCACAAAAGCGGGTAGCAGCATATAATGATGTATAGCTGTTTCATACAGCATCAGGGTAACGATGGTAAGGCCTGTAAGCAATGCCACCACCACATTGCCGGTCATAAACTGCCTTTTGAACTTGGTAGAGTATAACCAGAGTAATATCGTACATCCTATCTGCAGCAGCACCCAGCGATACCTTCCTCCTTGTCCTGCCACAAGTATAGCAAGCCATATGGCGGTAATGTTAAATAAGCTGTGTACCACGATGGCCATCCGCAGTGGTATCTGTTTTTCCAGTATCACTTTATCCGGCCGGTTGATGGCATCTATTTTAATGTCGAAATAATCGTTGATGATATAACCTGCTGCTGCTATTAGTACGGTAGAAGCCGATAGCAGCATGAAATTGGTGAAATTCAACAGCAGGGGCGTATTACTATAGCTTTTAATTGGCAGTATGACGCAGGCCCATGCCAATAGCTGTGTCAGGAACACGATCAGCAGGTTTTGCCAGCGTATGAGTTTTAGCCAATACATTTTTAATGTTGATTGGTTGACTTGTTGATTAGTCAATCTGTCAAATCAACTAATCAACAAGTCAACTATTTACCCCATGTAGCAGGGTCTATACGCCATTGTTCCAGCGTAGCTTTTTGTTCGCTTTGTATCAGTGATTGTTCTTCGGCCACTTCCATCAGGGCACTATAGTTACTGATGGTGTACAATGGTACGCCTGCTTTTTCAAATGCATCGGCAGCTGCATTAAAGCCGTAGGTGAACAGGGCACACATGCCTATCACTTCGCCACCAGCAGCGCGTATAGCATCTACTGCCTGCAGGCTGCTTTTGCCTGTCGATACCAGGTCTTCTACTACCACTACTTTTTTACCCGGTTCCATATGGCCTTCTATCTGGTTGCCCATGCCGTGCTCTTTCGGCTTGCTGCGTACATATATAAAAGGCAGCTTCAGCAGGTCGGCAGCCATCACGCCATGTGCTATGCCGGCCGTAGCCACACCAGCTATCACTTCCGCATCCGGAAAATGTTCCAGCACCATATTGGCCAGTTCGCTCTTTACAAAATCGCGTACATACGGGTGCGAAAGCACTTTGCGGTTATCGCAATATACCGGCGAATGCCAGCCCGACGCCCACACATAAGGCTTTTGCAGGTTTATTTGCAATGCTTTAATTTGCAGCAGCTTTTCGGCGAAATGTTTTTGTGTACTCATAACCGCTCAAACCTACGTCAATTAAGCAAGTTTACAAACACAGGCCCGAGATGTTTACACAGAAAATATACGTTAATAATAAGCCCTTGGTACTCACTACCGATGCCAAAACATATATGCAGGATAATGCGATGGCTACCGGTTACCTGCAGTTTACGGGTGCTTTTACGCGCAATTTCAGGCTGGCCTTGCAGCACCTGGAAAAACCGGGTACGCTTGGTGCCATTATAGAAGATATTTCGCCCAATTCATTGCAGCAATCTTTATATGAACTGTATGAGCCGATAGATGCTGCCGGTGGGGTAGTGGAGAATGAAAATGGGGCAGTGTTGATGATATACCGCCGTGGAAAGTGGGACCTGCCCAAAGGCAAGCGTGATGAGGGAGAAGATATGGCTACCTGTGCCCTGCGGGAGGTGAGCGAGGAAACAGGGCTGACAAAGCTGAAGCTGGCTGAAAAGATCGGCAATACCTACCATGTATATTCACAAGGTGGACAAAACCTGCTGAAATGTACTGCCTGGTATAAAATGAAAGGCTCGGTAAAAGATACCCTTGTGCCACAGAAAGAGGAAAATATACTAGAGGCAAAATGGGTAGATGCGGCAGAAATGAAAATGATCGTTTATAAATCATATGAAGCCATACGGGAAGTGTTGATACTTGCCGGCTTGAAATGGTAAAATGAAAGGGCAGCTTACGAGCTGCCCTTTTTGTGTATACAGGAGTGTAGTTATTTAATAATCTGTATTTTTTGCTGGTATGCCAGTGTGCCGCTCTCTGTTACACGCGCTATATAGAGGCCGCTGTTTATATCCGGTAGCCTTACTTCGTTACTGCCGTTTTTCAGTTGTGTGCGGTAGGCTATGCGGCCGGTAATATCTACCAGTTCCAGTTGTGCTTCGTTACTGTTGGGCAGGGTTACATATATGCGGTCTGTAGCAGGGTTGGGGTATATGTTGATGCCTTCATATGCCAATTGGGTAATGCCAGTAGGTGGCATTTTTACGGTTTCTTTATGCAGGGCAGCTACTACACGTGTTAGCAGTTTGTTGTTATCCACGCTATCCTGGTTCGATAATATGCATATAGCTACACCTGTAGCAGAGTCTATAAAATTCTCATTCAGGTAGCCGAAACAGGTACCACCATGTGAATAGCCCGTGCGGCCATTCAGCGGCCTCAGCCACATTACCCCTAATCCGTACCCATTATTAGCATTCAGCTTTACAAGCGTTTTCATTTCTGCCAGCGAATTGCTGTTGATGATCTTGCCGGTCATCAATGCATCCCAGAATTTAACCACATCTTCGGCATTCGCAACCAGCGCGCCAGCAGATGTAGCCATGCTTAAAAATGCGGTATTGTCATAGTTATAAGCATCCATCATATCCGTTAGTTGGGCAGGGTTGCCATCAGTAGACCAGCCATGTGGTATAGTGATGCCTGCCTTTTCTGCAGGATAAGTAGCTGTGTGAGAAAAGCCTTGTGGGTCTAGTATCATTTTACGTACACTCTCTGCAAAAGATTCATTTCTTATCTGCTTTATGATAAGGCCCGCCAGCAGGTAATTGGTGTTGGAATAAGACCAGTTGGTGCCCGGTGCAAACTCCGGTGTGCTGATGAATGGCAGCATTTCTTCCGGCTGCCATACCTTGGTATAATCGTTATTGAGCGCAGTAAAGAAAGCTGAAGTATCGGTATAGCTGTATAAACCGCTGGTATGGTTCAGCATCTGGCGTATGGTTATCTGCCCGTTCACATTTGGTACGTTCTGAAACCATTTGCCTATCGTATCGTCGAGGCTCAGCAGCCCGCCTTCCTGTAGTTTCAGCATCATGGCAGCCACATAGGTTTTGGTATTGCTGCCTATAGGCAGGTACATATCTTTCGTTATAGGTACGCCGCTGTGCGATTCCCCGTACACGCCTGTCCATATACCTTCATTAGGTATCAGTATGGCTGCAGATATGCCTTTTATCTTGTTCTTTTGGCATACGCTATCCAGCACCTGCTGAAAGCGGCCCTGGTATACCGGCGCTATCTGGGCATGTGCAGATGCGGCATAAGTGATAGCAATGATTAGTGGGAGTAATAGCTTCTTCATAATGGTATGTGTTTTCCGTTTATGGATACAAAGCAAGGCAGTCTGCACCAGAGCAAAGATTTTTTTAGATGAACAAGAGTAGTATTTAGACGAGTTTATTTCGTCGAAGAAAGGAAGGGTTTTGTCTATTGCTTCTTTTACCTGCCATTATTTATATAGTTATTTGTATCGTGAAAGGCATTTTCAAACATATACTACGCATATTCAGCAGTCGCATAGCACTCAATATTTATCTATGGGTAGCATTGATATACCTGGTGCTCGACATGAATTATAATAATGAACAGGTATATACATACGGTATAATATACTCGTCATGGTACTATTGGTTCATACTGGTAGGTTGCTTGTTGCAAATGGCACTTGTATATGTAAATACTTTGTTCCTTGCACCACATTTCCTGGCCAGGAAACGATACGGCTGGTATTTTCTCTATATCTTTTTACTTACAGTTACGGTTTCTGTCATCTATACATTTGGTGTCAAAATAGCAGGGCGGCATTTTGATGTGGACCATGTGCAGCAAATGGGTTTTGTATCGGCACCTGTTAGTGATAAATGGACCTTCGCTGCTATTATAGATGACACTACTACTTATTTCATAGGTAATATTCTTTGGGTGTTGGTTTTTACTATGGCATGGTTTACACGCGATTATTATCGCCAACAACGCTTGGCTGAAGATGCCCGCCGGGAGCAGGTAGAAACGGAATTGAACTTTTTAAAAAGCCAGGTGAACCCGCATTTCCTTTTCAATACGCTGAACAATGTATATGGCCTTGCACTCAAAAAGGCGGATAACACCCCCGATGTGGTACTGAAGCTATCATCCATTCTGCGCTATATGCTTTACGAAAGCAATACCGATATGGTAGATTTCGACAAAGAGAAAGAAGTAATGCAGGCATATATAGAGCTGGAACTACTGCGTATTACCGATACATCTGGCCTGCATTTCGATATACGTGCCGACCGCAATTATAAACTGCCGCCATTGTTATGGCTGCCCGTGCTCGAAAACGTATTCAAGCACGGTACGCGTTTTATTACCGATAAACTGTTTGTTGATTTCAGGTTGGCGATTGTAAATAATGTATTCACCATCCATGCAGAGAATGCCTACAAGCCGATGACCGATAAAGCAGATACCGCAGGTGGTATCGGGTTGGTTAATTTATCAAAACGCCTTTCTATATTGTATCCCGGCAGGCATACCATCACCCGGCAACAAAAGGATGATGGGTATGCAATAGATGTAAAGATAGAGTTGTCATAACACAATGGACAAGTTAAGAGTATTGATAGTAGATGATGAGCCCATAGCGCGCGATATACTGGAAAGCTATATTCAAAAGCTGCCGCAGCTTCAGCTTACAGGTACGTGCAAGAATGCGCTGGAAGCTGTACCCTTCATAGGCCGTGGAGAGGTAGACCTGCTGTTGCTCGATATCAATATGCCGGAGATAACAGGCATCGAGTTTGTAAAAATGATGCGCCAGCTGCCATGGCTTATCTTTACCACTGCGTATTCTTCCTATGCGGTAGAAAGCTATGAATTGAATGCAGTGGACTACCTGCTGAAACCCATCAGTTTCGACCGTTTTTCAATCGCAGTAGATAAAGTGCTCTCATTGAAAAGGCTGACCAGTGCCGGTGCTGCACAAAACGATGCACACATCTTTGTGAAAACAGATGGCCGCCTGGTGAAAATAAACCTTGCCGACCTGTGGATGGTAGAAGGACTGAAAGACTATGTAAAACTGCATCTGAAAACCGGCAAGCTCGTCATTCACAGCACTATGAAGAATATCGAAGATAGCCTGCAAGGTTATGATGCCTTTGTGCGTGTACATAAATCGTACATCATAAATATGCAGTATGCCAGCCAGGTAGATGGCAATACCATTTATGTCAACAAGCAACCCATTTCTATTGGCAGCACCTACAAAACATTAGTACAGCAAGCTTTGCAAAAATATAAAATGCTATAATACTGTGTTGATTCTGTTTGGTTTAAATAATGCTGTGCCTTATATGTTTGTTGTTTCTTCTAATATACTATGCGCTATCTACCTTTGCGAGTACATATGGCCTATTTTAAAAGAAATATCGGGAAGCTGATTGTACACGCCGAAAGAGTGCGCACCAAATATATCAAGCATCGCAATTTCCTGATTTTTATAAGCTTTATTGTCGGCATCATATCTGCACTGGCTGCCGTGATTTTAAAAATATCCGTACAGTTTGCAGAACATAATGTAGAAAGACTAAATGAGGCATTGGATAGTAACCTGATAAGCTCATTTTTTCCACTTGTGGGTATCGGCATATCCTTATTGTTGCTCAACCGTATATTCAAAGGGCGCCTGAAAAGAGGCGTAGGATTTATATTAGAAAGCATTTTTACCCGTAATGGCACTATACCGCGAAAGCATCTTTTCGGTCATTTACTTACCAGTGCTGCCACCGTTTCTATGGGCGGCTCAGTAGGCCTGGAAGCACCAATCGTGTCAACGGGTGCTGCCATAGGCTCGCGTACTGCGCACGACCTGCGCTTGTCGTCGAAGGATACTATCCTATTGCTGGCTTGTGGCACTGCCAGCGGTATAGCTGCTATATTCAACAGCCCTATAGCGGGCATCATATTCGCTTTGGAGGTATTGATGGTAGATTTTAAAACACCGATGTTTATCCCGCTGCTGATATCTACGGCTACGGCTACCGTGTTATCTCAAATTCTATACACGGATAAGTTCTTCTTCTTCGCTGTGCAAGGGTGGGATATAAAAGCCATCCCTTTTTATATATTGCTGGGTGCTATATGCGGTATTGCATCTGCCTATACATCATTTGTTGTTGAAAAAACAGAACATACATACAGTAAGTATAAACCGGGCTGGAAAACCTGGTTGCTAGCCGGTATCCCGCTATGTTTATTGATATTGGTATTACCGGGGTTATATGGTGAGGGGTACGTACTTGTTACCAACCTGCTACGGGGCAATACGGCTATTCTTACCGGGCATTCTTTTCTTACAAACAATTCCACACCATATGCTACGGTGCTTATGTGCCTGCTTCTTATTGCTTTTAAGCCTTTCAGTGCCGCACTTACAGTAGCTGCAGGTGGTAATGGAGGTGTTTTTGCACCGGCCCTTATTATTGGCGGCCTGGTGGGCTTTCTTGTTGCCTACCTGCTTAATATGTCGGGGCTTGTGGAATTGCATACGGCTAATTTTATTATTACAGCTATGGCTGGTGTGTTAGCCGGTGTTATGCATGCCCCCCTCACCGCTATATTCCTGCTGGCAGAAATAACCGGTGGCTATACTTTGTTTATTCCGCTGATGATCGTTTGCGCTATATCATATTTCATGACACGCAAGTATGCAAGGTTCTCTATATATCACCGCTCTCTTGCAAGTAAAAACATCTTAGATGCGGATGATGCTTATGACCAGCTATAATTGAAGCCTACTGTCATGCAATTGTAATAAGGTGTTCTGTTTCCCGATTTTCACTACCCTTTTCCCAAAAGTGAAAGCAGATTGTTTTTCTGCGCTGCTATCTTTGCGTCACAATTACCACTTGTACCACCATAGCTACGGTTACATTCGCAAGCATTAAACTCATCAATCACCAATATTCAAGTTATTACTTGCGAAACATTGCATGCATATGTGATATGGACACACTTTATTGGTTTTTATTGAACAACTTATTATTCTTAATATAATACAAATGAAAAAACAATTACTTGCAACATTAATGCTGGCGTCGGCGGTAACTGCAAAGGCACAGGTAGTCAATGATACCGTTACCCTGGGTGCCGGTTATGCAAACCAGGTTTGGTATAGCCTTGCCAACGATGAAAAGGGTACGCAGCCACGTGCTAACTGGGATTTGGCTTTCAACCTGAAAGACATCACTTCTCCTGTATTTGTGAATACCAACTTCAGCCACATGGGTTCATTAGGTGTTACCCTGTGGAACTATCCTAAAGATGATACTTCTGCATGGTCATCCATAGATACAACAGGGCTGAGCACATGGGCACCACGTCACAATTCCGATACTTCATGGGCTTTGGGTGCTATGGGTAACTACATCGACCCGGGTAACTCAAACGACGTGGATTGGGGTGTTTACGACCCTACAACGCACTATATAACGGGTGACTCTTTATATATCATCAAGTTAGGTAACGGTATGTACAAAAAGCTGTGGATGAAGCACCTGAAAAGCGGCACGTTCACTTTTACATATGCAAATCTTGATGGCTCCAACGAACAAACAGCAGCCATCAAAAAATCTGACTACGCCGGTAAAAACTTCGTGTACTATTCAATTGAAAACGATGCAGTGCTGAATCGTGAGCCTTTAGCTGCCGATTGGGACCTGACCTTTACGCAATATGTATCTTTTATTCCTGCCGGTCCGGGCGTGGTTATGCCTTACACAGTAACAGGGGTGCTGCAAAACAGGGGTGTAACAGTAGCAGAGGTGGGCAACCTGCCTAATAAAACCACTTACAACAACTTCAATGCACATACTTATGCTACTGCCATCAACACTATTGGTAGCGACTGGAAATCAAATAGCGGTGTTGTAAGGGATTCACTGGTTTACTTTGTAAAAGCTGTGGATGAAACTATCTGGAAAATGATATTCACAGGTTTTGAAAGCGGTGTTAGCGGCCTGGGTAAAATTATCTTCTCTAAAGAAATAATGCAGTCTACCAGCATCCGCAATGCAGAAGGCAAGGCTACAGCTACAGTGTCTGTATATCCTAACCCAACTGCTGCTTCACAGCAAACAACTATCGTTTACAATTTTGAAACTGCAAATACCAATGCTAAACTGGCTGTGTACGATATGGCAGGCAGGATAGCATACACTACAGCTTTAGATAACCATGCAGGCCTGCACACCGTGCAACTGCCATCTAATACACTGCAGGCGGGTATGTACATCATCAATATCAGCACAGATAATGGTAATGTTCAGCAGCGTATGATTATCAAATAAGCGTAGTAGTCATATCCATCCATCAAGTGCCCCTCCTTCATCGCAGGAGGGGTTTCTTTTTTTTTAACGTAACCTAAACCTTACCTTAACACCTCACCAACGGTCTGCATGGTAATTTTGTATCAAAAGCAGGAGCGGATGATGTCGAGAGTTACCCCACTACGAAAAGCAGCACACATACAGCATGGGTTTCAACTGGTGAAAAACAGGAAGACCCTATGGGCTATGTTGAAGGATGTATGGAAAGGCAGGTATAAATTATCTTTCTATACCACATTTGTGATAATCATGGGTTTACTCTATGTTGTCCTTCCTTTCGATTTTGACTGGATACCCTTTTTAGGCTGGCTCGATGATGGTTTTATCATCTTCCTCGTTTTCAAAAGGTTGCAAAAGGAAACCCAGCGCTATATACGCGCCAAGGTTATGGAACGCAAAGGGGAACATTAAAACTTCACTTCTGCAGGAATTATCTTGCTTACATCTCCGTTATTACGTATCACATCGCGCACAATGGTAGAGGAGATGGTTGAATATTCCGGCGCACAGGTCAGGAATATGGTTTCTATTTCCGGTGCCAGCATCCGGTTCATATCTGCTATGGCTTTCTCATATTCAAAGTCGGCTATATAGCGTATGCCGCGCATCATATATTGTGCGCCTACTTCTTTACAGTAGTGAATGGTAAGGCCCGAATAGCTGGTAACACTTATCTGCGGGTAGTCTTTAAATATCTCCTTCATCCAGGCTATGCGCTGCTCTATGGTAAACATAGGTGTCTTCTGAGAATTGACCCCGATGGCAATTATCAGCTTATCAAACAAAGAAACCGAACGTTTGATAACATCTACATGGCCAAGTGTAATGGGGTCGAATGTGCCGGGAAATAAACAAACGCGTTGCATAGCTTATTTATTGGGATGATGGAAGAATGTAAATATCGTAGTGCCGTAATTTTTCATGCGTAAAAAATTAGGGTGCTTCTGGTAATCGTTCCTGGTAGTATGTTCATGCACAAATATACCTTCCGGTGCCAGCATATTCTTTTCAAATACCAGCATGGGCACGTCGTCTATATGCACCAGGTCGTAAGGGGCATCGGCAAATATAAAGTCATATTGCTCCGTGCTCTGTTTCATGAATTTGAAAACATCTCCGCGAATGATATGCAGTTTATCTTCAATGCCCAGTTCTTTAGCTGTTTTTTTTATAAAGCTGATATTGCCCATGTCCCGCTCTACTACCGTCATATCAGCGGCACCGCGCGATGCCAGTTCGTAAGTAATATTGCCCGTACCTGCAAATAGCTCGCAGGTTTTTGCATCTTCCAGGTCTATCAGGTTTGCCAGTATGTTAAACAATCCTTCCTTGGCCAGATCTGTGGTTGGCCTTGCCGGTGTGGTAGTGGGTGGGTTAAATCTGCGTCCGCTGAAAATGCCACCTACAATGCGCATGCGTATAGTTGTTGTAACAAATAGATCGTCCCCGTCCAGTTCCTGTCATTCGATGGCACGTTGCCGCTGCCATCCTTCAGTTCAGGAAAGTATTGGGTCAGTTCTGTCACGATGCCTGCCAGGCTTTTATTAGCAGGTGTGCATTGCAGCGATAGCTCGCTTTCGTTTATATTATGCTGCTTGCACAGGTGCTTAAAGTGGTAAGCAATGTCTTCTGCCGTCTGGTAGTTGAATACCTGGTGCCAGTACAGTGTACGGTCTTTATACAGTGTAGCATATACCTGTTCGCCGGTAATGCTGCATTGCAGTGAACATTCAGACCTGAATGGTTTATAAAACTGGTAAGAGGCGAAGGGTAATACCCTTGCTTTGGTAAAATAGCGGCCTATCAGGCTTTTGATGGCGGCAGGCCATGCATACAGGTAGTGTGCTTTGTCCTCGCGTAGGTGGTAGGTAGACATTACCTCATTGCGCTCTATAAAGTGCAACTGGCGTATCCACTTATCTGCTTCCTGTTCTTTAAATAATATTTCGGGCACCAGCATGGTCTTATCTGTAGCTACAAAAGCAGCTATCACCTTATGCGGTGCACCTAAAAGTGTTTCATTCAGGAATTCGTGCTCGAAGAAGTCGAGTATCCATGGCGGCAGGCTTTTCTTATAATCATTATGGCTGATCATCAGTAAATCGCCCCTTTCACTAAAACCCGCTGTGGTAATACTGCGTGGTGTCAGCACCAGTATTACACGGGCTATTTGCGACACCAGGCTATCGCCATTGTGCACCCGGTAAACCTGGTGGTTTAAACTAGTATTTGTTACCTCCGACATAAAAGCACACAATTATAGAATAAATTTGCGACACTTCCACCATTATGCTTGTATGGCATATGAGCTGGGATAGTATGAAAAGCTTGCGGGGCTTGTTATAGGTTGTAATATCTTAATGTATTTGCCCTGCTGAATTTACTGATTGTGAAAGTAGCTATAACTAATAAGGGTATACTGAAGCTGGCAGCGCCTATTTCGCTGGCCTTGCTGATACCGCAAATAAGCTTTTTGACCAATACGGCTTTCCTGGGCCGCCTGGGTGAGCGCGAGCTGGCTGTAAATGGTATTACGGGTATCTTTTATCTCACCCTGTCTATGATAGGCTATGGCCTTGCCAGTGGCATACAGGTGCAACTGGCGCGCAGGGCAGGCGAGGGCGATAGTAAAGCACTTACCAATACTTTTACCAACGGGGTGATGCTATCGGTAGGCTGTGCACTCACACTTATGCTGCTATCCCTGTGGGTGGCACCGCTGATATTCGGGCTGGGGCTGCACAATGAAAACCATACCTATCTTAGTATTAACTATCTATACTTACGGGTATGGGGCCTTCCTTTCCTGATGCTGACGCAACTGGCCAATGCCTTTTACATATCCATCGGCAAGTCGCGGTTCCTGATATATGGTTCATTAGCCAGCACTGTTACCAATATCCTGTTCGATTACCTGTTCATTTTTGGCAAGGGTGGCTTCCCTATTATGGGTCTTATGGGAGCTGCGCTGGCATCCATCGTGTCCGAGTTTGTTTATTGTGTGGTCATGTACAGCATCTTCTACTTTAAAAAGCTTCACAAGCAGTACCCTGTCTTATCTTATTTCCGGTTCGATTCAGAATTATCCCAACGCTCCTTGAAAGTAGCGGCACCGCTCATTGTGCAGTTTCTCTTTAGTATAGGTGGCTGGCAGGTGTTCTTTATACTGGTGGAACATCTTGGCGAAAGAGAATTGGCCGCATCGCAGATACTACGCAGTGTGTTTGGCATTGTGAGCATCGGTACATGGGCATTGGCATCTACCTGCAATATGATGGTGAGTAATGTAATAGGGCAAGGCAAAGCACGAGAGGTAGTGTCGGTGATATGGAAGATATGCAGGCTTAGCTTTATTTATACGTTGATAGTATGCGTACTACTCCTTACCTTCTCCGGTACCTTCCTATCGCTGTACCGCGATGAACCGGGACTGGTGGCACTGGCCACACCCAGCCTGCGGGTAATAGTGATAGCCACCCTTATTATGTCGCTTTCTACAGTCATATTCAATGGCGTGGTGGGTACGGGCAATACGGTAGTGAACCTGGCCATAGAGATAACCTGTGTGCTTACCTACCTGGTTTACTGCTACATTGTTATTGAAAACTACCGCATGCCGCTGGCCTGGGCATGGGGTTCCGAGTTCGTTTACTGGACCTCGCTATTCATTATCTCCTTCATCTACCTGAAAAGCGGTAAATGGAAGGGGAAGCGGATTTAGTTGATCGGTTGATTTTATGCTGCCTGCTCCACGATGTCTTCCATATAGATGCCATTGTGGCTTTCATCATATATACAGTCGCCATCTTTTATCAGCAACACCTGCGGCGATTCGTGATGCACCGCGAATACCTCAGCTATCTTGTTCGAAATATTGCGGAAGCGAATCAGGTCGAGGTAGTAGAATTTGATGTGCGATGGCTCTTCGCTACGCTCCAACCGGGTCTTTATCATATCGCTGATATTGCAGCGGGTACTGTGTTTAAATATCACAACCGGTTGGTTCTTACTTTCTTCTGCAATGCTATCCAGTTGTGCTTCCTCTGTAAGTGCTATCCAATTCATGATGCAAAAATAGCTGTAAAATAATATGCCAACGAATGGAAAGACTGATATAGGTATGACCGATATTTATAAGCCGTTATTTATTACTTTCGCGCTCTCAATTCAACTTTGAAGTTTATGAAGCATGCATTTGTATTTCCCGGGCAGGGCGCACAATTCTCAGGTATGGGCAAGAACCTGTACGAGACAAATACATTGGCTAAAGAATACTTTGAGCAAGCCAACGAAATATTAGGTTTCCGCATTACCGATATTATGTTTAGCGGTAGCGATGAAGACCTGAAGCAAACCAAAGTAACCCAACCCGCTATATTCCTGCATTCTACCATACTGTTCCTCACCACGCCAGATTTAAAGCCTGATATGGTGGCGGGCCACTCGCTGGGCGAGTTTTCGGCACTGGTGGCTAATAAGGTACTGAGCTTTGAAGATGGCCTGCGCCTGGTAGCCAAGCGTGCAGCAGCCATGCAGCGCGCCTGCGAGATCAACCCATCTACCATGGCGGCGATACTGGGCCTGGAAGATGCAAAGGTGGAGGAGATATGCGCCGGCATTACCGATGAGGTAGTGGTAGCGGCCAACTATAACTGCCCCGGCCAGCTGGTTATCAGCGGCAGCATAGAGGGGGTGAACAAAGCCTGCGAGCTGATGAAGGCTGCGGGTGCCAAGCGTGCCCTGGTGCTGCAGGTGGGTGGTGCCTTCCATTCGCCACTGATGGAGCCTGCGAGGGAAGAGCTGGAAAGCGCTATTATGGCGACCAATTTTGCCAATCCTACCTGCCCAGTGTACCAGAATGTGGATGCGCATCCATACATCACCCCTGCAGATATCAAGCAGAACCTGGTAGCCCAGCTAACAGCCCCTGTGCGCTGGACACAGACAGTGCAGAAGATGGTGGAGAATGGCGCTACCCGCTTTACAGAGGTAGGGCCGGGTAATGTGCTGCAGGGCCTGGTGAAGAAGATACATAAAGAGGCTGCTACAGAGGGTATCAATTAATTATACTTTTTGTTCCGATTTGTTTCGCGGTTTGCTGTAATGGCAAGCCGCTTTTGTTTGGTTTTCAGTGGAGATTGTTCCAGTTTGTTCCGGTTTTCGTTGTTGTGTTTTGTTGTGAAAATGTGGTTTTCGGTTTTTGCAACAATTTCCAGGCAAGAGATAGTTTTTATCTCCTTTTATTACTACAAATATACGTTATTTTATTGTTTTGTTAACCGCCTATCTTCATAGATACATCGCGGAAGAGCTCGTAGAAGATGGCGTGGAGGAATTGTGCCCAGCAAGCGATGAGGCTGAGTATAGCCAGGAGCATGATGAAGGGATTTTCTTTATCGCGGATGAATTTTACGAGCATGACATGCAGCGGGAAGAACAGCAGGATAAGCGACCAGCTTATGCCGGGCATATCATAAAACATGTGCTTATGGGAAAGGAGTGCATCTGTTTGGCTAAGCGATATGGCGTTGGCTATGCCTATCAGGCTATAATATGCCCAAAGCACATAGAATACCATTTTCAACGCTGTTGAGAAATCGGTATAGGTGCGGATGCCTGCTTGCCTGAACAGCCAGCTAATGAATAACGGGATGCCTATAAGGATGCCGAGGCAGATGATGAGGAATAGAAGGAGTTCCATTTTATAAAGGTTGTTCTTTTTGCGTTATGTGGTTGTTCTTTTTTGCTTGTGGTGCGTGTATCCCTTCATTACGTGGTTGTTCTTTTTTTGCTTTTGGTACGTGTATTCCTTCATTATGTGGTTGTTCTTTTTTGCTTGTGGTGCGTGTATTCCTTCATTATGTGGTTGTTCTTTTTTTGCTTCTCCAAAAAAAGAACCCAAAAAAGGAGCCCGACAATCAATCACAGGGTGATTGTCGGTGGCTGCCGATGGGGCTGGGATGCTACTGTGCTGCCGGGCTGTGGTTCGCTGATGGGTTTCTTTGTGTTTTTTGCTTTGATTATTTGTGGTTGTTGGTAGCTGGCGATGGGGTTGGGGTTGGGGTGTTACTGTTGTGCCGGGCGGTGGTTCGTTGATGGGGTACTTAATGAGGTAGAGGCTATTATATGATGTCTTTGCTGTTTTGTGGAAGGTTGGGGTGGAGGTGGGGTTGTATGTTGTTTGTTTTCATGTGTTTGTGGAATATGGGGTTGGCACAAGTTTTTATATATGGGTGGTATGAAACTGACGAATGTAAACCGTGCATCTGTACAGGATGTGTGGTATGATGATGAACAAAAGACGCTGCGCCTGGTAATACACAATGATGGAACTTATGAATACTATGGTGTGCACGATAGCCTCTATACAGCCCTGATGGCTGCCGAACGTAAGGAAGACTACCTGCAAAGGGTGATACTGCCCGCGGGCTTCCGCTACTCGAAGGTCTCCGCCAATTAAAAACGTTTTTCCTGACCCTTAGATGTTTGAAAGAACCTGCTGCTTGCGGGTTCTTTTTTTGCTGCATATCAATTGGTTATAATTTAAGTTATTCACATTGTTAATAGAAATTATTAATTTTATTAGATAGTAACCTAATGTATTGCTGTGAAATATAAAAGTTTTTCAATAAGGAATTATAAAGGAATAGAAAGCGTAGATATAGATTTTCACCACAATCGAATACTGACATTAGTTGGTTTAAATGAAAGTGGAAAAACGACTATCCTTGAATCAATTAATCAGATAAATAAATTAATAAGAGGCCAAGACCTACCTAAGAAAGAGCTTAATATAATCAGGCCTAAGAGTGTTGAATTCTCAGAATCAATTTCATTGAGTGCTGTATTAGAGTTAAATGACGAGGATAAGGATAAAATCAAAAAAATTGGTAAAAATTTCTACTATAAGCTTGATTTAGACGTTCCCGATACAATTGAGTTTAAATATAATTTCGAATATCACCTTAGTGAGTATAGGAAAACCGTTAAGAACGTTGTATTTAATGTTAAAAGCAACATATTAAAGAATGTAAAGGGATTACATGTCTTTTTAAATACCACACTACCCGATAATATTCGTAGTAGTATGATACCTGAAGTGCTTTTTTATGAAGATTTTATTTTTGAAATACCGGACAAGGTTGAGTACGTGATTAAAGTTAATACCTTGCCTGAAGAAGATAAAGCCAATCTTAACAGCACAAAACAAAATGCCGAATGGCAGAAGGTATTTGATGATATACTTAAATCTGAAAACAAAAGCTTGGACTCATTTCAAAGATATGTAGTCGATAAGTGGAATGATGATAATGACACGGCAAGGCAAAGATTGTCTAGCATGGAGAAACAACTTGATAAAAAGATTACTAAATCATGGAAACATCTATTTGGTGATAAACAGCAAGGACAGAGATTAAATTTTAAGGAGATAAAAATTATTCCTAATGTTGAAAATGGCGGTATAATTACTTTTTCCTTTAAAGTCAAAACGGATGAAGGGCGTGAATTTTCTATTAATGAAAGAAGTAAAGGATGCAAATGGTTTTTTTCATTTTTGATTTTTACAGAATTTAGGAAAACACGGTCAGAAAACATTTTATTCTTGTTAGATGAACCAGCGTCTAATCTGCATTCATCTGCCCAATTAAAAATATTATCAGCCTTAAAGGATTTAAGCGAACAATCTGTGGTAATATATTCCACTC
>CABHOP010000068.1 GCA_902168085.1 uncultured Bacteroides sp.
GTGTGCTGGGCACGCATGTGGCCCAAAAAGGTTCGCTGGTAAATGAAGAGCACCTGCGTTTCGACTTCTCTCACTTTGCTAAAGTGACCGATGAAGAGATAGCCAAAATAGAAACACTGGTAAACGAGAAGATACGCGAAAACATCCCCGTTGTTATTAAAGAAATGGCAAAGGACGATGCGGTGAAAATGGGCGCTATGGCCCTGTTTGGCGAAAAGTATGGTGATACCGTACGCGTGGTGGTGATGGACCCCGGCTATTCTATAGAGCTGTGTGGTGGTACCCACGTAGGCCATACAGGTGAGCTTGGTTTCTTTAAGCTGAAGCATGAAAGTGCCGTAGCTGCCGGTGTGCGCCGTATAGAAGCCGTGAGCGGTGCTGCTGCGGAAGCTTATGTAAATGAACACCTGCATACGCTTAGCAATATTGCTGCTGCGCTGAAGAACCCGAAAGACATCATCAAGGCGATAGAAAAACTGCAGGAAGACAAAGCACAACTGGAAAAAACAGTAGAAAGTCTGGAAGCCCGCCAACTGGTAGGCATCCGCAATGAAGTACTTACCAAAGATGAGATCATCAACCAGGTGAGCTTCATCGGCGATATTGTAAATGTATCATCAGCTGATGCACTGAAAAAGCTGTGCCTCGATGTGAAACATCACCTGAACGACCATGTGGTAGTGTTGTGTAGCAATATAGACGGCAAACCATTTGTAGCCGTAGGCGTGGCCGATAGCGTGGTAGCTGCCAAAGGGCTGGATGCAGGTAAGATCATCAAAGAACACATAGCCCCGCTGATAAAAGGCGGCGGCGGTGGACAAAAAACGCTGGCCACAGCAGGCGGACAGGATGTAAGCGCCTTGCAAGCGGTGATAGAAAAAGTGAAAGGTTTATTGTAATCATTTAGATAACAAACTGAAAAGCACTCCGAACCGGGGTGCTTTTTGTTTTACGATATTCTGTAAATTTATATACAACCTGTAATCATATGCGCCCGCTGTATCTCCTTATCTGCTGTTGTTTCGCCATCCTGTCATCTGTCTATGGGCAAGGTTTTCCCGATACCACTTTAGAGATAGATGCTAAATGCAATGTATATTATTACAACCTGATGCAATCGCATGCCAATACGCCCGGTGGTGCCGGCCTGCCGCCGGTGGAAATAGATGTGCGCGGCCTGAAGCAGATACGCATTACAAATGTTACGGGTACAGTCGATTTCATGCCCTGGAACGATAGCTCGAAGGAATGCAGCGCTGATGGTGACGGGCCATTCATTACAGAGATAGCAGCCAGCAAGGGGTTTTCAGGCATCTCACATCCTAAAAAGGCCATGTTCCTGGTAGGGGTATTTACCAGTCCGTATGTGATACCGGAGGGCATACCGGAATCCATAAACTTTGAAAAACACGAAAACTACACTATGTGGGGCCCGGAGATGAACCAGGTATTTTTCATAGGCGATGGACAAAACAACAGGGGCGAGCAGCAAACCATACTGGTACCTACCGATGCCGAAAAACTTTACCTCGGTTTTGCTGATGGGCTGGTAGGGTTGCCCCGTAATTACAGCGATAATGAAGGCAAGCTGCGTATTACCGCTACCATTGCCAATAAGCCCCATGTGCCGGCCGTGAAAAACTGATTTTTTCGCTATTCACAGCGAAAGCCGAAATATCCACAGCCCCATTTATAGCTGGGTTAAACGACTATCTTTGTTTCCAAACTATTATTAGAGATGCGTTTTATCGTAACCTCCACGGCATTGCTTAAAAACCTGCAACAAATAAGCGGGGTTATCAGTGCCAATACCGTGCTTTCTGTACTGGAAGATTTTTTATTCGAACTGAAAGGAAATACGCTTACCCTTACCGCTACCGATCTTGAGACGATGATGCGTGTGCAGATGGATGTGAACGATGCGCAAGGCGAAGGCCGTATCTGTATTCCTTCTAAAATACTGACCGATTATCTGAAAAATCTGCCGGAGCAGCCCATTACGTTCAACGTAAATGAACAAGACCTTTCTATCGAAATGTCGAGCGATGTAGGTAAATATAAAATAGGCGGCGAAAAAGCCGACGATTTCCCTAAAGAACCGGCCCCCGGCGATACTACCAGCTTTACCATGCCATCTATCGCACTGATAGAAAGCATCAACAAAACCCTGTTTGCAGTAAGCGGCGATA
Source organism: uncultured Bacteroides sp. (assembly GCA_902168085.1). Lineage (GTDB taxonomy): Bacteria > Bacteroidota > Bacteroidia > Chitinophagales > Chitinophagaceae > Polluticoccus. The sequence continues at coordinate 2,190 of CABHOP010000068.1, forward strand.
CACTGCGCCCTGCTATGACGGGTGTGTTCTTCGAGTTGGGTAAGAATGGTGTTACATTCGTATCTACCGATGCGCACAGGCTGGTACAGTTTAGCCGTACCGATATTTCATCGCCTGCACAGGAAGGTTTTGTAGTGCCTAAGAAACCACTGCAACAACTGCGCGCTACGCTGCCTGCCGATGAAACACAACTGGAAATATCTTACAACAGCAGCCACTTGTTTGTTACCAGCAGCAAGCTGAGCATGAGCTGCCGCCTGATAGATGCCCGTTTCCCCGATTATAAAGCGGTAATACCAAACGACAATCCATACAGGCTCACTATCAACCGTAACGATTTCATCAGTGCCCTGCGTCGTGTAAGCATATTTGCCAACAAAACGACCAACCAGGTAGTGCTGGATATCAACGGCAATTCGCTGCAACTGAGCGCACAGGATATCGACTTCTCTTACGAGGGCAAGGAAAACCTGAGCTGCCAGTACACAGGCGAGGATATGAAGATAGCCTTCAATGCCAAGCTGATGGTGGAAATGGTAAACAACCTGGATGGTACGGAAATACAGGTAGAACTGAGCACGCCAACACGTGCCGGCATCTTCCGCCCGATGGAAAAAAATGACAATGAAGAAGTACTGATGCTGCTAATGCCGCTGATGGTGGGTGTGTAGCCCCCTCCGCCCCCAAGGGGGGACTTCTAAGAAATATAAAAGCGCGATTAGAAACCTAATCGCGCTTTTTAGTTTATGGGTGCTTGATAACACAGTTCCCCCTTGGGGGGCGGAGGGGGCTTATTTCAAAAAAATATACGTTTCCACATCCTTCCTGGTTATCTTTTTGTCCGATAAGATAATGAGGCGCTCTACCGCGTTGCGCAGCTCGCGTATGTTACCCGTCCAGTTATAGTCTTGCAATGCTTTCAGGGCATCAGCATCTATTTCTTTTTCAGGTTGTTTATACTCATCGCTGATGTCAGCCATAAAGTGCTGCACCAGCATAGGTATATCATCTTTACGGTTATTCAGCGATGGCACATGTATCAATATCACGCTCAGGCGGTGATACAGGTCCAGGCGGAATTTCTTATCCTCCACCTCTTCCATCAGGTCTTTATTGGTGGCCGCTATTACGCGCACATCTACTTTTATTTCCTTATCACCACCCACACGGGTTATCTTACCTTCCTGCAGGGCGCGCAGCACCTTGGCCTGTGCATCATGGCTCATATCGCCTATCTCATCCAGGAAGAGCGTACCGCCATTTGCCTGTTCAAACTTGCCTATGCGCTGTTTGATGGCCGATGTAAAAGAACCCTTTTCGTGTCCGAACAGCTCGCTCTCTATCAATTCCGATGGTATGGCCGCGCAGTTCACTCCTATCAGCGGCCCATTGGCGCGCGGGCTCAACTCATGTATGCGGCGCGCTACCAGTTCCTTACCCACACCGTTTTCACCTGTTACCAGTACACGTGCATCGGTAGGCGCTACCTTCTCCTGTCTCTTATACACATCTCCGAGCCCACGAGACGGACTCCTATCTCGTATGCCGTCTTCTGC
>CABHOP010000069.1 GCA_902168085.1 uncultured Bacteroides sp.
GTTATTTCAGGGGCGCTTGTGCCAATAGCCGGCCCGCCTTCCTGTGCCGGTTGATTTATAGCACCCATCATGGCATTTATCTTCTTGCTAAAGTCTTTTGCCAGTTTGGCATCGGGAAAACGCTTGGGTAGATTGTTAGTGAACTGCTTTAAAAAATCCAATTCAGACTGGGGATTTAAAGACTGAACTGCAAACAGTGCATTAGGCAAAGAAGTAGTGGTATCTGCATACTGCTCTACATACTGGGTCAGTTGATAATTCATTTCACGCAGGTCATTTTCAGCTACGGTCATCAGGCTATCTTTCCCCTGTGCTTTCAGGCTGTCCATTACCAGTGCCATGGTATTGAAGTCGCGTACATGGCTGCGAAGTGTAAACAGAAACTTATTGAGGCTGGCAGTAGGTGTGGAACCGGTTATTTTGCTTTCCTCTACACGTGCCCAGTCAGCATTTATTTTCACATCACCTTTGTCTAACGACAGGAGGATTTGTTTGTTGGGGTCGGCTGAAAAGCTGATACGGTATAAACCCGGCTCAGGGATATTGCCCGATAGCTCGAACTTGCCAGACTTATCGCTTTGCATAGAATCTACCTGTATTATAGTATCAATGCCCAGTTCTGACAGATAAACCATCTGTTCCGGCATATTTTCAATCTGGCCGTCTATCGCAAAACTTGTTTTTTTCGATTCGCAGGCTGTAAATCCTGCTACTAATACTGTCAACAGCAGTATCCAAAAGCTTTTATTATACATTGATGATGTTTTTCCGCCTGCAAACCTAAATAATTATTTGCGTAGATAGAGAATTGACATATAAGGGTTATTTTTAGGGGCACTACATATAATATAACGGGTTAATGACAAAAGCCTGACATTAGGTTTGCTTTTGTGAAAGATATTTGCAGGACAAATGAACAGATACATATACCTAAGCCTGATAGCAATCATATTCAGCCTGTTAGCTACCTCTTGCGAGAAGCCGGAACAGGCTGTGGTGCTACCTCCTAAAACAGGGTCGGCATATGCTACGGTAGAAATGGGGGAAGAATATACTGAACAGGTGTTTTTTGATTTTGAGTCTGGCAATGTGGTTTATACCAGCAAGGTAAATAGCTGGGACCTGGCTTTTGAAACAGGCCCGCTGGGATATCATGTATTTCTTAACGGCGGCATGCAGAATATGGTGTACAATACGCACCAGACAGATATAAAGGCCGTTAAAACACCGCCGAACATTAAATCTACAGATTACGGGCCTGATAAATGGTTTTTTGATGCTACTTCGGGTAGTGTGGATTCTACAGGCTTTGGAGACTGGAGGTCTGCTTCCTCATCTGCAATGTCGAAAAATGAAGTGTACATCATTACATCAGATGCAGCCCATTTCCCCGATTCCTTTAAAAAAGTGCAGCTGGTAGGTGTTACAGATAAGGAATATATAATGCTGTATGGCGACCTGCGCAGCGAAAATGTGAGGGAGATAAAAATACCCAAAGACGATAATTATAACTTTAGCTACTTCTCATTTAAGAGCGAGGGCGTGGTATATCCCGATCCGCCTAAGAAAACATGGGACATTGTGTTTACAAGGTATAGATATATTTACTACGATCAGCCGGGCATGCCCTATTTCCCATATGTTGTAAGCGGAGCACTTATCAACCCGTATAATACTACTGCGGCAGTAGATAGTAGTATAGCGTATGAAAACCTGAAAATTGATAAAATACTATCCTTGCAATTCAAGGATAAGCGGGATATAATAGGTTTTAGCTGGAAACAGTATAGTATAGAAAAGAGTCTTTATACAGTTAATCCTAAGCGCCTGTTTATCATCAAAAACCGCGATGGTGAATACTGGAAGCTACACTTCCTCGATTTCTACAATAAGCAAGGCGTGAAAGGCAGCCCTTCATTTGAGTATGAAAGGATACAATAGGAAAAGATGTTTTATAATAAAGAAGCCAATCATTCGATTGGCTTCTTTATTTATCTATACTACGATAACATCTTCGGGTAGTACATCAAAAGTGGCCTGGGCCACCAGGTCGGCTTCCTTATCGCGACGTATAAGCAGTCCTTTTTGTTTGACGGGGTTCCAAAGGCGTTTCATGCTTCGTATCTGTTGGGCAATACCTGCCAGGTTGCCACCGGCCACCAGTGTCACAATAGACTTCATTTCCCTTCTTCTGTCACTGTTGTCTATAGCAGCCCCGCGGTTGTAAACCAGCGATAGCAGCGCACCTTGTGCATCCGGCGGCAATTTTTCGATACCGGGGAATGCCCTTCGGGTATCCCTGGCATAAGATGGCAATGTGGTTTGGTAAAATACCTGCAGGGCCGCATCGTAAGGTATTTTTACGCGGCTGAGCCCCGGCAGCAGCGATTGGCAGCCGGCACCTTTTTTGCCACAGGTAGCCAGCAGCAGGTTCAGCGCATCTACAGAAATATGGCTTTGCCAGGCTGCAGTAAAACTGTTGCGGGTGGCATAGCCGCAATCGTACCCTATGCCGATGGTGATGCCGCTATCGCCTCCCGGCCATATAGGCGATTGATATTTCCTGTTATACATTTCTTTCGATGTGATTTCTGAAGAAATGATAAGATCGAGCGATTTTACAGATACCGCCATGCTGGCACCCTGTGGTATGGCCGGCATACGGGTAGTAATCAGGGCCTCTATGCGCGATACCGTAATGGGCCCTACAATACCATCATCGCCTATCCTCAGCGCACGCTGTATGTTTTTGATGTGTGTTGCAACATTATTGCTGGCTACAGTTATATTCAGCCTTATTTCAAGTGCCTGGCAGGTAGCCATATCTATAATGCCTGTTTCCGCAAGGGCCAGCTGTTTTTGAATGTTGCGGATACGTGTGATGAGGTCTACGGGCATATGTTTTCATTTTTATGAAAATTAAGTAAAAAAACATGTATGCGCTTATTAAATAAATAGAAAGGCATATGAAAATAAGCCCATAAATATTATTTTAGTTGCCCCGCAAACAATAGAATTATGAAAAAACTTGCCTTATTTATCTGCGCCCTCTCGCTGTCTGGTGTTGCAATAGCACAGGATAAACAAATACTGAACTATAACGGCCACTGGTATATACCGGGCGATAATGCACTGGATGAAGAAGCGCTGCGCTTTCAGCAACTGCTGAAAGAAAAATCTTCGTTCGATACGCTGAGCAAAGGCATAGATAAATATGTAACCCGCGAACAATTTGCCCGGGTGCTGGAAGATCTGAACCAGCTGGCAAAATCGGAAGCTATGCTGCCCGGCAATGGCGCGCTGATAACACAACTGGCCGACTATGCCGAAATGGTAAGGGCGCTGAAGTTTGTTTTGCAAAGCAACGATAACTACAGGCGCCAGGCAGCTACTGCTACCAACCGCATCATTACTGCCCGCCGCGATGGCTGGAGTAACGACCTGTATTCATATGTGATACGCGAGTCTTCTGCCACCCTTTTGAAATACCTGTATGCACAAAGCCCTACCGATAAAACACTGCAACTGGCATTGGGCGAACTGTCGCTGGATGAGCGATACAAAAACTGCAGGTACGGCATAGCCGTAGATACCCGCATGATGGATGACCCCGATATGCAGATGTTTGTATGCGACCGCATGGAATATATACTGGGTGCCGATATTTACAGGTACCGCGAAACCACGCCGGGAGTGGTAACCAACTACGCAAAGCGTAAAAAAGAAAGTGCCGACCTGATGGGCTGGCTGCTGCAGCGCGCTACTACCGACAAATCGCAATTTGTGGTGCCGGTAAGCTACAGCCACAACCCCGGGAACAAACCCAATGAGGCAGCCATTACACTACAGAAAAATACAGACTGGTATGTATTCCTCTTCTATAAAGGTGTGCTGTATTATTCAGATGCGCTGCCTAAGTGCGACCATAATGCAGGTATGATATCTATATTGTACAAACCTTAATGAAGAACATGAAATATCTATTAACGGTGCTTACTCTTTGGGTAAGCACTATTGCTTATGGGCAGGATACGATAAAACATTTTATCACGTTGGGCGATGAGCGTAAGTGTAAGCCTTATGATGGGTATTATTATCGTGTGGCTTTTAAAGAGAGTGATTGGTGGCGTGTGAAGGATTACTACTGTACTACACGCAGCTTGTACAGGGATGGCGTTTATAAACATAAAAATGATAAGGACAGCTTTTATTCAGAACAAGGCATGTTTTTCTATTACCATCCTAATAAGATGATTATGAAAAAGGTGCGTTTTATTAATGGGCTAAAGGAAGGCTTGGCAAAAGAATATCATAGGTCCGGTGGATTGGCCGATTCTGCTTTTTATAAAAAGGGGCTCTTATATAAAGCACATTATGCATGGGATAGCGCAGGCAATATCAAAATTAAAACTCACCTTGATGATGAAGGCATAGGTGAGCGTTGGGAATACCATCCCGATGGCAAAGTAGCCGGTTATGGTAAAATTGTTACAGGATATAAACAAGATAGCATTTGGACATATTACCATGATAATGGGCAGATAAGTAGCATTGAACAATACAAGGATGACTCCCTGCTCAGTATTCATTGTTTTAATGCAGATGGGGCACCCTCTGAAGACTCATGTTACCCTGAACAAATGCCGGAGCCGCCATATGATGTAATGACTGCTTTAGCTGAAAACATACATTATCCGGATTTTGCACGCGAGCATAATATAGATGGCAGGGTAAGTGTAGAGTTTATAGTGGATATAGATGGTACTATAAAAGATGTTAAAGCAATTGGTGGGCCGGGTGGAGGATTAAGAGAAGAATCTGTACGAATTGTATCTTTGTTACCTCCCTGGAAGCCAGGTAAAAGCCATAATCGGCTGGCCAGGGTATATTATACTCTTCCGATATCATTTAGGTTAGAATAAGTAAAAACGCTATGAATAAAATTGTTCTATTCTTTTCACTACTGATACTATTATCAGGTAATGCATTTGCAGGTAAAAATGATACGCTGCAATACCCGCTCGATTATTGGTTTAAAAAATGTGAGCCGCACCAGGCGCACTATATACGGGTAGCTTTTAAAGAAGGCGACTGGTGGCATGTACAGGATATTTATGCGCAAACAGGTACGCTTTGCAAAGATGGCCTGTATTCAGACGATAGTATGACCGTTGGCGAGGGGATGATATTCTTTTATCACCCCAATGGAAAATTGGAGAAAAAAGCCCGTCATATTAAGGGTAAGCTGGAAGGCCTGGTGAAGATATACGATACGGCCGGCCACCTGGTCGATTCGGGTATTTACACCAAAGGCATACCTAAGAAAGCACACTATAAATGGGATAGTGATGGCAAACTGGTATTTAAAGGTGAATATGACGAAGAAGGCTATGGTGTTGGGCATGAATGGGAATATTACCCCGACGGCAAGATGGCAGCCGTGGGTAATACCGCCGTAGGTGCAAAACGTGACAGTATATGGACCTTTTATTATCCTACAGGCGTAATGAGTGCGCAGGATTTTTACGACAAAGGCAGCAAAATGGGCCGTATATGCTATGATGAAAAAGGCGAAAAGTATGAGGCTACTTGTGAAGATGCACCGGCACAACCCGTTGAAAAACCGGAAACCATTAATAACAGGTTCGGCCAACGATACCAGGATATGAAGGACATGGGTAGTGGTGATGCTTTTTACAGCTTCAAAAAAGGTACCTATATAGTTTTGAAAGTATATATAGATGAAACGGGCAAAATGACAAATGTGGATGTACTACATACTGTACATCCAAAAGTAGACCAGTTGATAGTAGATATATTCAAAGGCATTACCAAATTTAAGCCTGCTACCAAAGGGAATGTGCCCATGAAATCGAGCTATGAGCAGGCCTTTCCACTGGGTGGAACGCTGTAATTGTAGCAGGAATGACATTTGATTCTTAAAGGGAGTGTAGTTTTATACATTTCCTTTTGCTTTTTGGCAGCTTACCCTTACCTTTGCGCCAAAATTGGGGGAGGTATAAGAATTTCCTCCAATAAATGACTTTAGGAACTTATTCTTTTTATATAATTGAATCATATGCCAAACGTTGGTAAAATCAAGCAAATCATCGGTCCGGTAATCGACGTGTACTTCAGCGCAGAGAACAAGCTGCCTGAAATCTATAACGCGTTGGAACTGACGCGTCCTAGCGGTGAGAAACTGGTATTGGAAGTACAACAGCACCTGGGTGAAGACAGCGTACGTTGCGTAGCGATGGACGGTACAGAAGGCCTGGTACGTGGTATGGAAGTGACAGATACGGGTAAAGCGATAGCAATGCCTATCGGTGAGCAGATACACGGCCGCCTGTTTAATGTAACCGGTGATGCGATTGATGGTCTGCCTCAGCCAGATAAAAGCGTTGGCCGCCCGATACACGCAAAACCTCCAAAGTTTGAAAACCTGAGCACGGCTTCTGAAATACTGTTCACAGGTATTAAAGTTATCGACCTGATCGAACCTTATGCAAAAGGTGGTAAGATCGGTCTGTTTGGTGGTGCGGGTGTTGGTAAAACCGTATTGATCCAGGAGCTGATCAACAACATCGCGAAAGCATACTCTGGTATGTCTGTGTTTGCAGGTGTGGGTGAGCGTACACGTGAGGGTAATGACCTGATGCGTGAGATGATCGAAGCGGGCATCGTGAAATACGGTGACAAATTCAAACACAGCATGGAAGAAGGCGGATGGGACCTGGCTTCTGTAGATAAAGAAGAACTGAAAGATTCTAAAGCTACCTTCGTATTCGGCCAGATGAACGAACCTCCTGGTGCCCGTGCACGTGTGGCCCTGTCTGGTCTTACCATCGCTGAATACTTCCGCGATGGTGATGGTACCGGTAAAGGTAAAGACATCCTGTTCTTCGTAGATAACATCTTCCGTTTCACGCAGGCAGGTTCTGAAGTATCCGCCCTGCTGGGTCGTATGCCATCTGCGGTGGGTTACCAACCTACACTGGCTACCGAAATGGGTCTGATGCAAGAGCGTATCACTTCAACTAAAAACGGTTCTATCACTTCCGTACAGGCGGTTTACGTACCTGCGGATGACTTGACCGATCCGGCCCCGGCTACAACCTTCGCCCACCTGGATGCGACTACGGTATTGAGCCGTAAGATCGCTGACCTTGGTATCTACCCTGCGGTGGATCCACTGGATTCTACTTCACGTATCCTTACTGTAAATATCGTTGGTGAAGCGCACTACAACTGTGCTAACCGTGTGAAACTGATACTGCAACGTTATAAGGAGCTGCAGGATATCATCGCCATCCTGGGTATGGATGAGTTGAGCGAAGAAGATAAAATGACCGTACAGCGCGCCCGTAAAGTACAGCGTTTCCTGTCTCAGCCATTCCACGTGGCAGAGCAGTTTACCGGTCTGAAAGGTGTACTGGTACCAATCGACGAAACGATCCGTGGTTTCAATATGATCATGGATGGTGAAGTAGATGAGTATCCGGAAGCTGCCTTCAACCTGGTAGGTACTATCGATGATGCGATAGCGAAAGGTAAAAAACTGATAGAGCAAGCGAAAAACTAATGCCCCCTGACCCCCTGAAGGGGGATAGGTAAGGTTTTTAATTATAAACATTTAAAATAGCCCCTTTAGGGGTTGGGGTATGCAGTTAGACATTTTAACACCCGAGCATAAAATATACAGTGGCAATGTTTACGGTATTCAGTTACCGGGCATCGAAGGTTCTTTCGAGATACTCGAAAACCACGCCCCTATCATTGCTACACTGGGCAAGGGCAAAATGAAGATCATAAAAGACAAGAACACTACCGAGCTGTATGAAATATCAGGCGGCTTTGTAGAAATGCTGAACAATAAAGCCAGCGTACTGATAGAAAGTGCAAAAGCTATAGACTAGGCAGGTTCCTTCTTAAAATGAATATCACACGGGCTTCAATATGAAGCCCGTGTTTGTTTATACAGGTTCGGCCGTAATGGCTATATTTGAGAACCAGATTACTACATCCGCATTGAACTTACCGTTATTCATAGCCCGCAGGTATATGCTGCGCCAGAAAGGCAGGTTTTCGTCTTTCATCATCAAGCTGGCCATAGCCGCTACAGGCATCAGTGTGGCTACTATGCTGCTGGCAGTGGCGGTGGTAACGGGTTTTAAATATGAGGTGCGCGAAAAGCTCTTCAGCTTCTGGGGGCATATACAGATAGAGCCTTATTCTGTTACCGGCAGTGTGCTGACACCGCAACCGATAAGAATGGATAAGCTGCTGGAAGGGCAGGTAAGCACCACGCCGCATGTACAACAAATGCTGCCATTTGCCGTGCGCCCTGCCATCCTCAATGCCCATCAAACTACAGAAGGCATACAGCTAAAGGGCGTAGACAAAAAATATACCCTGCCTGCCAATGTAGAAGTAAAGGGTAAATACATCAACTATGCCGATAGCGATTATGCCAAAGAGATCATGCTATCGGCCACTACGGCCAATAGGATGCTGCTGAATGTAGGCGATGATCTGCATGTTTATTTCCTGGAGCCGGGCGCTACCATGCCACGCATCCGTAAACTGAAGGTGTCTGGCATCTATCATACCGGTATGGAAGAGATAGACAAGAGCTATGCCTTGTGCGACCTCCGTTTGCTGCAGCGCATCAACAACTGGCAGCCCGATGAAATAAGCGGCTATCAGATAGTAATAGATAATGAACAGTTGGCCGATACCCTTGCCAACCAGCTATTTCACAGCTATGTAAAGCCACCGCTTACTACCTATACCATGATGGATATCTTCCCCAATATCTTTTCCTGGCTGGATATGCAGGACGTAAGCACGGGGGTCATCATCACCATCATGGCCGTGGTAGCTATCATCAACCTGGCCGTGGCCCTGCTGATACTGATAGTAGAACAGGTACGTATGATAGGGGTACTGAAGGCGCAGGGTATGGCCCATTCCGCCATTCAAAAGATATTCCTGTACCACACAGGTGTGATAGCAGGCGCGGGTATACTGGCAGGTAATATACTGGCGCTGGGCATCTATATACTGCAAAAGAAAACCGGCTTTATAAAGCTGACGGAAGCAACCTATGCCATGAAGTATGTGCCGCTGAGGCTATACTGGTGGCATGTGGCGGTGATAGATGTAGCCACGCTGCTGCTGTGCATACTTTGTATGTGGCTGCCATCGTTGTATATTCGTCGCATACAGCCTGCAAGGGTGCTGCAATTCAAATAAGCTTTGAGCAATAAAGAACAATACCGAAACATCTGTGCACAGAAACCCGGCCTACCGGTATTCCTGCAGCATTGGTGGCTGGATGCTATAAGCGAAAACTGGAATGTTGCCATAGCGATGAAGGGCGATGTGGTAACAGGTGTATGGCCCTATACTACGGAGCAAAAAATGGGCGTATCGTTGATACGCACACCCAAACTTACTCCATACATAGGCCCGCACGTGTTCTTTCCTGCCGACCTGAAGGAGGTAAACCGCGATGGTTTTGAGCATGAAACCATCAGCGAGCTGGTAAAGCAACTACCCACTGCTAAAGTATGGCACATAGCTACACAACCGGGACTGAAGCAGGCGGGATTGTTTAAAAATGAGGGGTTGCAAGTATCGGTACAGCAAACTTTTCTTGTTGATTTGCAGCAGGAAGAAACAACGCTTTTTGCCAATCTGAAAGAAAGCCTGCGCCGCAACATCAGGTCGGCAAATGCAGAGCTGGAAATTGTAAGTGATACCTCGCAGCTTCATACTTTATTTGAATATCAGAAGCATACACTGAGCCGTAAAGACGTATCGCAGGCATATGGCTGTGCCGATATGCAGCGGTTGATGGAGGCGGCGATTGCCAATAACAGTGCCGCCCTATGGGTCGCTAAGCACCATGGTGATATACTGGCTATAGTATGGAATGTATGGGATGCGGAGCGCAGCTATTACTTCATGGGTGCGCAAAAGCCGGGTAATGATAATTATAAAGCTATGCCGGCTTTGCTATGGCATTGTATAAAAGAAGCTAAGGCACGAGGCAATACCTACTTCGATCTGGAAGGTAGCATGGATGCCGGTGTAGAGCGCTTTTTCCGCGGCTTTGGAGGCAACCGCGAGTTATATATGGTGTTGAAGAAACAGGACTCCTTACTTTGGAAGCTGAAGGAGCTTATTAAATAAAGCCCCTTTAGGGGTTGGGGTTATTAATCCAACTCATACTCCAGTCTTACCGTAATAGTGGCGGTTTTATTCTTACTGGCCGTATTAAATGCACCGCCGTAAGAATAGTCTTCGTTGCTATACTGGCCCGTTATCTGGAACACGCCCATGCTGGCTTTGCGCAGGTTGCCCAGTTTGCTATTGGCATTATTGGCGATGGTAGTTGCGCGATTGTAGGCATCAGCCGCCGCCTTGGCCAGTAGGTTTATCTTCAGGTCCGATAATTTGGTATAGTAATACAG
>CABHOP010000070.1 GCA_902168085.1 uncultured Bacteroides sp.
ATACTCGGCTTGTATGTGCATGATTGGATACAGACCCCACGTTATAAGAACATAGCCTTAGGCATAGCGGGTATTTTTTCACTGGTATGTGTGTTGCTAACTTATCAGCGCATTGCCGTATGGAACGACAGCAAAACCCTTTGGGCCGATGTGATAGATAAATATCCGTACGAAATAAAGCAGGAAGGAACCAATACAACAGTAGTAAAGCGGGGAGTGAAAACGGCGTACAAAAATATGGGTGATTATTATGCATCGCGCCAGCAGTTTGATAGTGCTTATGTGTATTATAATGTGCTTATAAGTGCGGGAACTAAAGATGCCGAAGTGTGGAGTAACGTTGGCAATATCTATGCTATAAAAAACAACCTGCAGGGTGCTATTGAGGCTTATACAAAAGCCATAGCATTAGATGCTTCAAACTTTGAGAATTACCTGAAACGCGGGCTTATGAACCTGCGCCTGAATAACTGTGCAGCCGTGATACCTGATATGGATAAGGTGATACAATTGAATCCTTCTTTCAAAGATGCGCAGGCTATCAAGCAAAAGTGCCAGGAACTGTTATCTAAGCAATAGTAATGTTACTGTTTGATGAACTTCAAATACCTGTCCACAGCTTTGTTGATGGCGTTTACTTTTGTTGCACTCAGGCCTTTTTTTAAGGAGAGCTCCACAGTTGTTTCTTTGCCCTTTTCTACACGCTGCCATGTGCCTGCAGCTTCGCCATCGGCTATTACAGTATGTCCAAAGATATTGGTCAATACCCGTGCATTATTAGCTATGCCAAATATGGCAGTACGATCTTTGTAGCTGATACCATATTCATCATAGTCGGGCAGGAGAAAGGTGGCAGGCTGTTTCTTGCCTTCATGTTTTACATCCGGACTGTAGTAATATGTTTTGCCATCCATCACTACATGTGCCAGTTGCCGGGCTTTCATTTCTATACCTGCATTTGCATCCGCCATCGTAAGGCCCGACCACCATGTAAAATCATGTGCAGTAGCAGGCCCGCGCGTGATAAAGTATTGCAGTGCCAATTTACCCAATGCATCTTCCCTGCTGATGGCTTTTACTGTAGGGGCACGCTCTTCTACCAGTGCATAGGTAAATTGCTTGCCTTGCCGCGGGCCGCTGCATATTACACCGTCCAGCTCGGCCTGCATCATCAGGTAGCTTAGCTTCATGCCATCGGCCAATATCTTTGCTTTTTCAAGCTTTGTTTTTATCTCATTTCTTGTCAGGTAATGATGGCCCTGCAACATTTTTTCCAATGCATCACAACACTTTTTCATCACTTTACCGTCTATGCCCGTTTTCTTATAGTAGGGCAGGCTTAGCTTATGTACACGTGGTGATGTAAGCTGTTGTAGCCAGCGTATGTCCTGTGGTAATACAAAGTGCCATGTAGGCCGCATTACATGCGTGCGCAATATTTTGCCATCATTAAATGCTTTTTCTACTATGGCATCATTGGCTGCTGTCATACGCATGCCTAATGCCCATTTGGCTTGGGCATATTCCTGCGATTGCACAGCTACCAGGTGCTTCACTACTTCTTCCGGCTTCGTGAGCGATGAAATGGTTATCATCTGGTTGTGCATCCGTTGCTTCCTGATATCTTTAAGATGCATAGGCTAAACTGTACGTTCTATATGTGCTATGGTTTCGCTGATAATGCGCTTTACTTCCGCTTGTTTGCCCTTGATATCGGCACTGCCATGAAAGTATGCAAGCCTGCGGTCTTTAAAATCTCCTTCCAGTATTTCAGACGTTATGTTCATAATAGATGGATGATGAAATACAAGGAATAGCTTACCGGTACGAAGTGGGCCGAAGGTTACAATGTCCTCTTTATAGTAATAGCTGGGGGCATTCCATTTAATGCGTTCAGATAGTTTCGCATCAGCCTTCTGCACTACTTTCATTAGGGCTTCCATATCTTTTTTCAAGGGATGGTCCAGCGCTGCCATGTGTGCAGCTACATGTTCTGCATCCGTAGGTTTGGTGTTGGCTTTTTTAGGCATATAGCAATTTAAGCATTATTGTAATGGGGGTAAAAGTAAAAGGTGCAGAAAATTTCTGCACCTTTCAGGTAGTAGCCTCGTCAGGAATCGAACCTGAATCTGGAGCTTCGGAAACTCTTATACTATCCATTGTACTACGAGGCCATGTACTATTCCGAAGATTTCTGTTTCGCTTGTAAAAATAACAAGCTGAAATAAAAAAAGGTAACCGTATCGATTACCTTTTTCTTGTACCACGTACGGGATTCGAACCCGTGATTCCTCCGTGAAAGGGAGGCGTCTTAACCCCTTGACCAACGCGGCCTTTCCCGTTTGGGATTGCAAAGATAAGAAGGCTTTTCTTATTACCAAAAGGAAAGTCAAATATTTTTTATGCCCCTATCATGGCATTCACAATACCCAGAAACTCATCTGCTTTCAGCGATGCACCGCCTATCAGGCCACCATCCACATCGGGGCAGGCAAACAGTTCTGCCGCGTTCGATGGCTTACAGCTACCGCCATATAGTATCGTCAGGTTATCGGCAGCAGGCTGGCCATATTGTGCGGCAAACAGGCTGCGTATATGTGCATGCATATCCTGCGCCTGCTGGCTGCTGGCAGTGCGGCCGGTGCCTATTGCCCATATAGGCTCATACGCTATTACTACATTGGCCAGTTGGTGTTTGTGCAGGTGAAATACACCGGCCTTCAGTTGCGCTTCTACATAGTCGTTTTGTGTGCCTGCATCACGTATTTCCAATGGCTCACCGCAGCAGAAGATCACTTTCAATCCGCTATCCAGCGCCTGGTCTGTTTTCTTAGCCAGTACCGCGTCTGTTTCACCAAAGTATTCGCGGCGCTCTGAGTGGCCCAGTATCACATACTCGGCACCTGCATCTTTCAGCATGCTTGCAGCTACTTCACCAGTATAGGCACCTGCTGCTTCTGTAAAGCAGTTTTGACCGGCTACATATACATGCGGCACATCTTCTACCTGGTACACAGTATGTTGTATATTGATGAACGGTGGCGCTATCACCACTTGGTTGTCGCTATTCAGCTCGGGCAGGCCTTTCAGTATGGCAGCTACCAATGCATGTCCTTTGTCCAGGTTCATGTTCATTTTCCAGTTAGCTGCTACTATCTTTTTACGCATGTTTTTGTAATATTATTATTTATGTAAAATAATTGTTTATCCGTTTGCAAATATTTCGCGTTGTGCGGCTGTCTGTTCAAAAATGTAGCTATACATTTTGCGTTCCGCATCCGTCAGTTTCTTGCCGCGGCGTGCCATCATCCTATCGGCAGTTTCCATGGCCCTGTCCAGCCGGTAAGAGGTCATGCCATCGGCACCACCCCAACAAAAAGAGGGGATGAATTTTTCAGGAAAACCGGCACCATACACATTGGCTGAAACGCCTACTACCGTACCGGTGTTGAACATGGTATTAATGCCTGCTTTGGAATGGTCGCCCATTATCAGCCCGCAAAAAGTAAGCCCGGTTCGCACAGACTTGTTTGCGTATTCATCCCATATCTTCACTTCATCGTAATTATTCTTCAGGTTCGAGCAGTTGGTATCTGCCCCCAGGTTGCACCATTCGCCTATGATAGCATTGCCCAGGTAGCCGTCATGCCCTTTATTGCTGTTGGCAAAAAATACGGTATTATTTATCTCGCCACCTGTTTTGCAGCCGGGGCCTATGGTGGTAGCACCATATATTTTAGCACCCATTTTTATAGCTGCATGGTCGCACAGTGCCAGTGGGCCACGTACCATGCAGCCTTCCATTATTTCAGCGTCTTTGCCTACATATACCGGCCCTGTAGTGGCATTGATAATACTACCGGGTTGTATCACCCCGCCTGCTTCTATAAACAGGTTTTCCTTGCCGATAACGGTAACACCTTCCGGTATAGCTGCAGAGGTCCTGCCAGCTGTCAGCAGCTCAAAATCAGCACGTATAGCTGCATCGTTCAGGGAAAAGATATCCCACACATGCTGTAGGGATGATATCGTATCTTCTACTGTTACGGCCTTAAGCGCTGCAGTAACAGTTGCAATATCTTCTATGCTGTGGATAGTTTCAACGGGCCGTGCAGCAATAAGCATTTCGCCGGCTACCAGTTTTTCACCGCCTTGCAATTGCAGGGCCGCAGCGCACAATGCTTTGGTGGCAAATACGGCACCATTTATATAAAGGTTATCTGCCGCATTATTCAGATGAAATACTTCCTGTAGATGTGGTGTGGTAAGTGTAGAGGTGGGTTGCTTCAATAAATGTTCCCAGCGCTCGCGCATGGTAAGTATGCCACAGCGTATATCCGCTATAGGGCGCGTGTGGGTAAAAGGTAAAAGTCTATTTCGTACTTCTGTATCGAATAGAATAATATTCATTTTCAGTAGTTGCACTCCCCATCCAGTCCCTGAATAGGGGCGTAGAGTGATTGATCAAATCAAAAAATCCCGACAAAAGTCGGGATTTTTCGTGCGTATTGCAAATGATATAATTGTTGATTATTTCTTTTTCTCGTAACGCTTTTTGAATTTGTCGATACGACCAGCGGTATCCACAAATACTGATTTACCAGTATAGAATGGGTGAGACATGTGAGAGATCTCCACCTTTACCAGTGGATACTCGTTGCCATCTTCCCAGGTAATTGTTTCCCTTGTAGCCGCTGTAGAGCGTGTCAGGAAAGAGTAGTCGTTAGACATATCTTTGAAAACTACTAAACGATAGCCTTCCGGGTGGATTCCTTTTTTCATTTCTTTAATTATTTAGTGCATGGATTTTGCCATGCGGTTTTAAAATTTGAGTGTGCAAAGATAAGGTAAATATTAAAGGCAAACAACAAATTAGCAGTAAAATTTACAATTCTGCTAATGTGATATTAGTTTTCAGCCTCTTTTTTACCCTTTTTGCCTGTTTTTTTCATAGGGGATGTATAGCCATCCTTCAGCATTTTCTCCAGGTCTTCGGCTGCCTGCTCTGCAAAGTTGTATTTGGCTATCACTGCACCATCGGGCCCTACCAGGAAAGCCTGCGGGATGAATGAAGTACCGTATTCGCTTGCCGCCTTTGAATCCCAGCCTTTAAGGTCGCTCATATGGTAGGGCCAGTACAGGCTGTCTTTAGCTATCGCCTTTACCCATGGGTCTTTATCCTTGTCCAACGATATGCTTACTACCTCAAAGCCTTTCTTGGCTCCTTTTATCTTCTGGCCGTTATATTTCTTGTACATTTCTACCAGCCTTGGGTTGGCACGGCGGCAAGGGCCGCACCACGATGCCCAGAAGTCCAGCAGCACCACACGCTTCTCATATACTTCCGAAAGCTTTATGGGCTTATCGTCGGGTGTGGTCAGGTTCAGCTCAGGCGCCAGCTGGCCCACTTTTATCTTGGTGTTTTCATATTGGGCATGCGCTGCAGTGCTTATAGAAAGTGCCAATACGGCGGTAGCTATTAATTTCCTCATTATTATGTGTTTATTCTGAATGTAGGTTTTAAGACAGTATCCTTTCCCTTAAAGTTAGCAGGAAGTCTTGTAAAATTATCATAAATGCAGTGTCAACCCATCGTAGGCAAGGTGCATTTTTTCAGGCAGCCCCTTCTCTATTTCTGCATGCAGGCCCAGCTGATGGCTGATGTGCGTGAAATAAGTATTTTCAGCCCCTATGGCAGTAGCCACGTCTATAGCCTGCGATAAAGTATAATGCGATGGATGTTCCTGGTGGCGCAAAGCATTCAGCACGAAGGCTTTACTTCCTTTGGCTTTATTCATTTCTTCCATGGTGATGTAATTAGCATCGGTGATATAGGTGAAATCGTTTATGCGAAAGCCCAATACCTCCATTTTATAATGAAGTACCCGTATCGGTACGATTTGCAATCCGTTGATACTAAAAGGTTCTGATGCCGTGATGGTATTCAGGTTCACCTGTGGTAGACCGGGATAGCTTAGTTCCTGAAATACATATTGAAATTCACGGTGCAGCACTTCCTGCGTGGCTTCCGTTGCAAATACTTCCATGGCCCTGCCATCATGAAAATTATAGGCGCGCACATCATCCATGCCTGCCGTATGGTCTTTATGGCCGTGGGTAAAAATAATGGCATCCAGCTTACGCACATTGGCGCGCAGCATTTGCTGCCTGAAATCGGGGCCGCTATCTATTACAATGCTTGCCTCCGGTGTTTCTATCCATACAGATGTGCGCAGGCGGTTATCGCGTGCATCGGTTGAGGTACAAACAGCACAATCGCAACCTATGAACGGAACACCCTGGGAAGTACCGGTACCTAAAAATGTAACTTTCACGGCTAAAGGTCTATTTCTGTTTGTACGCTGTTATCATCATCTGCCGTAGGTGCAGCTTTCAGTTGCCGGTACCATTTTAGCATTTCTCCACTCAGTTCTTCTTCCTTTACGTCAATTGTTGGTAAAATTTCTATCAGGGCATTGATACGGCCTTCTACACTCAGGAATTTGTTGATGACCGCAACGCGCCGGTCTTCAAGGATGCAGTAGCCGGAGTTGAAATTACCCTTCTCGTAACGTATGATGTATTTAGCTTCCTCAAAAAGCTGCTCCAGTTTTTTAAGGGTGTTTGCTGTATATTTGAAGCTCATTAGCAATTCCGGTTTCGATGGCTAAAATTAGAAAATTCGCAGGATTTATTGTTGTTCTCTTTGCTCTTACTACTTCTTTCAATCAATCATATGCTCAAAGTTATTATGTGGAAGAACCCCGCACTTTCTTTGGCGGGCTTATAGCCGGGGGCAATTTTACCCAGGTAGATGGTGATAATTATGCCGGTTATCATAAAATAGGGGTGAATGTGGGGGGGATTGTTTATGCCCGTTTCACCAATAATATAGCAGGCAGTCTTGAAATATTGTATTCAGAAAAAGGCAGCCGCGGCCACCGTTCGCAGCTTTCAAACAATAGGGTATTTGAGCTCAAGCGTTATAACATCAACCTGAACTATGCTGAAATACCCGTTATGCTCAATTATTTTGATAAGCAATGGGCCAATTTCGGTGCCGGGTTATCCTATTCGCAGCTTATAGGTTCAAAAGAATCAGTAGAAACGAATAACACCACTTTTAACGATACCATAAACTTTGACAGGTATCCGTTTAAAAAATATGACCTGAATTTTATAGTGGGTGGAAGCCTGAAGCTGGTGAAAGGATTGCATCTTAATCTTCGCTTTCAGTATTCTTTACTGCCGGTTCGGAAAACCATTTACCCCGAGCTGGGCAGGGCAGAGCAGTATAACAATGTGTGGACATTCCGCTTAGTGTATCTCTTCGGAACTGAAGATAAATAATACTACTATGCAACTGCAGTTAAGGCTCGACTGGAGTGAGATGGATATGTTCGCGCATATCAACAATGTGTCTTATTTCAAATATCTGCAGGCGGCCCGTGTCAACTACTGGGAACAAATAGGTTTGAAAACACCGTATACCGATGGCTTAGGCCCCATGCTGGCATCTACGGGCTGCCAGTTTCGCAAGCCTTTGTTCTATCCGGGTAACATTATTATAGAAACCAACGTTGAATTTATAAAGAATACCAGCTTTGGGTTGCTGCACCGCATCTTTAATGCAGATGGTGAACTGGCAGCAGAAGGCAACGATGTAGTGGTACTATATGATTTCCTGAAGCATGAAAAAGCACCGGTGCCCGATTGGCTTCGGCAAAAAATCGCTGAAGCAGAAGACCGCGAGCTATGATGCTGGTACGGTTTTAGCACTAACTTTATATACGCACACCCGCTTTCTTTTTATATGAAGACATCCATTTTGCGATATACCATAGCAATGTTGTTGATGATATACTTGCCTTTCACCGGCAATGCACAGCAGGGGCGTGGCTATTTCACCAATACCGAAGATGTATTCTTTGGTGGCCTGGTAGCTGGTATGAATTTTACTACGGTAGAAGGCGATGGGTATTCCGGCTATCATAAAGTGGGCTTCAATGGGGGCGGCACGGTATATGTAAAATTTGCTTCCCGTTTTCTTACAAGTATAGAGCTGCTATATACGCAAAAGGGTAGCCGTGGGGTAAGAACATACGATTCCTATTACTCCGGCACTTTTGCAGAACGTTATTTTTTAGACCTTAATTATGTAGAAGTGCCGTTAGTGTTTCACTACGCCGCTACCGATAAATGGTTGCTGGGCGCAGGTGCTTCTTATGCGCAGTTGCTGAATTCTAAAGAAGAGATGATAAGTGAGGTGCCGGTATATATCGACCCCGATATTTACCAGTTCCGGAAACAGGATATAGCTGTAGTGGCCAATGCCAACCTGCAATTTGCCAAAGGGTTGTTTCTGAACCTGCGCTACCAGCACTCGCTGGCCACCATCCGCGATGCTAATAAGGTAGCAGTAGGCGGGGGTACACAAATAAGCAGTGTGTTTACCCTGCGCCTGATGTATTTGTTCCGGTAAGCCTAATCTTTCTGATATTGTTTGGGATCCAATGCCGCCGGCGACCAGTGTTTAAGAAACTCAGCCACTTTCGCCTTGCTGTGACCTTTGCCTTCTTCTAGATAACCCGAGTTTTGAGTGTGGAGCCTTTTGCCATTGCCATTCAGTACTACAAACACCGGGAAACCAAAACGTTGCGGATAGTCCAGTTTGGCCAGTACGGCCTTATTTCGGTTTTCAGGACTGTAATTTACATGCACCACTACGTAGTTATCAGCCATCAGTTTCGATAAGGTATCATCTTTTGTTACCAGGCTATGAAAGCGCACACACCAGATGCACCAGTTGCCACCTATCTGCAGCAACACATGCTTATTTTCAGTTTTGGCCCTGGCAACGGCAGTAGCTATTTCCTTATCCGCATTAGCTGCGGGGTTATATATCTTAGGCTTGGTAGTGTCTGTTTGTGCATAGCTATTAACACTCACAAAGAGCAATGCTAACAAGCAAATGGTTTGTCTCATTTCTTTTTCTTCTTGCTTTTGCCAAATATGCTGAAACCCGGAGGGTCGTCGTAAGTCGATTTCAATGTTTGGTTCAGCGTATCCAATGAACCGCTGGTTTTGCGGTAAGCTGTTTTATCATTTATCAGTTTGCCCATGCCGCTGTCTTCCGAAGTAACCTTTCGCACGCTGGCAGATAACTTCTTGAAAGAAGCGCCCAGGTTATTTATTTTGGCGTGTAGTGTATCATTAGCCAGCTTTTTCGTTTGCTGTTCGGTATTCCTGATATCATTACGCAGCTTACCGCCATTAGCTGCCATTTTCGATGTGCTGTTTTGAAGATTGTGCAGGGTAGGGGCTATATCACCTACTTGATTACTCCATGTTTTGGAAGTAGTCTCATAATCTTTCAGCTGCTTTTCCAGGGAAATGAGCGGCTTTGTAAAGGTGGTAAATAACCCTGTGGTGGTCATGTAGCGCACGCCTTGCAGGGTGCTGTCTGTAGCGCGCAGCAGGAGCTTTGCTGCGTCTACATATGGCGTTACCCGTACAGATGCTTCCATAGCAGTACTGTCAAAATCTGTTTGCAATACGCTTCCGCTAGGGAGTATTTCATTGCTGTTGCCCAATTTTAGGGATATGGTCTTATCGCTCATCACCCCGCCGGAAGCCAGCATGGCTATGGTACCCTTGGGTATTTTTATCTTGTTATCTACTTCCAATACCACGCGCACACGGTCGTGCAATGCCTGTAGTTCTTTAATATCACCTACGCGTACACCTTTTATCTCTACCGGCGATGATTGCTGTAGGCCTTTTACATTATTGTAATAGGCCACATACTCATTGTCGTCCGGCTGCATATTGGTGATGATGAAATATCCGGCTACCAATACCACCAGGGTAATAGCAATACTTATCCAGTTCCGGTTAGGCTTCTTTTTTTCTTCCATTTATCTGCAATGTGCCAAAAGTAGTATATAATAATCAAGCCATTGCTAATACCTGCGATGGTTATATCTTTTTTGGCCACTGCTTATAGGCGGGCGTTTGCAGCTTTCTGTCACCAGTGCTATCAGCACTAATGCCACAATTACCAGTGTTATGTTCTTCATAGCAGGTTAATTGTTTTAAATATAATCAATTTTTCATGTTTATTGTACTGCTTCTAAGCCGCCCATCTTCAAAAAACTATTTAACAATACCTATTTAAAAATACTTACTGCCTTACTATGAACTTATTATATTTGTAGTCTTAAACATTTTTATGAATTTATTTGTAGGTAATCTAAACCCCGAGACCACCGAGCAATCCTTAGAAAAGATATTCTCTGAATTTGGTGAAATAGTATCGCTTAAAATAGTGAAAGACAATGAAACCGGCATGTCGCGCGGTTTTGGCTTTGTTGAGATGGCAGATAGGTACACAGCATTTGATGCGATTGATAATCTGGATATGACGTTTTTTGAAGGCCAGATCATATCAGTAAAAGAAGCAAAACCTAAAGCAGGCCCTGGTGGCGGCGGTGGTTTTAATCGTGGCGGTGGCGGTTTCAACCGCGGCGGCGGCGGTGGCTTCAACCGCGGTGGCGGTGGTGGTTTTAACCGTGGCGGTGGCGGCGGTTTCAATCGCGGCGGCGGTGGTGGTTACAATCGTGATGGTGGCAACCGTGGCGGTGGTTTCAACCGTGACGGTGGCGGCGGTTACAATCGTGAAGGCGGTAATCGCGAAGGTGGATATAACCGTGAAGGAGGTTACAACCGCGATGGCGGTAACCGTGATGGTGGCTATAATCGTGATAGGGGTGGTTACAACCGTGAAGGCGGCAACTACAACCGCGATAATAACCGCGGATACAATAGCGGAGGTTACAACAACAACAATAACAACGAGAATAACTAATCATAAAATCCGCCTTCGGGCGGATTTTTTTTGC
>CABHOP010000071.1 GCA_902168085.1 uncultured Bacteroides sp.
TAGAAATCGTGGCTATCGCAGGTCAGTCCGCCAAGGTGCACTTCCTGGTATTCCTTATCCCATTTATTAATAGGCAGCATCAGGAATTTTTCACCTATACCCCATGTATCGGGCAGCGTGGTAATGAAAGAGCTATCTATCATATACCATATCTCGCGGTCGTTCTGTTGCTTATCATCCAGCACACTGTATATCACCGCACCGCTTTCGCCTACGGTAAAGGAGCCAAACTCTGTATAGATATCCGGCACATCTACCTTGTTCTTCTTACACACGTTCTTGATGTTCGATACAATTTCATTCACCATGTAGGTATAATCGTAATCGAAACCCAGCGAGTGCTTGATGGGGAAACCACCACCTATGTTCAGCCCTTTCAGTTCGGGGCATATCTTCTTTAGCTGGCAATACAGGTTCACCACCTTATTCAGTTCGCTCCAGTAATAGATGTCGTCCTTTATGCCTTTATTCATAAAGAAGTGCAGCATCTTCAGCTGAAACTTATCGTTGCCTTTTATCTTATCTAAATAAAACTCCAGCACATCGCGGCTGCGTATGCCCAGGCGGCTGGTATAGAAGTCGAACGTCGGTTCTTCTTCACTGGCTATGCGCAGGCCTATATTCACGGGTTCTTTACTGCGTATCAGGCGCTTGTAATCCTCAAACTCGTTTTTGTTATCCAGTATGGGTATTACATTTTTAAAGCCGTCGTTTATCAGTCGGGCTATAGCGCGGGTATATGCTTTGGTTTTAAAACCATTGCAGATGATGATTTTATCCTTGTTTATCTTGCGGCGCTTGTATAGCTGCTTGATGATTTCAATATCATACGCAAAAGAGGTTTCGATATGCACATCGTGCTTCAGCGTTTCTTCTACCATAAAGGAGAAGTGCGAGCTTTTGGTGCAATAGCAGTAGTAGTAGTTGCCATCGTAACGGTGCTTTTTTATCGCATCGTTAAACATCTTTTTAGCCTTGTTTATCTGCATGCCTATCTTGGGCAGATACGTCAGCTTAAAGGGGGTACCATACTTGTCTATCAGTTTTTTAATATCCAGCCCGTTGAAGTGCAGGTAATTCTCTTTTACATCAAATCCTTCCTGTGGAAAGTCGAACGTTTGGTGGACGAGGTCCGTGTAAGTATTGTTCATCGATACCGAAAAAGCGAGTGGCTAAAACGTTATAAACCCTATTGTTTGCTTTGAGAAAACAAAAGTAATTATTTGATATGACACTAATCAAAAAAAATATAGCCCAGCCCTGTATTGTGTGTATGTTTGCACTCTTTCCTACCAATTATATGAAGAAAGCATTGCTGCAAATGCACCTCGCCGTGCTGCTGTGGGGTTTTACGGGTGTGCTGGGCAGGGCTATTACGCTTAGTGCCCCTGTGCTGGTGTGGTACCGTATGCTGCTTACGGCGCTGATAATGGCGGGCATCCTGTATTACCGCAGGCAATGGGTAAAGATACCCCGCAGGGATATGGGGCAACTGGCACTGATAGGCGGGCTGATGGGGCTGCAC
The DNA here is from genome assembly GCA_902168085.1 of uncultured Bacteroides sp. Taxonomy (GTDB): domain Bacteria; phylum Bacteroidota; class Bacteroidia; order Chitinophagales; family Chitinophagaceae; genus Polluticoccus. The sequence continues at coordinate 1,526 of CABHOP010000071.1, forward strand.
TGGGTGGCTTTCTACGGGTCTATCAAGTTTGCAAATGCATCGATAGCACTGGTATGCCTTTCTACGGCCAGCATCTTCACCTCCATCCTCGACCCGCTGGTAAACAAGAGCAAGTATGATATAAAGGAACTGGGCATTGGCGCACTGGCACTGGTGGGGGTATATCTCATCTACCAGTTTCAGCAGTTCTACGGCCTCGGCATCCTCTTTGGGGTGATAGCCGCGGTGCTCAGTTCGGTATTTACGGTGCTGAATAAGCGTATAGCGGGCAAATATCCGGCACGTACCATGGTGTATTACGAAATGGGCACAGGGTGGCTGCTCATTACCTTATTGTTACCGCTACAGTTCATCTACTTTCCCGATACGCAGTTTGTACCAGGGGTGATGGATGCGGTATGGCTGGTAGTGCTGAGCCTGTGCTGTACGGTATGGGCACAATCGCTGGCGCTGAATGCCCTGAAGCACATCAGCAGCTTTACGGCTACCCTCAGCGTGAATTTAGAGCCTGTTTACGGCATCTTATTAGCTTTTTTACTATTTCAGGAGAATACAGAGCTGCACAGTGGTTTCTTTTGGGGCATGGGGTTAATATTACTTTCTGTAATTTTACAGATGATAAGGCTGCTGAAGCCCGGATTTACTACCACAGGATATGTAAAAGAGAAGAGTGGAATAGATTAGGTACGTACAAGATTTTTTTCTTTACGCTTAATATGTGATGTTATGAACAAGTACCTGGAGCAACTGCTGGAAATAGAAGGCATCGCCAAAAACGAACCCGCTACCCTGCTGAAAGAAGACAAAGCCATGTGCAATGGCAGGCTGATACTATCGGGCAAAAGGCTGGTATTCATCTGCAATGGCTGTGCGGAGCCCGAAGTGGATATAGACCTCGATACCATCAACAGCATCAAGCACGAATCTCATTTTGTAGATAACAATATACTGGCCATCACCTACCTGCAATACGAGGCTGCGCGCTTTACCGTCATCAATACCGATGAATGGGAAGCTGCCATAGAAGAACAGCGCATGACCCCGCACATAGAGGTAGAACCGGTGTTTACGTTGAAGTCGTTGAATTAGGGATATAATGTGTTTTGCAAATAATCTTTGCAGATATTGATACTCCATTTAGCATCATCCAATGTTTTTACGGCTATCCTAATGACAGGTGCATCCCAATCGTAGTCTTTTATCAGGTACGTTACAAATTGTCCAATACCGTCTATTTCATACCAGCCGCAGTCTATGCCATATACTTCATAGGTGGCTTGATACATATCCTCTCTTAGATAGGTATCATCCGGTATATTTGAATGAGGGAAAATATCATCTAACGCTATCTTATATACTATTGACATAGTTGTCAAAATAAGGAGATATAACCTGCAATACAAACATTCAATTTTAACAACATATACACGATTGGGTTTTGTAGATTTATTATGCCAAACCACGTGCTATGCGCTACACCATCCTCTTACTTACACTGTGCTTATTTACGCTGTCATCGTATGCAGGTGGTAAAGAACTCATAAAACCAATACCACTGGACGACCTGAAGAGTGGCAAGGTAAAAGACACTTCTACCCCTGTAGATGCACACCATTTCTTTCAATGGCAAATGCTAAATGAAAAAGCCTATAAAATGGTGCATCGTAACCGCACTATATTTTTCGAAACAGATACATTCGTTTACTACGGTACGGGCGATAAGTACATTTACCAATACTACAAAACCGATAAAAAGAAGTTGGCGACTGTGTTTCCAACATACCAGTCTGTAAAAGGTTATCAGCTACGGGATATTGTAGCCACCAATGATAAAGTATTACACCCACCATTAACATCTTACAGCATACAGGAATATACCTATGCCATAGCGGACAATAAAATACTGGTAGGCGCTAAATATAAACGCGGGCATCAACTGTTTCCTGTCAATGCCCGCTTTATTACTTATTATACATACATAGATATGCATACGTTGGAAGTAAAACCAATGCCGTAGCCTACCCCAGTTTTTCTTCCAGTTCCATTATCTGCTCAAAGGCTTTATCATAGTCTTTGTTCAGCGCATCCAGCTTGGTGGTTAGCTGCCTGTAGGCTTCATCCACCTTCTGAAATTTATCTTTATCAGAATAAAAAGCAGGGTCTGCCAGTTGTGCTTCCAGTGTTGTCTTTTCTTCTTTCAGCCTGTTTAGCTGCTCTTCCAGCTTCTGAAAAGCTTTTTGCTGCTTCTGGTATTCCCGTTGCAGGTCGCGCTGTTCGTTTACATTCAGTGCAGGCTTTTCCTGCTTAGGTTTTTCTACTTTCTTTTCGGGTACAGGTGCAGTAGTAGCCGCCTGTTGTTTCTGGCGCTTCTCACGGTCTTGCATAAATACCTGCCACTCATCATACGGCCCTTCAAACTCTTTTATCTTCTGGTCTTCTATCCACCATATCTTATTAGCTACCTGGCTGATGAAATACCTGTCGTGCGATACCAGTATCAGTGTGCCTTCATACTTGTTCAGCGCTTCTATCAGCATCTCTACCGATTGCATATCCAGGTGGTTGGTAGGTTCATCCAGCATCAGGAAGTTGCCCTTCATAGCTATGGTCTTCGCCAGTGCCACCCTTGCCTTTTCTCCACCCGATAGTACTTTGATACGCTTAAACACATCATCGCCACTAAACAGGAAGCAACCCAGCAGTTGGCGCAGTTCCAGTTCGGTCTTACCCGTACCGGCACCTTTCATTTCTTCCAGTATCTCGTTCTCTACCGTCAGTGCTTCCAGCTGGTGCTGTGCATAAAAGCTTTCTTCTACATTGTGCCCTTCCTTACGTTCCCCTTCAAAGGTTTCCCTACCGGCTATAATACGCAGCAGGGTCGATTTACCTTTACCGTTCGCACCTATCAGCGCTATTTTATCACCACGCAGTATCTCTGCACTGGCATCTTTCAGTATCGTCAGGTCGCCAAAGCTCTTGCTTACATGCTTCAGTGTATTGATGATTTTACCAGGTTGCACCGCTACATCAAAGTTGATGTTCATAACGGGCACACTACCATCGGGCGATTCTATACGTTCCAGCCTGTCCAGTTTCTTCATAGCACTCTGTGCCTGTGCTGCTTTACTGGCTTTCGCTTTAAAGCGTTCTATAAAGCGTTCCTGCTGGCGTATATAGTCCTGCTGATTTTCAAAAGCACGTTGCTGCAGTTCCATACGCTCTACCTTTTCCTTTTGGTAGAAGGTGTAGTTGCCGCTATACTGGTGCAGGTCTTGCTGCCATACTTCTACTATCTTGGTCACCATCCTATCCAGGAAATACCTGTCGTGCGATACGATAACCACACTACCGGGATACCCTATCAGGTAACGTTCCAGCCACTCAATAGACGGCAGGTCAAGGTGGTTGGTAGGCTCATCGAGCAGCAGCAGGTCGGGTGCCTGCAGCATCATCTTTGCCAATAGCACACGCATACGCCATCCACCGCTAAACTGGTTGTAAGGGCGTTGCAGGTCGGCGGTAGAAAAGCCAAGGCCTTCCAATACCTCTGCACTGCGGTGTTCCATTTCATAGCCACCTGCTACTTCAAAGTCGTGCAGGGCATGGCTGTAATCATCCAGCAGTTTGGCATCATCGGGTTTTGTTTCCAATTCCTTCATAATGCGCTCCATCTCTTTTTCTACCTCGTGTGCTTTTTCAAAAGCCGTCATGGCCACACTCAGGATGGAATTATCTGTAGAAAAGCTAAGTAAGTCCTGGTTGAAGAACCCTATGGTTACATCTTTGGGTTTATTGATGGTGCCGGCATCGGGGGTATACTCCCTGGTTATCAGCCTCAGCAGGGTCGATTTACCTACACCATTGCTGCCTACCAGCCCTATACGTTCGCCTGTTCCTATCTGCCAGTTAGCGTCTTCCAGTATCGTCCTTGCACCAAAGTGAAATGAAATATTTTGTAATGCGATTAACATAAGTGAACAAAATTACAATCCTTACGTTTAGCATTTGTGCTTCTTGTATTTTTGCGTGTAACTTTTTTTCAGTGCGATATCATATCACATTATTTCTATTCATGTCTTTACTTCTTACTGCCTGTGGCAGAAGGGCAGCTACACATAAGGAAATACATGCACCCGTAAGCCGGCTGGATGCCGATGGCACACAAAAACTGGTAGCGCTGATAGAAACGTATTACAAAGTGAAAGATGCACTGGTAGCCGATGATGTGGCAATGGCAGATGAACACACCCTGCACCTGGTAACAGCCGCCAACAACCTGACCACCGGCGATAGCATGGTAAGTGTAACCCTACAGGCAAGGAAAGATACACTCATTAATGCCTGCAAAGCCATGCTGGAAGCTAAGAACGAGAACATAGAGGTAAAACGCATTTACTTCAGGCAGGTATCCGATGCGGTATATGCCATCAGCGCAGCAGCCAAGCTCAGCAATGCAGGTGTGTACCGTCAATACTGCCCTATGGCTTTTAACGATGAAGGTGCCTACTGGCTGAGCAATAGCAGGGACATACAAAACCCTTACTTTGGCAGGAAGATGAAAGAATGTGGCGAGGTAACCGATTCGCTCTAAACAAGAACTTACTATTTACTATTAGAAACAACATATATGCCATATAAGAAACACATCACACTATCCCTTACCATGCTGCTGCTGGCATTGCCCATGCTATTGCTGGCACAAAAGAAGGTAACGCTTAGCGGTTATATACGCGATGCATCGAGCGGCGAGGCTATGATAAGCGCTACCATATTCGTAAAAGAACTGGCCATAGGTACGGAAACCAATACCTATGGTTTCTATTCCATATCCGTTCCTGCAGGCACTTATACGGTCATCTATTCTTATGTAGGTTTTGCTACCCGCACAGAAAGCCTCACATTAAGCGATAGTAAGAAACTGGATATAGACATGCAAAACATGTCGGTAATGAAGGAAGTGGAAATAACCAGTACCCGCAGGGATGAAAATGTAAAGGGTACGCAAATGGGTACCATCAGTATATCGGCAGAAAAGATAAAGACACTGCCTGTAATATTTGGTGAAACAGATATACTGAAAGCACTGCAGCTAATGCCCGGTGTGCAGAGTGCCGGTGAAGGAAACTCGGGCTTCTACGTACGTGGTGGTGGCCCCGACCAAAACCTGATAATACTGGATGATGCCGTGGTATATAACACCGGCCACCTGTTTGGTTTCTTTTCTGTGTTCAATACAGATGCCATCAAGAATGTAACCCTTATAAAAGGTGGTATGCCTGCCAACTATGGTGGCCGTTTATCGTCGGTAGTAGATGTATCGATGAAGGAAGGCAACATGAAGGAGTATCATGCAGAAGGGGGTATCGGCCTTATAGCTTCCCGCCTTACGGTAGAAGGGCCATTGATAAAAAAGGATAAAGGTTCTTTCATACTATCGGGCAGGCGCACCTATATAGATGTATTGGTAAAGCCATTCGTTACAGGCCCGTTGTCCGGTTCGGGCTACTATTTCTACGATGCTAATTTGAAAGCCAACTATAAGATAACAGAGAAAGACCGCATCTATGCCAGCGGTTATTTCGGCAGGGATAAGTTCAAATTCCGTAGCGGCAGTGGCAACTTCAATGCAGATATACCCTGGGGAAACAGCACAGCTACCCTGCGCTGGAACCACCTTTTCAACAATAAACTATTCCTGAATGCCACAGCGGTGTATAATGATTATCAGTTCTCCTTTGGTGCAGGGCAAAATGATTTCGAGGTAAAGCTATCATCCGGTGTACGCGACTGGAATGGTAAAGTAGACCTGGATTATTACACTACGTTCAACCATAAGATAAAGACGGGTATTGCTTATACCTATCACAAGTTTATACCCAACCAGGTATCGGGCCGTAGCGGACAAACAGAACTGAAACCCAACAATGCCCTGATAAAATATGCACATGAAGGCGGTGTATATATTATGGATGATTTTGAGCCTACCAAATGGCTGCGGGTAAATGCAGGGCTGCGTTATTCTTGGTTCGGACAGATAGGGCCTTATACTCAGTATCAGTACGACATCAACCAGAAGAAAAGCGATAGCTCCGTATATGGTGGCGGCGACCTGGTAAAAACTTATGGGGGATTAGAACCACGCCTGAACCTGCGTTTCGATATCAATAATAATTCATCGATAAAGGCCAGTGCAGCCAAGGCATACCAATACATTCACCTGGTATCGAACAACGGCAGTACCCTGCCTACCGACCTATGGGTACCCAGCACCTTCTATGTGCAACCGCAGATGGCATGGCAGTATTCATTAGGCTATTTCCGCAACTTCCTTGACAATAAGATAGAAGCATCGGTAGAAGTGTATTATAAAGACATGAAGAACCAGATAGAATATCGTGAGGGCTATATACCATCTACCCTGCAAGACCCTGAACTGGATTTTGTATTTGGTAAAGGGGAAGCCTATGGTGCCGAGTTCTTTATAAATAAAACGAAAGGCAGGTTTACAGGCTGGGTAGGTTATACACTGGCATGGACCTACCGTACATTCAAAGACCTGAACAAAGGCAACCGCTACCCTGCTAAGTACGACCGCCGTCACGACCTGTCGGTGGTAGCCACTTATGAAGCCTCACCTAAATGGACATTATCCGGTGTATTCGTGTTTGGTTCGGGCAATGCCATTACCCTGCCTACCAACTACTATTTCATAGACCAGCAGATAGTGCCTGAATACAGCGACCTGAATGCATATCGTTTGTTTCCTTACCACCGTTTAGACCTTTCAGCTATATACAAGCCAAAGCCTAAGAAAAAACGCAAATGGGAAAGCAGCTGGGCCTTCTCTATATACAATGTGTATAGCAGGCAAAACCCTTATTTCCTGTATGTAGACACCCAGGGCGATGTATCGCAAGGGGTGAAAGCCAAAGTAATGCAGGTATCTATTTTCCCGATACTACCAAGTATTACTTATAATTTTAAATTCTAAATGATTAATTAGCAATAAAGCCTTATTTTTATGCATCCTCAGCAACACACCAGTTGCCAGGTAGCAAACAAAAACCCCTTCCACCAACCAAACACAAAGAAACAAGCATCTAAAGTGTATATAATTGATGCTGACATTATTATAAGGGCTTAACTGAAAATATTTAGAAACTTATTATAATTTTAGAAGTGGTATACGTAACTTTGCGCGCCATTTCATAACAACGTTCTCTCTTATCCTCTATATGTAACAGAAGCCCCGTTTTTACGGGGCTTATTATTTTGTGCTAACTTTCATACCGGAGCATACCTATACTTGATGAAGGCGGACAAAAAAGAACGGGAACTATTACATGCAGCCATAGACAACTGGCTATCCGAAGGCAAACTGACGGCTCAACAGGCTACAGAACTAAAAAATAGTATAGAGCCGGAAGACAGCAATCATCAGGTAGCGCAGTATTTCTTTTTCATCTCTATATCGTGCATCCTGCTATCGTTCGGTGCCATATTTATAGACGATAAGTGGCTGGAACGGGTAAAGAATTATTTTTCGCTTAACAACCTGTTTATTGCCATCACATTCACCATACTATCTGCTGCATGGTTCCTGCTTATTTACAAAAAGCGGCATAATTACAGCAAGGCAGTATTCGAAGTATATAGCACGGCAGGCTCCTTATTAGCTATCACAGCACTGGCTTATTACTGCAAGGATACAGGCTTCGGGCCTAAGTATTCAGGTTTCCTGCTGGTGGTATCTGTAATATTGTTTACACTCTCGCGCATTATGCAATCAAATGTGATGTGGCTGGGTGGTATAGCTGCATTCATGGGTTGGTATGGTGCCTTTGCAGAATGGCAAAGCCACAAAGAGCTATTCTTAGGCATGAATTATCCTGTACGTTTTTCTGTATTCGGTTTGATAATTGTGCTGTTATCATTCGCTCAGAAGAAAGTATCTTCTATAGCAGCTACGCAACGTCACACCTATTTCGCAGGGCTTATCATATTGCTTACGGGCTTATGGGGCGTATCTATATTCGGTAATTATAACAGCCTTGATGCATGGGCGCAGGTAAGGCAAACACAGGTGATTGCATACGCCATACTCTTTGCAGCCGTAGCAGGCGGATTCTTTTATTATGGCATTAAATATAAAGATGATGCTACAAGGGATATAGCACTGGTAGCCTTATTATTGAACCTGTATTCCCGTTACTTCGAGTTTTTCTGGGATACCACCAATAAGGGTATCTTCTTCCTGATATTAGCAATATCCTTCTGGTTCATTGGCCGCAGGATAGAAAAGTATAAACGAAAGCAGCATACTAAGCAGATACATACTCATTAAGCCACACCTCGGTAGTTACCAGTTGCCATAGCTTGGAGAAGTACACACCTTCATTACGGCGTTGCCACCATTTTTCTATCGTAGCATTATCGAATATACCGCGTTGTTTCAGCCTGTCCAGTTGCATGCGTGCATACTGCTGTATCACATCTGCATGTTGCATCCATTCGTGCAGCGGCAGGTTGAAGCCTTTTTTGGGCATATTCATATTCTCTTTGGTAATGTAGCGCTCTGCTACCTTGCGCAATAGTGGTTTTGTAGTAACTCCATCAAAACGCATATGCATAGGCAGGTTGGCCACCCACTCTATCAGCTCATGGTCCAGGTACGGATAACGCACCTCAAGGCTATAGCGCATAGCACTCATATCATCGCGATACACATGATGCGCACCTATGTAGTAAGCCAGGTCGTAATAGTATAATGATTCCGGCGTATTGCGGGTATGTATATCCGCATCGGGCAGTAACGCATCGGCACGTAAAAACGGTTTATCCGTTAGCTGTTTTATTTCAAACGGGCGCATCCCCATCCTTGCATTGATGAAGTATTTGAATACGGTATCGAGGTCGAAGTAATTCTTCACTTTACGCAGGTAATCATTTACACCCGGCACTAATGCCTGCAAAAAGAATAGCTTTTTACGCTGCTCCCATTTCTTATAATCGAGATAATGATTGTAACCACCAAACACTTCATCTGCACCCAAGCCGTTCATCACCACTTTATAACCTTCTTTGTGCAGGTAGGCCGATGATGCAATAGCAGGCTCAAGGTTGACATATGGTTCTTCAAAATGCCGCAAATCGCTATTCAGCGTATCTATTACATCTTCGGGTTTTATAAGGTGCACATGCTGATGAATACCCAGCATCTTAGCCATAGCCATAGCCTGTGGCAGTTCATCCATACCCTGCCCTGTACCATCAAAGCCTAAAGAATAGCAATGAAAGTCGCTATGTTGACGGGCACAAATAGCAGTAATGGTAGTAGAGTCCACCCCACCACTCATCAGGGATGTTACCGGTACATCAGACCGCAACTGCATGGTAACAATGCTTTGCAGCTTACTATCCAGAAAAGCCACAGCCTCCGAAGGTGTGATATCTATGGGTGTTTGATTAACGGGAATGCTCCAATAGCGTTCTATACGGGTCGTAGCCTTCTGCATATCTACTACCATGCAGTGGGCAGGCTGCAGCGACTGTATGTTTTCAAAACAAGTGTATGGCGATGGTGTAGTTTGCAATTGGTAATTGGCAAACAAACCCTGCCAGTTGACTGATGCGTTCACCAACCCACTCTTCAGTATGGCTTTCATTTCAGATGCCCATACCAACCCTGTATCAGTTGCATGATAAAACAGCGGTTTGATGCCTAACCTATCGCGTGCTATCAGTACCGTATGTTTTTGCTTATCGTACACGGCAAAAGCAAACATGCCGTTCAGCCTCTGTAATACATCCACACCCCAGTGGCGATAACCATGCAGTATCACTTCCGTATCTGCTTCACTGATGAATGCATAGCCTGCCTTTACCAGTTCGTGCTTCAGCTCTTTATAGTTATATATCTCACCATTGAAGGTAATGGCTACATTGCCATCTTCCGTTATCATGGGCTGATGCCCACAATGCGACAAATCGATAATAGACAACCGGCGAAAACCTAAGAACAAGGAAGCTGCTGCAGCAGATGAGATAGACGCATATTGTTGCTTAATGGCAACAACCGTATCTGCACCGGTATAGGAAATGATTGTATGTGCTGCATCAATACCTATATACCCCTCATCATCGGGCCCACGGTGGCGTATGGCATTGTTCATTTGCTGTATTGCCCCGGGTGCTATTGTATCCTTAAACCTTATAATGCCTGTAATGCCACACATGCGGATGGAAATTTAGCCATAAAAGCCGGCTCAAAAAAACTATTGCCACAAATAGGCTAATATTGCGTTCTGAATTTGTTATAGATGGCGCGGTATTTTTTAGAGGTAATGTATGATGGCACTGCTTTTCACGGCTCTCAGTTACAGGGAGATATACCAACCGTGCAATGGGCTGTGAATAATGCACTCTCAACTTTGTTGCGCACACCTATTGAAACCTTTGGCGCCAGCCGTACAGATGAAGGCGTACATGCCCGTGCTAATTTTTATCACTTCGATACCGAAGAAACCCTGCATGATGCATTTATATACAAGCTGAATGCCATACTACCACCTGCCGTAAGTGTAAAAGCTATGTATCTGGCCAATAACCCGGAACTGAATGCACGTTTCGATGCTATATCGCGCCAATACAGGTATCGTATATATGCACATAAAGACCCGTTCCTTTTGAACCGTGCGCTACATTATCCTTATCGTATAGATGTAGACAAGCTACACGAAACGGCTGCTATCATAAAGGAGTACACCGATTTTGAAAGTTTCTCCAAACGCAATACGCAAACCTTTACGTTCAGGTGTACCATACTCCAGTCGTACTGGGAACAACATGGACAGGAATTGCACTATGTAGTAGAAGCCAATCGTTTCCTGCGCGGCATGGTTCGCGGACTGGTAGGCACCCAATTACAAATAGCACGTGGCAAAGGCACCATACAGGATTTCAGGAACATTATAGATGCTAAAGATTGTACCAAAGCATACTTCAACGTAGCCGGCCACGGCCTCTATCTTGAAAAGATAACCTACCCCGAAAATACACTTACAGAAATTAAAGATAAAAGAGGTTAGCCTAAATGTGTTAAGCTACGATTGATGATGTCTACGCTTTCGTCCACCTGTTCTTTTGTGATAATGAGCGGTGGTGCAAAACGTATCTTATCACCATGTGTAGGCTTGGCCAGCAATCCGTATTCTTTCATTTGCAGGCACAGGTCCCAGGCAGCTTCTTTATTATCATGTTTGATGACGATAGCATTCAGTAATCCCTTGCCACGTACTAATGAAATATTCGGGTGATTCAGTGCAGTAAGCTGGTCTCGAAGATATTGACCTTGTACTGCAGCGTTTTCAGCCATCTGTTCATCTTTCAATACCTGCAGCGATACCATAGCTACTTTACATGACAGCGGGTTACCTCCGTAGGTAGAACCGTGCTCACCAGGCTTTATGGTCAGCATGATCTCATCATCGGCCAGTACTGCAGATACAGGCATAACGCCACCTGCCAGGGCTTTACCCAATATCAGTATATCTGCATGCACATTTTCATGATCGCAAGCCAGCATTTTACCGGTACGTGCCAGCCCGGTCTGTATCTCATCGGCTATGAACAATACATTTGCTTCCTTACACATAGCTGCAGCCTTCGAAAGGTAGCCTTCATCGGGCACTACTACCCCGGCTTCACCTTGTATAGGCTCTACCAGAAAGCCGGCCACATTCTTGTCCTGCAAGGCAGCCTGTAGAGCAGCAATGTTGTTATACTCCACCACTTCATAACCCGGCATGAAAGGGCCGAAGTTGATACGCG
>CABHOP010000072.1 GCA_902168085.1 uncultured Bacteroides sp.
TTCCCCGTATTGGAAACCGAACGCCTTGTGCTGCGCCGTGTAGTGCGGGGCGATGTGGAGGATTTCTACGCTATCCGCTCCAATCCCGATGTGATGCACTATATACTACGCCCGCTGGCAACTTCCCGTGCAGATATACTGGCTGTTATAGATATCATAGATAATCTCATCGCCACTGAAACCGGCATCAACTGGGCCATTACGCTGAAAGGGGAAAACCGGCAGATAGGTATGATAGGCTATGGCAATATAAATGAAAACAGCCATCGTGCTGAAGTAGGTTTCGTTATGAATGCCAATTATCAACGTATGGGTTATACTATGGAAGCGCTCAAAGCTGTGCTGCATTATGGATTCAGCGAGATGAAGCTACATGTTATAGAGGCCATGGTAAACCCGGATAACAAACCTTCTTATAGCTTGCTGGAAAAAGCAGGCTTCACACGCGCTGCCTTATTTCAGGATTATAAATACCACAACGGTAAGTATGTAGATGCCTGCATCTATACGCTAATGGAACCTGCATAGCTATACCAGTGGCGCACCATGCGTAGCGCGTATCAGTTTCTTTTCCAGTGGTGGTATGCTGTGCACGGTACGCAGGAAGATGCCTGTAAGGGTAGGGTTGCCAAACCAGTTTTGTATGGCCCGCCCCCATGCCAGGCGCTGCTTAAATGCTTTATCCCATTGCTGCCGGTAGGCGTGCTCCAGTTGCATCCTGTCTTGCATGGGTATCACTTCTTTGTCTAACAGCTTACTTTGCTTGATGAGTGCTGTCAGCATCTTGGCCCCCGTTATCGCCATCGACATGCCATTGCCGCACAGCGGTGTTATCAATCCTGCTGTATCACCACACATCAGTATATGGTCTTGTACCAGTGTCTTGGGCGAAAAGTTGATCTCATTGATGGCCAGCGGTGCATCGTACAACTGTTCTGCAATAGAGAAATGCTTCTTCAGCACCGGGTTTTTATGCAACACTGCCGCTTCAAATTCAGGTATTGATTTATAATGATAGTTCTTACCGCGCCTGTACAAGTAGCACATGCAATACTTGTCATCCTCTATCCGCGATATACCGCAATACCCATCTGCAAAATTATCCAGCCCTATTTCATCCTTTGGATAGTCCAGCCGCACATGGTACTTCACAGCCGTGTAGCCCGTATGCTGCTGCATAAAGGCGCGGTTCAGTTTCTTATCCAGCATATCGCGCTTGCCATAGCTGCCTATCACCAGTTTGGCGGTATAGCTTTTTGCGCTGGCATCTACGGTAAATACATCATCGGCAAAGCGTATGTCATTCACTTTGGTATCTGTCAATACCTCCGCACCATTCTTTATAGCCAGTAGTGATAAGGCATGGTCCATGGTATACCTGCTGATGCCAAACCCACCTAAGTCTAATTGGGTATGTATGTTCTTCCCCTGCGGTGTAGAGATGCGCAGCTTGCTGATGCGTGATGCACCGAGTGCAAACGGGTCGAACCCCAGCGATTGCAGATACCCCAGCACTTCATTGCTGATGTATTCACCGCATACTTTATGGTAAGGATATATTTTCTTTTCCAGCAGCAACACACTACTACCCGCAGCCGATAGCTCAATGGCAGATACCAGCCCTGCCAATCCACCACCTGCTATGATCACATCGTAGTCTGTATGCATCGTGTTATTACTTCTTTATGATGACCTCCCATCGCCATGCCCACCGCCATTTTATAGTATAGTTGGTGATGCCCGAATCATGCAGTAGTTGTTCCAGTTCCTTACGTGTAAATGCCCGCGCTACCGATAGCTTCGCATCGTTCTTCACCATATAGGTTTTAGAGAACAGGGATGTAAGCACACCTATAGCGTGATACGCAAACCAATGCCGGTGCAAGTCATTTATTATAACAGCCCGGTTGCTGATAACATACAGCTGTTTCAGCATCGGCACCAGTTCTTCATCTGTAAAGTGGTGGCAGAATAAATTGCAAAGCACTACATCCGCGCGTTCCTGCCACATCTGTTCATCCCACACGCTCATCTGCTTATAGCTGATGTTGTTATAATCTGCGGAATGCTCCATGGCATAATGTATCATTACACGGTTATAATCTATACCCGTCAGTGCTACAGGTAGTTTGCGTTGTTGCGCCCATCCCGCTATCTCGCGCAGCATATCGCCGCCACCGCTGCCTATATCTATTATGCTTGTAGGCTTGTCTTTGGGCAGGTCCAGTTTATCCAATGCATTCAGTACAATGCTATAGCCCCCCAGCAATTTATTGATAACCTCCAACTCGCGCAGGTTCTGCCGCAGTTCATTTTCAGGCGCTGCCAGGTCGTCCATTATCTCTGCTTCGCGGCTGCGTATGCTCAGGTCGGGCATGTGCTATACTATTTCAGCTATTAAAGATTCTACTGTAATGCCCGGCCCAAAGGCGCACGATAATACCTTCTTCCCTTTATCTGCCTGTGTTAGTTGTTCCAAATAGCGCTTCAGTACAAACAACACCGTCACCGATGACATATTACCAAAATCATTCAGTACACTATAAGAAACCTTATTGTCTTCTTTGCTAATACCTAATGCAGTTTCGCAGGCTTCCAGTATCTTGATGCCACCGGGGTGTATGGCATACAGGTCTATATCTGCCTGTTGCATATTGGCTTTTTGCAGCAGCTTTTCTATCAGGCCGTGTATATTTCCTTTTACCACTTTCGGCACTTCAGGTGTCAGCCGCAGGTCAAAGCCCAGGTTACCGATACGCCACACCATTTCATTGCTGGCACTTTGCTCAAACTCCGCATAAAAACTTTTCAGCGCATAGGTCAGGTGGTTCGCATCACTGCTAAGCTTCTTTGCGGATACAACGGCGGCTGCGGCACCGTCGCTAAACAGGGCATTGGCTACCATCTGGTTGGTTTCATTGCTTTTCTGGTAGTGCAGCGAGCACAGCTCCACACCGGCCAGCAATACCACTGCATCCGGCTCCGAACGTACAATGTGGTAAGCATACTTCAATGCATTGATAGCCGCATAGCAGCCCATAAAGTTGATGCACGTACGCTCTACATTCCTGGGCAGCCCCAGTTTTTCAGTCAGCTCTATATCCAGCCCCGGTGCATGCATGCCCGTGCAGCTAAAGGTTACCACATGCGTCACATCTTCTTTCTTCAGCAGGTCTAGCTGTGCAAATGCATCGCGGCAAGCCTCAGCACATAGCTCGCCGGCATGCTGTTCATATATTTGCATGCGTTGCGCTATGTCTGTTTGCGGGTACCTGCCCGACGGGTGAAATAGTTGATTTTCTGCTGCATCTTCCGCCCCAAATTCACTCAGCACACTATGCCGGTATGCAATGCCGCTCTTGCTGTATATCTGCCGCAGGGTCAGTCTTTCCGCACGGTTCAGCCCGTTTGCCGATTCCAATATATCATAATGGTCCTGTTGGCATATTTTATTTACAGGTACCGCAGTGCCAATAGCTTGTATAGTAGGGCTCATCATCTTATCATTTAAAATGCGTTTCACTTTTGAACCAGTCTATATCATACACCCGTCAGTTATTCGATAAGGATACGATCCTGCATCTGCGGATACCATTTTCCATCTATCTCTTCCCCGTATTCTGGTTCGGTATCAGTCAATCCTTAAATATTCATGCCATAGATGTTTTAATTGTAGGCATTGTGCTTCATTTGTTTATCTATCCTGCCAGCAACCTGTATAATAGCTACATGGATAAAGACACGGGCAGCATCGGCGGACTGGAACACCCGCCGCCGATAAAGCGCAGTATGTACTATACCAGTATTATTGTAGATGTGGCAGGGCTGCTGCTATGTGCCCTTACCGGTTGGAAAAATGTGCTGCTGGTTGCCGGCTATATAGCCTTCTCAAAATCATATAGCTGGGATGGTATACGCCTGAAAAAATACCCGCTTTGGGGATGGCTCAGTGTCATGTTCTTCCAGGGCGGCTATACCTTCATGCTTAGTAGTATGACGGCACAGCAGCAGGTAGATATGTCATGGTTCACTATGGCCAACCTGGAAGGTATGCTTATCGCATCGCTGATGCTGGGTGGTTCTTATCCGCTCACACAGGTGTATCAGCACGAAGAAGATGGCGAGCGTGGCGATTATACCATTAGCTACAAGCTGGGGGTAAAGGGTACGTTCATTTTCTCGTGTGTCTTCTTCGCGCTATCGGCCATTGTGTGTTATCACTACTTCACCACCTGGCGCACGCTTACCGATTTTTTCATTTTCGTTGCCTGCCTGTCGCCGCTCATCATTTATTTCAACTGGTGGTTTGTCCGCATCCTGAAAGACCCTACCGAAGCACGTTATAAGTACGCCATGCTTATGAACAAAATATCTGCTGCGTGTATGATCATTTGTTTCACCATCATTATGCTCAAAGACCGTTTGTAGCCGTATAGCTTACATTTGCATCATGACGTTCGCAGATAAGGTCATCCGTTTCAATAAGCAACTGCAATATACCGGCGCGCCGTTGCCTGCGGGCATCCGTGTGATGAACCCATTTATAGAAAATCCCGAAGCGCTGCAGGTTTCCGCTGCTTTCTATAAAAAGTATTATAGTGATACGCAACCGCGGCACCTTATCCTCGGCATCAACCCCGGCCGTTTTGGTGCAGGGCTTACAGGTGTACCCTTTACCGATCCCAAGCGGCTGATAAGTGAATGCAACATCCCGTATCATGGCAAGCTCACGCACGAACCTTCTTCTGTTTTTGTGTATGAAATGATACATGCTTTTGGCGGCGTAGCAGCCTTTTATCATAAATTCTATATCAATTCCCTTTGCCCTTTAGGCTTCACCAGTGTAGATGCTGCCGGAAAGGAAAAGAACTATAATTATTATGATAGTCCCGCACTCATAGCTGCCGTGAAGAATTATATCATTGAGAACATCCGCAAGCAAATAGCCATAGGCACCGTACCGGGTGTTTGCTTCTGCCTGGGGTTGGGTAAGAATATCGCCTTCCTGCAAAAGCTGAACAAAGAACATCATTTCTTCGATACCATCATCCCTTTGGAGCACCCCCGTTTCATTGTGCAATACAAGAGTAAAAACATACAGTCTTACATTGATAAATATGTAAATGCCTTTCGTTCGGTAGCCGGTAGGTAAGCAATGATTATAGTAATATTAACAGGTGGCTCTGCATAGGATAATTGTGTGTTACCTATCTTACTATCATGAAAAAACTGGCCTACGCCCTATGCGCTTTTTTCCTTTTCCTTAATGTTATTGCTGCGCTGCATGCCTACAAATTCACCCACTTTTCATTAGATACACAAGAGCGTACAGAAGCCCGTTCATTAACCATGGGCGAAAAGCTTATTATCTTATTTACCGGCATTAGTAATCCCAAACCCGCCAATATAAAAACGCCACATGTGCCTTACCAACACGTTGTATTGAATGGGCGGGGCAAGATAGATTGCTGGGTGCTCAATAGGGATGCTGCCAAGGGCACTATACTGGTGTTTCACGGGTTCTCTGGTGAAAAATCCGGGATGATAGGCAAGGCTGAAGTACTGCATCAATTGGGCTACAGGGTAATGCTGGTAGATTTCGTTGGTAGCGGCGCATCATCCGGCAACCAGGTAACATTGGGATATAAAGAAGCGGAGGATATAAAGGCCTGTACAGACTACTGGTCTGCCAAAGGTGAGCAGAATATATACCTGATGGGTACATCTATGGGTGCTGCAGCTATATTACGGGCCATCCACCAGCACTATGTTTCGCCCAAAGGCATTATCATAGAATGCCCTTTTGGTACCATGTATGGGGCTGTGGCCATACGTTTTAAGATGATGGGCATACCTGCTTTCCCTATGGCACACCTGCTCATGTTTTGGGGTGGTGCAGAAAATGGTTTTTGGGCATATGGCCACAATCCGGAAGTATATGCAAAGTCTGTATCGTGCCCCGCTTTGCTGATGTACGGTGAAAAGGATGACAGGGTAACACGTGCAGAAACGGATGCTATTTACAATAATCTGGCCGGTCCTAAGCAGTTGTTGTTATTCCCCGAAGCCGGCCACGAAGATTACTTGAAAAAGTATCATAATAAATGGCAGGAAAGTGTGGGCGGTTTTCTTTCCGGTATAAATAAAAGAACCGCCATGAAGGCGGCCTTCTAATAGGTTTATATTGTGGGGTAATGAGTGGAATATGAGTGATTGGTGTAATTACAGGGGCTGCCAAAAGATCAGCGCCACATTTCCTTATCTCTGCACACAAAGGTATAACATTTTTTTTAAATTAACGCCAATGCTTATGTAAGGCTCCCCCTTTTATATCCCCCTGTTTACTATGGTTTCGTTTTGTATTTTCAGGCCGCATTTAGCATTGATATGAAGAAATTTTTACTGGCGATGGTTTTGCTGTCGGGTGCAACCTATTATGCATCAGCGCAAAACGGAGCATTCAGAAGCCCCGGCAATTCACTCTATTGGAAGAACCGTATGCCCGATGCCGCTTACTGGCAGCAGGATGTGCATTATGATATAGATGCACGGATAGACGAAGAAAAACACATAATAGAAGCGGCGGAAACACTGGAGTACTGGAACAATTCTCCCGATACGCTGCACTTCGTATTCTTCCACCTGTGGCAGAATGCTTTCATCAAAGGCTCGCACCTGCACGATTTAGAGAAAGCAAGCAATACTAAAATCCGATTAGGCAGGTATGAGAAAGAGGGGCTGGGCACGGTAGTAGAAAAACTGACGGTTGATGGGGCAGAGGTAAAAACGGAGCTGGATAACACCATTATAAAAGTGTATTTGCCCCGGCCATTATACCCAGGTGCCAAGGTGCGCTTCGTAATGGACTTCAAAACTTATTATGACAATGGTGCTACCCGCCGCCGTATGAAGATGTACGATGCATGGGGCTTCAAGCATTACAATGGTGTGCAGTGGTTTCCCAAAATATGTGTGTACGACCGCAAGTTTGGTTGGGACACACACCAGCACCTCAACAAAGAGTTTTATGCCGACTTTGGTTCTTACAATGTATCGCTCGATTTTCCTTCCAACTATATAGTGGAAGCAACGGGTGAACTGATGAACCGCAAAGAGATGCTGCCCGATACGCTGCGTGAAAAGCTGGACATCAAAAACTTTGCAAACAAAAAGTGGAATGAAAAGCCATCGGAAATCATACCGTATAAAAAAGGCGAACGTAAAATATGGCGCTTCAAGGCAAATAATGTCCATGACTTTGCCTTCACGGCCGATCCGTCTTACCGCATAGCTACCACCTATTGGAATGGCGTGGAGTGTGTAGGACTGGCACAGGAACCGCATGCAGCCAAATGGCAGAACAGTGCAGAATATGTGGCTAAGATTATCAAGACCTTTTCTGAAGACATAGGTATGTATCAATACCCCAAAATGGTAGCTGCCGATGCCGCCGATGGTATGGAATACCCGATGCTGACATTGGACGGTGGCGGCGACCCCGGTTATCGTGGCTTGCTGGTGCATGAAATAGCGCACAACTGGTTTTATGGCCAGGTAGGTAATAATGAAACCTATCGCGCTGCATTGGATGAAGGCTTTACCCAGTTCCTCACCGCATGGGGGCTGCGTAAAATAGATGGCGATACACTGGTGGCTGATAAGGTAAAAGGCTATAAAGGTCTATTCAGCGAGCCGGAAGTAGTGGTAGACAGGCGCGTGTACAATGCTTACCTCTACGATGCACTGAACCAGGATGAAGTGCAGCTCAATACACACTCCAACGACTTTCACAATGCGCTGGGCCATGAAGGTGGTTATCGTGGTGTATATTATAAAACAGCTACCATGCTCTATAATATGCAATATGTGCTGGGCGATTCTTTGTTCCTGGCTGCCATGCAGCACTATTTCAACCAATGGCGTTTTGCGCACCCGTATTTTGAAGATTTCCGTAATTCAATTATACAATTTACCCATGTAGATCTCAACTGGTTCTTCGACCAATGGCTGGAGACTACCAAGACCATAGACTATGGCATCAGCGGCATACACAAGCGCGGTTTGGGCAGGTATGATATCAAGTTTCGCCGCAGGGGGCAGATGCAAATGCCTATCGATTTTACAGTGACGGATAAAGATGGTGCGAAGCACGATTTCCATATTCCTAACACATGGTTTGAGAAAAAGACACATGCTACCGTACTGCCTAAATGGTATGGCTGGGACAACCTGCATAGCACCTATACTGCCACGGTTACCGTGCCCGAAGGTATCCGTAATGTGCAGATAGATACCAGCTTCCGCCTGGCCGATATCTATATCATGGACAACTACAAGTCGCGTGGCCTGCCATTCTCCCCAAAGGCACTGGCATTGAAACTAGATGGTGGCGTTAGCGCACCGTGGGACCGCCGTCACAACCGTGCCTATGTGCGTCCCGATGTGTGGTACAATCCCGTAGATGGTATTAAGTTGGGTGCACACCTGGAAGGCGATTATCTCTACAGCATGCACAAGATAGATGCTACCATATGGGTGAACACGCACTTCTTCCAGGCATACGATTACCAAAGCACGAAGAGCCAGGGCTGGTATGATAAGTACACGCCTATCAACTACACATTGAATTATACCTCGCCGCTCAGCAGGTTTAAGCCCAAGCTTCAATTGCAGATAAACAACCGCCTGCTCGATGGCCTTTGGTATCATCGCGGTGGTTTCAACTGGCTGATGAATGGTAACAATACCATAGCGCTTTATGCGCAAACCATGTGGCGCCCGCTGGTGTATGATAAAGATTATCTCATCTATAAAAACGAATGGAGCAGTGCCAGGGCATTACCTAATGCATCCATCAATGCTGCATGGACACATAACTATAGCTACCTGCGTGGCAATGGTACGTATAAAGTAAGCCTGCGTGCCCCATTCCTCACCGGCAATAATGCTAAGGCCTTCGATTATGCTTACCTGCAAATGGAAGCGACCAACACCAACAAGCTGGATAAGTTTGAAATACGCACGCGTTTGTTTGGCCGCTATGGCACGGGTAGCAACATACCTTATGAAAGTGCCCTGTGGCTGGCAGGTGCCAACCCGGAAGAGTTGATGGAAAATAAATATACCCGCAGCATAGGCCTGATGCCTACCGACTGGAGGGATATATCGCGCTACGAAACCAATCACTTCCAGCAGGGTGGCGGGCTGAACCTGCGCGGCTATGCAGGCTATTTTGTAGCCGATGAAAGGAATGGTATTAATATGATAGGCTATAAAGGCCGCAGTGGTATTGCCGGTAACATCGAGGTAGATTTTGATGAATACATCAAGCTGAAACCTAAGTTCATAAAAGACTACCTGCACATAGATGCTTATCTCTTTGCCGATGCGGGCATGATAGAACTAAGCAACGCCAACCTCAGCACCTACTGGGAAACCACGCCTACTAGCATGTGGAGCGACCTGCGTGTAGATGCCGGTCTTGGTTTTGCCTGCACCATCAAGAAATGGGGCCCATTCGATAAAGCAAAGCCATTGACCCTGCGTTTCGATATGCCTTTCTTCCTCAACAGGCCACCATACGCCAACCCGCAGTATGCCAACTTCAGGTATGTGGTAGGTATCAACAGGACGTTTTAAAGTCTGTACAACACTATATAGAGCCAATAAGAAAGCCCGGAATATATCCGGGCTTTCTTATTTCCGTTACTAACAGTTAATACTTTACAATCTGTTGCGAATAGCTGGTACTCTTTGTTTTAAATATCAGCGTATAGATGCCCGAAAAAAGGGCGCGGATGTCTAATGTAAGATCGTCGAAAGGCTGTAGGTTGGTTTCCAGACACACACGGCCATTCATATCCACTACCATTAATGAGCAAACTTCGGGTTCTTTGTTTTTAATGCTAATCATTTTTTGTACGGGTTTCTTGTGTTAAATAATCAATTCCGATCGTTGCTCCTTATGCTGCTGCAAAAGCGTACCACCAACCTTTAAAAAGTCGGCAGCTTTTTGTCACGCTCTCTTACATCTAAAACATCGGGAGCAACAGGCTCATTTTCACATTGATTACGAAGGGTTTTTCTTCGCAAGGGGTGTCTAAAGTATTAAATAAAAAAATGACAGAAAAATTAAATTTCTGTCATTTCTTAAAAGATTGTATATCAATAATATTGCCTAATACCCGCGGCCTTCTTTACGGTCCATATAGTTCATAAAGGCTTTGTTGGCTACGCGGTTGCCGCCCGGTGTGGGGTAGTTGCCGGTAAAGTACCAGTCGCCATGGTTGTTGGGGCAGGCATCATACAGCCCTTCAATGGATTGATAGATGATATCTACACTGGCATTCACATCATCGGGCCTCAGCATTTTAGCTATCTGCGCGCTTACCTCTTCCGGTGTAAAAGGTGCATATACCGCCTTCACATAGTTCTCTGCCATCAATGTGCCTGCAGCTTCTGCGGCTTTACATTTCTGGTGCGCTTCTGTCAGCACATTTTCCATGCCTCTTTCTTTCAGCAAAGCTACGGCTGCCTGGAAGGCTATGAAATCGCCCATGCGGCTCATGTCTATGCCATAGCAGTCGGGGTAGCGTATCTGCGGTGCCGATGATACTACAATGATACGTTTAGGGCCCAGGCGGTCCAGCATCTTGATGATGCTTTCGCGCAGGGTAGTACCGCGTACTATCGAGTCGTCTATCACCACCAGTGTGTCCACATCCCGGTTCACCGTGCCATATGTAATATCGTACACGTGCTGTACCATCTCGTTGCGCGATGCATCTTCGGTAATGAAGGTGCGCATCTTCACATCTTTAATGGCTATCTTCTCAATACGTACACGGCGGCTTATCAGTTCGCGCATTTCATCCTCGCTCAGTGTGCGCGATGTGATGCGTTGTATCTTAATATCATTCAGGTAATCTTCCAGCCCTTTTATCAGCCCGTAAAAGGCAGTTTCTGCTGTATTGGGTATGAAGGATACGATGGTATTTTTCAGGTCATTATCTACTGCCTCCAGCACTTTGCCCGCCAGGTTGCTACCCAGCTTCATACGCTCGCGGTATATATCCGGGTCGCTGCCGCGGCTGAAGTAAATGCGCTCAAAGCTGCAGGCTTTTAGTTCTTTTTCCGGCAGTATGCGTGTATTGCTATAGTTACCGTTGGCTTTTACAATGATGGCATGCCCCGGTTGCAGTTCATGCACATCTTCCTGCGCTACGTTGAAGGTCGTCATGATAGCAGGCCTTTCAGATGCTACTACTATTACCTCATCGCTCTTATAATAAAATGCAGGGCGTATGCCGTGCGCATCGCGTATCACAAAGCTATCGCCATTGCCTACCAGGCCGCTGCACACATAGCCACCGTCAAAGTGGGTAACTGCCTGTTTCAGTACGCCTTCCAGGTTCAGGTTGCCCGGGTCGGTATCATCGGCCATGCACAGATAGTAATGCACGGTTTCTATCATCGCCCCCAGATCGCTTTCGCGGATGGTAGTCGTAGGGTGTGCATCCAGCATGGCAAACAGCTCATCGGTGTTCACCAGGTTGAAGTTGCCCGCCATCGTCAGGTTGCGCGTGGGGTTGATGTTCGGTTTCAGGAAGGGGTGGCAGAATTCCACATTGTTCTTTCCTTGGGTGCCATAACGCAGATGCCCCAGCAGGGTTTCACCCATAAAGCGCAGGTAGCCTTTCAGCAGGCCGGGGTACTGGCGTATCTCGGGATACATTTTCTCCAGCTCGGCCACTTCCTGTTGCACATTCTGGAATATTTGCGAAATGGCCTGCGGTCCACTAATGCGCAGGCGGTGCATAAATTGGTGCCCTGGCTCTACATTCAGCTTCACGGTAGCAATCCCCGCGCCGTCCTGGCCGCGGTTATGTTGCTTTTCCATCAACAGGTATAATTTGTTAAGGCCGTAAAATGCAGTACCGTATTTGCGGTGGTAGTATGCCAAAGGCTTCAGCAGGCGGATGTAAGCCAAACCACATTCGTGGCGTATTGCGTCAGACATGAGGCTGCAAAGATACTAAGCTTTAGCAATCTTCAAGGCACTTGCAGATTGAAATTCCTGATGTGCAGATTGCTTTTGTTCCGGTTTTTTAAAATGTATGTTAAAAGCAGTGCTTACCAGCAGCACCAAACCTATGCTAAAAATGCAGGCAGCCGATATGCGGTGCAGGTATAAAATGCGCCGCAGGGTTAGTTTCCGACGTATATTATCGGCCAGGAATACCTTGCAGAAATCTATTCCCAATATCAACCCCAGGCAGCAGCCAAAAAATACAATACGGTAAGATACGGTTGTATTGGCTGTAGCCGTCACTGCTGCCAGCCAGGTAATGATGACGCCGGGGTTGATGGTATTGATAAGAAAGCCACTGCTCCATATTTTAAAATAATGGGCATTGGTGATGCTTACCGTTTTTGTATTGGGGCGTTTGGGTTTGTATTTATCTAAAAGCCCATATAAGCCCATGCCTATCAGCAGTATAGAGCCGCCATATGCTATCATGCGCTCATACTCATTCAGCATTTCCAGCCATTGTGCAGCCACATTGGCAATGGTCACATACATGATATCGCTTATGGAAACACCCAGTACAAAGGCAATGCCGGCTTTATAGCTATGGTTCAGGCTATACTTTATAACAGCAAAAAGGGTAGGCCCTACAGATATTGCCAAAAACAATCCAAGCCCCAATCCGTTTATGACAGCACTCCACAAATGCATGCTGCCAATATAGCTACTTAAATTGATAGCTGCATTATATGTGGTGTTATAAGATGTGTAAAGTTGCTGTTCAAATTAATTTTTCAGCCACACGTCCATCATACGTTCATTTTCTCCATGTGTCTTGATGGTTATCCACAGGTGCGGATGGGGTATTATTTCCGGTGCTTTTTCCGGCCACTCTATTAAGGAATAATTATCTTTTTGCAACAGGCAGTCTTCCATACCGCTGTCTACGGCCTCTTCGGTACTGCGCAGCCGGTACCAGTCCATATGGTACATTACCCGGTCGCGGCCGTTGTCATCAAAATGATATTCGTTGATAAGGGCAAAGGTGGGACTGCTTACTGCATCCTGCACCTGCAGGTAGTTGCACAGCGCATGTATAAAGGTGGTTTTGCCCGCGCCCATATCGCCGCTGAAGGCTAATATGTTATATGCATGTGCCAATTGCCAGAATTGGCGGGCGGCATTTTCTATTGTGGCCAAAGAATAGGAAATTTGTAATAATGGAGCCGGCATAAATGCGAAGATACATGCAAAGCCGGTATGTACTATGCAAAAAACGCATGCAGCGGTAGTAGAAGGAATGACCTGTGGCAATTGTGCCCTTACCATCTCTAAACTGTTAGAGAAGAAGGGGGCTACTAATATATCTGCCAATGCCGCATCGGGCGAAGTAAGCTTTTCTACCCCCGAGGATGCGAACATAACTGCCATATATGATTCTATAGATAACCTGGGCTACCACGTAGTAAGGGAAGCGGAAGCGGATGGCCATGCCGGCCACCACCATCATCATGCAGATTACACCACTGTTTACCTTATTATATGTGCCGTTTTTACAGCGCCATTGCTGCTGCATATGTTTATCAGCTGGCATGTGCTGCACAATCCCTGGGTGCAATGGGTGCTTTCAACACCTGTATATGCTATTGGTATATGGGTGTTCGGGCGCAGTGCTTTCCGTTCTTTAAAACATCGCATCCCCAATATGGATGTGCTCATCATCCTGGGTGCGTCGGCAGCGTATATCTATTCTTTAATAGGGTTGTTTTTTTATGCCGGGCAGGTGCAGAATTACCTGTTCTTTGAAACCACTGCTTCCATTATCACATTGGTAATGTTGGGGAACTGGCTGGAACATCAAACCGTAAAATCGACCACCGTAGCTATAGATGCTTTAGTAAAACTGCAGCCGCGCACGGCAAGGCTGGTAGTAGCCGATAGCCTGGGAAAGGAAACCATGATGGAGGTGGATAGCAAGTATGTGCGCGCGGGAGATGTAGTGCAGGTAAACCATGGCGATAGCATACCCATAGATGGCGAAATTATCTTCGGTAATGCACAGATAGATGAACAAATGATAACGGGCGAAAGCCTTCCAGTGCATAAGCTGGTGGGCGATGCCGTAGTAGGTGGCACCATCGTAGTAGATGGCAACCTGCGCGTGCGTGCTACTACGGTAGGCAACGCATCGGTCTTGTCCAACATCATACAGATGGTGCGCGAGGCGCAAGGCACCAAACCACCCCTGCAAAAACTGGCCGATAAAATAAGCGCCATATTCGTACCCGCCGTATTGGTTATTGCATTGCTTACGCTGCTGGTCAATTATTTCTTCGCTGGCCAACCTTTTTCAGAAGCCATGATGCGTAGTATAGCCGTAATGGTTATCTCCTGTCCCTGTGCTATGGGGCTGGCTACACCTGCTGCCATCGCCGTGGGGTTGGGCCGCGCAGCGCGCAATGGTATGCTGGTAAAAGGGGGTGATACATTGGAGAAATTAAAGACCATCAGGCAAATTGTATTTGATAAAACGGGTACGCTTACCACAGGCAAGCTGCATGTAGAAGGCTATACCATTAACAACAGTGTGGTAGATGAAGCTACTATGAAAGCGATGGTTGTAGCCATAGAACACAATTCTTCGCATCCCATAGCTAAGTCTATTATCAACGACTGGAAAGAGATAACACCTGCAACGCTAAAGGAGGTGAGTGAGATAAAAGGCAAGGGCATGGAAGCGATAGATGCCCATGGCGATACCTGGCAATTGGGTTCGGAAAGATGGCTGCATCATACGGACATTGATAAGGGCTACGATGTGTACCTGTACCGCAACGGCAGCTACATAGCCGCCCTGCGCATAGCCGATGCCCTGCGCCCCGATGCTGCGGCTACTATTG
>CABHOP010000073.1 GCA_902168085.1 uncultured Bacteroides sp.
TGCACAGTGCAAAGTATCCATAGCCTGTCTGCACATTGGTAGGCAGGTTGATGGGTTCGCCTGTCAGTTGGTTGATGAGGTAACCGGTGCGCTTATACGCCTGCAGGTATTTATAATAGCCGCCATCCACACGGCCCACCTGCACTACCAGCGTATCGCCCGCCGATGCCTTGATGGTGAAGCTATGGTTCAGCGCAGCCGTGGCATTGCTTTGCGGCAGTTCCAGTTGCTTGGGTTCAAAGGTGGCCATAGCGCTCATGTTCTGCCCCGCCGGGCCCGACATCACTTTTACATTTTCGCGTAGTTGTTTTGTGGTGGTATAGCCTATAAAGTATTTGGCATCTTTCTGCGCATCGGGTATAGCCACCTGTAGTGTACACAAGGTATCACCATTGCGAATACCTTTGTATATAGGCGTTACGCTGCTACCCTGTGGCTGCACATAGTAGGTGGTGGTAGCAGTGGCCGTTGTGCCTTTCTTCGGGTCGGTAACGTGCAGGGTATAGTTGCTGCCATCTTTCAGCTCCAGCTCATTGCTGCCATATACGCCGGGCGATAGCCTGTACAGGTTATGCGTAGCACCATTCCCTTCGCTGATGCGCACCATACCGCTATCTACCAATATATCGCGCGGTATCTTGCCATGCCCGTTGCGGTCGCTGATGTTCCTGATAGATTCCATAGAATACCCTGCTGATACTACTACACCTTCCGCATCGGTAATCGTGGCCGATATAACAGGGGCATCCTTTTGCTGCGGCATTTTTATATCTAATGGTTCAGGCTTGCGGCAGCTATAAAACAAAGCCAGCATTGATAACAAAAACACTATTTTAATACTATACATAGTTGTGATGGTTTTTACAGATGGATATTAAGTGATGCAGCCATGATGGTGCCAAACAGGCCCTGTTGCTGATATTTGTAGGTTTGCGATTTCTCGTCATACACGCGGCGCACGCTATGTGGCTGTGTGCGGTTGAATGCATTATATATGCTCAGGTGTGCATCGGCCTTTATATGCCTGCTGATGCCGAACTTATACGCCACATCCACATCCGTACGAAAAGCGGCAGACATGCGCATTTCATTTCTGCCCGTATAGGCAGGCAGGGTTTCCAGGCCCGCAAAGCCGGGCCTCGGCACCAGGTATTGGCTGGTTTGCCCGGTAAATGGGCTGCCGGTGGCATATACTACGGTAGTGCTCACGCTCCAGTTCTTCACCACATCATACATACCTACCAGCGATAATTGATGGCGGCGGTCGTAGCGGGCATAGTATTCTTTGCCACCATTCAGCGAGTCGAACTGCCTTTGCGCTACCGACCATGTATAGCCTGCCCAGCCGGTAAAGCGGCCTGCAGTTTTACTTACAAACAATTCCAGTCCATACGCGCGTCCTTTGCCCTGCACCAGTTCATCTTCATACTTATCATTCATCAGCAGTACAGCGCCTTCTTTATACTCGCTCAGGTGCTGCATCCATTTATAATAAGCTTCTGCACTGATGGAAATGCCTGCATTGGGTATGCTGTAGTAGTAGCCAAGGCTGGCCTGGTCGCTGATGGCGGGTTGTATCTTATCGGTAGCGGGGTACCACAGGTCGGTAGGCAGCAGTAGCGATGAACCGCTAACCATATGCAGATACTGCACCATGCGCGCATACGATGCTTTGATACTGCTACGCTCGTTTATCATATAGCGCAGCCCCAGCCTCGGTTCTGCATGCAGCAATAGTTTGCCGCCGGTGCTAAGCCCGCTGATGCGCATGCCTGCAGCTACCTGCCAGTTGCTGTCTATACGCAGCTCATCATTCACATATACCGCTGCTTCGTTATTGTGCAGGTGCTGGCCGTTACTGTTGCCAAAGCGTTCTACCAGCGGGCCATTGCTGCTTACGATGTTGGGGTTGAAATAATGGTTCACCCATTGAAAACCGGCACTCAGCTTATGCCCTGCTATATGCGCCAGGCGCACATCTCCATTCACACCCATATCCCTTATAGCCGACTGCATATGTATGGTATTGCTGTTCATCTTACCATCTATAGCATAGCTAAAGCCCGAGTAGTAAGCCGTTACATCGCCCGATAGTTTGCTATCCTTGCTCACATGGTTCCAGCGGGCAGACAATGTTTTATTGCCCATCTTCATGCCGCTTTGTATATCATCCTTCGCTTGTTTCTCTTCGCCATTGCTGCCATAGGTGTAAGGCTTCAGCACATCGCTGCCCGTGTAGCCGCTGATGTAGAAACGATTGCGGCTATCGGCCATGCAGTACAGTTTTGCATTCAGGTCGTGAAAGTGATAGGGCACTGTTTTCATCACTTGGTCTATATACGTGCGCCTGCCTGCTACCATCAGCGATGCTTTGTCTTTCACTACCGGCACCTGCACACTCGCCGATGATGATATGGTACCGATGCTCACATCGCCCCTGTATTCGCTAAGGCTGGCCTCCTTCGTACGCACATCCATTACCGATGACAGCCTGCCGCCATACTTTGCCCCAAAGCCCGACTTATACAACTGCACATCCTTCAGCGCCGTATTGTTGAACACCGAGAAGAAACCCAGCAGGTGGCCCGCGTTATACAGCGGTGCGCCATCCAGCAATATCAGGTTCTCATCATTAGCACCACCGCGCACATACATACCAATGCTGCCTTCCGTGCCGCTCTTTACGCCGGGTGTCAGTTGCAGGGCCTTTACGACATCGGCCTCACCACCTATGGCGGGGGCTTTCAGCAGCATGGCTACCGGCAGTTCCGTTTTGCCCATCTGCATGCTTTCTACAAACTGGCGGGTGTTGGTGCGGGCCTTTACCGTTACCTCGCCCAACTGGCGGGTAGCAGCAGTACTATCTGTAGCGGCCTGCGCCATCACAGCGCTGCCTTTAAGGAGAATAAAAAGAAGGGGGTGTAATGCTTTCATTGTTTACCGATGTACAGTGGTAAAACATAAAAGCACCCGCCCACCCCCACAGGAAAATATTTATTTTTTCAGCGTAGGGGTAGTAAGGGGTTGGTGCGTTTTAGGGGGATGGAGCGCGCTATTTGCCATTGTTGCACCTCCTGCTTTTGTTACCTTTGCATATATACACACCATATGAAAATAGCACTCGCCAGTCCTGCCTTTCCTGCTTCTTTAGAAATAGCCCTTAGCCAGGCAGCAGCATTGATACAGGAAGCTGCACAACAGCAGGCTACTATCATCTGCTTCCCTGAAAGCTACCTGCCCGGCTATCCTAATATAGCGCAGCCTATGGGCACTTATACGCAGGATGATATGGAAGCGGCACTGGTGGCGGCATGCGAAATGGCAAGGACGAATCATATAAACGTCATCATGCCGATGGATGGCTATATAGATGGCAAGGTGTATAACCTGGCCTATGTAATATCTGCCGCGGGAGAAGTGCAGGGTTATCAAACCAAAAACCAGCTCGACCCATCGGAAGATGCACTATGGGAGCCCGGCACGCAGCGCACACTTTTTGAAATAGACGGTTTAAAGTTTGGCATCACCATTTGCCACGAAGGTTTTCGCTACCCGGAATCGGTAAGGTGGGCAGCTACCCGCGGCGCACATATCGTATTTCACCCGCACTTCACCGGTAGTGATGCGAGCGGCAATACCATCAGCGAATGGGGACATAAAGACAGCCCCTATTATGAAAAGGCTATGATGATGCGCGCCATGGAAAACACCATTTACTTCGCCAGTGTAAATTATAGCATGCGCTACCCGGAATCTGCCAGCTCTGTCATAGCACCCGATGGCAGTTGCATAGCGCACCAGCCCTATGGCAAGCCGGGCATAGTAGTAGCCGAAATAGACCCCGAGAAAGCCACCGGCTTGCTGGCTAAACGATTTAAAGCCATATTATAAACACACTACCTTTTCACCTTTTCAAAGTACTTACCGTTGAAGCGGTAGGTGATAAACTTACGCGTCACCTTGCCATCTTCAAGCACTATGGGTATGTAAAGCGTTTTTGTTTTGCTATTATACTTTATCAGCGTCAGCGGGCGTTCGGGACGGTCCTTCACACTAAAGAAATCATAGTTGATATGGATAGAATTGCCCAGCCCGCTATTCGTTCTAAATATTTTAGGCTGGCTCAGTTTCGTATTTTCTATGCTGAAAACATCAACACCCTGCACGACATTTTTGCCTGTATAGAAAAAATTGTAAATAGCTATATAGTAAGTTCTGCTACCTGCATTTAAAGTAAAGACCTGTGAATACCACGAACCATAATTGCGATCCCCATCATTTCTTATCACTTCCCCATACACCTTGCCTTTTTTCTTATACTGATAAGCATTATTATAATCACGCAGGCCTCCACCCATCCTCGTATCCCAGCTATATATACGAAATAAACCGTCGTCAGACATTACTAAGCCTACACCTACCCGTTGCAAACTATCAAACTCATAGTTCAGCGATGGCGATACCTCTGATATATACTTGCTCAGCTTCTGTGCAAAATCATAGTTATGCCTCATTAAGCTATCATAACTGAAATCTTCGCTATCCCGCTCATCCGTTATCTTCTTATACGCAATCACCAGTTCTTTCTCTATTTTCTGCATACTTACTTTTTGACCGTAACTATGTACAGTGGCCAGCAGCAGCAATATGCAGATACGCATCAATGACTTCATAAGCAGCAAATTAACAAATCCTTTGTTACGCTTTGGCACATGCCTTGCAGCTTACTGTGCATGACCACACACCACCCATCTTTTGACTACGATGCAAAAGGGCAGCAATATGCCCGCCATCGCCAAACCGATCCACGCATTGCTGCCTATGTGCATGCCGAACTAAAAGACAGCCATACGGTGCTCAACATTGGTGCCGGTGCCGGCTCTTACGAACCTGAAGACAAGTATGTGGTAGCCGTAGAGCCATCGGCCACTATGCGCGCCCAGCGCCTGCAGCGCGGCAAGGTGCCTGCCATTATAGGCAACGCCGGCAGCCTGCCTTTCGATGATAAGAGCTTTGATGCTTCGATGGCCATCTACACCATCCACCACTGGCCCGATGCGGCTGCCGGGCTGCGCGAAATGCGCCGTGTTACCAAAGGCCCGGTACTCATCTACACCTCCGACCCCAATGCGCTGAATGATTTCTGGAACGTCCATTATTTCCCCGAAGTAGTAGCTGCCGAAAAGCGCCGCTACCCTACTATCGATTTCATTACCGGCACCCTTGGTGGCCGCTGCGAGGTGCAGGCCATACCCGTACCGCTCGATTGTGCAGATGGTTTCCAGGAGGCTTTCTATGGCCGTCCCGAAGCCTTTCTATCGCCCGATGTGCGTGCCAACCAAAGTGCCTGGGGTTTTGTAGATGCAGCTACCGTGCAGCGCAGCGTGCAGCACCTGGCCGATGACCTGGCAAGCGGCGCATGGGATGCTAAGTATGGCCACTACCGCACACTGCCGCAGGCTACTTTCTCTATACGGTTGGTGATAGCTTATCCTTAAAAGACATTTGGAATCCCCGCCCTGTGCGGGGATTTGCATTATGTAAATGCTCCTATATGCTATAGTTTCATTTCGTATACATAGCTTTCACCGGTTATGGTATCAAGAAAATAACGGTTATTATCTTCTTTATCACTATACCCATACTGAATGCAATGAATAGACGGGCGAAACCAAGCAGGTGCATCATCAGGCATTATCCACTTAGATGTATCTTCCGTTAAGTAATTTTCTTTTACAAAAGCTTCCCACCACACGGGCGTAGTTTTAAAATGCAGATATACGATATACTCCTTCGTCCAGTGTGGCGATTGCCAGCCATGCCCGTGCAAGAGCCTTACTTCATCCGGTACTTCACGAGCCCAAATACTAAA
Organism: uncultured Bacteroides sp.; assembly: GCA_902168085.1. GTDB lineage: Bacteria > Bacteroidota > Bacteroidia > Chitinophagales > Chitinophagaceae > Polluticoccus. The sequence goes on from CABHOP010000073.1 coordinate 5,873, forward strand.
TGCCTTATTCGCATCATCAGTCTTAATCTCCCTGCAACTCATGTACAAACAGGCAATTACCAATAACCAAAGGCAGCTCAGTTTACTACTCATTCCTCAAATATACTTCTTACTGTCCCGTTATCAGCAGCCCGTTTATCTTCAGGTCTTCCCTGCCAACCATCCGGAAAACATGCCTCTTGTGGCATTCTATTAGTAGCTTCAGGGGTATGGATACTTTACTGCAACAGGTACGCGATTATGCCGATGCCGCACATGGTACGCAGATGCGCAAATACACACCCGAACGCTACATTGTGCATCCCGTACGGGTAATGGAAACCTGCGCCCAATATACCGACAGACAAACCATACTGGCCGCGGCCCTGCTGCACGATGTGCTGGAAGATACACCCGTAACACAACAGGAAATGCACGCCTTTTTGCAAACAATTATGAGTGAAGAAGATGCGGCTGAAACCCTGAAGCTGGTAATAGAACTGACAGATGTATATGTAAAGAAAGACTACCCTAAAATGAACCGTCGCACACGAAAGGCTAAAGAACAGCTACGCATAGCAGAAACAGGTGCCGATTCTCAAACCATTAAGTACGCCGATATTATAGACAATTGCAACGAAATAGTAAAGCACGACCCCGACTTTGCTAAAGTATTTCTGTATGAGTGCCGCGCCAACCTGCGCACAATGGGAAAAGGCCATGCAGACCTTTATAACCGTGCGGTGCAAAAGGTGGATGATGCTATTGCATCTATGAAAAAATAACTCAGCGTTTCTTGCAATCGGTAACACTTTGCATTTCCCACACGGTATAACCGGGAGCGACGTATATGGCTTTCTCATCAGGAAGCGTTCTCTACCAGGTCCACTTTCGGGTGTGCCAGCCGTTTGTTGTTTTGATAATATCTGCCGTCTGTCAGCATTACACGGCCTTCCTGCTGCAATTCTTTCAGCAGGCTGTCCAGCACTTCCGGCGTTACGTTAAAGTATAGCAACAAGGTATCTACCCCTATGGGTTGTTTCACTTTCTGTAGTTTTTTGATGTCCTTCAGCTTCTTAAGGACATCGGCGGCATGTAAATTCATGGTAAAGATTTTCTGTTTAAATAATAAAGAGCTTGGACCGCAACTCGTTAAACAAAAAAAATAATGCCATGAGTAGCTCTTCATCTGGCATCCCATTCTGTATGCCATTAGATTCTTTCCTAAGCCCCCCACTATCATAATTCCTTTTTCCGTATATTTAACCTACCTAAAAACAACTATGATGCTAAAAACCTTATTCCCCACCGCCCTACTGGCATTGTGCAGCCTCACCACCCACGCCCAGCGCGATGCACGTGTTCAACTACAACTTGGCAACTGGTCTTCGCCTAATGACAGGAATGGTATTGGGTTCAATGCTGTTGTTATTAATAGTGCAGGTATCTCTGCCGAACATCGTGTATATAAAAATCTCTTTGTGAAAGCAGGGTATCAGCGTTGGCTAACAATACCGGTACTTGGTACCAATATTGTTGATTACTATGATAAAAATGCTCCTGACATGGCTAATGAAACGTCTATAGGCCATATTTATGAGCGTGCTAAATACAATACGATTGATGTAATGGCTGCTTATCGTTTACCATTAGGCAGGCATGAACTATATGCAGCTGCAGGTGTTTCAACTGCTTTTGGTGTGGACTATGCATTAAAAAGCTACTACTTCGGTGGCGGATTTGCTGAAGGCGGATGTGAATTCGAAATTGACTTCAACGAAATCAAAGCCCATCACCTTGGCGCCGCATGGGAAGCGGGCTATAACTACAACTTCGCCCACCAAAGGCTCAACATCGGCACCTCCATCAGCGGCCAGCACTACGCTGCCGATTTCAACCTGTATACCGTAAAGCTGAACCTGGGGTACAACTTCAATATCGTGAGGAGGAAATGATATATATCATTATAAAGTGAAAAGCGCCCCTGGCACCAGCGGGTGCTTTTTTATTTAAACCCATTATCCCCATTCTGCACATTTTAGCAATACTTCTACACGCCCTTGCTTCCTTTTCCCTGCCGTGCGTTATATATTTACCCCGTGAGTATGAGATATTTATTACCCCTTCTATTTGTAGCGATATTTTTTACATCCCCGGCATCGGCACAACCCGGCAATGCAGACTCTTTATTGGCCGTACTGAAAACAGCCGAAGAAGATACCAATAAAGCCAATATCCTAAGCGATCTTTCCAGCATTTACTTTCAGCAAGACGCTGAAAAAAGTAAAGAGTACGGCCGGCAGATGCTCGAACTTTCTACCAAACTACACTGGGACCGCGGCATTATGCGCGGCAATAACCTGGTAGCCCGCTGCTACGCCGTGCAAAACAACCAGCCCATGGCGCTAAAGCACTTCCAGGCAGCACTGGTAGCCGCCCGCAAGCTGAAAAGTGCACGCTACGAGGGCATCATGCTATCTTCCATCAGCGCTGTATATGCCAGCAATAATGATTACGATAAAGCATTGAGATATGCCTTTGAGGCCCGCAAGGTGAATGAGGCTGGCGGCATCAAATACATGCCCAACCTGATGATAAACATCGGTTACCTGTACATACGCCAGGAAAAAACCAAAGAAGCACTACCCTATTACCAGGAAGCCCTGAAGATGGAACTGGCCTATGGCACCCCCCAAACCCGTGGCGAGCTGGCCAATATCTACCTCAACCTCGGCGGGGTGTACATCCGCACCGGCGATTTTGTAGCCACGCTCGAAAACTATTTTAAAGCCGCAGCCATGACACAGGAACTGGGTAATACCAATCACTATGCCTTTGCCATTGCCGATATCGGCGAAGCCTACGTGCGCATAGCCGAAGGCAAAAGCACCCGCCCCTTGCCCGATAGCCTGCGCAATAACACCGCCAACCTGGCAAAGGCTGAAAGATACCTGCAAGAGGCACTGGCACTGGGCAAACAGCTGCAGCTGATAGATATTATATCGGAAGTGAGTGGCAGCCTTTCTGCCATGCACCGGCTGCGCGGGCAGTACAAAGAGGCATATGAATATTATAACATCCATGTAACCCTGCGCGATAGCCTGCGCGATGTAGAGAAAGAAAAACAACTGGCACGGGTAGAGGCAGAATTTGCCGTGCGCCAACATACCGATTCGCTCCATTATCAAAACGCATTAAAAGATAAAGAGATAACACGCCGCAAGCTGGAACGCAATGGCGGCATCCTCCTCATCAGCCTGGCAGGGGTCATAGGGCTGCTGCTCATCAACCGCCAAAAGCTGAAACATATACAAAAACGTAAAATAGCCGAAACCGAAAAGCACCAGGCCGAAGAAATGGCCCGCCTGCAACTGGCCGATTTTACCAAAAGCATACAGGAGAAAAACGAACTGCTGGAAACCTTCCACAATGAAATAGAAAAATACCAGGCACAGCCCAATAGCCAGGAACAGGCCGAAAAGGAAAAATCGCTGCAGTTATTACAAAGCGCTGTAATACTGAATGATGAACAATGGGTCAGCTTCCAGGCACTATTTAATAAAGTACATACAGGCTACATTAATAGGGTGAAGGAAAAATTCCCCGACCTCACCACTGCCGAGCTGCGCTTCATCCTTCTTACCAAGCTGGGCCTTAATAACAAGGAAATGGCCGCCATGCTGGGGGTAAGTACCGAGGCCGTACGGGTCAGCAAGCACCGTTTGCTGAAAAAAATACAGCTTCCCGAAGATGTTTCCCTGGAAGAAGCGGTACATACCATCTAACTTTCAAAACACATAAACTATTGATTTACAATATCGTTACGCTATGTAACGATATTGTAACGCCCTGTGTAATGCAGTTGTAACGCCAAAAACTTGCAATGGGCTACTACCCGCTGCATCTTTACAGTATCAAACCAAACCTACTAAAAAACAACATATATAGAGATGATAAGAGCCATGGACAAATACTTAATATTATCCGTCATAGTAGTAGCCGTAGTGCTGCTATGTATAGCGATACTGTTATGGTACCCGCTATAATATAACCGCTGTGTATATGTGTTCTTTTATCAAACAAGCAAACAAAACAAACAACTAAACCCTATTTAAGTGTTGATCTTCATTGGCCCCTTCTCTCTTCAGAGAGGGGGCATCAATAAACCGGATTCCAGACCTGACCATATAAACAAAACAAACAAAGGGTAATAAGGCAGAGATAAAAATAATGATGTATAAGGAGCCCAGAGGAGATTTCCCCCCTTCTTATGAGGCCAATGACCCGGGTTCGTCCCGGGTTATTGTTTTATAGCCATACCTGCTTAGCCGCCTATTTCTTCTTCCAGCAGTGCATGCAGCAACCGGTTCCACTGCACTTCAGACATGCCAATGAATGCCGCAGCAGCCACTACCGCATTCCTGATGTTATCGCCCACACTATCGGTAGCTGCATTGGCCACTTCATTCCGCCCGAAATAGTAGGCCGTTACCGTTGTGCCCTGCAGGTGCACAATGAAATTGGAAGTAGCTGTTTCTGCAAAAAAATGTGCCGTATCGCCACTGCCTTCAGGATTGGCAGTAGCCCTCAGCCGCAGGCCAAATACAGCCTCCCCGTCATTGATATCATGCAGCTCTTTTATGGCTTCCGCCTTTACCCAGTCGTAGCCATCACCTTCGGCATTGCCCAATGCAGGTAGTTTTATCCGGTAATGGTCGCCTGCTTCTGCCAAGCGGTGCAGCTCGTTCCCATCTACATCCACCAGGCCCACTACGGGGCTGAGTGCCCCTTCCAGCTCATGCCATACATGGGGGTTCAGCAGGCGTTTGGTAGCACGTTCAAAAGTTTTATGCGCCGCCTCCCCGCTTTCATGCGTTTTAGCCTGCGACAATTCATTTTGTTTGCCCTTAATACCCACCGGTACAAATTCGTTTATAAACTCCTGTATCATAACCCTGTGTTTATTACCCCGCTATCGCAATAAAAAACATACCATGCTATGTATGACATTCGTTTTCATTGCCAAAACCATATATAGCTAAACCGGGGAATTAACTACTTTTGCATTATGAGCATGACAGTGATGTTATAAGTTTTCTCCCCACCCATTTACTATTGGTTTATGGCCATATCGTGTATGGCCCATTCTTTCTTTTATCCAATATTCATTTTAAAAAAAACACTTTAATGAAACGCCTTCATTAAGGGGCAACTATAATTTATATGTCAGGTATATTAAATAAGGCTCAGATAGAGCAGTTCATCACCGATGGTTTCATTCGTATAGACGATGCTTTCCCTGCTGCCACAGCAAAAGAAGCAGTAGATATATTGTGGCAGGATATCCCTTTCGACAGGCATGCACCCGAAACGTGGACAGAACCCGTGGTATGGCTGGGTATGTATGCACAACCACCTTTTATAGCCTCTGTCAATAACGATAAGCTATATACCATTTTCAATCAGCTGGCAGGCCCCGGCAACTGGTTGCCTTGCAAAAGCGTAGGTGCATTCCCCGTCAGGTTTCCTTCGGCCAAAGCAGCTGCCGATACAGGCATACATGTAGATGCAGGGTTCCCCGGTGAAGACCCGAGCGATTACTTTGGCTGGCGCATCAATGTACTGTCGAAGGGGCGTGCCTTGCTCATGCTCATCCTGTACAGCGATGTCAGCGCAGCCGATGCACCTACCGTCATCTACAAAGGCAGTCACATGTATGTAGCCCGGCTGCTATATCCCTATGGCGATGCAGGTTTGTCTTTTTCAGAACTGGCAGGTAAGCTGCATGATCTGTCGGGTTACGAAAAGGTATTGGCTACCGGCAAGGCGGGCACAATATATCTCTGCCATCCGCATATAGCCCATGCAGCACAACCGCACCACGGCCACCGGCCACGCTTTATGGCACAGCCACCTTTACTGATGAAAGGTGCGATTGATTTGGATGATGCAAACGCCTCACCTGTAGCCCAGGCTATACACAGGGCTGTAAAACAATAACCATATCCTTCACAGCGGCTGCATATTGCAGCCGCTGTTTTTATATTCCTCCTGCCATACTGTTGTCACTACGCTAATGCATCTTTGTATCATGGCAAAGCAATCGCAAACCCTGGCACTGAAAAACATAAAGGAATGGCGCACATGGCTATCGAAAAACCATGAAAGTAACGATACCATATGGCTCGTTATCACTAAAAAAGATGCTCCGAAGCAAACCATTAGCCGTGGCGAAGCATTGGATGAAGCACTGTGCTATGGCTGGATAGATGGCACTACGCATCCGGGAGATGCACATACCTATGTGCAATCCTTCAGCCGCCGCAAACCTAAAAGCATGTGGAGTAAAATAAACAAAGACAAAGTAGCCCTGTTGATAAAAGAAGGCCGCATGGCGCAGCCGGGGCTCGATGCTATAAAAGCCGCCAAAGCCAATGGCTACTGGACCATACTGGATGATATTGATAACCTCACCATCCCGCCCCACCTGCAAGCTGCGTTGGCAAAGAACCCCAAAGCCGCAAAAATGTTTGAAACCCTCAGCCCCAGCGATAAGAAACGCCTGCTGGTATGGATAAAATTCGCACAGCGCCCCGAAACAAGGCAGAAACGTATAGATGAAATTATAGCCGACTGTGCGGCGGGTAAGAAGCCGAAGTATTTGGGTTAACGTCAACCCTTGCTCGTATTCTGGCTGATGCTGCGTATCACATCATCCAGTTGTGTGGCAGTAGCTTTTATGTGTTGTAATATTTCGTGCTGGCGGTTGTCGGTAGATGTTTCTTCCAGCAGGTTTACCAGCCCCATCAGGGTGGCCAGTGGCGCACGCACCACGTGCGATTGCTGCCAGGCTATTTCCTGCATTTTGTTTTCCGTTGCTTTAGCGGCGGTTATATCCAGGCAGGCACCTATCATTTTCTGTGGTTCGCCCTCGCTGTTCAGTATCAGCCGCCCCCACGATTTCAGGTGGCGCACTTCGCCATCGGGCCTTACAATGCGCTCTTCAAACACCACATCTTCATGCGTATGCAGTACACTTTCTACCGTATGCTGCACGCGTGCCTTGTCATCGGGGTGCAGGCGCGAAAGATAGCCTTCAAAGTCGGCCTTAAAGGTTTTCTTATCCAGGCCGTATATTTTATACAGTACGTCCGACCAGGTTACTTTGTTGCTGTTGATGTCCCACTGCCAGCTACCAAAGTTGGCCAGCGATTGCCCCTGCAGCACCACCATATTCATCTCCTGCATCTTTTCCGAATACTGCTTGTATTCCAGTATCAGCTTCAGTATCGCCACCGTGCGCGATATCACTTCCATTTCCGTAGCAGTAGGTGCTTTCACTTTATCATAATACACGCCCAGCACCGCTATCACATCGCCCTGTGTATCCATTACCGGGTGCGACCAGCAGGCTTTCAGCCCATAGGGCAATATCATATCTCTATAAGGTGCCCAGCGCACATCGGTTGCTATATCGCTTACTATCACTACTTCCCTGGCATAGGCCGCCGCGCCGCAGGAACCTGCCAGCGGCCCTATCTCCAGCCCTTCTATCTGCTGCAGGTAGCTTTCCGGCAATGAGGGTGCAGCCCATGAATATAGCCTATCGTCGTTCACAGCCATTACAGAGCATTTCATATCGGGAAAAAGCTGCTCCATACCCTGCACATACTTGTGCAGTATGGCTTCCACATGCACATCCTTCTGCACGCTCATTTCCAGCACTTCCTTCTCCAGGTGGTCCATGGCGGCCATCAGTTTCGATTCCGTAATATCCACCATGATACCACGCAGCAAATGCGGCTTGCCTTCTGCTGCTACTACCGATACAAAGTCGCGTATCCATGCCAGTGAGCCATCGGCTTTTATCATCCGGTAGTCGAAGGAATGGTTGCGTAGTTGCTGTGTTTGTGCATGGCAATAGGTGACGGCATAGTCAGTATCTTCCTTATATATATGGTCTTTCCAAAAGCTAGGCGATGCCAGCCATTCCTGCGGCGTATAGCCTAATATACGCGCCACACTTTCACTAACAAAGGTGAATGCAAGTGTTTGCGCATCGGCTTCCCATACCACGCCCTCTACGGCCTGCAGCAACGATTGGTATAAATCATTCGATTTTATAAGGGCTTGCCTGGTTTCTTTTATATCGGTAACATCCTGTGCGGTGCCGAATATGCGTATGGGCATACCATCTTTCAGTTCTGCACTACCTGTACTGCGCAGCCATCGCAGGTTACCTTTTGCGGTTCGTATCTCTACCTCTATATCAAAGGGTTGCCCCTTGGCTATGGCATCGGTTACGGCTTGTGTTGACAATTGGCGGTGGGCATCCGATGTATAGAAATCCATAGAGCTTTCTACCGTTGGCTGATAATCGGCAGGTAGCTCATGCAGCTCTTTCAACCCGTCCGACCATACAGATGTATTTTCAACCAGGTTTATTTCCCATGTGCCGCTGCGCGATGCCTGTTGTGTTTCTCTTAAAAATTTTTCGTAGCGCTGCTGTTCCGCTATCAGCGATTGCATTTTGTTTTCTTCCAGTTTCACCATCAGCAGCGCGCCATCGTCAATAGCTTTGATGGTAATATCTATTGGCCGCGAGTCTCCATCGGGGCCTGACAAATGCATGCTTACGATTTTCTTCTCATTTACCGCCTGCAATAGATGTGAAGCTATAGCTACCTGCGATGCACCGGTGAGCATGGCCAGTAATGCATCGGCACGATGACCGTCTGCATTCACGGCTGTGGCACCCATCAGGTTTTCACAAGCACGGTTAATATCTTGAATAATAAATGCACCGCCCGTTGCAGATACCAGCATCACCGCCACAGGGCCATGCTCGTACACACTTTTATATAGCGCTTCGTCCATCCAGGGTGCTTTACAACGGTGAAATAAATTTTTACTACCAGGGGTACTCTTATGTAACTACCCTAATATAAAACATTTTATTATTGAAACCAAAGAAAAAACAGCACGCGCCACACAAAAAATGCTATTGTTATAACGTAGCAATCAATTCTTTAACTAATGTGCCTATCTGGTCGCGCACAGTATTAAAATCTGCAGGCTCCATATTGCGCGGGTCGGGTATCTGCCAGTCTATATGTTGTTTTGCAGGCATCCAGGGGCAGGCATCGCCACAGCCCATAGTCACCACGGCATCAAAGGGGGCATCGGCTTTTACTTCGTCCAATGTTTTGCTATGATGTGCATTCAGGTCGTAGCCCAGTTCCTTCATAGCAACTATGGCCTTGGGGTTCACTTTGCCACTGGGGTTGGAACCCGCACTGTAGCCCGCTACGCTTCCGTTGCCATACATATTGGCAAAAGCCTGCGCCATCTGGCTGCGGTTGCTGTTTTCTATACACACAAACAGTATTTTCTTCATCGGTCTATTTTTATGACGCTGATGGCTATCCACAGCAGGTTGATGATAGTAAACCGCGGGTCGAAACCATAGGCCATGTTCAGGCCTATGATTCCCGCGAGTATGATGCCAAAACGCTTATGGCGCAAAAGGTATGCTTTCGTTCTTTCCATCGAATGGTTGTATGATCCGTTTATTAACAACAGCCTGAACCCGGCTCACAACAACCTGCCTGTTTTTCGGCATACACCGTTATACTGTAGATGCCTGTTTTGCTTTCTTTATACGCTGTTATTTCTTCGTCTGTTAAATAGTTCTTCAGTATATCATCGGGTATTACTATCGCTTTCTGCTTCTGCACGATGGCGTTTTTAAACCCATTCTTATTGATGAGCGCCAGGTATGCATCGCGCTGTATAGCACCCGATACGCAACCGGCATACATCTCAGCAGCCTGTTGCAGTTTTTCCGGCAGTTCGCCCACCAGCACTACATCCGATATGCTGAAGTGCCCGCCGGTTTTCAGCACGCGGTATATCTCTTTGAAAACATTGTCTTTATTCGGCACCAGGTTCAGCACACAGTTGCTCACCACTACATCGGCCACGTTAGCTGTCACGGGCATTTTCTCTATATCCCCCTGCCTGAACTCTACATTGTTATAACCCAGTTTCTCGGCATTGGCACGTGCTTTCTCTATCATCTGCTCGGTAAAGTCTATACCTATCACCTTACCGGTTTCACCTACTACGCCTCGCGCTACAAAGCAGTCGTTGCCCGCACCACTACCCAGGTCTATCACCGTATCACCGGCTTTCATCTGTGCATACTCGGTAGGCAGGCCACAGCCCAAGCCCAGGTCTGCATCGGGGTTATAGCCCTCCAGTTGGCTGTAGTCATCACTCATGATGTTATACACCTCGGTAGAACAGCCACCTACACCGCAGCACGATGCCATATTGGTTTCTTTGTCTTGCATGGCTATTTCGGCATATTTCTGCCTTACCAGCTCTTTCAGTTCATTGTCGCTTTTCATTGATAAAATGTGTTTGGTTCTTTATTGCAATATTGCGATTAATTTGGGTAAAATTTTTAGCAGCACTTATCGCTTGCAGCCACTTCTTTAAAAAATACTTCAAATACCTGCCTGTAGCTGTTCCATACTTTCGGGTTGATGCAGTAGCATACGCTGGTACCTTCTACGTTGCCTTGTATCAATCCTATGTTTTTCAGCTCTTTCAGGTGTTGCGAAATAGTGGCCTGTGCCAGCCCCAGCTCATCTACCAGGTCGCCGCAAATGCAGGCATTGGCTTTCAGCAATTCCTGCAGTATGGCTATACGTGCCGGGTGTGCTATGGCTTTAGCCATGGCGGCTATCTCATTCTGCTTCTTCGTAAATAAGTCTGACTTTGTCGTACCCATATTCATCGTAAAATTACGATAGATATTTTTATAACCAAATTAATTTTCTGAAAACAGCCATTCAGGCATTTATAAATAGCCCTACATTTGCCCTTCACCCACTAACAATATAACTATGGCAATCGTAAACATTTATCTGAATTTCGACGGCAATTGCGAACAGGCGTTCGACTTTTACAAATCCGTATTCGGTGGCGAATACCCTTACATTGGCCGCTTTAAAGACATGCCGCCTTCTGAGGATGCCAGCAAGCAGGTACCGGAAGAAATGGCCAACCGCATTATGCACGTATCACTGCCTATAAGCAAGGAAACCATGCTGATGGGTAGCGATACCGGCGGCGAATGGGCAGCCAACTTCAAACAAGGCAACAACTTCTCTATCTCTGTAAATGCAGCCAGCAAAGACGAGGCCGACCGCATATTCAATGCCCTGTCTGCAGGCGGGCAGGTAACCATGCCATTGGCCAATACCTTCTGGGGCGATTACTTTGGTATGCTTACCGATAAGTTCGGCATCAACTGGATGATGAGCTACAACGAGCAGCAAGCCACACAACAAGCCTAAATACAAGAAGAGCCGCGATGAGCGGCTCTTTTATTTTCTACTATACTTTATGTTAGCTCATCTGCCGGGAACAATTAAAAAAACCCACAGTTACGCAAACTCCTTTTGGGAAGAGCTATTAACCGTCGATGTGCAGGTTCACGCCATTGAAGTGTATATCCAGTCCATGCGGATTAGCAGTACATGGGCAAGAACCCATTTGGCCGTGCTGCACGACACCGGGACAAGGAACCGGCGGAGCAGATTGGTCTTGTATGATGGTAGGTGTATTGGTACAGCCTGTACTACTTGCATCATACCGTACTTCAAAACCTAATATCTCACCCGGGCTACAACTGGTAATGGTAAGGCTAACCATTGAAGTTGCAGGCACAGATATCCACGTAGTTGAAGGATAGCTAACAGTACATGTTACAGGGTCTATACATACCTGCCTGTATTCTACATCGCACCCTGAGCCGTTCGCTGCAAACTGTGCCTGTGCTGTGTAGCCGCATACAAATAGCAATGCCATTAAAAATAACTGTTTCATGGTTTTAAGATTTTTTGGTGAACACACAAGGTACGCACATATACCAAAAAAACAACCAGTGTTTTAACGGGACTTTTCGGGGTCGTCCTGCTGTATCGCACCTGCAATGTGGAGACTTGTCAAATGACCATACACAACCAATGCAATGGCAAGTGAACGAAGCAATATCCCGCTATGTCATGGTAGGAATTCCTGTTCATGCAGCTATCTGCCTGCGCGCTTTCCGGTTATACCATATCAACAGTATGCCGGTTACAATAAACGGCACTGCCGATAATAGTATACGGATGTTCATACCCATAATGCCGATGATGAATATCATGACCATTATAAGGCTCAGGCACAGCAGCCCCACCATGCTCACCCACTTGCTGGGCATTTTCTGAAACAGGGTAAACAACAGCAGCAATTGCCCCACTATCGGCACCAGTACAAAGGGGTGCATAAACGCCTGCTTATCGGGGGTTTTTACAAAGAGCAACTGGTATTCCACCTCGAAGAGAAAGGCATGCATCCCTTTCCCCCATTCCAGGTAGCCTATCAGCGATGTCAGCAGCAGGCAGGCATTCAGTAGTTTTCTCATAGCAGCGGTTTAAGCTATAGCAAGATACTGATAAATAAAAACGGCGCTATCTTGTGACGCAAATTACACACCTGATGTACCCAACTATAAGAACCATCCTTTTAGCCTGCCTCATTTGTTTTACCACCATAGCAGCCGCACAAAACACGCAAGACGTATTGGTAATAGAAGAAGAAGCCGAAGCACCTGCCAACATTAAATTTCTGGGGAAGATAAAAGTAGGCGATGGCGGTTTTAAGATAAACTGCGGGTATGAAAGGGTGATAGATGAGGCCAAAGAAAAAGTAATAAAAAAAGGGGGTAACATCTTAAAGATTACTAAACTGAAAGAACCCAGCGTATTAGGTAGCACCTGCTACCGCGTATGGGGTGAAGCATATTACACGGACAGCCTTGAAAGTCTGATGGGTGCCATTATGCAGGATAAAGTTACACCTATGCTGATAAGCGACACTGCGAAATATGCACTGCTGTATATCTATCGGCCCCATAGTTCTGTTGGTGGTTTATTAAACTATTGGCTGCATGTAAATGATGAGGAGGTATGCCGGGTGCGCAACTATAGCTCTTGCGTGGTAAAGATTGAAAAAGAAGGCCCCGTGAAACTGTGGGGTACAATTGAAACACGCGCAGAAAAAGAACTGGATATACGTTTTGGCAAAGTGTATTTTATCAGGTGCGAGATAGGTATGGGCGTATGGGTAGGCCGTCCTGTTATTACCATACAGCACCCCAACAAGGGATATTACGAGTATAGCCTTATCAGCAATCATTAGCAATACATATGCGCCTGCTACTTCTATACCTTACACTGCTTACATCTACACTGCATGCGCAGGAAACCTTTACAGGCTATGCGTATAAAAAAACTGTCTTAGTGTATCTTACAGCTATAGATGGCGAGATGCACATTACCCTGCTCGATACGGCTACACAAACCTATATCGGCTTTCAAAATCCGCATCAGTTTGCAATGAACGGCGAGGATGGAAAATCGCAATATCTGAATTGCAACGACAGTATGGGCATGCACATCATACAGATACCTTTAAAATCATTTCAAAGTATTACGGTGTATGAAGAAGAACCCGGTACTGCATTCAGGAAAGATGACATGATGGGTAATAACATTTTTGGCATAGCATACGAGGTTATGTTCACAAAGGAAGAAAAAGAGCGGATAAAACAATTCTACGCCAAGCGAAAATAACAAACCCACCCCTGCCCCGTTACAAGCAGCGATGGGTTTTTACCCATTCTTCTAAACGTCTGATATTAACCTAAGCTTACCCTATCCCAGAAGGCCGGTGGTTCTATACCTAATGAACGCAGGTACACATATCCCTGTCCGCGGTGGTGGTTTTCATTATCCAGGAAATACATCAGTGTGCCTATCGTCGTGTTTTCAAACTGGCCAAAAGCCTTATCTACCTGCAGCCAGCGCTCTGCCGTTATCTGCGGAAACATTTCGTCTATACGCTTTGTAGTTTCATCCCATGCAGCCAGCAGTGCTTCTTTCGATGTGAATGCATCTTTATGGTGGTTCATACCGGGGCGGCTTTCCCAGTTGCCCGTGGCCATGCCCTGCACACCGGTATCTGCCAGGTCCAGCAGTTCGTGCGCCAGCTGGGCAAAGGTGCGCATACCACCTATGCTGTAGTTCAGCAGTTTATCTTCCGGGAAAGCTTCTATCACACGGCGCGTCAGGTCGCGGTGGCCCTTCCAGTGTTCCAGTAATTGTGCAGGTGTTATCAGTTGCTGTGTTTCCATATCATGTTCCATTTATACAGCAAAGTAAACACCGCATAGTGACAACCCTATGTCAGCAGGATTGAAAAAAATATTTCTGTATAACATAACGCGCTGTGTGCTACCTCCCTATGCTGATATTTACTATTTTTCGAACCTATGAAAAAATACATTACGCTCCTGTATCTCCTAAGCCTGTGCACAGGTGCCTATGCACAGAAGCAACCTCTGCCGGGCGCCGATGCCACCGGCAAAAACTACGAAGCAGTAGCGCATGCCATATGCGATGGCATAAACAATGATGAAGAAAAAGCCAGGGCCATTTATAATTGGGTAACCAATAACATAGCGCTGGACCTCGATGCAATTAAAAACCCCAACCGCGACCCTGAAGACCTCAAGACGGTATTCAATAAACGAAAGGGTACTTCTGATGGTTATGCCACACTATATGTAGCTATGTGCCGGGAGGTAAGCATACCTGCTGTAGTGGTAGAGGGCTATGCCAAAGACTGGACTTTTGATAAAGGTGATAAAATGTATGTACCGCGCCATGCGTGGTGCGCTGTACTGATAGATGGCCAATGGCACCTGGCCGACCCTACCATGGGCGCCGGTGGTATAGAGTATTATAAAGGCTGGCTACCCACTCAGATGGATAAACTATTCGGTAAAAAAGAAAAAGATGAAATAGCGCATGGCAAAAAAGAGCGCTTCCGCTTTGCTTATGACGAGAATTATTTCATGACGCATCCGCTCTATTATCGTTTCACCCACCTGCCTGCCGACCCTATATGGCAACTTACTACAGCACCTATGCCGCTCGAGGTATTTGAGGCAGGCGACACTGCCATAGCGGTATACAACAAGCAAACCGGGCAGGCCATGCAGGGCAATGCATCACTGCTGCATGTAGCTACCCTTACGGAAAGTGAACGAATACTCGACTATGCCGACAGGGCTTACGATTTCAACAAACGTTATGAATCGATACTGGGTATCAAAGAAAACCTGGATGTGGTACGCATGTGGGGAGAGCGCGAAGGGAAATCCCTGCAGCCCCTAAGCCGCGAGGTACTGGAAACATCTAAGCTGAAACTAAAAAAGGCGACCGACTACCTGAAGGCGCAGAAAAAGAACATACCCGCACACTATGCCGCCCTGGAAAAGAAAAATGAAGCAAAGAGCCGCGAAACAGGCGAGCAGCTTCGCCGCATACGTACCAACGATAAAGTATGGATAACCAAGTGCAATCGGTACCGCCAACTGGCAAACCGAGAAGACCACGAGCTGAATGAAAAATATGCCGCGGCTAAAAAAATAAGGGACGACCTTTCGGCAGAAAAGATAAACAGCATAAAGACCGAAACAATTGAAAAGCCAGCCAGCCATACCATGCTACGCAAACTGGCCGATTCTATTGCAGCGCGAAATACCCGCATCAGCACACTGGGCGATGAAATGGATACCCAAAAACAGCAGCTGATAGCCACGGCAGCAGAAAACGATAACAGGCTGAAAGAACTGCATGCCAACTTTATAGCCGCCGATAGTATGATAGCACAGGAACTGAACTACCGTACGCACCTGCGCGATTCGCGCGATGATGAAGTGATGCACTTTACAGCACTATACAACAAAATAAAATTTGGCAAGGTAGATACCTTGCAGAAATACTATATAGCCAGTAATGATACGCTGCATAAAATGCAGGATGCATGGCTGAAAAATTATGAACAATTGCTAACCATGTATAAGAACAACCTGAAAGACATGGAAACTTATAAAAAATGGAACAGTAAGGAAACGGCAGTTACAGGGCAATATTATAAAGCGGTACTTGATTTTACATTCTGTCTCGATCAGTATACGGAAACCCTCAAGATACTGTCTGGTATAGAAAAAGCATATCAAAGCACCTATGCCGATATGGTGAAGATATACGAGTTTGAAATAAAGATGGCCGATAAGATACAGGATGCTGAAGACTATCGCAAAAAGAAAGAGAACGAACACATATCCGAAGCACGCCATTTTGAAGAAGGCGATAACGAACGCCTGCAGCGCAAGGTAAAGCAGATGGAACGCGAAGCCGACAAAGCACTGGAAAAACTGGAAAGCTAATAATAATCCCCGCTAATGGCGGGGATTATTCTAACCATTATGCCCTGTGTACCGTCTATAAATACATGAAACACACCTTCACCCTTTTGCTGCTCTGTTTAGCCACTACACTCTATGCCCAATCCTCTGAAAATGAAAAAGTACTGCGCATAGGGCAAGCCGTTATGCACCCCGATGATTTCAATAACGTTTCCCATGCTTTACCTGTCTGCGATAGTGTGGATATATCTTTATACAGTAGTGATAAATATGCAGCCCTCAGTGAAATGGCATATTGGCGTATAGATACTTCTGCATCATCAAAAATCACCGTTCACCCTGTACCCGCCGATCTTCATTTTCACTACATCCTCACTTTTACCAACGGCCAAACTTATACATGCGCACAAAATATTGCTGATATAGCCGGCGGCTCTTACATGCACATCTTATTGAAAGGCACCTTGCGAAGCGGCACACATATACAAACCGCGGATGAAGCACTGCTGTCACTATTACTATCGCAGCCATTAAAACAAATAACATTTGCACACGCCCGTTATGCTACCGCCACCCCGCCGATGGGCATTGCCATGCAGCCTGCCTATACCATATCTTTCAGCAAGGCAGAGGCACAGAAACTGCAAATGGCCATCCGTATTGCCACACTATAGGTTTTTACCTTCATTTTACAATTGCAGCCAAGCCCTTTGCCTTATTCTCACAGTCTGTACAATAAAACGGCTGCCATGGTAGTTTTAATACTGCCTTTATGAAAACTATTTTTAGTACCCTGCTGGTATGCTGCACCCTGCACGCATATACACAAACATTTCGCCCCGTACTGGTGGCCGATATTAATGCGGTAAAGTATGATAGCATGACAGGAAATGCTATGCCCTCATTCGTTGCCGTTTTTAACGACAGGCTCATCTTCAGCGCCTGGGATGATACCGCCACACACCTGTATGCCTGCGATAAGCAGGAACGCATTACTAAATACAAATACAATATCGATTCGACAAATGCACCATGGTACATGCATCCTCACTATGCTGCCCAGCTGGGCGATACACTATATTATACACAAGACTTCGACCTGCTGCAGGAAGAACGCCGCCTGTATGCCTGGAATGGCATTGATTCACCACGTAATCTCCTTGCCGATCGTCCGGATATCGAGGACCCCACAGAACCGCTGGCTATAGATGGTAAGATCATCTTCACTGCACGCAACCCAACCACTTGGGATTACCAACTATGGCAATATACCCCTGCTACCGGTAGCCTGGATAACCTGGGGGCAGGCGGCTATTATAAAACATGGTACAAAGACAAGCTGTACTTTACCCGTCCCATGGGTGGCACCGGCGATGAACTGTACGCTTTCGACTTAGCTACCCGCACCGCTACGCTTGTTTTCAGCGTACCGCCTAACCCATCCGGCACCGGTATATACGAGCTTACGGTAGTGAATGATAAACTTTTTTTCGTTGTCAAGAGAGCGGACATCTTGCAACTGTATAGCTACAACGGCAGCGGCACAGCTGTGCAGTGCACCGATATTGCCGGTGCATTTGGCAGTAGCTATACCTTATTCAGACGGCCATTTTTTGCGCATTTTAATGGCAGCATATACCTGCCCGTGCAGCAGGGCAGCACCGCATCTATATGGGCATATCATATAGCTACCGGCGCTGCCAAAGAGGTATTAACCTTTCCGTTTGATTATACCAACATCGGCGGCATCATTCCCTACCGCGATAAGCTGGTGATAGGTATTGCCCAAAGTTATCACTATGGCCTGATGCTCTTCGCCCCGCAAACAGGCGCGTATGAAGTAATGCCCCCACCCGCAGGCACACAAATCTTTGGCTCTTACAACCCTACCGTTTTCAATGATATGCTATACTTTTCCGCCTACGATGACGTATATGGCTGGGAGCTTTTCCGTTACGATGATGTGAAACGAAACATACCCGAAGAGATAACACTCTATCCTAATCCCGCCAATACGCACACTTACATTCGCACCGGCAGCGTTAAAGAGCAAACCCTCTCGGCAGTCATTACAGATGTAGCAGGGCGCAAGGTGTATGGCAAGCTACTGGGCACCTACCCTGCCGGCACGCACGATATCGAGATACCATTGCAACACGTAGCTGCAGGTATGTATATCCTTTCAGTATTTGAAAAGAATAAAGGCAAGGTACTTACTACCAAACTGGTAAAGCTGTAAATACATTTTGCTAATTTCATAGCAGCAACATATACTATGAACAACCAGGCAAAAGACATAGATGAATATATAGCCGCCTTTCCACCACAGGTGCAGGAAAAGCTGCAAGCCATGCGCAGCACCATACAGGCTGCAGCACCCGCCGCTACCGAAGCCATAAAATATGCCATACCTACTTTTGTGCTGCATGGCAACCTGGTGCATTTTGCGGCATTCAAAAACCACATCGGCTTTTATGCCACCCCTACCGGGCACAGCGCATTCGAAAAGGAACTATCTAAATACCAACAGGGCAAAGGCTCTGTACAATTCCCTATGGATGCACCACTTCCTTTAGCACTCGTTACCCGCATTGTAAAATACCGTGTGAAAGAAAACACCGAACGCGCCACAGCTAAGGCAGCAACTAAAAAGGGGTAAACGATACAGTAAAATGAGTCAAAACATTATTTTACAACCATAGCTAATACACTATCGGCTGTATAAGGTTGGATTTCATATACGTTATTGATTTTAGTATCCTTCATTTCTACAATACCTATGTTATCATAGGCATACTTTATGTTATCTACCATATATGCTGAATCAATAATCAGGTGCTCTTTCTTTATAAAACTATCTTTGAAATATTTTTCGTACGTGTCGGGGTTAACAACATAAACGTAGTTGTCACGGTTTCGGATATGGCCCATTGTCTTCTTTATACACGGCCCGCATCCCTGCTCTGAAATCAATACGAAGTTCAAATTAGTTTTATTAATTTCCGATTTGAACGTATTCAGATAGTTATTAAATTTTATAGAATCATCGGCAAATCGGTTGTCCTGTATATTGTTTTTACAGGCTCCCATCCACAGTATCACAATTGTCAAGGCGATGGTTGGATTAAGGAATTTCATACAAGAATATTTTTTTATTATCGGTACCTGTTTCATTTTTCTTCGCAGGCACATACAGTAGGTTATTACTCAAAAACGCCTGCTCAAAGTCTAATACCTTTTGATGCGGAAACTTTATGATGCTTTCTATTTTTTTGTCCTTGTCCAGAACAAAAATAGAAACTGGTTTATCTTCAAAACCCTCCTGTATCAAAGCATTACTGTCCCTTATGATGGCCTGCTCTTGTATAAGCGCTATTTTGCCGGTTTTGCCATCTGTTATAAGCTGCATATTGCGACTTGCGGCAAGGCGATAATCCTTGGCAAAACCATAATCAAAAAGCTTTTTTAGATCAAAGGGTTCGTTTTGGCCATTCAGGTCTTTTACATCGTATGCCTTGGTTGCACCATCCTGTATGTTTATTTCCGAAACAATAGAACTATTCGTAAAAGCATAATAGACCTTATTGTTTGCCATAGTAGCTACCGGGTAAAACTCATAATAAAAGTGAGCCTTATAATTTTCAGGAAAAGGTGCAGTTCTCAAGATTGGCACCAAGCTATCACCATCTATAGAAAATACGGTAAGTATTTTCGAATTGAAATATATCGTTCTGTTTTCTGTTTCACCCACATTAACATTGGGCACTTCGTATAGCATCACATACCGGTCTTGCATATTAAAGGCCAGGGATACAAACTCTAAAACCCTTACAGGTTTCGATGTAGTTCGATAAATAATTTCCTGTCTGTTCGTATCAGATAGTTTGAAGATTTTATTTTGCCCGTTCGTAAATAATAGTACACTTCTATCCTCTTTCACGTAGAATTTGTCGTTCTTATCAAATTCATAATGAACAGGGATGGAATCAACGATCCTTCTATTTTCTGTATTATAAAACAAAATCCATTGTTTATCTCTCTTTATATAAGCTATAATAGGGCTATCAAGCCGGTACCCAACCTGTATGGCTCTTACATTTCCAACATTCTGAAGGGTTAAAGTATCGCACAACAGTTGTGCACTATCTACATGCTTTACTTTTTCGTTGCAAGCCAGCAACAGGCCGCCCAGAAAAATCGCAATATATCTTCTCACCGTATAATTTATAGAAACCCGAGGGCCCTTTCTGAGCCCTCGGGATAAATAATTAATCTTCTATGCGAATTTCAATAACAAATTCTGCATCGGAAAGGTTAGCAGCAGATAAACTGCTGGTTGGTCCGCAAAAATATTTTACCCTGTCAGGGTCAGGATAATTATTACGCATAATGATGTTGTAATCACCAGACATCAACTTTATCAATTGTCCGTCACCAACAGGCAATAATTCCCAATTGGCTTCATCATCAAAGAAATTACCGATGGCTACAGGGCCATTGTCAATAGCTACATGCAGTTCTGATAATTTGGGGCGTTTTCCGATAATCACCACCTCTGGCCCGCAGTTAAGAGCAGGCGTATAGCAATTTCCATTATTCTCAGAGTGCTTGTCAGGTGGTGGATTAGGTTTGCCAGGCAATGCATAATTCATAAGATTAGGGGATTTTTTGGCATCGTGTGATGGGGCGGCTGTTTTCTGACAGGATGCTAATGCTATTCCTGCGAATAGCATCATAGTGATTGACAGTTGTTTCATGTTTTTAAAAGTTTAAAGTAATAGAAACTACAAATGTAAATTATTGATTTTTATAAAAATACTCGTTAAAACACCGGTGGGCATTTTCACATATACTCGCAGAAAAACGTCTTATATCATTGGTAGTCAGTGGTGAGCAGCACCGCAAAAAGATCATGCAGCCAGCATAACCTATTTTTTCTGTAACATCGCATAGTGATATACTAAACCGCCGCTAACGGTAGTTATAGTAGCACTTCGCCACGCATGAAACCGTTACTCATTACTTTATATATCTGCTACTGCCTGCTACCTGCGGCAATAGCACAGGTGCTACCGGCCCCACGCTTGCTGGCCGATTTTTGTCCCGGCGAACAGCAGCCGGGGCAGCTATGCGGTGGTGCCCCGTATTTTATGCAGCAATACAAAGGCAGGCTCATGCTGAGTGGCTTCAACGGCCAGCGTGGCAACCTGCATGGTTACGATGGTCTGACGGAGATGTATGCATATCCCTATCCCAAAGTATGGCTGTCACAGCCTTCTTATGCGGTCATCGATTCTGTCTTTTATTTCACCAATTACTTCAACGGCCCCGCCACACAGGAAAAGGAAATATATGCCTGGGATGGCAGCAATACACCGGGGCGCATTACCTACATACACCCCGATGGTCATAGCGACCCTTCGGAACTAACGGTGCTGAATGGTGTATTGTATTTCACGGCTACAGATGATACAGGCTATGGCCTTTACGAGTTCAATCCTGAAACAGGCGCTACCATCCGGCTCAACAACCTGCATGCCATCGGCACTACCGCCTACAATGGCAGCCTGTATTTTTCAGCACGCGGTGCTTCGGGTGTAGAGCTGTATGCCTACCACCCGCTTACAGGCACCGGCACACTCATTGCCGACCTTAACCCCGGCCCCGGCGATAGCTATCCGCAGTCGTTCCTTATTGCCAATGGCAGGCTTTATTTTATGGCTACCAGTGCCGCCTATGGCCGTGAAATATACATGTACGATGGCACTACGCAGCCTGTGCGCCTTACAGATATCGCACGTGGCCCCGGCAATGGTATCGGCTCTGCCAATGGTGCCGATATGACGTATTACAACAACAAACTGTACTTTACCGGCAGCATGACCGGCAGCGAGCCTTACGACTTGTGGAGCTACGATATTGTAACCAACACATCCGCACGCGCAGCGGGGCTTTATACGGCCAACATTACAGAGGCACGCAGCTTTACCGTATATAATGGCAAAGTATTCTTCCCCGGCTACAACAGGCTGCAAAACCTCCACCACCTTTATACCTACGATATTTATACCGGCATGGTGCAGCAGGTTCCCGACCCTGCCTTCAGCCGCGGCTTCAATGCCTACCTGCAATATGTATATAAGGATGCGCTCTACCTTTCCGGCCAAACCAGCAATTATGGCTGGGAACTATACCGTTACGACGATGCCCCGCCAGCCGATACCACGCGCACCATCATTTACCCAAACCCTGCTACCACGCAGGCTATCATCAAAACCACGCTGGGTGGCCCCCGTACTATCACCATCACCATCAGCGATGTATCGGGCCGCATCGTGATGCGCAACCTGGCAGGCACCTTCCCTTCCGGCGACCTGGAAATTCCCATACCGCTCACACAGTTTGCGGCAGGTGTCTATTTTGTCACCCTCTACGATAATATCATCGGCGCCTTATGGCACGATAAACTGGTAAAACTTTAACTGCCAGGTAATCTGCCATATCCGTTCGTCACACCAGTGTCAACGCACTATTAAACCTGCATTAGAACCAACGTGTAATACATATCGGGTATATTTTTTGCGATAGCTTTGCTATTACCTTTTATACCGGCTATGCCTATGATGCGTACACTTTACTTATCTATACTCTTATTGTCTTTTCATGCCACTCATGCGCAGTACGATACCCTGCGTATGTTGCAGGATTATTGCCCCGGCACCTGCGATGGCAATCCGATGCCGATGGGCTTGCTGAATGGCAACCTCATCATCAGCGCGCAGGACGAAACCAAGAAATACCTCTATACCTACAATGCCGATGGTCTGCTGCAAAGCTTTCCAAACGATAGCGTCCCACCGCTGGCTATGCTTTCCCCTGTCAACCCCCACAGGTTCACTGCTGTGGCTGCTGCCCCGGGCCATGCCCTGTATTTCTGCAGCACGCTCGATGGCCGCTCCGAGTCTATCCGTCTTTTTAGCTGGGATGGCCTTAATAAACCGGTTAAGATAGTACCCGTCAGCGATACTCCTCACTCCATAGGCTCACCCATCTGGTGGAATGACAAGCTGTATTTCAGCGCCTACAACATTCGCACCTATAAGTATTCTACCCATGTTTACGACCCCAAAACAAAGGCCGTAACTAAAGTGGGCGACGCAGGCTACACCTATGGCGTGCTGTACAAAGACAAATTCTATTACAAACACTTCGGCAGCAATACCGGGCAGGAACTATTCGTTTTCGACCCTAAAACGGGCATTGCAGGCATCGTAGCCGATATCAACCCCGGGCAGGAAAGCGGCGACCCGGAAAATTTCATAGTGGTGCAGGATAAGCTGTATTTCCTGGCCACACACCCTGACTATGGCCGTGGCCTGTATATGTATGATGGGGCAAACGCGCCAAAATGTGTTTCTTACCACAGTAATAAAAGCCGGGCTTATACCATCACCCCACATAATGGCAGGCTATATGTGTATTACCAGGCACCCCCCAGCAAAGTTGCCCATACTTCTTACGATATCGTCACAAATACCACCCGTACCGAAGATACATTGGACAAATATTCCGGCAACATCTTTATGGCCAGCTATCATGGCAAGCTCATATTCAATGGCTATAAAGTAGTACCCGGCAATGCCTATCATGTAGTGTATAGCTACGATGCAGAAAACAAGATAGTACGCGAGCTGCCCACCGATCAGCAATACACCTTCCGCTATATCTACGGCTTCGATGTGTATAACGATGTGCTGTATATCAACGGCACTACGGCAGAGCATGGCTATGAAATGTTTACCTATCGCGAGCGTCAGCCGGCAAAAGAATCATACATACTATACCCCAATCCTACACTCGATAATGTATATATTAAAGCCACTACGGAGATAAAGCAGAATTTCGACCTTTCCATATACGATGCCGCAGGCCGCCAGATACTATGGCGCAGGCTTGGCGCGTTTGATAAAGGTGAGCATAATATCCACATACCCGTATCGCACCTGGCGGCAGGGGTATATATCATTACACTGCGAAATTACCGCGGTGTATTGCTACGCGAAAAACTGGTGAAATTGTAACAACCCGAACCATTATGAAATATATCTGTACCATCCTGCTATCACTGTTGTCAGGCATTTCCTTTGCCCAGCATGGGGTAACGGAGCTGGCGGCAGATATATGCCCCGGCCCTATGTGCAGCGGCTACCCATATGCATTCACCACCTACAAGGGCGATTTGCTTTTTAGCGCCAGTACCGATTCAGGCACGGCATTTTATAAATATAATACCGTCCAGGGGCTGCAAGGGCCTTTTGTGTATAACAGCTTTCCTTATCATGTTTACAGCAGTATCGCCTTGAATGATACCGTCTATTTCTTAGGTATGACGTATGGGCCAAACTCGGCTATGGGCCTGATGAAATGGGATGGGCAATCGGCACCGCAACTGGTGCAGCAGCTATCGCTGTGGGCTGTGTTTGGTTACATACGGCAAATAACCACACTGAATAACAAACTCTATTTTGTAGGTGGTGTAGATAGCAGCCGCTATACCGTATCGGAATACGACCCCGCCACGGGTTCGCTCAAAGCCATTGCCAAATCTATTTCCTCCATCAATGCCCTGGCTATTTTCAAAAACAAGATACTGTATGCACATTATACAGACTCGAATAGCTACTGCCTGTTCAGCTACGATCCCCAAACAGGCCGTACAGAACGCCTGCTGAAAGACCGTACCTATATATCCAGTTATATGGAAGATAGCTTCCTGGAAATAGATGGTGTATTGTATTTCATGGCATCGACAGTTACCCCCACATATGAATTGTGTCGGTATGATGGCAATAGCGCGCCTGTTGTTGTCAGCAGTATGAACAATGCTGCATCCGTGTTTTATGCCCATAGCCTGGCATATGCTGCAGGTGGCATATACCACCAGGTGTTTGATCCCAATGTAGGGCATCAGTTATGGCGCTATAATATTGCCACAGGCACCAATACCGTGGTACGTACCATAGAAAATAGCAAAAGACTGTTTGCATACAATCTTTTCACCTACCGCGATAAAATATTCATGAACATATACGCTAATGATACCAACGAAAAAAACCGCATATATATATATAACCCGCAAACAGACAGCTCCTCGTTAATGCCATTGCCTGCCGGTACATCTCCATATTTCATCTATCAATATCGGTACCTGTATGATGATGCCGCATACATGTGCGCCGAAACTGCCGACTATGGGCTGGAATTATTTCGCTATACCGAAGCACCCCAGGTGCAGGCGAAAGCTACCCTGTACCCCAACCCCACCACAGGCAATGCATTTATTAAAATACATTCAGATACACTGCAGGCACTGGCCATATCTATACACGATGCAGTGGGCCACGAACTGCTGTACCAAAACATTGGTGATTTTCACAAAGGCGAGCATAATATAGAAGTCCCGACAGCGCACCTCGCATCAGGCGTGTACATCATTACCCTGCGCAATTACCGCAAAGTATTAATGCGCGAAAAACTGGTGAAATTGTGATTTGTTATCCGCTTGTTAACGGAATACAAATGATGCGTTAACACCCCCTGTTCTGTTTGTATAGTGCAGCAGCCCGTTGCATCTTTGCACTATCAAACTAAAAAACAAACAAACATGAACGCAAAACAAATCATCGCAACAACCCTGTTACTATTAGGCGCTACCGCTACTTATGCACAAAATGCCAGCAGCAGCGCTACGCAAACAGCAAAACTTTCACTTACCGATGCCATCGAAATCACTTTTGTAAGCACAGGCACCCGTACGGGCAATGATGTTAACCTTACTTTCTCTACCGTTAACGATTATGCAAATGGTGTAGAAAGCGGGGCACAGCAATTACGTGTACGCTCTAACAGGAAATGTGATATTTCAATGGAAGCTTCTTCCGACTATTTTACCTATACCGGTAGCACCACCCCCACACCACGCATGGAAGTAAAAGATGTATTGGATCTGATGATTTCAGAAAACAATACCGGCGGTCAAATCAATGGTGGTTATCACCAATACAAGCACATAGATGGCAACCGCGATACCCGCATCCTCAACGATTGCGACCATGGCGATAAAACTTTCAGCGTTAAGTATAAAGCCGCTCCGGGTTTTGAATTCCCAGCAGGCACTTATACCGTAAACATGCTATATACCGCTACGCACGACTAATAATTCTTAGGAATTAAAATACTATAAAACAGTTTATTATTGTATATTTGCAATAGTAAACTGTTTTATTTTTTTAAGAATTATCACCATGCCCTACACCACCGTTTATCATCGCCTGATGGATGCAAAAGTCCGTTTTGTACTCAGCTATGGCGGCACCGCCAGTGGCAAAAGCTACAGCGCCGCACAGAAAGAAGTAGCCATCGCCAACGAACGCACCGTTAAAACCCTTGTGATACGCAAAGTAGGCAATACCCTGCGCGATAGCGTAATACCCGGCTTTCGTGCACGCATACAGGAAATGGAGCTG
Organism: uncultured Bacteroides sp.; assembly: GCA_902168085.1. GTDB lineage: Bacteria > Bacteroidota > Bacteroidia > Chitinophagales > Chitinophagaceae > Polluticoccus. The sequence goes on from CABHOP010000073.1 coordinate 32,711, forward strand.
CAGGACAAATTCAAAGAGAACAAGAGCGACCGCACTATGACGCACGAAAATGGGTCGCAGATCGTATTTCGCGGACTGGACGACCCCGATAAGCTGAAAAGCTTTGAAGGACTGGAGCGCATACTGGTAGAAGAAGCCGCCGAACTGGAGTTTGAAGACTTCCTGGAGCTGAACCGCCGCGCACGTGGCCGCGAAAACATACAGATAACCCTTTGCTTCAACCCCATGCACGAAGAGCACTGGCTGAAGAAACACTTCTTCGACCAGCCAATGCTGGAATGTGCTTATATCAAAAGTACCTATCACGATAATCCCTTCCTTACCCAGGCTGACCGCGACCAGATAGAACAGCTGAAGCTGTATAATATGAACCAGTACCGCATCTATGCATTGGGCGAATGGGGATTGCGGGAAAACAATGCACCCTGGCTCTTTGCTTTCAATCGCGATAAGCACCTGAAACCTTCTCTGCCTTTCCTGCGCGATTACCCGGTATACCTGTCGTTCGATTTCAACCGAGACCCGCTCACCTGCCTGGTAGCACAAATGAGCCCACACAAAGGCAAGCGAGATAGCTTCATACACTTCATCAGGGAATTCGCTGTAAAAGGGCAGTTATCAGAATTATGTGCGCAGATAAAGGCAACATACGGCAGCAGCATACTGCATGTAACGGGCGATGCTTCGGGCAGCCATGGCAATGTGGGTTTTGATGGCCGCAACAGCAGCTATTATCACATGATACGCGCCTTCCTCAACCTGAGCGAAAAACAAATGCAGCTCAATACCCGCAACCTGCATCATAACGATAGCCGTGCACTGATAAATACATTGCTGCACCAATACCCTAACATCTACATATCGCAGGAAGGCTGTCCGTTGCTGATAAACGATTGCACCATTGCTACGGTAGATGAAGACAGCAGCACGCCCGGGTTGCTAAAAAAAGACCGGGGCATATACAAGATGGATATTTTCGATTGCTTCCGCTATTTCTTCCAGGCATGGTTTAAAGACTATGCAGACAAAGTAAGCATCGGCAAGGCCGCATAACCCATGCTGTATTAGTAGCAGGAATATGGATTAATACGGCAGCTTGTGCTTACTCCTGTCGAAGGCACCATAGCACTCCACATGCAGCACATCGCCTATCGGCAGTATCATAAAGGTGTGCGTGTTTCGCAGCGACTGGTGTTCGGCTTCATATTCTATCACATTCACCCCGCTGAATACTTTTACCCAGCCTATGTGCTTGTCTTTATCGCCGCCCAGGTATAGTTTGAATTTGTTTGGTTTAGGAACGATCTCTTCCATTATCATTTCTTCCTGCATCACTGTAGTCAAGTTTATTCGTTTGAGAAAAAAGGGATATAAACAAATATACAGCACGGATATATTGCTCTATCAGCGGGCCATCATATTATTTGTAACCATGCATAAAGTACGAAGAAATAGGCTATTTATTCATGTGTTTTTATCGGCAGCATATAGAAATGATTATGAACACGCAAACCATTAAAAATAAAATACAGGCATACCCAATTGATAACAAGCTGCCAACCCCGGTAAAAAACACACCATCGCCCCGTCTCCCGGACAAACAAACAAACGGGGAGCGGGGCGATGATGTTTAAAGCATATGCTTAAGCGCCACTTGGCTGCGTATAAACGATTCAGAACGATTTTTTCATTGCTGTTTGCTTGATGCTACAAAGATGCTATCGACATAGCCCTGAAACCAAATTAACCGCGCTGTTTAACATCTGATTAGCAAAGCAATACAGGTTCGTCTACCTGTCGCGCAATACGAAAAGGTGCGGGCGCTGCAATATCAGCGTATCATAATCATCATACAGCTTTTCTATAAAACCATCGATATCTGCCGGGTGCAGTTCAAATGCCAGCCAGCACCACGGGTCGCGGCAAAAGCGGTTCTCAAAGTCGGTACGCTTCACGGGGCTAAAAAAAGCAGGGTCTGTGCTGTAATTGAATTCGGTAGTATTATCTGGCGGGAAGCCGATGATATCCAGTGCTATATCATCCAGGTTCAGGTTGTTCAGTATGCCTATCTCTATCCCCATATCGCCCAGCAGCGATAATTGAGTCATGAGGGATACGTGCTTTTGCAGCAGCCGGCGCACAATGTAATAGTTAGGGCGTTTCATGGTAAATAGTGCTTTTTATTAAAAACAAATATACGCTAATTAATCATTATTTAGCGTTAAATAGTATTGGATATTCTCAACACTGTTTTGCACATTCACCCCAATATTTCATGCATTCGCTTCTATTATTTGCATAGCGCTGCAGCGGGTCATTACATTTGTATCGTAAGGTTTTTTTAATAGGTTTTCATTGGTGTAGGGTATCCCGGGTTCGTCCCGGGATTTTCTTTTTATCTGGCAATTACAAGCAGTTTCATTTACCCCAATAATACCCTTGTTCACCTCTATTATTTGGAACAGCAGATGGCCGCATACTACCTTTGTTACAGGTTACGATGAGGAAGAAGAAATGAGGAAAGCGAATATTGTAACCTCTTTAAATTCGAGTGTGTTTTCTATAGTTCATATGTAATGAAACCCCGGTATCTACCGGGGTTTATTTTTTGCCCGCTTCCAGGTCGGCTATAGCTTTTTCTATCCTGCGTTTGCGTGTTTCTTCCGTCTTTGCCTCTCCTATGGGCAATACATAGCGCTGCTGCGCACTGTAAGAGAGTCCTTCGAAAAATGTACGTGCAGTTGCATGCTTATGCAATGCCTTCTTAAAGTCATCCGGCAATGCCACTTCGCGCGGTTCCGTATCCAGATCCAGCGTTACATCCAGCTTTTCGCCGCCTTTAATACCGGTATGCTTGCGTACCTCAGCACTTACAGATATCAGGAACCTTCCACCCATCGACGCTATGGAGTTTCGGTAGGTATAACCATTTACCGTTACCTTCACTTTAGGGCGTTTGCCTGCCCCCAGTTTTTCTACAATGGCTTCGGGCACTTCTATACCTACGTTATTGCCCGTTTGGTGCATATTTGCTTTGAATGTGATAGCAGACATAATTCACTTATTAATTAATGAGCCAGCACAGCAGCAGCCAACCTGGCCCTGCTGATGCGGTGATAATATACATAAGACAAAATACCTAAACCTATAGGCAATGCCATGAAGGCAAAATCGCCTACGCCACCACCGCCCACAGCTATCAGGGAATAGGTAGCACCCAGTAGGTCGAACATCAGACCGGCATATGCCCACTCTTTAATGCGGGGATAACCCGGCACCAATATGGCTATCACACCCAGCAGCTTGGCCACACCTATAAATGGAATAAAATAAATAGGATAACCCAATCCGCCATGCATGCCTTCTACAGCCATAGGCATCACTATAATATCGGGTATGGCCGAACCCAGCATCATAAAGGCAAATAAGCCTGTAAACAACCAATAAAGAATGCGTGTCTTTTTCATAGTACAACTGTTTTAAAACGTAAAGAATATTGTGTTTTTGCAGTTGTAAAATTAGAGCAGCCCATATACATGCACGCTGTGTAAATACGACAATTAAAAGGGTGTGTTGCGTATCTTTTGCCTATCTGCGGCTTACACGCCACTTACATTCCAGCATAATACCTTGCAGGTTATAATCGGCCCACTGGCGGCCATTCTCTGTTAATACAGAGCCTTGCATACGCGATAGCGGGAAAGCATAACGCGCACCAAGGCTGGCGCGTCCACCCAGCAACACATTGGCATAGGCATCGGTTTGTATCCAGCCTGCATTGTCTGTATGCCAGCGCGATACCGTTACCACAGGGCCGGCCTGCACACCCAATCGCAATTTATGTTTTCCTAAAGCGTAGCCATACCCTACCCCCAGGCGCCCACCCATAGACAACAGGTGCATATCATCATTCCAAATGCCCTGCAGGTTTCCGCCAAAGGTGATGTGGAACCCCCTGGGCTTGTTATCCAGCACCCCTTCGGCCACCAGCAATGCCATGGTACCACTGCCCGGAAATACGGTACGCTTACTATACGGCAGGTGGTTGAAAGGTAGGAACATGCCATATGCTATACCTATCTCTGCTTTCGGATTTCTTTTCCTGCGGGCTTTAAGTACACTGTCAGGTATCTGTTTGGTAGCAGGCCGCGCATTGGCAGAGATGTCAAATTTCACATCCAGCGATAAGGATGACCCTTTATATGCATTGCCCGTTTCGGTAGAAGCTATCGCTACAAGTGGCTTTGTGGCCCTTACAGAAAGTGTGGTTTTGTTTATGGCATACCCGATATGCGCCTCTGTAAGCCCTCCGATGGCGGGGCCTGCACCATTAATGCCGGGAAACATAGATACCAGCGGCCCAATGGCAGCACCCATGCGCAATGCATTGCCCGATGTATGTGTGTGGTAGTTGATACCTACAGGCACCGCTATCAACGGCCATACGTGATTGATACGGTCATTATTTTTCGCATCCGTTTCTTTGAATACAAACATCTCGGTACGCACACCGGCAGAAACAAAGAAGTGACGCTGCTTTCGTCCAAAGTTATGATCGTATATCAGGTAGCCCATGCCACCTCTCTTGGGTGTGTAAAGGGCATTTTTAGCTGCAGAAGTATATGGCTGAAAAAAGCCGCCGCCGAATCCTAATTCATTACGCTGCGCATGGGCAGCAAGGGCAGGCAATAGCAATAAAAAACATAATAGGGTGCGCATAGCAAGCGGGTGTGTTTACTTAAATATAACACATTTCCCACGTGCCCGGTATATGCAAATGAATGAATTTACAACACCCTGAAGAACGCCATGCAGGTAGTGCCAAACACCACCAGCAGCCATGCTATCATAAAAAATATCGCCAGTATGCTTACCACCTTGTTCATCTTTATAGAATTTGTTTTTAATGAGCATGTTGCCCCGGTTTGCGTGTATGAATCATATGATGTGCCTTATAATGCAGGTATTGCCATACGCCCACCGCTGCCGAACACAGCATGGATAGCAATGCTACTATTACCGAATCAGTCGCCAGCACACGGCTGGTAAATTGTGCGCTTACACTGATGGCAAAGCAGGCCCATGCTATCACCAGCGGGTACACCCAGTCTTTAAAATACAGGCTGATGACAAGGCCCAGCCCTCCGGCTGAAAATACCATCACCACTGCCCACTGCAGGGGTGTGAGGCTACCACCATCCCACCCCATCCAGGTGAGCCATGTAGCCGCATTGGCTATATTGGCTACCGATAGCCAGCCCATATACAGGCTGAATGGCAGCGACAGCCAGTACATGCATATTTCCTGCATAATGCAGGTGCGTACCGTAGCATATAGTATGATGGAACACACCAGCATAGCTGCTATAATGATGGTGCCGAGTGTCAGCAGTTCATTGGTAAAAGCTATTTGCCACGCCATACCCAGCAGGTTGGTAACTATAAATGGCACGGCCAGCCTGTCATACACCGTACGCCGGCGCTGTGCGGGCAGCAATTGGTAAATGGCATATACCAGGAAAGACAGGTAGATAAGCCCCCAGATAGAAAAGGCATAGCCTGCGGGCATAAAGTACGTATCATATTTCATAGATACATCGGCAATGCTGCGGGGCGTGATGCCGGTAGCATTGGCTATGTAAGCAAAGACGGGGTTTACGATAGCTATCACCAGTACCCACCATCTCAAAGCCATATTATCTGTGTGCGGTTTCATAATTACCCTGTGTTATCGGTCGTCTGCACAGTAGGTAGTAAAAAGTCGTGCCAGCCGTTTTTATCCTGCGGTAATAAAAAAATGATATGCTGTGGCACAAGTTTTTAAACACTCGGTCAATATCTCCATTTACTTACACAAAAAATTTTTAAACGATACGCTTTATGAAAACCGCAAAAAAAGCTGCTGCTAAAAAAAGCAAGACACCTGCTAAGAAATCAGCTCCGAGAAAAGCTGCCACCGCTACCAAACGCGCCATGCCTAAAAAGGTTGCCGCCAAAAAAGCCGCTCCTAAAAAAAGCGCATCGCGCATGCAACCTATGGATGACCAAAGCATGCTACGTGAGTTTTTTATAGATAGCCTGAAGGATATTTACTGGGCTGAAAAACACCTGACGAAGGCACTGCCTAAAATGCAGAAGGCTGCTACATCTGAAGAATTGAAAACTGCCTTTGAAGAACACCTGGCACAAACCGAAGAACAAATACAGCGGCTGGAACAGGTATTTGAAATAATGGGCGAACCTGCCAAGGCCAAGAAATGCGATGCGATGGAAGGCCTTACCAAGGAAGCGCAAAGCATAATAGAAGAAACAGAAAAAGGCACCGCTACCCGCGATGTAGCCCTGATAATGGCGGCACAAAAAGTAGAGCACTACGAAATAGCCACCTACGGCGGACTGGCACAACTGGCCGGCACACTGGGCCTGGAAGATGCCAAGGAACTGCTGGGCATGACCCTGCAGGAAGAAAAAGATACCGATGAAAACCTGACCGCAATAGCCGAGAACGACATCAATATACAAGCGGCAGAAGAAGATGAGGAAGACGAAGACAGCGATGATGAGGAAGATGAAGAAATGTAGTACACTATCACTTCTATATATGCAAAAAGGCCGCAGCGAAAACTGCGGCCCTTTTTTATCTTATTTGTCATTACTCTACTATTCATCATCTTCTGCATCCTTACCGCCACCACCGGTACTTTCATTGTGCAGTTTAAACTTCAGGATATTGGTACTGATAAGCGTACCTATCACATAGTTAAAGCCCTTCAGGTCGCCATTGGAAATATTGGTGGTAGTATTCAGCACCTGCTTCATGTTTGCAAATAGCGATACATGCGTTATCTCCAGTACCGCATTCACGCCTAATGTATGAAAGGTAGGTGGCAGGTTGGTTTCACCCAGCATATTATTATAATTGCTGAAAAATTTGGGGTCGGTACTGATCACATTATAATAAGGATTGATGCTGAAACCAAAGGTTTTAACATCATCGCCCACCTTCACCTTGTAAGATTTACCCAGCTTAAAGCCCGCAATGGCACTGGTACTGCGGAAGCTGTTGGATATAGAATCATTACCTGTTTTATAACGGTTGAGCGAAAACTCTGCAAATGGGATAAAGAAAAAGTCGTTACCTATTTTGCTGATGTATTCGATACCCATCGTAAAATCGCGGCGGGCAATATCGGGAAACAAAAATGTTTTCACCAGCGAAGCAGTATCCGCAGTGCTACCCGTGCGGGTATTGAACATCAGGTAGGTGTTGGTGCGGGGCGATGTTTTAAACAGTACGCCTACAGATAGGTTGCCACCTGCTGCAGATATATTCTCAAGATTGGAAAGGCCGCCCATACCAGTCAGTTGCACATCGGGGTCATCTGTACGGCCTTCATCTACTTTAAAGATCTTTCCGTAACGCTGCATTCCTTTGTCTATTACTTTCTTTCCCACCAGCCTGCTGGAAAGCGGAATCAGTTGCTGCGCATGGCCCGCAGTAGCCATCATGGCAATAGCTGCCGTAAGTGTAATGAGCTTTTTCATAGTTATCCTATTTATGTAAGCTCACAAAATACTGCTGAACAATGAATTATACACCGTGAAAAACACCGGTATTTCACAAATATCAGGTTGCCATCTGCATCTGGAAGGCCGTTTGAATAAAATTGACCAATGCACGGAAGCTGGTAGGCTTGGTTACAAACTGCTCTGCCCCCAACTGGTGAAATTGTTTAATTGTATCCGGATTGGACGATGTGCTCAGAACAAATACGGGTATCTGCTTATAATCAGGCCTGGTTTTGAGGTTGGTTACCAGCTCAAAACCATTCATCATGGGCATATTTATATCGGTCAATATAGCATGGGGCTGCAAACCGCTTTCCAGCAGTTTCAGGCATTCTACACCATTGTTGCAGGTAAGGCAATCAAACAGATTGCCCGCTTCGCGCAGCGCCATCAAAAAAATATCGCGGTCTTCCCTGTCATCATCCACTAATAGCACTTGCTTTCTCATTTTCATTGGTTTTTAGCTGTTACGAAAAGGTTCTTACACCACAGTCATCGGTAGCACCTCTCGCGGTAGCTGTTTTGCTATTATTGCTAATAGCATTGAAGCATACATGCCATCATGATTACGATCTAACGGGTTCGTCAGTTGTTGTTTGTTTTGTTTGCAGATTTGCCTTGAAGGCATATTCATATGCAACCGAAGCTGCTATCTGTAACATCCCTCCCTTGTACCAAGGCGCTATACAGCGTTAAATAAATAATACAAAAAAAGTGAGGATTGCTACCGGCAGTAATGCGCCCCTTTGGCTCCCTGCCGTTCTATCAAGTCTTTAAAGTGCGGAAGTGATAAAAGCGTTTTTTTGTTCCCTCTGTTTTCGAATTGTTTAAAATATAATCACTTATACTTTAGTGAAGGTAGGCAATTAAAAGTTGACAACCTAAGTTATTATTCCCGCCGGCATTATCATATCATCACGCAGTCGTTAAGTGCTTGTTAAGCAGTTATAAATGCCCTGTTAAGAAGGTATAAATAATTGCCCGGCATAAAACAGCGCACCATCTTTGCACTATCAAACACACAAACACAAACAAACAAAACAAAAAATGAAAACATTATTCACCATCGCAGTAGCCATTTTAGGCAGCACATTTACGGCCACAGCGCAAAACGCCGGCAGCACCGCTACACAAACCACTAACCTGAACCTGAACAACGCTATAGAAATGACCTTTCTGAACAGCAACAGTGCTACCGGCAATGCCGTAAACCTGGGCTTCAGCACCGTAAACGATTATGCAAATGGCGTGGCATCTAATGCACAAGACATCCGCGTTCGTTCCAACAAACGCTTTAATGTATCTGTAAAGGCCAATACTTCCACCTTTACCTATACAGGCAGCACCACACCTGCGCCTACCATGCCGGTATGGGGCACGCTGGGCCTGATGGTAAGCGCCAACAATACGGGCGGTACTATTGCATGGCCTTTCAGCGACGACTATTACCTGGGCTTTACCACCAGTGCCTGGACATTGATACACAATGGCACCAACGGCGGCAACCAAACTTTTTCGGTGAAATACAAAGCGGCACCGGGTTTCACCTATCCCGCCGGCACCTATACTGTAGATGTAGTCTATACAGCTACACAACAATAAGTCTCTGTTTCCATCCCTTATATGTAATCCTCTAAGCCTTGCTTCTGCAGGGCTTTTTTATTACGCCGTACTATCTATCCTATACACCAAAGCCCCGCAATTGCAGGGTTGTGGATACAGTAAAAAATACTGAGCGTAACTACGCTTTACCGTTTTTAGAAAGATAGGCCTCGATGGCCTCGCGGTCATTGCCCACAGCTTCTATTGCTTGTTTCACTACTTCCGCCGATACATGGTATTTCTGCGCCAGATAGTTCACTTCATATGGCTCATCACCGGCTACGCGTTGCCTGTCCTGCTGTCCTTTCAAATTTTTATCGTCTGCCATAGTTATACGTTTTATTTCTGTAGAAGGGATAAAAACTATACCACACAAAAAAACACAGCAGGCTTATTCAGCCTGCCGCTAACCTATAAACTAATACATGAAAAAATGATAGAGAGTCAGGGCCTGTAAAAGTAAAGTGTTCAATACATACAAAATACTCGTTAAAACACCGGTATAAAAAAATACTATTTACGATGCACCTTGTGTGCAAACGCAAATAGTACTTATGAAGTTTAACCTAAAAAAGGAAAGGGGCTACTTCAATTAGCGTTGTTCATCGCTTTGACGGCCCGGAGAAGACATGCCACGGTCATTTTCACGCTGAGGTGTAGTTGGCGAGTTCAGGTCTTCTCTTTCGCGGTTTACTTCGTTTTGTTCGCGTTCTGTTTCATAACCACGGGCACCGCCGCCGCTTTGTGTTTCCATTGGTTCGTTCGTAGTGCGTTGGTCTTCATTGCGGCCGGCAGTACGTTGCTGATTCTGGTTCAGGTCGCGGTTACTTTCATTTTGCTGATTGCGATCCTGGTTCTGGTTTTGGTTCTGATTTTGATTTCTTTCGTTTGCCATAACATTAAGTTTTTAGTACCCACATAGAATGAAAAAGCATGCCAGCAAAGCGTTTCAGCACAACTGCCTATTGCTGAGCACATAAGCGACACCACTGTTTTTTCACCCCGAAACGATGCACTGCAAGTGGGGAAAGATGCTCTTAAAATGTGGAAGATAAAGATATTTGCCCCATTTTGTTGCAGTGGCAGGCATGTATATAAAAGAAGAAAGCTACGCCCGAAAGCGTAGCCAATTTGTAGAATAAAGAGAGGAATATATATAAGAGGAATAAAAAAGAGGCTTGTTAGTATCTATATTTTCGGAGCTATACATTACCTCTCCGTATAAGGCCCAGTAGCAATGATACAATGGCCAATACCAGTAAGATATGAATCAGTCCGCCTGCGCTGTATGCAGTTATACCCAGTATCCATCCTATTATCAGGATTACAGCGATGATATATAGTATGCTTCTCATAACGAATAAGTTTTTGTTCTGCTAACTAGTAAAAAAACACCGTGCCAACCCGCGTGCATTATCACAATAAATTTGTCATCCACCTACTACATCGCCGCCGTTTATATGCAGCACCTGCCCTGTCATATAGCTGCTGTCATCGCATGCCAGGTACACATAGGCAGGCGCTACTTCGCGCGGCAGGCCGGCACGCCCCATGGGTGTATCTTTGCCAAACTTAGCCAGGTGTTCCGCATCGAATGATGCCACCACCAGTGGTGTCCATATAGGGCCCGGCGCTATCGCATTCACGCGTATGCCTTTAGCAGCAAGGTTTTTACCCAGCGACCGGGTAAAGGATACCATAGCACCTTTCGATGCCGAATAATCGAGCAGGTGTTCACTACCCCTGTATGCCGTTACAGATGTGGTGTTGATGACACACCCACCTTGTTCCATTATTTCCACAGCCGCCTGTGTTATGTAAAACATCGAGAACACATTTACATCAAAAGTTCGCTGCAATTGTTTTTTTGAAATACCGCTTATTTCTTCATCTTCCTCATGTGTGCCTGCATTGTTCACCAATATGTGCAATGCTCCCAGCTTGCTTTGGGTATCTTTTACCACTTTTTTGCAAAAAGCTTCACTACTTACATCACCTTTCATCAGCAGGCATTTGCGGCCTTCAGCTTCCACCAGCCCCTGCGTTTCTTTCGCATCCTCATCGCTTTCCAGGTACACGATGGCCACATCGGCACCTTCCCGCGCAAAGTGCACGGCTACCGCCCTGCCTATGCCACTATCGCCCCCGGTAATGATGGCCACCTTATCCTGTAGCTTGCCGCTACCCGCATAGCCATCGCGTATGGGTGCTTCCTGCAGCAGCTTTTCATACTTGGCTTTGCTTTTGTCGTTTTGCTGTTTCAGTTTCTTATCCATAGTATCATGATTTATATAAATGACATACCTACATAAAAAAGAAGAGCCGGTACTAAACTTCCCGGCTCTTCATCATCAAAAGGGGCATGGTCAATCCCCTTCGAGACCTGCTTTTCTACAGTTTAGACTGTAATTCTTTTGCAGCATTATAATGCTCACGCAGTGCAGGCAGTTCCTTATCTATCCACGCTTTCAGTTCCGGGTCAGTTGCTTTCTCCTGTCCGCGCTCAAATTTTTTAATGGCTTTCTCGTGCGCATCTACCACTTTATCGGCCCAGCGCTTATCCCAGTCTGTGCCTGCATTATCGTTGGCCAGTGCATCTTTGTTCTCGTCATCATCTGCATCCAGCTTATAGCTTTTGGCAGTAGCCAGTGCCTGCAGTTCTTTACCCATGCTATTGTGATATGCTTCCATTTTCCTGGCGGCAGCTTTCACTTCTTTATGGGTGCCTTTCTGCTGGCCCAGGGCCAATAGGTGCAGTTCTTCGCTGTTCATTTCAGCTACATCCTGCACAAAATTCTCATCGCGATACTCATCTATATCGGCCCTTACTTCATCTACTTTGTTCTCTACTTTAGCCATGGCCGTGTCGGCTTCATTTTCCATGTTGTCTTGTGTGCCTTCGCTGCAAGATGCCATAAACAGTGCTGCCGTCAGCATGCCCGCGCCTGTCAGCGCTTTGATTGTTTTTTTCATTTGTTGGTAGTTTAGTGGTTATTAATATTCCTTAGATTGATTTATGCGAATCGCGTTGTGCCTTCACCATATCGTGTGCTTTTTTCAATGCCTGTTGTTGCTCATTTACGAGGTTCACGGCTTCGGGAGTCAACTCCCCGCTCATTTCCAGTGCCGTTTTATAAGCTTTCTGCGCGGCATCCTCGCCAAACTCGCAGGCGGCTATTACCGCTTTACGGTCGCCCCCTGTAAATGTGGCTTTCACATCCATCCAGGCGCGGTATATCTTACCGCTCATAGTGGTGCCGCTAGCGACATCGCCGCCCAATGAAGAAATAAGTGAGGACAGCTCTTGCTTATATTTTTCGCTGTCTTCTATAAAATGGCGGAATTCTGCCTTCAGGTCAATATCAAGGTCGTGCAGCTCGTTAATGGCACGGTTATACACTTCTATCCGGTCGTTATTAATCTTTACCAGGTCGTTCAGCACTTCGGCTGTTGTTTCTACTTGTGACATAGCTCGTTGTTTTAGTATCACCTTTATTTTTAAAAAACTATGCCACAGCTTATTGCAGCATTGTTAAGTTAAAAACCGCTTATTATATTTAAGCACAAACCAATCTATATGAAGCGCTTAGTACTTTTTACCCTGATTGCCGCCCTGTTTCTGAATGCCTGTAAAAAAGAGGAACCCAAAGTGGTGGGTTATGACATCAAAAATCTTTCATCAAAACGGGTACAGGCAACCATCTATAGCTCCGAAGAAGATTATATAAACCAGATAAACCCATTATGGCAAGGCAGCGTAGATGCGGGTAAAACTACAACCATTCCCGAGAGCACACTGGAAGAAGGTTACAGATACCAAATTGACTGGTACTCTGATGACCAAACATATAGCAACTGGATAGCTGGTGAAAAGTGGTTAAACAATGAGATGCACTTTACCCCCAGTAAGAATAGTGCTTATATCATCCGGGAGCTTGGCCCTACCAAAAGAGCTGCCGAATGCAATATCAGGGGCACTTTATTAGACAATAATAAACCTACCGTATGGAAGGCAGTAGATGCCTATTCATTTAGTCTGTCTGGTGAATCCGAAAGAATATGGGATAACCTTGACGACTGGGAGAAGAAAGTATTTGTCACATTCTCATTCAAGACAACTCAGTTAAAAACGCTTACATCCACAGGAGGGGAACACATCAGAAACTTAGACATGCTAGACTTCGAGACTGACGGCAGTAACAATAACGGCGTATTTACGATATCAAACTATGACGCTCCCTTCCATGTTTCCAACACCGCCAATGTATTCGACCCTATGAGAACAGATATAAGTACAATCCAAAAATATACTGCAACCAGAGATACGCTCTGCGTAGTTATAGACCAGGTAGTAGCCTACTTCATGGTTAGACAGTAACTACTTGCTGAAATAATCAATGATGTAGCTGGTATCCCCTATACTATTCATCTGCACTTTATCCTGGCGGTATAGCTGTGCTTTTTTCTTTTGAATATCGTATACTGCGCTTCCTCTATTAATACCTGTGGAACCAGGTTCATAATTACGAAGCACCAGCATTTGGGCATTGGTTACTCTTGTGCGGCATTCTATATCTATTTCAGCTATATGCCTGTTATTCTTTTCCCTGGGCAGAATAACAGCGAAAGAATCTACAGACAGCTTGAGCACAAACGAAGTATCTGCTATGCGTATGGTATCCATTGCCGGTATCAGGTCTGTACCCGTACCTTGAAGATAATATTGACGGGTATATACTTTGGTCCAGTCTTTAAATGCCAACAAGCGTTCAACACCGGGCATCAGGCGCAGCTCTTTTTTTGTTTCCACACCATTTACCAGTAACCGCACTATAAAAACAGAGTCCCAACACGGGCAATCGTATGAATATGTAGGGCTTTCCTCTTGCGATACATCGTAATTTCCAAAATACCAGGTATGCTTGGTGCCTGCCGGTGCATCACTCTTAAACGTAATAGGCGAATACACGTAATTGCCACCCGTCCATGTAAAGTCAGCACCGGGGCCGGTCTTCTTATCGTCATTGCCATTCTTTTTTTCTTCTTTTTTGCAGCTTATGAGCATAGTAGCTGCCAGCAATAGTAACAGAGGTAGGTTGCGTATCATTAGGTATCCCGATTTTGAATTCCAAAATAGCGATCGGTTTTTTCAAAAACAAATCCCGCCCTATGAGAGTAGCGGGACCTGTGCAGGATGGGGTTTTCGGCGTTGTGTTCACATATCTTATAGTATCACAAGGCTTACGCTTTGCTGGCTGTTGGCACTTTTGATATTCACTTTATATTTACCCTGCTGCAGCTTGTTCAGCGGTATGGCATTGTCATTGCCTTTCACTGTTTTGCGGCACACGGTTTTCCCATCTTTGGTAGTTATCACTACATCCAGCTGGCCGGTAGCCTGCACGGGCTGTATCACCAGTTTATTATCGGGCGTGGTGCGCACATTGCTGATGGTAGTAAGCACTGCAGGTGCTGCTTTAGATGTAAAAGCGGAGGTTAATAATACCATTACGGTAACGAAAGCGATTTTTAAACTTTTCATATAGTTGGTTTTTTGTTGGTTTAATGATGATGGCGCAAGGTGTTTTTCAGTGCGCTTACCTATGTTAGTCGCACAGACAGCAAAAAGGTTACAGTATTTTTACAAAAAATTTTTCTTTAGAACTTCTTTAACAATTTACCTTTAGCTCAACCTAACCCCATTTACATATGCTACGCTATATCCTACCCTTCCTCTTATTCCCCGCATTCGTTACGGCACGCACAGGCATCGGCATCAATGCTGGCGCTGCTTTCGGCACGGCAAGCGGTGCTGCCATCAACCTGAAAGTCTCTTATACTTTTAAAGCTTTTGAAGCGGGTATTACATGGGCAGAGGGCAATTATGCCTACAAGGAATTATTTTTCAATTACCATACACGGCAAGGCACGGGCAATCATTTTTATGCAGGTCTTAATGCAGGCATCGATGAACTGACAAGCAGGAAGTATGGCGGCGGCGATGGTTACCATGCAGGTGTGCAACTGGGCTATTCGCACCGGTTGGGGAAGCATGTGCGCCTGCTGGTAGAAGCCAGCCCCCGTTATATAAGTGCCAACCTTGTAAAATACAGTGATGACCGATACAATATGGTAGGCCGGAAACCGTGGACCACAGAGCGGACTGTGAGCGAAATAGGTATGCCCTTAACAGCAGGCATTACTTTTTATATAGGCAGGGAAAAACCAAAAGGAAAATAGTATAGTATCCCCCTAAAAAATAAGCCCCGGACGAAACCGGAGCCTGTATAAGGGGAAACTAAAAAACTGTTTATGGCCATCCTGCTCCCGCCCATCATTTAACCACGGTAAAAATAGAACGCTGCCAACCCTCCGAAAAATCGGTGGTATGTATGCTCCGTTTTTTGTGGTGAATTTTAAAATGAAACCCGGGATGGTATGCAAAAGAGAACCCCGGCGCATGCCAGGGTTTATAGTAATGCGATTGCCGCCACATTACTACTTATGAACTAATCGCAAATTAGTACAGCGCATAAGGGGTTTAAAAATAATAGGTAGCTATGCCCTAATTTCTGGGGTGAATGAGCATTTTTTTTCAGAAGCCCCTAACTTTATCTATCCACTTCACTCAACTTGCAACCATCATGAACCGTTTAGAAAGTTACATAGCACAACTGCGGGATGCCATCCACGGCGACCTGTGGATAGATGAAACCTTTGCCAAAAAACTGGAGCCGCTAAGCGCCCATGCCGCATTTATACAGCCGGTAGATGGCATACACAGTGTGGCGCAATTGGTATCGCACCTGTACCAGTGGCAGGTATCGGTATGCAATATATTGCAGGGCCTGCCGCGCACCATATCTGCCGAAGACAGCACACTGGACTGGATAGCCAATGAAACCCTGAGCCTGCAGGGATGGGATGCCCTGAAAGCTGCTTTTTACAATGGCCGCGAAGAACTGCTGGAATACCTGCGCACGCAGGACGATAGCTTCCTGCTGCAAACCAGCCCCACAGGCGTGCATACCAATGAGTATTATATACTGGGGCTGATACACCACGATATGTACCACATGGGGCAGATAGGGCTGGTAATACGGCTGATGAAATAGTTGATTTAGCATCCTCTCCACAAAAACCCGTTATTTTCTCGGTTGTTTGCTATCAGGCGGGTCTATATCTTTATGTCATCACCATTTAAATACTATGACCATGAAAACAATTTTTCTTGGCTGCCTGCTGGCAGTAGCTGCTGTTGCGGCAAAAGCACAGAATGCCACCAATTCATCGGCACAGCATGTACGCATCTACCAGGTATGCTACGACCCGAGCTTGTGTACACTTACATCCATTGGCAACCACATTAATCTTTTCCCTACCATGACTTTGCCACTGCCCACACCTATTACACCTTGTGGCGCAGGTGAAGAAACAGGTTACAGGTTGCTATTCCCGGATGGTTGCGGCAATACAGATATCGGCTCATTTTCAGGGCCGACCTGTGGTGCCTTCCCACCCAGCACTAGTGTTACCAATCCCGGCTGCTTTTCACCGGCCACCGTACCCATCATTTACGACCCTTTAACGGGCGACCTCTTGATAAATTAATGGCACATAGGCAATTTCAAAACAAAACACGCACCCACCCACACCGGTGGGTGTTGTTTTTATCCGCTTTTTAATAACAATTTTATGCCGTTTCTTTTGTTCTTACAGAATCCGGGTATATATTAGCAATATACCTTCCCTCTCTATTTAGCGCTTTTTATATGTATGCCGGCACGTTTTTGATTTACGTGTCAATTAATTGTTGATTTAACCATATTGTGTTTTGACTGCTGATGTACTCATACTTGTCTTGCTGGCATTAGCTGTGCTTGTACCCCTTATTATAGCTGCATTCCTGATAGCTAGGGGCATGAAGCGCAATAAAAACTGGATGATCATAACGGGCTTCCTGCTGCTGGTACTTTTTATCGTATGGCTATTGTTTCTTTAAGGGCGGCAAACCCACGTTTTTCGCCTGTTTCCGCAATAATGATTAATATCATTATTTTAATTCCGGCATAAATGTAGATTTGACGCTTATGGAATATATAAGGGTGAAGAGCCTGCATGGTACTACCATTCCCATTGCCGTGAAAAACATTGCCGCCATAGGCCCCGATGGGTCAATAGGCGCACCCCACTCCGTTATTACCCTGAAAGACCAAACCACTGTAGTATGTGCGCATACCACCCATGCCCTATACGAAGCCGTAAAGCAGCTGAACGAAATGGAAGCAAGCATAAAGGACAGATAGCAGATTATCAAAGAGCTTATTTATTATACCCTCGAATAAAAAAACGCCCGCTTTCCAGCGGGTGTTTTTGCATTTAATAACTAGTTAAGTGGAAACTTATTATGAATAGACTGGAAAATATCGAAATCAATTTGAAGTTGATCTAAACTTGCCTTTGTTGTTATTGCATCGGGATTGGTATGTGCATTTATGTATTCACAACACCTTTCAAAAACTGAATTAATCATTGCTTTATTGTTATTTATTAATTCACCATCAATTTTTAGAAAATTTGTTAGCGCAATATTTTTCTGATACCTTTTCACTGTACCTCTAAAAATATGTAACTCTATAGATAACTCTATTGCTGACCTTAAGAATCCATAGCCTTCTGCTGCAACATCTTCTTCTGATCTTTCCTTACTTTTATTATTTAAAATTAGATTGATCTTTTTGATGTAGTCTTTAACTCTATCAATCTCTTCTTCTGCAGGCGCTAGAATACCAGTTTCTCCATATTCAGACTTTATGTTGTAAAATTCATATTGAAGCTTTTTATATAATTCGTTTTTACTATTATGAAGCAAACTAGAAAATAATAAAATACTATGTGTAAAAACCACAACCTGTCTATCTGAAGACAACGAAATGAGGCGTTTGGCAACCTCATCAATAATGTGATGATCTAGGCTATTTACAGGATCATCGAATACTATTGGCGCTCTTGAATTATCTAGTTGTAATTCAGTTAAGAATTGAGCTAATGAAATTGCTTTCTGTTCCCCTTCACTTAATATCTGAGACAACATATAAGATTCCCGCATTCGTTGTTGAATTTTTGACTGGCCCCGGGATGTTGCAAAATTCACTTCGACTGGTATATGGGACTTTCTAAGAAATTGGAGTTCTTTTATAAATATGGCATTAAAGTTCTGCTCTACTAGTTCAGCTCTGGCTTCCGAGGTTTTTCTACTTATCGACGCAGTATTAAAACTGTTCTTATTCTTTAAAAGTAAATGAACAATTTTCTTGTTTTTTATTCTCTCTTCAACTTCTGCTATTCTAGTAGAAACAAATAGTCTATCCTGTAGTTCGTAAATTGTGGCTTTTATTTCTTTTTCTTTAACAACGATATTATCTAAAGTATCTTTTAACTCAGAAACCTTCCTATTAATTGCATCTTTCTGCTCTGATAAATACTTCAACGTAGACTCATAATCTACATCGATTTTTTTACCGCCTACATTATTTTCCGAGACATGCTTTTTTAACTCCGTAATTGAACTGTTATATACGGTAATACACTCAGGCTGGCGTACACTTCCTGCGTCCATCCCAAATACAGGGAGTTGAAAAGAAATGTCACTGTCTATTGTATCTATTTTAGTACTGATTTCATTAAGCCTTTTTTTATTGCCGATTATTCTTGTTTGGTTATTGCTGTTTAATATCTCTTTATAGGAACTTAATAATTTTTTAGAACTATCGCTTACTAATATTTGCTGGCAATAAACGCAAGTGTCATTCTGCTGTAAATTAGCATTTTCTAGCTCTTTTAAATATTGATCAGCTGCAAAAATGAACTTCTTGAATGATTCCGAAGTATACAGCTTTATATTTTGCGCCTCAGCAATTTCCTTGATCCCACCATCTGCTTTCTTTTCCAATTCAGAATTTTCCTTTTTTAACCTTAATAGTTCTTCCCAAGATTCTTGATTTAAATATTTACAAGAATGTTCTATTTTAGCGATAATTCCATCTAGTTCTTTAACATAAAGAATATAGTCATCCAATTCTTTACTAATTAAAGCCTTATTAAGATTACTTAACTCTGTCTCTTTTGATTCTAGTAAGTGCCTATGTTCTTCATTAAAGGCCGCTAACTGTTTTAATTCTTCTAACGAGGAACTACCCGTTAAGTTTCTTAGAAAGTTTTCATGAGGAGTTCCTACATTTAGATTATTCACCCAATCTAAATTAGTCGGGTGAGCTTCAATAGTTCTCTGCAATAATTCTGCAAGCATTTCAAGCTCTTCTGATATAATATTGAATAGTTGAAATCCAGATGGGGTTATCAACAATCCTCTATCTGACAAAGCAACTTGAACGCAGCTATTGTTAAATACCGTAATATTTTGTAAATCAGGTACAACATCTACTCTTTTACCATTCCAGGAAAAAGTATGTTCCTCTTCATCAATTCGATACTTTACATTAGCATATTTTGGTACTGTGTTGCTGGAATTTATATTACTTAATATCGAATCTTCTTTGTCATAGCTATAACCCAATGACTTAAGCAATCTACAATAACCAGTTTTACCAGAACCATTCTCACCATATAATACCGTAACATTCTTCGCAAACTCTAATTGTTGATTGTTTGCCAGCTTATTTACACCCCTTATATCAGAGATTGCAAGCAAATCCATTTTTTTACTTGATAGCGTAAAAGTTGGTTTTATTATTTCTGGTACTTCAACACTTGATTTTAATTTTATTGACTGTAGAAATAAGTCATAAATTTCTTGCCTTTCTTCATCGGACAAATAAGTTTCAGTGGTAATGATGTTTTTTGCCAATTGCTTTTTCCATGTATCATTTCCAGCCCAATCCCATAAGAAATCAATAATATTCTTTTTTGAAGAGGCATAATGTGTCATAAGATACTTTTAAACAAAATAAACAATTTTCAATACGTAATTGCCCCGGTATTTTTCCCGGTTGACTTTGATAATCAAAATATTATATTGCAAAATGCAATAAAAAAACGCTGCTTATGAGGCAGCGTTCAATCATCAGGGAAGAGACGTATTTAGCTCTCCTCATCAAAGTATATTTTATAATAGTGCTTACCTACTGCTTCATCGTAGCCTTTTTCTATCAGCTCGGTATTGCCGTGTATGTACACGTGGAAGTTTTTATCCAGCTTCAGTACGCTTTTGAAAACACGTGCCTGCTTCTTTACCGCCTGCGATGATATATCGAAGCGCTCATCCAGTTCCAGCCCGTTATCCTGCGCGTAGTTTTGCTTATAGCTTTGGAAAGATTGTATCACATCTTTATCCGCAAACACCTCGTTCAGAAATACATCTTCGTCAAACTGTTCATTGTTTTTAAAGAAATCTACCGAGCGGGTCAGGAAGTTTATCTTGTCCGTACGACTCAGTTCATATTCCTGCTCCAGTTGTTCCGTCACAAAGTTTTTGCACACATCCAGGTAGCCTTTGGTCAGGTGATACTCATCGCTCAGCGGTTTCAGGTTCAGGAAGGTTTCTTTCCAGTATTGCGCTTCGTTGCCACGGTTGGCTTTATCTACTATGGCCACTTTATAGCCATTCTCTTTATCGGTATTGAAGATGAGGCAGCCTTTGTCCAGGTGGTTCACATTAGCACCCTGCTCATGGCTGATGCTGTAGTGCTTATCATCGGCCACCAGCTTCAGGAAGTCGTCTTTCGTTTCCGATTTGAAGATGCCTATCGCATCCATCAGTTCGCCCTGCAGTTCTATATTACTGAAGTAGGCAATGTACAGGTCGCCGCTATTGATGTTGGGGTGCAGCGCGGTTTCATACAGGTGGTTGGCTATGTGCTTGCTCTCTGCATGGTGCGTGCCGCGGCTGGCAAATATCTTCGATACATAGTTATACACCGGGTTCAGTGCCACATCATCATTGGTAAAGGTGAAGCAGTATAACTCCGGGTTCTTAAAATGCGCTACAAAATAGGTCAGCAATACCTCGCGCAGGCGGCGGTCGGTAATATCCAGTGGCTTGTCGGATGTATGCAGGCTGCCCCCTTCGGTTTTATTACCTACATAGTGGGCCGATACCTTTTCTATATTACAGTCGGTGTACGCTATCATTTCAGGGCGCAAGATAGGCTAACTGGCCGATAGGTCTATTGCTGCCGTATTTAGTATTTTGCAGGCATGTCTCTATACGCACGCACCATACAGCAAATGAGCAGGGAGCTGTTTCCGCATGCGCACCTGGTAGCGCAGGCACGGCAGGCCAAAGCATATATGGAAACGCATTATGCAGAGCCGATATCGCTCAATGACATAGCTATGGCGGCCACCTTGTCCAAATTTCATTTCATACGCCTGTTTCGGGATATGTATGGCCGCACGCCCAATCAATATCTCATATCCATACGTATACAAGCGGCTAAAAAACTGCTGCAGGAAGGCGCCACCGTTGCCGATGCCTGCTACCTTGTAGGCTTTTCCAGCCCCAGCACGTTTACGGGTTTGTTTCGTAAAATGACGGGGGCTACGCCTGCTGCCTATCGTAGCAAAAAAGCACTTTTGAAGAAGTGAATTACGGTGCCGGTACGGAAGTTTACATCGTAAAAACAATAGCAACGAAAACACGAAACAATGAGAATAAAACTATTGAGCGTATTGGTAGACGACCAGGACAAGGCATTGAAATTCTATACAGAAAAGCTGGGGTTCATCAAGAAAACAGATATGCCGCTGGGCGAGCATAAATGGCTGACCGTAGTATCGCCCGAAGAACAGGACGGCACAGAGATAGTGCTGGAACCAATGGGTTTTCAGCCGGCGCAGGTATATCAAAAGGCATTGTTTGAGGCCGGTATACCATACACAGCCTTTCATGTAGATGATGTGCAGAAAGAATACGAGCGCCTGCTAAGTTTGGGTGTATCATTCAGCATACCACCCACACCTATGGGCATGGTAACCCTGGCAGTTTTCGACGATACCTGCGGTAATAATATACAGATAGTGCAGGTTTAGCTGCGCTGCTCGCCGCGAAACATTTGCGATAGCATCGCATATAGTTCCGGGTGGTGTTCCTGCAACTGGTGCGGGCGTTCAAAAAGATACTCGGTTATCACCGCAAAGAATTCTGCCTCGTTGGTAGCACCATACAGGTTGATGTCCGAATGGCCTTCCCTGCGCATATCGTTGATGGCAGCGCGTATATGTTGCAGCCATGCTATGGCATAGGGGCGCTTCAGCAGGTATTCGGGCACACCATCTACGCTGCCGTCGGCTTTGTCTATCAGGTGGGCAAATTCGTGTATCACCGTATTATGCCCGTCTTCCGGGTTCAGGAACGATTGGCGTATCGACGGCTGCGATAGTATCATCTGCCTGTGCATAGCACCATCGCCTACCATACCCAATACATCCCGTTCATCGCCTTCATATTTATAATCGCGGTTGAAGGTGGTAGGATATACCAATACTTCATTCAGGTTGTTATACCGCCAGTCGGGAAAGGCGAATATGGGGATGATGGCCCCTGCTGCCACCAGCAGCTTATCCAGGTCGGTCACCTTTACACCCACACCCGTTATCGCCGTCCGCGACAGGAAATCGCGCACCCGCTCTTCAAATGCAGCCTGCTGCGCTTCATCCAGCGCGGCAAAGAAGGGCACATATTGCAACAGCATACCGCGGCTACCGGCGGGCAACACAGATGCCTTATTCCGCCTGCGGCTGCGGCTGGTGCCTGCCAGCACTATCGCTATCACTATGGCCAGGGCTACAATTATATACATATGGTAAATGTAGCAGCTTCCGGCCTACCCGCCAAGCGCAAATGCTTATAGAGATATACTAAAAAGCCCCGGCAGAAACCGGGGCACAACTTGTGTATTTTTTACTTTTTCTCATGAAGATGTTTATAAGTAGGGGGTGATGTACGGATACATTACAGCGTATATCACCAAATACCGTGCCTGATTGCCGCCTTACAGTATATACCTGAAATCGAACAATACATTGGTGAGCACATATTTATTGCCTATCCTGCGCGGGCCTATATCCACGCTGGCACGGTAGCCATCCAGCGGCTGCGATACACGCATGCCCAATGATACATACTTACCGAGGTTCAGGCCGTAATGTGCTTCTATGGCCATGTTCATTTTTATATCTTCTTCAAAATTGCCCAGTTCCAGCATAGGCATGGCGGTAAGGCCGGTATGCATCTGCACACGTTTGCTGCGCAGTATGGTATAGTTCAGCGTAGCCCCCGCACCTATCTGCGCCATGCGGGTAGTAGCCCTTACGCTATGATAGATGGCCTTATCGGGGTAATAGGGGTCTATCAGCGTATATTTTTCCGTGCTTTCAAACTGGGCAATGCCCATCTTACCGGCAATGCTAATATGCAATGCCCGTTGCTTTTTATCAAAATGACGTTCGGCGGCAAAGGCCACCAGGAAGCCTTCGCCTACATAGCTTTCATACGCGTCTTTACTGCTGCTCGATGTGATGGCGGTAAGCCCCGCCTGCAGGCCTATAGCCGTATAGTTTCTCTGTGCTATGCCTTTAAAGCATAACAATACGAACAGAAAGGACAAAACAAGGTATCGCATAGTATGGGTGGTAACTATGCTGGTATAACAACAATAATGCCAGTGATAATGGAAGGAAAGAAAGAAAAAATCTACATAGCCAATAACCGGCGCCCGACCTCTGCAAAGTCGTCCGGATGGTTTACCACAATACTATCGCCGAGGCCAAAGATAAACATCAGCTTCAGGGGAAAACGTCGCAGGCTGTTGATGAATTCATCATTAGAATGGCTATCATGCTGGCCGGCATACTCAATCTTCCTGTGTATAATCACATTGCTGGCTTTTTCTGTAAGCTGCAATTCTTTACCGGTGAGTGGCCTGCACAATATAGCCATCACCAGTTCCCGAGCAGTACTACTCATGTTTTTGTTCGTTTTAATGAGTTAACGAATAATGAGATCCTATATAGGGGGGGACGGGATTTATTCTAAAATTAATGATTAGATCGAAAACACAAAAACATTTTACACATTTTTATCACATTTCAATGCATTATGCATCTTAAAAAATGAGCAGGGTAAATGTGTATTGGTGAATTATTTTTATATCTTACGTCTAATAAATATATGCGTATCATGAACCGTATAGTACTGCTGGCTTGCACCTTGTTGCTTTTTTCATGCGATAAGACACAAGACTATACCTGCAATTGTGTAAGGGATAACGTACAGGTAAAAAAGGAAGTGTACCCTCAGGTACCCAAACATATGGCCGAAGACAGGTGTGAAGAAACGCAAGCATCCCTGAATGATACGGTAGTGACGCACGGTGTCACCAAAACCTTCTGCGAGCTGTACTAAACGCTTTTCTTAGCTGTCTTTACCGGCTTTTTGCCCTTTACAGGCTTTTTCTTTGCTTTTTGTACATAGCGTACATTGGCCCGGTCGTACCCTACACGGATGGTTTCTTCATTCTGGTTGATGTAGAGTTTGAGCGCTAATGCAGCATTCACCGGTTTTTTATTTACCATCGCTGGCTTCCACGGCGGCATGTTGTTGATGAGCTTATCCAGCTTCAGCGATGTGATGTATTCCGTAGAGGCATTTGAGCGATTGTTGATAGCATAGCTACATGCTTTGCCATTGGCATCTACATATAGCTTCATAGATACGATGCCCTCTATCGTTTCCAGCTATTGCTTGTCTATATACCTTCTGAAGTAGGCCATAAGGCTATCGCCCTTCCCGAATATCGCTTTGGGGCTGCCATAATCGGCACAGGCATTGGCTACCGCGCAGTTGCCCGCTACTTTCACCGATGGGCCCTGCTTCGCATAAGATGCCATAAAGCAAGCCATAAAAAAGCAAGAAGTAAGGATGTCTTTATACGCATGTTTTCCTGTTACTAAAGATACGAAAAGGCGCCCGTGATAGTTTGGCGTGTCACACACCACCAATAGCCCGCCATTAACCCCTTTAATGCAGAGTTGCAATTTTTAATCGTTATATTTATTTAAAATAATAGTTATGCGCCCCCTGTTGTACACGTTCTTCCTCTCGGCTGCTTGCCTTAGCAGCCATGCGCAAACCGAAAGGCTGCAGCTACCCGCTATAACAGGCACTCCTGCGCAGTTCACCCCGCATAACAATACACTATACTTTACCGCCGATAATGGCAGCGGCGATAAACTGTGGCAAATAACAAGCAGTACCGCACAACCGCAAATGCTCGATTCCCTGTTTCAATATAGTAGCAGCACTACCCCGTGGCGCCGCATGGTGGTGCTGAATGATATACTCTATTTCTGCGGGCGTAATGATTCGGTAGGCGAAGAGCTGTTTGCCTACAATGGCAGCAATGCACCCTACCCCGTGGCCGATATCCGCCAGGGCAGTGCAAGTGCTTCACCCGAAGGGCTAATGGTGCTGAACGGCATCATCTACTTCAGCGCTGCCACCGTAGCCTATGGCCGTGAGCTGTGCAGCTACGATCCTGTAAAGCATAAAGTATCGATGGAATGGGATACCGAACCCGGCAGCGCCTCATCCAATCCCTATGCACTGCAGGCGGTGGGCAACCAGATATGCTTTGTGGCGCAAACACAGGCATCGGGCAAGGAGCTGAATGTGTATGACCCTGTAAAGAAAGAACTGAACTGCTATGAGATAGTACCCGGTGCCAGTGGTAGCAACCCGATGAACCTTACCGTTCACAATGGCAAGCTATACTTCAGCGCGCAAGACCTGGTATATGGCAATGAGTTGTTTGTTTATAATGGTAGCAGCGCTCCCCTGAGGCTCACAGATATTGCCCCCGGCAATGCCCATTCCCTGCAGGCTGCTGCCTGCGGCATTGCCAACCTGGGCAGCCGCATCTATTTTGCCGGCAGCACCGGCCAGGTATATGAAAGCATGCTGTGCAGCTACGATACAGTAACACGCACCGCGCATACAGATACACTGCGCACCAATGGCAATGCCGATATCAGGGGCTTTGCCGTGTATCACAACAGGCTCTACTTTTTTGCAAAAGATAATAGCAATACCAGCTGGCTGTGGCGCACCGATGGCATGCACGCCGCTGAAAAGATAGCACCTATGCACGCAGAGGTAGTTGGCAACCGGGTGCCTATGATAGTACATAACAACTTGCTGTATTTCTCCGGTTATGAACCGGGCGCCACTACATCCGTATATCGTTTCGACGATAGTAAGCTCACCAATTCCGTTTCGCGCATCAGCTTTATGGCCGATGTACAATTGTACCCCAACCCCGCGACCGATGCCATTCATATATACATAAACACACCCGAAACGGCTAACCTGCAGATAGTACTGACAGATGCCACAGGCAGGCAGGTAGCACGCAGGGCGGCGACTACACAGCCCGGCACTAACACCTTTAATATATCTACAGCGCAGTTGCCTGCAGGTGTTTATTACATGGGGCTGTACGATGCCGGTGGCATTTTGCAACACAGCAGCAGGGTAACTAAATTATAAAGCAGGTGGCGGATTAATGCGGCCGCCATAGCTATACACCCGCACCTGGGTATAATTGAAAACGATGGCATCGCCATGCTCATCATGTATGGTTATCATCAGGTCGCCAGCTTCATTGGGCACAAAATCGCCCGGCTGTATATCCCCGCTTTCTACCAGCTTATCTATACCGGCTTTTATCTGCTGGTCTATGCGCTGTTTGTGCGCTTCCAGTTCTGCATTATCCATACTGCAAAATTAAGCATCCGGCGTTATAGCCACTTACATATAATGCTTTTTTGTTAACCGCTCGTTAACAGCATTTTACAGGAACACTTTTTTAATCAGTATCCGGTCAACACTATCATCCTATATGTGCTATTACCGTATCGTATTCATCAATAATGAGATAAGGTCTTGCATGCCCACTGTTCAATATCCTTTTATTGATGAGCAGGACTTTTATTACCAAACCAGCAACGGCCGGATTGCCTGCGGGCTACTAAAGGCTACCGATGCACAGCAAGCACGTGCACTGGCACTGCAACGCCTGTATTACTGGCAGCAAAGCCATGCGGTAAAAGAAACACCCGGGACATTTTCCCGGGTGTTACATCAGTAGGTAAAAATATGTTTGTTGTGTTTGAAAGTTTGTTTGTCTGCCCGTATCCCTCTGGTAATACGTTATTGTTTGTTTGTGTTTGTTTTTTCCGCTAAAAGAATGCGTTGTGTTTGTTTGATGATGTAAAAGTAGCGGCGGTATAAAAGCGTTACAAAAAATAGAGGTGTACCGGCGCAATATTGGGGAGTTTATACTTTTTGTTGCCTCATATCCCTGATTTGTGGAATGGTATACGGCCTATAGGCGTGGCATAGTAATGCAACAAGGGGTAAGTACTAAAAAACTATCCCCTTATGCACAAGAGAATCGGAAGAATTGCCAACTGCCTGTGGTTCGATAAAAACGCTTCGGAAGCAGTTACCTTTTACACCTGCGTTTTCAAAAATTCTCATA
>CABHOP010000074.1 GCA_902168085.1 uncultured Bacteroides sp.
CTATCGCAACCCTTCAGGATACTGAAGCTGAATGGCCGCGAAATAATGTATTGCGACCGTGGTGGCGCACAACAACTGAATAAACTGCACAAGGTGAGCCACGAGATAAGAACACGTGAAACCGTTAGCGGCTGCTATGTGGTAACCGCACAGGCATCTACACCTGATGGCCGCAAGACGGAAAGCCTGGGTGCCGTGCCTATATATAATATGCGTGGCGAACAGCTATGCAATGCCATGATGAAGGCCGAGACCAAAGCCAAGCGCCGTGCTACGCTGGACCTGCTGGGGCTGGGCATACTGGATGAAACCGAGATAGCGCCCCCTGACCCCCTGAAAGGGGAAGTGGATAACGGCATTGATATGCATATGCTGGATGCTACCGGTGTAAGTGGTATTCCCCCCTTGGGGGGCCAGGGGGCTCACCCCGATGGGATACCTACATCGGTGTTCCTGTCGCTGAAGGGATTGACGAAGGCAGTAGCGCAGTGTAATAATGAAGAAGAACTACTGCAATTATACAACGATAATAAAGAGCGCATAGATAACTCGCCGGGATTGAAGCAACTCTTTACCCTGCGTAAAAACCAGTTGAGGCGATTGGCAGCGTAGGCGGTTGGCTGGTTGATTCGTTGATTGGTGTGGATAGAAGTAATAAGAGAAAGCCCCTTTAGGGGTTTGGGGTTTATAAATTTTGTCGTTTAAGCTGAACTAAGAGATGGCGGGTATCGTCCCCGCTGTCTATTGTTTTCTTAATCCAAAGACACAAGAAACATGTAAAGGTAAGCTAGCGAACAAAGTGTATAAATGATAAACAGTAGAGAACCCAGTATTGATGGCTTATGCATTTTCAGTCCTATGGCGGCGACAAACATCGCGAACAATAAGTGGATTAACAATACCCAACAGTTGCTATAGGGTTCAATGAAAGGAAAAGCATTTACATCAAATGCGTTAGATGTTGTTGCTATAAAAACGATGGAAGCTACAGGATATAAATATATAGGATAAAGCCAAACACTGTTTTTTGTTGGTAACCATCTATCAGGTATAATAAGTTGCAGTATGTAATTAATTGCTAGTAAAGCAAAGAGGCTGGTAATGATAATGGTGAACAGAATTGTCATTGATAGAATGGGAGCCTGCTAATCATCCAGATGTAAAGCTATAAAAGCAAACGAGTAAAAGAACGTAGCGAATAATGAAAGCACAAAAAGGATATCGTACCGGTAGCTGCGGCTGCGCAGGTAATAGGTAAAAGCAATGCTGCTGGCGCAGATAAGGCAATGGGGTAGAATGAATAGATAGGCCAGCAGCAGGTTTTTGCCCGATGGCAAGTATTGAAAATAATAATGCTGAATGAATGGCAGGGCTATGGCCGATAGGATGGGGTAACCGATGATGATGTACATCAGCGTTTTTTCCCAGGTGGGTAGGGTAGCACGGGCAGGGATATTGGCAAAGCCTGCCGTATAAAGCTGCCTTCCCAGCAGCCATACACCACCGGCCACCAGGGCCATCAGCCCGAAGATACCTGCCGTTAGCAGCAGCCCGGTTACGACATCCATAAGCGAGAATTTTTAGCCATAACGCACCCCTATACGAATTATTATGAAGTTACGACATAATAAGACCATTTTAACAAAGCTTTGGTTTGGTTGAGGCCCCCGACCCCTAAAGGGGAGGTATTATTGACAAGAAAGAAAAGATGAAGTGAGAACGACAGGCCCCAAACCCCAAAAGGGGCTGTTGTGTAAGACAATGAAAGTGCCCCCTTGGGGGGCGGAGGGGGCTAATTTTTAAAAACCTATCACTATGAGTAAGAAGACGAACCTATGGTTTCCGCATGAAATGAATGCCCTCAATAACCGGGGGCTCAATAGCATGTTCAAAAAATATAACGCACAGGGCTACGGCATCTGGTGGCGGCTTACAGAGATACTGGCTACATTGCCCGAATACAAGATGGAAATATCGAACGAAGAATTTTACCACGAGCTGGCAGATGATCTTCGTTGCGATGTGGGTACCCTTTTGTCATTTGTGGACGATTGTATCAAAAAATATAAATTATTGCAAAAAGATGACACGCATCTTTGGTCGCCTATACTGATAAATGACCTGGAGCCTCTGGAAGAACTGCGTGCAGAACGTAGCGAAGCAGGTAAGCGGGGAGGGTTGGCCAGTGGACGTGTACGTAGGGAAAAAGCTGCTATGAAGGAAGCTGCCATTGAAGCTAATGAAGCAACCGTTGAAGCAAACATGAAGCAAAACGAAGCACATAACATAACACAACAAACAGAACAAACAGAACAAACAGTAGACGACAGTAGAGAAAAAGAAAATTCGCCAACGCCGGAAGTTGAGGAAACTGTAACAGCAGAACCCACCGCATCCTACCTGCCCTTTGCCACGCTGGAACAGCTGCGCGACCGTGCCCTGGCCGATGAGTTTCACTTTACCGCCCTCTACGTGGCGCAAAAGCAAGTGCCCGATGCCGATACCCTGCGCCAGTGGCTCGATGCCTTTCACCGGTGGCTGCGCTACTGTGGCGAGCATGTGAAGAACGAGAAGGACTACCGTAGCCACTTCAAAAACTGGTTTGCGAAGCAGGACAAGAAGATGCCCCCTGCCCGCTACGACCCTGTGCCACGCGCCATCAACCTGCCGGCGACCAAGACGGCGCAAGAGCTGCTGGCCGAACAAAGCATGACCCCCGACCAGGTACGCAACTGTTTCAAAAACGCATCGTAAACCGCCCACGCCATGAATGCCCACCTGCATACCACCCACAACTACGATACCCTGCTGGAGCAGCAAGTGCTGGCCTGCTGCCTGGTGCACGATGGGGCCTTTGCATCGGTGCATGGGCTGCTTACCCCGCAGTGCTTTGCCTACCCCGCGCACAGCACGCTGTACGATGCGCTGCACAGCATATGGCAGCAGGGCTTTGGGGTAGATGTGTTTACCATAGCCCACCAGCTGCAAAGCATGGGTGTGAAAGAGCTGGATGGCCAACCTCCCATCGGCTACCTGGCGGGGCTGTGTGCCGATGTGCAGCCACAGCATATGCTGGCCCAGTGGTGCCAGATACTGCGCACCCTGGCTGCCCGCCGCCTGATGATACAGCTAACCACCACACCCTACACGGGGGGCGATGTGGTGGATGAAGCCGCCCGCCTGCAGGCGCAGCTGCAAGAGGTACTGCAGGTACACACCATCAACCAGTGGGTGGATGCCGCTACGGCCACCATACGCCTGCAGCAGCATATAGATGAGCTGGCCAACGGGCAGGTGCGCTACCTATCTACCACCTTTCCAAGTCTTGATAAGCTGAATGGCGGCTTCCGCCCGGGGCAGCTGGTGGTGCTGGGGGCGCGGCCCAGTGTGGGCAAGAGCGCACTGGCAGGCAGCATAGCGCTGCAGGCCGCTACGCAGGGCTACCGCGTGGGCTTCCTGAGCCTGGAGATGCCGGTGCAGGAGCTGATGGGGCGTATAGCCAGCCTGCATTTCAGCATACCACATGCGCAACTGGACAGGCAGGTGCTGCCCGAAACCATGCAGCAGTTTGCCACGCATGTGCACCGCCTCAGCCCCCTGCCCATATACTTTAGCGATACCCCGCAGGCTACCATACACGATATACGCGCCCGTGCCGAACAGCTGCGCGCACAGCAGGGCATAGATATACTGATAGTGGACTACCTGCAACTGATAGATGAAAACCCGCAGTACAAGCAGCGCAACCGCGAGCAAAACATCAGCGCCATAAGCCGGGGGCTGAAGCTGATAGCCATGCAACTGCAGATACCCGTAATAGCCCTGAGCCAGCTAAACCGCGAAAGCGAACACCGCGCCAACAAACGCCCCACACTGGCCGACCTGCGCGAGAGCGGCGCCATAGAACAGGATGCCGACATAGTGATGCTGCTGCACCGCGACTGGAAGGCGGGCATACTGACCGACGAACAGGGTAACAGCACCGAGCACCAGGCACAGCTGATAATATGCAAATGGCGCAACGGCACCACCCTCGACCTGCCGCTGAACTTTGCCCCACACTACATGAAGTTTACCGAGGCGTTTTGAGAGGGGGTGTGCTAAAGTTGTAGTTTATCTTGAAAATTTATTATGGTATCAGTAGAGACACCTAAAATCAATGATACATGTAGAAGTTTGCTATGGCTGATGAATGGTGTGTTTTCCATTTTGGAAACTGCTTGTTGGCTTACACCAAGTTCTCTTGCGAAAACAGATTGTTTAATGCCTTTTAATAGACGAATATGGGAAATATTTTTCCCCAAGTGTTTGCTTGATGGGTTGTTCATTAGTTAAAGGATAAGGTGATGCAATTTTAAAAATTTTCATTGTGAAAAACAACTAAGGTTGTAAAAAACAAAGCCAAATAATTGTAAATATTTTAATGTGCTGTCTAATTTTGTATAACACTATACAACCGGTTTATAAATGTACGCACAAGCCTGAAGGCGGTTAATAGGAAGGCACTATCTAAAATAAATATCATGAAAAAAACAATTATTGCGCTGTTTGCATTAATATCAATTGGTTTCGCTGCAGAAGGAAGGAATATGAATGTAACTAAGTTTGTTACCAGTGGTGGAGTTACGCATTCTGATGGATCTACTACTTATGATTACATTAGTATGTCTTCACCACAGACTACTACGCTTAGTAATGGCGACCGGATAACGCGAAGAATACTTACTTGCGAAGATCCAGGTAGTAACGCATGCATAAACTCTTTCATCGTAACACCTATTACTTATGCTGATGCAGAAATGGTAGCACGTCAGAAAATAGCCATGGGTATACCTGCTGGCGAATACAATCCTAATGGTACTCCTAATGATGGAGATCCGTACAATCAGAATCTTTTAGTTAATCCATACTTTACTTGGCAAGCAACGGGGCCTGATGGATTAATCATAGAGGTGTATTATGAAGGGGGTGAATAAATAAGTAAATAACTATTAACTATCTAAAATAAATATCATGAAAAAAACAATTATTGCGCTGTTTGCGCTTGTAGCAGTTGGATATGCTGCAGAAGGAAAGAATATTATAGTAAAAACTTACCATACTTGTGGGGGTACGCCTCATGCAGGCGGGCCTAGTACTTACGATTATGTTCATCAGTCACCTACAAGTGTTCAACACGTAGACCAATACACAACTATTTACAGGAAAAGTATTACTTGCGAAGACCCTGGAGCTAACGGATGTGTAATAGCATATCTAGTACCCAACGTTGACATTGATCAGGCGCTACCTTATGCAGAGACCAAAATTGCAAACGGCATACTTGTAGGTGAGTATAATCCAAATGGTACACCAAACGATGGTGATCCCTTTAATCAAGACTTAGCGCAAAACCCATACTTTACTTGGCAAGCCACATCACCTACATGTGTTAAAATTGAAGTATATCACGAAGAAAACTAAGCATCTATGAAAAAAGTAATTATTGCAACACTATTTTTGTCTTTAGGGATTAATGTGAAAACATTTGCTAAATTATGCTTTCACGGCCAAACCACTGTTAAAGATAACGGGACTCCGAACCCCAATGGTCCTATGACATATGGAACAGTTAGTGAAACGGAAGATCATACATCATTACTATGTGAATTACCAGGCAGTAAATCTTGTCTTTGGGCTGATGGTACGGTACCTCATGGTGTAGGTATTGTGGTGGGAACAACTGTTTACACAATAAATCAAGTGCTTGAAACTGCAAGGATGCAAGCTGGTAATGGAGTTTTAACTGGTTATGTAACGGGTGATAATGAAACAGGATATTATAGTTGGCAAAAAGTAGGGCCAGACCTGATAGTGACTATTGAGATTTGTTATTAATATTAACTCTTGTTTTAAGCGAGAGCCTTTTTAAGGTTCTCGCATTTTCTTACATATGGTTAGAGTGTTATTTATATTACTTTTATTATGTCAAAGTCTGTGTTATGGACAATATACCGTAACAGAAGAAATAAAGACGGCATTAGTACTTAATTCAACTACTGATATTGACAAAGGAGTCGCCTATAAATTTGTTGAAGACAAACTTGTTTTTTTCTTCGATATCGTAAAGAATGATACCAGTTATATTGTCTATAATAAACTAGAATTAGCAACTGGGAGGACTATTGAACAAGATACCTTGTTAAAACCTAATAAGAATTTCACAATATATGATATAGTGGCAACTGAACATTTTTGGATGGCTATAAGTAGTGGATCTTATATTTATAAAAAGAAAGGAGAAACAGCGACCTTCAATTCATATCCAGATTTCTCAAAGTATTTTAAAAAAGGATACTTACTTAATAAGAATGAGGTAATCTTATATAGTATATACGATTTCCATCCGGCAGATGGGAAAGCTGGTGTATTTTTGAATGTATTTGATATAAACGCAGGGGGTATTACCAAAAGTGTGGTTGAACATTATGCACCTGTGATATTGTCACCTATGAATAATGGGTGGCTAACAGCTGGAGATAACAATATTTATGTGTTTTCACCGCTTAATGATACTGTTCAAGTATATAATGAAAATCTGAAACTAAAAGCTAAAAAGAAACTTGCGGCTTTAGGACCTGATGATGTCAATAAAAATTTAGCATTAGAGAAGATGCTTGATTCTACATATAGTGCTGAAAGGAAGAGAATGGATGCTATAGTTTCAAAATACCCTAAAGACTCTTTACGTTACCATGTAAATGAGATACAATCCGATGTTTTGGAAAAACCCTATTCATGGAGCCTAATGCAAAAAGTAAGAAAAGAATATGCATTCATAGAAAAGGCATTTATATATGACCAACAGTGCATAGGTATTACTATATCGAGACCGGAATACAAGGATAACTATCGTGATGTAGTAATCTATGACATGAAGAAGGATAAAGTAAAGAAAGTGTTTACCAAATGGCAATGTAAAACCGATTCTGTTATAAAGCGCAAAGAAGACTTTTATACTATCAATTTGCAGAGGTTTGAAAAAAGATACCCATATTTCTATAAGGATAAAGCTTATGCTGTAACTTTATACGACCCACAATATTTTACTACAGGTACCGAAGAAATGGTACAAGAAAAATTTCAGAAGAGCATTCTGAAACAAGGTTACCTTATTTATATTTTAATGTATGATATAGTTAAGCCATGAGATTGAAAACGACCTTATTACTTTTTGTAATGGCTATCAGTGTATACTGCCATGCCCAATATAATCTTGTACAAGAAAAGCTATTAACAGATCATATTCCAGCCTCCGAAAATATTAATGACATAAAATTTGCCATAAGGGGAGATACACTTTGTCAACTACGGGTATTGAATAATGATAATAGCGAGGCATTTAAGATTACCATGTATAATATAGTGACTGGTGTGGAAATTAGTTCTGATACCCTAAGTGGCTTACCAAAATTTCTCGTTAAACAGTTGGATTTTAATAGTAACTACATTTTTATAGTAGGTAATGATAAATATATTGCTGTTAATCTAAAGGAGGGTACAGTAAATATAGATATACCGCAAGATTTTGTGCTTAAACCTTTTAAAAAAATACCACCATACCGGAATTGTCATTTTTTGAATGACAGCATTGTATTAATGTCTGTAATATATAATTATAATCCCTTTAGCAGGGATGCAGGATTGTATATGTCTCTTTTTAACATACAAACTAAAAAATTTATTAAGGAATATTTTAGTGAATTTCCCGGAGTTGTGCTGTCTCATCTTAATTACAATAACATTACGGTTTCAAATGATAGGATTTATGTAATCACACCACTTAATGGGGAAATATGGCAATACGATTTCGACCTTAGTCTAATTTCTAAGAAAGCGTCCTCAATATTTTCTGTTACAGACGTAAAGAAAAATATCGCTTTTGCAAACGAATCGGATTCGCTTGTCTTATTCAATAAGAAGCATATTGACAGCCTCCTAGCAACAATAGAAAAGGATTCAATTGATAAGTTTTATAGTGCCAACATAATTGACAAAAAGTATATAACGAAAATTATAGATAGTTTTTCGCTAGGGTATTCTTTTGTCGCTAATGTTTATTGTATTGCGGAGGATGTTATTGGTGTATGTGTATCGAGACCGGAATATATAGATAACAAAGTTGACTTTTATATTGTTAATGCAAAAACTGGAAAAACAATTAAAGAATATAAAAAATGGGTGTGTAGTATCCCTCTACAAATAACAAAACAGGAAGATCTAGTTACGGTGAATTTGAATGTAGGCGCTGGTAATATGCCTTACTTTAAAAATGGCAAAGTCTATGTAGGAACTACATTAAGCAAGCTATATTTCGAAAAAGGCAAGACAGAGGATATAATGGAAAAAATATTTAAGAATAACAAAAAGAGTGGTTATAAATGGCATCTTTTAGAATACACTTACTAAGCCTCTTGCTTGTTTCGATATCTATTACTGGCAAAAGTTATGCGCAAAATACGTTTGCCGATAAGGTAATTAACAATCTGTATGATTTAAATGATGATACGGCTAAGAGTTACCTAAAAGGTAATAAGGTTTTCATGTTGGTTTCAGCCAAAAGTTGTCTCGGCTGCTTTGGTCAACTGTGTGAATATTTCAAGCAGCAAAAGGTGGATACAGCTTATATGATATCTTTTAGTAGTAAAGATTATTTATCACTATTACCAACATCTGTACGTTATAAGAATGATTATCCTTGTGTAAAAGATGTATTCTTTTACTTTATTAGCGATAAAATGGATGGAGAAGTAGCCAAAGCTATAGAAATACCAACACCGCAACTCATTATATTAAAAGACGGTAAGGCTACACACGTTCCTTATGTCGAAACGTTGCGGCTGATCGGCAAGTAGCCATTTTTAAGCCCACCAACGAAATATAGCACAAGTGTGCGACGCAAATCAAGCTCCATAGCCATCCCTCAGCCGGTAACAAAAGCAGTCCCCATGCGGGTTTGGGCTATGCGGGTATAGGCTGTGTTTATGGTTTCCAATACTTTATCGGGTATTCTCATATATTATTCCGACCTTTGTGGCTCACCAAAAATTTTTATAGGTAAGTATGGCGCAGATGACGATGGGTAAAAAAGATCGTGAAAACAAGAAAAAGAAGAAAGCTCAAGACAAGGAAGAAAAGAAGGCCGAACGCAAGGCCAACAACAACAAGGGCAAAGGACTGGACGAAATGATGGCCTACCTGGATGAGGATGGCAACATCGTAGACACTCCGCCAGACCCTAAGAAGAAGAAAAAGGAAATAAACGTTGAAGACATTGTACTGGGTGCGGCACAGAGTGTGCCTGTAGACCCAGCGGAACTGGTGCGTACGGGTGTTGTGAAGTTTTTTGACGATAAGAAGGGCTATGGCTTCATCAACGATCTGAAGACCCAGGAAAGCATCTTTGTGCATACCAGCAACCTCGATTTTCAATTGAAAGAGCGCGATAAAGTGACGTTTGAGATAGAGAAAGGCCCTAAAGGCCCGGTGGCTGTGCGCGTAAAGAAAGCATAAGAGATATAAACATCCCTCACATTAGTATAGCAAAAGCCCTCCATAACGGAGGGCTTTCTTGTGTGTATCGTAAAAATCGGTTTAGTGTCTCTTATGCCGTATACAGCAGTGTGATGATGGAAAATGCGAGGGTGCAGGCAAAAAGGGTTACGCCCAGTATGGCCACGCCGCCATGTTTGTCGATAGTGTTGTTGATGTACTTCATGTGTTCTTCTTTTTTGGGGTGATGAATGAATATACGAAAATTTTGTGGAATAATTGTTAATAAAATCTTATGCCGCGAAAAAAGGTTGCTGCATCCGTGCTGGTACGTAGTGTTTTTTACCGCTTAGCGGGTATAGGGCAGGGTGGGCAGCGGGGGTAGTTTTGTGCTGATATAATCCAAACCTCTCTTAACCTTTTTGTATGATGAAGCACTTTACACTTATGGCCCTGGTGCTGCTTTGCGGCATAGCGGCCACGGCCCAGCAAAGCCGCCTGGTGGGCACACACGTCCTTACCTATAGCGGCGGCACGATGGTGCCTTATGATACGGCGCGTATGCTGTATGCCGCGGGCAATGGCTATGGCGGCGATGCACAGGCCTACCAGTACGACAGCCTGAAGAATGACACGACGGTGCGTGTGCTCTACCAGTCGGGCACGGGCTACTACGAGTTTGAACGCCGCATATATCGCCTGGGTGCCGGTGGCCGCAGGGATACCATCCTGATACAGCGCAAAGACCCGCCTATGACGGGGGCATGGTACACACAGGATATGACCGTCCATACCTACGATGGCAGCAACAACCGCACGATGACCATCGACTATACCTACAACACCAGCACCAGCAGCCTGCAGCCCTTGGGCAAGCATACCAATACCTACACGGGCGGCAACCTTACGGAAAGTATGTACCAGTCTTACAACACGGCGACGAGCACGTATGTAAACCAGTCGAAACGCATATATGTATTTGCGGGTGGCAACATGACCGAATACCGCTACGAAGTATGGGACCCTGCCGGTGCGGGCGCGTGGAAACCTTACTCGCGCAATACCTATACCTATGATGGCAATAACAACCAGCTATCGCAACAGTCGGAAAGCTGGAACAATGGTACCGGCGCTTATGAAAACACCAACCTGGTAGAATATGCCTACGATGCCAGTAACAACATGACCAGCTATATACACAAGCAATGGATAAGCGGTGCATGGCAAAACTGGGTGCGCTATATATACCTGTACGATGGTGCCCATAATATGGTGGCCGATAGCAATTACCAGTGGAACATTACCAACAGCGTGTACGACCTATATACCGTCAGCACGATGCACTACACCGCCAACCTGCGCGATACGACCATACTGCGCACCTGGACGGGCAGCAGCATGGATACCACCATGCGCACGGTGAATACCTACAATAGCCTGGGGCAATTGACCCGCTGGCATACACAAAACTACACTGCCGGTACATGGGCCTATGGCTTGGGCAATTATGACTATAAATATTACTACAGCAGCTTTATGGGTGTAGCTACTAAAACGGCGGGCACCATAGGTGTGAGCCTGTATCCCAACCCTGCTACCGATATGCTGCATATAAAAGTGAGCATGCAGCAACCGCAGCCATACACGGTGGCCATCTACAGCACTACGGGTGCCGTGCTGCGCCAGTGGCAGGAAACAGGTGCCGCTACACGCACCCTACCCGTGGGCGACCTGCAGGCAGGCACGTACATCCTTTCGGTAGGCAATGGCCGTGAAAAAACAGCTACACCATTTATAATAGCACGCTAAGCCTCTATACATCCCCCTAATAACGAGCAGCACAGGTATTCATGCCTGTGCTGTATTTGTTTTTATGACGGGTGTATTGTAATGCGTTTTGTAGCTTAGTAGTACCGCTATGAAAATGTTGCTACCCATACTATACCTGCTGCTCCTTACAGCCACACTGCATGCACAGCCCGCGCGGCTGGTGATGGTAGCCCACAAGAACTATGGGGAAGCGATAGCAGATACTACATGGCTGAAATATAAAACAGGCAACATGGCTACGGGAAACTTTGATGACATGTATGAGGGCAGGCTGCTGTATGATACGATAATAGAGCATGTGAGGGGCAGGCATGTACGCACAGAGGTATTGCATTATAATAAGCAGAAGCAAATAGATAGCAGCGTGCTGACAGCCTTGTTGAACACGCGCATGATGGAATGTGGTAAAGACCTTTACACATACGATGCGGATGGCCATAAGCGCAGGCATATAGCATTGTACAAAAAGAATGAAACGGCTGACTGGGATACGGCTTTTATGCTGCAGTGGGAGTATGATAAAGGCAATATAGTATCGCAGGCAGATACGATAAAAGAAGGCCTGTCTGAAATGCCTATGTTGACATTGTATGCATATGATGATAAGGGCAGATTGCTGTCATCTGTTTTAAAATGGCGTACGTCTAAAGGTTGGGCCATTCGCAGCAAAGGGATGTATATGTATGACAGTGCGGGTAATAATACCGTATATGAAAACTGGGGTTGGAATGATACCGGCTATATATTGCTCTACAAATCCATCAATACCTATCAAGACGGGCGTAGAACAAGTTATCGTTATCAGTCGGGCGATACAGCACTCTATTCCCCCTCGTCAGAGAACGGTAATATATTCACCTATGATATGGAAGGCCGGCCGGTGTGCGATAGCCAGTTTAGCTACATTGGCAATTCTTACAAAAGTATAACACGGGTAGTGTATGCATATAAGAATGATACAACACTCATTACAACATTCGGTGCCGATACCATTCATAATATGAAAACCTACAACACCGATGACTGGCTTTCGAAATGGGTAGAGCCTTTTGAGGAAGACTACGTTGGCGAAACCTATTTCTACGAACCTGTACCTATACCTATACCACCCTTACCGCAGAGCAAGCACATCAGCATAACACTGCCGCTAACACAAGTGCGCGATGTGCTGAAAGTAGATGTGAAAACCAAAACCAAACAACCCTATACCATAACGGTACACGATGCCACCGGCAAGCAAACAGGCCAATGGCAAGGACAGGGCAGCACCCGGCACACCATACGTGCCTCCGACTGGCTGCCCGGCAGCTATACCCTTACTGTCAGCAATGGCACCGATGCCACCGCGCAATACTTCACCGTCAACCGCGGGTGGTAGTGAGTGTTTTATGACAAATGATTTGCACAGCATATTGTAGCTTAGCACTACCTAACCGATAAACTTCTATGAAAAGAACCCTTATTTTATTTGTAATACTG
Organism: uncultured Bacteroides sp.; assembly: GCA_902168085.1. Taxonomy (GTDB): domain Bacteria; phylum Bacteroidota; class Bacteroidia; order Chitinophagales; family Chitinophagaceae; genus Polluticoccus. The sequence goes on from CABHOP010000074.1 coordinate 12,841, forward strand.
TTATGCACCTATAATGTATTGTATGCCCAGCCCAATCGTTTGCGTGCGGTTTCCCTAACATTGGAAGGGCCCATTGGTGAAGACAGGGAACTGATGGATACAGCATTGATCATCTACAATGCTGCCAACCGGAACATAGGCACTGCTGAACAGTTTGATGCAGAAACCCTGCCTTGCGATACGGTGCTGTATTGCGGCCCGGATATGAAATGCAGTAAAAGATATAGCTACCATTATGATGCACAAGGCCGCAAAGATACCATACTACGGGAGATACCAGATAGTGATACCACATTTAGAAATCAGCTGAAATATGGCTATGAATTTGATGCTGCCGGCCGTGTGTTGTATGAGTACCGGTGGTTGTATGCCGTAGCGCTTTACCGTACCCGGTATATATATGCTAACAACAACCTGGTAGAAAAGCAGGTGGAAGGCTATAGTAATACTGCGGGGTGGGTTATGTATGAGCAATACCTGTATGCCTATAATACGAATGGGCTGCAGCGTTACGAAATGCGTAACAAAAACAGCAGCGGCAACTGGCAGACAGGGCAACTGGATGAATGGATATACAATGCCACAGGGCAAATAGATACTGTGCGGCATTACACGGCTGATGCTTCAGGTGCCAGTGCTTCCGGTTTTGATTTATGGACTTATAACGGGGGCTCATTGCCCGCACGTAAATATTATTTCAGCTACAAGCCTGTTACCGCAGTATATGATACACTGGGCTGTCTCTTATACACATCTCCGAGCCCACGAGACTAAGGCGAATCTCGTATGCCGTCTTCTGCTTGAAAAAA
>CABHOP010000075.1 GCA_902168085.1 uncultured Bacteroides sp.
TCATTACCACGCTGCCCGATACATGGGGTATAGGTGAAAAATTCCTGATGCTGCCTATTAATAAATGGGATAAGGAATACCAGGAAGTGCACCTTGGCGGACTGACCTGCGATAGCCACGATTTCTATACCAGCGAAGAGCACATCAATGCCGTGTTCCTGCCCAAGATAGATAAAGATAAAGGTGCAGAGCCGCTATACATAGGCTTCTTCCACACCGGTGCGTACCAAGACCAGTTGGCAGGATATGGCGGTATCAAACACTGCATGATACCATCGCCCAAGCACGTAGTGGTAGAGTATAACAAGAATGGCGAACTGGAAGACTGGCTCTACGCCAAAGAACAAAGCGCCCAAAGCATGCTGAAGCTGCTGGGGTATATTCGGTAGTGATTGGTTGATTAGTTTAAGATATAAAAAGAGCCGTGGTTTGTGCCGCGGCTTTTGTGTTTGGGGTAAGCACCCCTCGCGTCATTGCGAGCGATAGCGTGGCAATCTCACGAAATGTGGGATAGTACAACGCGAGTAAACACTCATGCCTTGAGATTACCACGTCGCTATCGCTCCTCGTAATGACGAGCTTGTACAGCAGCGAAATACAGATGCAGTGAGTGACACAAATCAAGCCGCATAGATATTACGCAGCCAGCCAATAATCTGCCATATCACAGCCATCACAACCATGCATCAGTTGCTCTATACTGGTATCTACCGTACAATTGGGCAGGGTAGCGGCAATGGCGCTCCAGCGGGCTATAGCACCTGCATCGGGGAAGAGGGTGATGGGTCGGTTGCCGATGTGTTTACATTTTTCTGTTGTAAGATTGCTAAGGCTGCCTGCGGCCAGCCACAGGTATTGCGGCATGTGTATGCTACCCAGTATGGCCGTCTTCTCGCTCTCGGCAATGGCTATGGGCAGGGTATTGCCCGGCAACAGGTGCTCGCCAAACAGGCATTGTTTCAACCGGTAATCATCACCACCCATTATGCTGTGCATCCAGTGGATATGACTGTGCGGCTGCCTGAAACGCTTGCCCGTAGCGGGATTGTACAACATCACCTTTCCCGTACGCACCACACCCAGCGCATCTATTTGCCAAAAGACCGTACCGCCATCCCAGTAATGATGCGTGCCGATGCAGTAGCGCTGCACCACCGCATCTACCACCGCCTGCGGGTAACGGGTATGGAGAAAACGCACAAAATGATTATCGCCATAGCAACACATGGTTTCCTGCACGGTGCTGAAGGGTATGGTGGAATTCGTAATCGGGGACTGGTGTTTCTTCTTTTTAGGATTTAGAAATTCGGATTTAGTATTTATTTCCAGATTCGGATTTTCAGCAAAGTACTGCTTGGGTTTGTAGTGATACCCACAAGCTACCTCGCGATTGCAACGGCCTACATGTGGGGCCAGGTGCGCGCCCGTAGCGGCATCTATATAGCGTACAAACATCTGCTTCTGCCCGCATTGGGGACAAACATAACGCGTGCCGGTGCCCTTATAAGGCTCCAGTGTGAATGGGTGTTTCATGGTGGATTTGATTTTAGAGTTTGGTTTTGAGTAATTATATTTAAACGGTGAAGGAAGTACTGAAACAGATAACCCCTTTAAGATTTCTCGCAGGTACTGTGTTTGCATATGCCAGTATAGCATCGCGGTCTAAAATGGACTTTGGTGTATTTCTCTCTTGCATGGTGTATGTAATTGTTTTCATTGGTTGCGATTTCTTATTGTATTACGTGAGTAACAAATGGCTGTACTGGATATTGCAGATAGTGCTATCGGCTGGTATATGCTGGTGGTTTATAGCTATCCGGTGATGGTGTTTTATAGATAGGTTTTTGTTATGAACAAATGTACAACTATTTGGCTTGAATTGTGTCACTCACTGCATCTGTATTTCGCTACTGGGCTTTTCTGCCACGAGTGTTCCTCCCCCTGCACCCCCTCTATGAGGGGGATAGTGCGTAACGTGTCCTCCTCTGCGGAGGAGGGTAGGGAGGAGGCTACATAACACCTATTCGCGTCATTGCGAGCGATAGCGTGGCAATCTCACGAAATGTGGGGTAGTACAACGCGAGTAAACACTCATGCCTTGAGATTACCACGTCGCTGCGCTCCTCGTAATGACGTTCCGAAAATTCCAGCATTCCATTTGTTCCACTATGGAATGAGTGGAATATGTGGAATTTATACTCTTAAGTCTTTTACAAGTTTTGATACCTTCTCGTCAAATTCAGGGTTATTTTCGTAATTGCTTTTGAATGCAGAGAAATCTACTGAGTTAAAGTCCTTTATCTCCTCGATATTCTTCCAGTATTCATCTCTGTTCTCTTTGGGTCGTATATCGTCTTTCTCAAGTTTAAAAAGGTAGTCATCTATATGTATAGGAAAGTAAACATCTTTCCATTCTTTATCCTGAATATTCCTCGCTTCTGACAATTCAAAATGACATGCCTGGGATTTTAATGAGTTTTCCGAAGCAATAAACAATACTCTATCATGTTTATGAATATATTCTTTCATGATTTTCTTAAGACGTTTACCGCCAGGAGCATCATTTTCCCAAAGAAAAGTACTTAATCCCCGTTGCCTTATTTTTTCATTAAGACTTTTAGCGAAAAAGTTGTCATTGAAACTATAGGAAATAAAAACACTTTGGAATTTTAATTCTGTCGTCAATTCTTTGACATATTCCTTAGCATCTGAATTAGTTATACCAAATAGATTTAAAGATTCTTGATTTAAGGAGCTATGTAGTATAGTTTGTAAATCAATCTTATTTATAACACCGTGTTCGATTTGACAACCATTGCGAAATGTATATTCATTCAAAGTGCACCCAATAAATGAATTATCAATAAATAAAGTGTCTGAAAATGAGCATAGATTAAGAGAGGAGTTACTAAATTGACATGCTGTTAGTCTACACTTGCTGAATGTCAATGCGGGAGGATATAAAAATAGAAATGCTGAAAAACTACATTCAAGCAGTTCTGAATTTTCAAAATTTAAATTGAAGAATGTACAACCTACAAAGTCGATTTGTTGTAGCTGAATACAATTGTTAAATCGTGTATTTGACATTGTAGTGTCAAAAAGACCTAATTGCGTTATATAGCAACTTGAGAATTCACAATTGTCAAATTGACATAATCTAAACTTTCCGAAAGATATTATAGCAGAAAATTTGCAGTTTTTAAAGGTGCAATGAGTGAAGCTTACATTCGTTATATGCTCTTTAAACTCACAATCATAAAATTCAACGTTAAATATGCTATGATTAATAATGAAAGTATCAATCTCAATATCTTTTACTATCACGTATCCAGGGCTATCGAAATTTATGCGGTGTGTATTTTCTGGTGCTATTTTAACGAGGCTTAGAAACTTTTCTGTAAAGTCTTGCATAAAATTAGATGTTTTCTAAAGTTAAATTAATCCATTCATTCCACTCATTCCATAGTGGAACAAGTGGAATGGTGGAATTTTTGGAACGTCAGGAATTAATATAACGGTTAACGGTAGCCGCACCTATACCCAGCATTTCAGCTATTTCTTTTTGGGTGTAGCCTTCATCATTATATAAGTCTTTCGCCCTTTGTACTAAGAACTCACGTTCTCCTTCCTCAGCCGTTTTCAAATGCTCCCTTTCACTACTCACCCCCGCGGTAGAGAACTGCAAGAAGTTGTGCGGCTTTTCTATGCGGCAGAGGAGCACGTTTTCGGTGTCGTACTTTATCTCGGTGGCGCGTGCCTTTATCTGCTTCAGGTAGCGGATGCTTTTATCGCCCTGGCTTTCGCCTATGCAAAAACTACTATCGCAAAAGTTGATGAGCATCTTGCTGCCTTGCAGGTCGTTACGGGTCATGGGTTTGCACAGGTCGCGCTTGGGGGTGTGGGCAAGGGCGAGGATGCTGAGGCCATAGCGGGCTTTCAGTGCCTTTAGCTGCTTCATCAGGGGCAGTGCATCTTTGGCGCGTTCCGTTTCGTTCTTCAGGTAGGTCAGGTTGTCTATCACCAGCACCTTGGCACCCGTTTCCTGTATCGTCTTTTCCAGCGAGAAGTGCAGGTATTCCTCAAAGTCGTCAAAGTGGTCGGGCACTTCGGTTTCAGGGTTTATCTCCGCACGGTAGAAGTGTTTGTCAAAATGATAATGATGCGTATAATTGATACTATACCTTGCTTCAAATTGCTTGTCGAACAACTCGAAATCGAAGTACACTACCGGCTGTGCCTGTGCTTCCAGTTTAAAGCCCGGTATGGCTTTGCCCGTACTGATACTATCGGCTATCTGCACCGCCAGTATACTTTTACCCACGTTGGTATCTGCAAACAGTATGCACAGTTCCCCCTCGTGCCAATACTCGCTGAAAAGCATGGTAGGTATGGGTCGCTTGCTGGCTTGTTCCAGCCATTCATTACCCTGCATTACTATAAATAAGCCCTTGTGATAACTGGCACGCTTGGCCAGTTCATCTACCCGTGCGTGGAGTGCAGCAAGGTCTATCTGCGGGTTATCATATATCGTAGGCAGCTTCTGTGGCTGCTCTTGGTTAGGTTTATCGTTACTATTATCAAACATAAAATGGTGATTTTGTTGGGAACAGGATATGCGTTTTTTTTATCCCTCCCAATGGTTACTTGAAAAGGTTTAAACAATAAATGAAAGTAAAATTGCAACGTAACTGTTGCCTGTAAAACACTTTGGGTAAGGGCGTGTAGACCTTGCGACGTATATTGGGTAGGGTCGTCACCCGTTCGTGCTGTTACAAGTCAGCACCGTACTTTCAACACTGGCTGTTTTTAGGATAATGGTGGGTTCGTGTCCTGCCCACCGCCGTAAATTTACATAGCAATATTACGTGTATTTTAATAATAACAAAAAAATATTTTTTTAGCTTACTCTTAGCGTCATTGCATGGAGCTCACTTCCCCCTTCCCCGTCATTACGAGGAGCGTTAGCGACGTGGTAATCTCACGACATAAGTGTTACGTTACTCCGTGTTATCGTGAGATAGCCACAGTACATATTTGCCTTCGCAAATACTTCCTTCGCTATGACGGTGTGGTGGTTGTGCTTATCTTTAGCCCATGCAAAGAGGCGGTATGCTGTATATTATGTGTTCTCCCAACAGGGCTACTTTGTATATTGGTGTTACTTCAAATCTTTACAATCGCGTATCAGCACATCGAAACAGGGTTGACCCCAATTGTTTTACAGCAAAGTATAATTGCAGTATGCTGGTGTATTATACCGGCTTCGACCGTATAGAAGAAGCCATAGCTGCTGAAAAGAAATTGAAGGACCGTGCACGTAAGCATAAAGAAAAATTGATAGATGCTTTTAATCCTGTGTGGCGCGACCTGTGGGATGATATACAGCCATAACGCTTACCCATGTTTTCGTGAGATTACCACGTCGCTAACGCTCCTCGCAATGACGCGAGTGGGGGGCGCAATGACGATAGTAGGGGTATCACAACAAAAAAATGCCCGCATGTAGCAGGCATCTTGTGTGGTTTGCATAGTGTTAGGTGTGGTTAGTTTCTTTCCGCTACTTCTTTCAGTTTGGCAAGGGCTTTAGGCCACATGCCTTTCATCATATCAACATAATCATCTGCCATATCGGTATCGATGGTCAGGTGGGTTTTGCCATCTACATCTTTCAGGGTGTAGTTTTCCATAGCGCCTTTCCATGCTTTCACCTTATCGCTGGTGGTATCTTCCACACCATCCCTCATTTCGCCCAGGTGTTCTATCGACATGTATTCATTCGGCACATTATCGGCAATGCGCGATACCATGCCGCCTTTCCCTTCACCATCCAGAAATAGTACTTTACTGCCCTTTGCCCAGTCGGTACGGGCATGCGAGCCGGGTGAAAATGCGCTGGTCCATTCGCGGTAGTTGGCATCATCCCAAAGTGCGCTCCATACTTTTTCGCGTGGTGCATTGATGGTTGTTTCAAATTGTAGCCTTTGCATAATTGGTGTTTTTAGTGTTTATGTAATTGGTTTCCCTTCGTTGTATGTACGATACAAAGATGCAGCGGATAACCGACACCAATAGTGTGCCATCGCGACTAATTGAAGGGGGAATTGCGACTTGTTGGGAATTAGGAATTAGGGATTAGGAATTAGGGGTGTTATAAGAAAAGCCTTTTTAGGATTTAGAAATTAGTATTTAGAATTTCCCCTCTGTATAATCCAGTCCTTTAAAATATTCTACATCATTCAGCAGGCTGCGGCGTTGCAGTTGCAGTTGTATAAATGCGGTGAGCGATGAGATGGGTGTGAGTATAAAGATGGCTACTATCAGCAGGCGCTTGAAGAAGGTAACACGGCCTTGCCTTTCGGGGGCACCGGGGCCGCCTTTCTCGCGTATGTATTTAGCCCATTTGCGAAAGTTGGTGACACCACGGCGTTCCAGTATTATCAGCCCGGGCTTCAGGTGTATGGCACCCATCAGCAGCAGTTCTTTATGCAGGCTGCCAAGTTTGTTTTCTGCCAGGTGTCGAAAAATGGGCATACCAAAGCGCGATGCACGCCTGATGTCATTATCCTGCACACCGGCAGCAGGTAGCAGTCCTGATGCTTCCTTCTTACCCTTGAACGACCAGCGTATCACCGTGAGTACGGAAATGATATTAGGGTTAGTATCCGTCAGCACAATGTTGCCAACGAGGTTAGCCCCTATTTTCAGGAAGTATTCTTTCAGTTTCTCCTGGCTGTGCAGCCACATATTTCGGCAGCCATTTACGGTTATTACGGGTTTACCCTTCAGTATCTGTGCATCTTCGCTTTGCAGGAAGGATGAGATAGGTAATGAAGGATTGAGGAACCATGTTTGATGTCCGAATATCACCAGGTCGTAGTGTTGTGCCTTAATGCTTTCAGGCAGCGGGTTCATGGCTATGGGTATATGCTGCACCGTCTCGGGCATGGTATCGAAGAATTTCGATGCCTTCCACGGCAGGGTATAGGGCACTACGGGTGTTAGTGGTACAAAATCTATATCGGCCTTATCCCTGATGTCGGACGTGATGCTGTTGAGAATATCGCGCAGTTGTCCGCTTTGGGTATAATACAATACAAGGATACGAGGCTTCATGCTGTTGTTTAAACTACGGTTAGGTACATGTATGCGTAAGAGAAGCGGGCGCTTTCGGGCACCATCACCAGCAGGCGGTCGCCTTTCTTCACTTTACCTGTGTTCAGCATTTCTTCCAACATAAAGTAGGCCGATGCGCTACCTACGTTGCCCACCTTCGGCAGGTTGTAAAACCATTTTTCAAATGGTATATCCATACCTATTTCAGCATGGTACTTATATATCTGGTGTTTAAAGAATTCGCTCGACATGTGGGGCAGGTAGTAGTCTACCATATCTACCGTCAGGTTGTGCTTCGCCATCAGCTCTGCCAGGTATACACCACCTTTCGGCACAATGTTTTCGCCCAGCAGGCGGGTATCTTGTTTCACAGAAAAGATGCTCTCGTTCGTCCAGTCTTCTATAGCATGGTCGTTCCAGCCGGTCAGTTCTGCCGTTTCTTCATTTTTGGTAGCGCCTGCATACATACAGGTTTCCAGTTCATTGGCAAAGGAGGTGGTCTCCAGCCATTCTATACGGTAAGAAAGGCCGTCTTTATTCGGTTCCGACTGTATCAGCGCAGCAGCAGCACCATCACTCAGCATCCAGCGCAGAAAGTCTTTTTCAAAAGCTATGTACCCATTCTCTTCCAGTTTGGCCAGGTTCTCTGCCTCCGGCTGAAAGCGTGAGGCGTGCATCCAGGTGCTCATCTTTTCAGAACCGCAACCTATGGCCGTATCTGCCATGCCCGATGCTATGGCCATATAGGCATACTTCAGCGCCTGCATACTGCTGCAGCAAGTGCCCATAGCCGATATCAGCTCTACACGCCTGCCCATATCCAGTGCGCCATGCACCATAGAGCCGTGAGAAGGTATTACCTGTTCGGGAGAGCTGGTGCCTACGGCCAGTATCTCTGCTTTATCTATCGTTATCTTTTCGTCAAACAAACCCCTGATGGCGTTGGCAGCCATTTCTACATTGGTATGGGTGCTCTTGCCATCGCGAAAAGCGTAATAGCGTGTTTTAATGCCATTGTTTCGCAACACTATGGCCCGTGCTTTTGACGGTTTGCCATTTACCATACCCAGCACACTCTCCATCTCATCGTTGGCTACCGGTCCGTTAGGTAAAAATTTTGAAAGACGTGTAATATAAACGGGTCTCACTATCTATGTTTCAATTTGGGTTTGCAAAAATAATCATTCTGTCACGCTTTAATAATAACGTGCCAAAAATGTTGCAATAAGGGGTTGAAAATAGTTCTTTTTACGTTGCCTGCAATAGCTTTCGCCTTAATAGCAATATAGCCATACCCCTTCGGGTACAGCTATATGCGCTCTGTTATTATATATAGGCACTAAAAAAACGTTTACTCTTCGCTTGCCTGTTTCAGCCCACGGATACCATAATAATACATACCCTTGTAGCCGGGGCGTATACCACCTATCTGTATATTCCCGTTGCTGTTGGCTATAATGCGCTGTATATCCTCGGTGCTTTTTACCGGCACATCATTCACGGTGGTTATCACAAAGCCATTGGGCATTTCGGTACTGGCCAGGGTGCCTTTGCCCACGTTGGTCACTACCACGCCGTTGCTTACGTTATATTTACTTTTTTCTTCACTTGTCAATGACCGCATAGAAGCACCTAAGGTATTATCTACCTGTTGTGCAGGTTCGGTCGTCATTTTGGTAGAACCATCCAGTGTGGTCAGCTGTACGCTTACCGTTTTGCTAACACCATTGCGCAGGTAGGTAACACTCACATTATCACCGGGGTGATAGCGGGCTACTTGTTCCTGTAGTTGTGGTTCGGTACTTACCGGTGTGCCATTCACATGGGTAATGAAGTCGCCCTTTTTCAAGCCTGCCTTACCGGCACCACGGCTGGGGTCTACACCATTTATAAATACACCATCGGTACGGTCTATGCCCAATGCGGTAAGCTGTTCGGGTGTCGCCATCTTCCGGTCTATCAGCGATACACTCAGGAAACCACGTTGCACCTTACCAAATTCCACAAGGTCGTTCGTTACCTTCCGTACTATATTAGCAGGAATAGCATATGAATAACCTGCATATGAGCCTGTTGGCGAGGCTATAGCCGAGTTGATGCCTATCAGTTGCCCATCGGTATTTACCAGTGCACCACCACTATTGCCGGGGTTTACCGCAGCATCTGTCTGTATAAACGACTCTACCGGTGTGCCCGATTGCGACCTGTTGATACCTATAGAACGGCTCTTGGCACTTACGATACCGGCTGTCACCGTAGCATCCAGCGTCAGCGGGTAACCCACGGCCAGCACCCATTGCCCCAGCTTCACATCGTCTGAATTACCAAATTCCAGGTAGGGCAGGTTCTTCTCGTTTACCTTCAGTATGGCAATATCGGTGGATGGGTCGGTAGCTATCAGCTTGGCGGTAGCGGTATAGCGGTCGTTAAAGGTTACCGTCACCTCATCGGCATTGGCTACCACGTGGTTATTGGTTACAATATACCCATCGGGGGAAATAATGACACCCGAACCTGAACCCTTTTGGGGTGGCTGGTAATATTGCCTCTGGCCAAATAGCTGCCCGAAGAAATCATCTCCGTACGGGTCTTGCACTACTACGGTTCTTGCCTTGGTCTGTGTTTTAATATGTACTACAGCTTTTACCGAGTTTTCGGCAGCCAACTGGAAGTCGGCAGGTGCCATTCTGCCACCGGTATTGGCGGTGTAGGCTGCATAAGCGCTTTGGTTATGGCTGGGTGCTTCATGCGCAGTAAAATATGGGTTGCGGTCTGCGAAACGGCCGGCTACATACAAAGTACCTACCGAGGTAAGCGCCGCTGTAAGAATGACGGGGATGATTCTTGATTTCATATATATCCTTGTTTCTATTTTTATATGGTTATGTGTAACAAATTTATCACCATACGTTATTATAAAACTGTTAAAAACAATATGCCGGAAGGGGAGTGGGGTAATCGGTGTATTGGTAATATTTATTTAATACCAGCAGCTTAGGCAGGCAGTGCAATGGAAGGGTAAAAAATGGCGTTTGCAGCCATTACGAAATTGTGTAATTATCATATTATTTACTTACCTTCGCACCTCGATTTTGAAAAGCAATAATCTAAATTTATAATTTAAACACAAAATGGCAGACTTACGGTTACAGCGCAACTTCGGTATTGCAGCGCACATCGACGCCGGTAAAACCACGACCACAGAACGTATTCTTTATTACACAGGTGTGAACCACAAAATAGGTGAAGTGCACGAAGGTGCAGCTACTATGGACTGGATGGCACAGGAGCAAGAGCGTGGTATCACTATTACCTCTGCTGCCACTACCTGCTTCTGGCAGTTCCCTACCGTACAGGGTAAACCAATAGCAGAATCTAAAAAATACAAATTCAATATCATCGATACTCCGGGCCACGTTGACTTTACCGTAGAGGTAGAGCGTTCTATGCGTGTACTGGATGGCCTTGTTGCCCTGTTCTCTGCGGTTGACGGTGTAGAACCTCAATCTGAAACAGTATGGCGCCAGGCAAACCGTTACCGTGTACCACGTATCGGTTTCGTAAACAAAATGGACCGTATCGGTGCTGACTTCCTGATGGTGGTGCAGCAGGTGCGCGATATGCTGGGTGCTAAATCTGTACCACTGCAATTGCCTATCGGTGCGGAAGATAACTTTAAAGGTGTGGTTGACCTGATCCGTATGAAATCTATCATATGGGATGATGCTACACAAGGTATGACCTATACAGAGGGCGAAATCCCTGCTGATATGGTGGAAGAAGCGAACGAATGGAGGGCTCAACTGGTAGAAGCAGTAGCTGAATACGATGAGCACCTGATGGAGAAATTCTTCGAAGACCCGAACAGCATCTCTGAAACGGAGATACACGAAGCAGTACGTAAAGCTACTATCGACCTGAGCATCATCCCAATGCTGTGCGGTAGCGCTTACAAAAATAAAGGTGTACAAACTGCACTGGATGCGGTTATCCGTTACCTGCCCAGCCCGGTAGATATCGAGGCTATCAAAGGTACAGACCCTGATACCGGTGCTGAACTGCTGCGTAAACCAGATGCTAAAGAACCATTTGCTGCCCTGGCGTTCAAGATCATGACCGATCCTTTCGTAGGCCGCCTGGCGTTCTTCCGTGCATATTCCGGCCACCTGGATGCAGGTAGCTATGTACTGAACGTGCGCAGTGGTAAAAACGAGCGTATCAGCCGTATCATGCAGATGCACGCTAACAAGCAAAACCCGATAGATTTCATCGAAGCAGGTGATATCGGTGCTGCTGTTGGTTTCAAAGACATCAAAACAGGTGATACCCTGTGCGATGAAAAACACCCGATCGTTCTGGAAAACATGTTCATACCAGAGCCGGTAATCGAAATCGCTATCGAGCCTAAAACACAGGCCGACGTTGATAAAATGGGTATGGCTATCGCTAAACTGATAGAAGAAGACCCTACACTGCGTGTAAAAACGGACGAAGCTACCGGCCAAACCATCCTGAAAGGTATGGGTGAGCTGCACCTGGAAATCATCGTTGACCGTATGAAACGCGAGTTCAAAGTTGAGATCAACCAGGGTGCGCCTCAGGTTGCTTACAAAGAAGCTTTCACAATGCAGATATCACACCGTGAAACTTTCAAAAAGCAAACGGGTGGTCGTGGTAAGTTCGCCGATATCCAATTCGAGATCGGACCTGCTGATGAAGAGTTCCTGAAAGAAGGTAAGGGTTCTTACCAGTTCGTAAACGATATCTTCGGTGGTTCTATCCCTCGTGAGTTTATCCCTGCGATACAAAAAGGTTTTGAAGCTTCTATGGTAACTGGTCCTCTGGCTGGTTTCCCTGTTGAAAACATGCGTATCCGCATCTTCGACGGTTCTTTCCACCAGGTTGACTCTGACTCTATGTCATTCGAGCTTTGTGCTAAGGCTGGTTTCCGTGAGGCAGGCCGCAAAGCAAAACCTGTACTGCTGGAGCCTATCATGAAGGTAGAGGTAACTACTCCTGACCAATACATGGGTGATGTAACAGGTGACCTTAACCGTCGTCGCGCTATGCTGGAAGGTATGGACAGCCGTAACAACCTGCAGGTGATCAAAGCCAAAGTGCCACTGAGCGAAATGTTCGGTTACGTTACTCAGCTGCGTTCACTGTCTTCAGGCCGTGCATCTTCAGTAATGGAGTTCAGCCACTACGCACCTGCTCCGCGCAATATCGAAGAGGAAGTAGTATCTAAATCAAAAGGTAAAGTAAGTGCTGAGTAATCAGTAGCTTACCCCGAAAATAAATAAGCCGCTCTGCACCCGCAGGGCGGTTTTGTTTTGGCACATATCCATCATCATTTTGACATTCGGCCTGCGATGATTATTTTTGCGTAAATCTCACGCGCTTTTGAAGACCCTGCTTGATACTAAGCAATTAGACATTACGCTTCACCGCCTTGCTCATCAACTGATTGAGAACCACCTTCAATTTAAAGATACCGTTATCATAGGCATACAACCCCGTGGTGTATGGCTGTCCGACCGTATGGCCGAATTGCTGGGCAGAATAACAGGGCAGAAGATACCCTACGGTAAGCTGGACATTACCTTTTACCGCGATGACGTGCACCAGGCAGGGCAGGAAATGAATGTGCCATCGCAAACGGATGTACCCTTTAGCATAGAAGATAAGAACGTAATACTGATAGACGATGTGCTGCACACCGGCCGCACCATACGCAGTGCCATGGATGCATTGATAGACTTTGGCAGGCCAAAAGGTGTAGAGCTATTGGTATTGATAGACCGCCGTTTCAGCCGCGAACTGCCGATACAGCCCGACTATGTAGGCCAGACGGTAGATACCATCATCACGCAGAAGGTGAAGGTGTACTGGAACGAAAAGGATGGAAAAGACGAAGTAGTACTTATTGACTAAAATAGATTTAAAAACACAAATGGCATTATCTGTAAAACACTTGCTTGGTATCAAAGAACTGCAAACGGAAGATATACACCGCATCTTCCGGACGGCAGATAATTTTAAGCAGGTATTGCAACGACAGATAAAGAAAGTACCCACACTACGCGATACAACGATAGCCAATGTGTTCTTCGAAAACTCTACACGTACCCGTATCTCCTTCGAGCTGGCAGAAAGACGCCTGAGTGCAGATGTGGTGAATTTCTCAGCCTCGGGTTCATCGGTATCTAAGGGCGAAACCCTGATAGATACGGTAAATAATATACTGGCCATGAAGGTAGATATGGTGGTAATGCGCCACTCTGCCAGCGGTGCGCCATGGTTCCTGGCCAATCATATAGATGCCAGCATTATCAATGCAGGCGATGGTATCAATGAACACCCTACACAAGCACTGCTCGATGCCTTTTCCATACGCGAAAGGCTGGGTGATGTAAAGGGTAAACGTATAGCCATCATCGGCGATATTATGCACTCTCGTGTAGCGCTGAGCAATATCTACTGCCTTAGCAAGCTGGGTGCGGAGATAATGGTAGCAGGCCCGCCCACACTGATACCAAAGCATATAGAAGGCATGGGTGTAAAGGTGGAATATGATGTAAAGAAAGCACTGATGTGGTGCGATGCAGCCAACGTGCTACGCATACAACTGGAGCGCCAGCATAAGCCATTGTTCTCTACACTGCGAGAGTATGGTTTGTATTACGGCATCAACAAGCATATGCTCGATGCACTGGAAAGAGAAATTGTTATCATGCACCCCGGCCCTATAAATAGGGGAGTAGAGCTAAGTTCAGATGCGGCAGATAGCAAGCAGTCCATCATCCTCGACCAGGTAGAAAATGGTGTAGCTATACGCATGGCGGTGCTGTACCTGCTATCGGGCAGAAGCAGTGGAGAACTCCCCGAATAAGCTATTTCCTGTACAATACGTATTTCCTGAATACATAGGGCTGTTCTTTAAAGCCCATGTTCACAACGCTATCTCTAAAACTGCCCTGGCATAGTTGCTTGTCGGCTAAGATGTAGGTAGCCGTAGGGTAGTCCAGGTTCACCTCCATCCGGTTATATCGTTGCAGGTATGAAAGGAAGGCAAAATCATAGTCCATTTCTTTGCACACACCTACACGTTCGCCCAGCGGCACATATTGCAGCAGGGTTTTCATATCACTCACCAGTTCTTCATCGCGCCCTATTTTTCCATACCGTGTACCAATGTAGGCAGTAGCCCCCAGCGTAATCACGACCAGTATCACATTTATGATGCGTATAGCGGATGTCTTTATATTATTGTTGGTTGTCAGTGCAGCAAAGAAAGGGTAGCCCAGCAAACCAATAGCTATAGCATAATATGGGAACGATGGCACCAGGTAAAACGAACGCTGCTTTACACTCAGCATAATAGGCAACGATGCACTAACGGCTAAGAGCACAAAGAACAATAAGGCTTTTTTACGTTCAGGTAATACCGTAGCACTTCGTTTCAATAGCTTCGATAAACCAAACACCAGTAGCACAGCACCTAATCCCGGTAGTAGTTGCGATAGTAATTCGGGTATGATAGCAAAACGCCCCAGTCCGCCACCGGTCACTTCCCGCTTGCCCGATAAGGCCATTAACACCTGTTGGTTCAGGTATTCCTGCAGACATGCTTTAGCAACAGGTATGGTTAGCAACAGGCCATAACAAGCAGCAAGTGTAGCTGCTAAAACGATGGTAAGCACAATAGTTTTACCCAACGATGGCTTACGATATACCAGCCAGTATATAGCAGGCATCCCCAACGGAAAAATACCTACCGGCCCTTTGGTGAGTGTGGCCAGGAATATCATGCTGCCCGCAGCTATAAATGAAAGTACAGAAGCTTTGCCCGATTGTAGCGTAGTGTACAGTATGGCTACCGCTGCCAGGTCAAAGATAGCCATTGTGCTATCCAGCAGGTTGTTAGGGTATGCCCACATCACCGTCGGCATAATGCCCCAGCACAGTAGCGTGAATACAAATGATTGACGGTAATTCGTATCTGTACTTACACTGTTCCATACCTTTTGCATCAGCAATGCGGTTACCAGCCAGCTCACCAGGCAATAGAAGCGTTCAGTCAGGTAATGGTCGCCCAATGCTTTAAAGAAAAGTGCCTGTATACCAAACATCAGTGGCGGATGTTCTGAAAACCGCCAGTTGCCCCGGAAGTACACATCCCAGAAGGTGCCTTTACCTATTGCAAGATTTCTTGATATGGCAGCGTAGGTCACACCATCAAAGAACATACCCTCCTGTATAGCCCTGTCGAGGAAACTGGTGAGCAGGAAGATGATGAACAGGAAACCCAACGGGCGGGCAAGGTTGTATGGCGCATTGTTAGTAGACACGGGTGCAAATTTGGTGATTTATGATAGAAAAATAGCTGTAAAGTAGCAGCTTTATTAGTTTTTCCACTTTCTTGCTTCTACTGAATTTCATATCGTATCTTTGATGGCTGTTTACAAAAAAAGGGATAACCCTTTACAGTATATCTATAACTAATATAGCTGACTATGTCATCAACCTGGTTTCGTCGTATTAAGAAAGGAATTTTAACCAGCACGAACGAGAAGAAGGAAGCGCCGGACGGAATATGGCATAAATGCCCTGAGTGCAAAACCACCACTACGGTGCAGGAACTGGAGGAGCATTATTATGTATGCCCCAAGTGTAATTACCACAACCGCATCAATTCAGAAGAATACTTCAACATACTTTTTGATGAAGAGTATGATGTTCAACTGCTTTTTGAAAATATAGCACCTAAAGATAAACTGGGCTTTGTAGACCTGAAGCCATACGATGCACGCCTCAGGGATGCGCAACGCAGCACAGGCCTGAAAGATGCTATGACGGTAGGGGTAGGTAAAATGAATGGTAACAACCTGGTAATAGCCTGTATGAACTTTAATTTCATAGGTGGCTCTATGGGTAGTGTAGTAGGTGAAAAAATATCTCGCGGTATCGATTATGCCATACAGCACAAAATGCCGTTCATGATCATCTCCAAATCGGGTGGTGCGCGTATGATGGAAAGTGCCTTCTCGCTGATGCAGATGGCTAAAACATCGGCAAAGCTGACACAACTGGCAAAGGCACAACTGCCATATATATCGCTGATGACAGACCCTACTACAGGTGGTGTTACCGCATCTTACGCCATGCTGGGCGATATAAATATAGCAGAGCCTAAAGCACTGATAGGTTTTGCAGGCCCACGTGTTATTAAAGAAACCATCAAGAAAGACCTGCCGCCGGGCTTCCAGCGTTCAGAGTTCCTGCTCGACCATGGTTTCCTCGATTTTATAGTACAACGTCAGAACCTGAAAGAAAAACTGACCAACGTAATAGAATGGTATATGAAAGGGAAGTAATTTCCCTTTTTGTTATTTAGAATACACACCACATTGGCTAACGAAAAAGTCTACATAAAGAACCGCCCCGCAACATTTGAATATGCCATTGAAGACAGGCTTACAGCCGGTATTATGCTTACCGGTTCCGAAATAAAATCGGTACGCAACAGCAAGGTCAGCTTCAATGATAGTTACTGTTTCTTTCATAAAGGCGAACTTTGGATAAAAAGCCTGCACATAGCCCAATACGTTAATGCCGGATATGCCGGCCACGACCCGGTGCGTGAGCGCAAACTGCTGCTCAATAAACGGGAGCTACGCAAGTGGGAAACAAAGATGAAGGAGAAGGGCTTTACCATAGTGCCCTTAGCTATGTTCATCAATGAGAATGGCTATGCTAAGGTAGAACTGGGACTGGGTAAGGGTAAAAAGCTGCATGATAAACGCGAAACCATCAAATCGCGCGATGCAGATAGGGAAATGAAACGCTTCCTGAAATAACCAGAGATAAATACTTGAAAAAAAAGAGTCGGTTGCTATTCAACCGACTCTTTAAATGTAATACCATAATGGTTTAACTCTGTCATTACCGGCCTGTATACAGAAGGCATATTGGGAATGTGGACCCCTATGGGTGGATTTAATTTTTGAGTCAGTACCAGCTTGGTAAGCACTGCCATTGGCAAGCCTACAGTTTTAGCCATGGCCGAGTGGTCCATACTTTCCCCCTCTATTACCATGCCGCTGGTTAGCTTTATCTTCTTGCCTTTGTGCATGTATTCTACCTCGTGTACCATCACCACCATGTCTTTATCGCGAGGCTTCATCTCCCATTTTTCCAGCAATAGCCCCAACAATATATCGGCAGAAGAATTGTATTCTTTACGTATAGGTATAGGTTCAAACAGGTCGAGCGATGCCAGCATACTGATAATTTTATCATCAGCATCTACATTCAGCTTTTCAGCCACATGCTCCTTCAGCGATTTTGTGCTTGGGGCATAACCTGTTTTTTTTGCTACCCAGCTTTCATATGTTTCTCCCTTCGAGCTGAAACCATCTTCCTGGCTATTGAGCCCCAGGTCTATAATAGCCTGCCAGCCCTTGCAAAACACAGGGTGCCTCAACGTAGCCCTCAGGAAGGTTTTTATTTCCGGTACCTCGTATTGGTCCAGGTATTTCAGCGAATCGCGGTTGGGGTAGTAGGCCAGTGTGCCCAGGTCATCTACCTTCAGCTTTTTGCAATTCTCAAATATTTCTTCATAGGGCACCGTTACTTCTTTGCCGTTCAGCAAGTACTGTGCGCCACCCAATCCCGCAGTGATGATGTTCTTGGGGTTCCAGGTAAATTTATAATGCCATGGATTGTCATCCGAAACCGGTGATATCAATCCGCCGCAATAAGATTTGAATGAAGTAATGGTAGCCGCTACACGCTGTATGCTGTGGATGATCTGGTTGGCCGTCATATGGTCTATGCCGGGGTCCAGTCCCATTTCACACATAAACATCAGTCCAGCCTCTTTCACGGCTTTATCCATCTCTTTCAGTTCCGGCGATACATAAGAAGATGTAATAAGATTTTTCTTATATTTAAGGCAATCTTTAGCAAGATGAATGTGAAGATGAGGAGGCATCAGCGATACTACAATATCAGCACGTTCTACCAGTGGTTCACGCTGTTTTGCACTCGTAATGTCTATTACAGCCGCTTCTGCATATGGGCTGTCGTTTGTTTTGTCTGCTATCGCTTCTTTGCTACCGTCAGCAACTATTACTTTCCACTTATATTTAGGGGCTTGGGAAAGTAGATATTCGATCAGGTATATTGAAGATTTACCGGCACCTGCCACCAGTATTGTCTGCATAATAACCCTTAGAAAAAGTGTAATTTAAAGTCCAAAAGTAAAGGTATTATTCTGTACCTGCAAATAGATTTAAAGTTTTTTTTATAATAATATAACCTAATTATCAGTAAATTATGTCTGCTATTTGGAAATCATATGGGGCTACACTGGCTGATTTGAATCAATTGAGTAAAGGTACTATGGCTGAAGTGTTAGGCATCACTTTCACGGAAATAGGTGCTAATTACCTGAAAGCCAGCATGCCTGTAGATAACAGAACCCGTCAGCCATATGGGTTGCTGCATGGCGGTGCTTCTGCGGCTTTGGCCGAAACGATAGGAAGTGTTGCTTCTTCGCTTTGTATAGATACGGAAAAACAAATATGCGTTGGGATAGAGATAAACTGCAACCATATTCGTGGTAAAAAAGACGGCCTGGTAACAGCCACTGCCGAAGCCCTGCACATTGGCAGCACTACGCATGTGTGGGATATTAAGATACGCGACGAACGTGAAAAACTGGTATGTGTCAGCAGGCTTACAGTAGCTATACTTAAAAAGCCATAGATTCTATGCTATTTCAATTTGGATACCCTGAGTATAGGGCTGTTCATAACGGTGATCTCGAAACTTTTAATGTCGTATTGATAAGGTGAGGTCCTAAAGTTTTGCAAGTTATAATCCAGTAAACTGCCCTCCTCTGTTACGATAAACCGCTTTCGGATATCAGGAGGTAAACAATCTACATTGCTGCGCAGCGGTATATTATAATTTACATAAATACTATCTCTGTTATCGTTTGCAGCTATCCATTCCAGGCCGGCTTTATAAGAGTGGCCCCAGTAATCCAGTTCAAAGTGCTGCATCAGGTAGCCAGGTTTCCTAGATATCAGCTCGTTAAAATAAATATTCTGGTAAGGGTGCCATCTTACAAAAAAAATGATGACCAGTATAAGTTGTGCGGCGTATAAAACCAATGCAGGCCATTTAATTCGTGTCTGCCATATTTTGTACAATGCTAATGAAGCAAGCAATATAAAAGCAGGGTAGATGAAATAAAGGTGCCTCCAATCATCATACAGCACAGAGTTCAGCACAATGACCATTGCCACAGGTGCAGCAAAACAGAATAAATACAGCAGGTAATTTTTATACCGGCTATGGTCTAACATTTTTAAACGCTTAGTAACTATAAGTGATAACACATATACTACGCCTCCAAAGCCCGTTAGCAACCATATCAGCGGCACCGTAATGCTAAACCATTCAGGTATATAATACCACGGCAGTTGTAATGCGCTGATAACCGTTCCATTTAGCAATACATGTCCTTCCCACCTGAATTTAGAAAATGTTGTAAATGCCTCTATCAGGTTATTTACAGGGTCTTTCCACAAGTATGGCCAGCAAATGTACATTGTAAGCACACAACCTATAGTCAGCAGCAAAGCATTGAAAAGTATGGTTTTAACCCTGCGCTTTTCTATGATGGCTTTAATAAAATCGTATAGCAGGAATATATATAATGGGCCCGTGATGATCACATTCATTAAACGGATGCTGATGGCGTATCCCACGCAGATACCTAATAACAGGTAAGCTGCAGGCCTTTGTTTTTCAAATGCCCTTGCAGACAGGTAAAAACATAATAGCAAAGTAGATAATGAGGGAATATCCTTAGTGTTATAAAAAGTATGGGGGTAAATACGGGGTTCTAATACCAACATGATAAATGTAAAACAGGCAATCCATTGGTTTTGGAAAAGCCGCAGGGATAAGAGATAACCCACAAACATGCATAGTAAGAAGAAAAGATGGGTCACCAGGTGTCGCATTATGAATATATCATGATTATCAGTCAGCTTTAATACCCGCTCCAGGATAATCAATGGTAATTCAAAGCCTACACCATATTCCTTATCGAAAAATGTTTCAAGTTCATTGTCATTATGAAAAACATAGTTGTAGTTAATGGTACCTATGCGGTGTTGTGCAAATTCATCGTAGCTGATGCCGTAATCCTTATGAAGAAATAAGCCTAGTGCAATAAAAAAAAGTAGCAATAGGATGCCCGGCCACTTACTTATATTAGTTTTCATTTACTAGTGTCGCTGTGTATTGCTATCTGCTTAAAACTGGTTTTCAGACGATGTTATTATGGACTGTAATGATAGATAAATTTATCGTCATTTTGAATGTTAAAAAACGGTGGATTACTTAAATATATTGCAATATAAAGGCATAAACCCTAAGGGAATTGATTATATTTGCTGTTCTATTTTCAATACCCATTTATGGATCAAAACAACCAGGATTTAACACCACAAGACGACGCGTCCAACGAATCGAACAAGATCATCCAGGTTAATATTGAAGAACAAATGAAGACCGCCTATATCGACTATTCTATGTCGGTAATAGTAGGGCGTGCACTGCCTGATGTTCGCGATGGTTTAAAACCTGTACACCGCCGTGTATTATTTGCTATGCACGAGCTGGGTGTTAACTATAATAAGCCTTATAAGAAGTCTGCCCGTATCGTGGGTGAGGTGCTGGGTAAATACCACCCTCACGGCGATAGTTCGGTATATGATGCCATGGTGCGTATGGCCCAGCCATGGAGCATGCGCTACATGCTGGTAGATGGCCAGGGTAACTATGGCTCTCAGGATGGCGATGGCCCGGCGGCTATGCGTTATACGGAAGCCCGCCTGCAACGTCTGGCAGAGGGTATGATGGAAGACCTGGATAAAGAGACCGTTGATTTCTCGCTGAACTTCGATGACTCGCTGCAGGAGCCTACCGTTATGCCTACGCGTATTCCTCAATTGCTGCTGAATGGCTCATCGGGTATTGCCGTAGGTATGGCTACCAATATGATGCCGCACAACCTGAACGAGGTGGTAGATGGCTGTATCGCTTACATTGAGAATAATGAAATAACGATAGACGAGCTGATGAAGCACGTCAAAGCGCCTGATTTTCCTACCGGTGGTATCATTTATGGTATCGATGGTATCAAAGCAGGTATGCACACAGGCCGTGGCAGGGTAGTGCTGCGTGGCCGTGTAAATGTGGAAACTACAAAAACAGGCAGGGAACAGATAGTAATCAGCGAAGTGCCTTACCAGGTAAGCCGCGATGCCCTGGCAGAAAAGATAGGCTATCTTGTAAATAACAAGATCATCGAGGGTATTACCCACGTAGCCAACGAATCGAATAAAGACGGTACCCGTATCGTAGTAGAAATACGCCGCGATGCCGTAGCGCAGGTTATCATCAATCAACTGTACAAGTATAGCGAGCTGCAAACCTCATACGGTATCAACAACGTAGCGCTGGTAGGTGGCCGCCCTAAAATACTGAACCTGAAAGACCTTATTTCAGAGTTCGTACACTTCCGCCACGAGGTAGTAGTACGCCGTACACAGTTTGAATTGCGTGAGGCTGAAAAACGTGCACACATCTTAGAAGGCTACCTCATAGCACTCGACCACCTGGACGAGGTGATATCGCTGATACGCAACTCGGTAAATCCGGAAGAGGCTAAGAACGGCTTGATAGAGAAATTCGGCATGACCGAGATACAGGCAAAAGCCGTGCTGGAACTGCGCTTGCAGAGGTTGACAGGTATGGAGCGCGATAAGATACGTGAAGAACATGCCGAGCTGATGCAACAGATAGCACACCTGAAAGAGATATTGGCAAATGAAGGCATGCGCTACCAGATCATCAAAGATGAGCTGCTGGATGTTAAAAAGAAATTTGGCGATGACCGTAAGTCAGAGATACAATACCTGGCTAACGAAATGCGTATAGAAGACCTGATAGAAGAGGAAGATGTGGTAATTACCGTATCGCACCTGGGCTACATCAAACGCACATCTGCCGCCGAATACCGTGCACAGCGCCGTGGTGGCCGCGGTGCTATGGGGGGCCGCACACGCGATGAAGATTATATCGAGCACCTGTTCATTGCCTCTACGCACCATACGCTCATGTTCTTTACTGAAAAAGGACGTTGCTACTGGCTGAAGGTATACGAGATACCGGAGGCAGACAGGAATGCGAAAGGCCGCGCTATCCAAAACTTGATACAACTGCCGCCGGACGATAAGATACGTACGGTGATAGACATACCAAACCTGGAGGATAAAGACTACATCCTGAAGCACAACATCGTATTGTGTACTAAGCAGGGTATCATTAAGAAAACCTCGCTGGAAGATTTCAGCCGTCCGCGCCAGAATGGTGTGAATGCGATAACCATACAGGAGGGCGACCAACTGCTGGATGTATCGCTGACAGATGGGGAAAGCTATATCATGATGGCCATACGCAGTGGCCGTGCTATTTGCTTCGAAGAAACTAAAGTACGTACTACTGGCCGTGGCGCGATAGGTGTATTTGGCATAGAGCTGGATGAGAGCAACGATGAGGTAATAGGTATGATATGCCTGCCTAAACAAGATATATCTAAACAAATACTGGTGGTTTCTGAAAAGGGTTTAGGTAAACGTACACCGTTCCTCGAGCTTTTGGATGATACTGCTACTGAAGAAGATAAGGCAAAAGCCATTCACCTGAAAGATGCAGATGGTAATGAAATGTTGTACCAGCTGTCTTACCGTATCACCAATCGGGGTGGTAAGGGTGTAAGGACCATCAACATTACCGAAAAAACAGGTGCACTGGTGGGGCTGCTGGCAGTTGAAAAAAGCGATGACCTGATGATAACCTGCAAATCAGGTATTACTATCCGTATGAAGGTAGAAAACATCCGCGAAGCCGGCCGTGCTACACAAGGTGTTAGGTTGATAAACCTGGATGAGGGTGATGAAATAGCAGCCATAGCGCGTATTGAAGAACAGGAAGAAAATGCAGAAGGTGCTGAAGATACTGCCGCTGAAAACAGCAGTGAAGGCGAAACAGCACCAACAGTAGAATAATATTTGTAATATTAATGCAATATTAACTTACCAAACACCCGTCTATTCGCAATAAACGGGTGTTTTCTTTTTAATTTAGCAACCGATTTCAATAAGGACAATTTTCAAAAACAACAGGATGAAAAAAGCGAGTTTAGTTACAGCCATTTTAGCTATTAGCTTTTCAGCAATGGCACAAAAGCAGAATATTCAAACTGCCAGCAACTATCTTAAAGATAAAGATTACGAAAAAGCCATTGAATACATCAACATGGCTACAAACGACCCTTCTACAAAGGACAATGCAAAAGCATGGTATGTAAAAGGGAATATATATATGGATATGCAGCAAGACCCTGCTAAAAAAGATAAGAAACCTTATCGTGAAGCTGTTGCTGCATATAAAAAGGTAACGGAGCTGGATGCAAAGTATGAGAGGGAGAATGTAGATAATGGTCTGTTGCTGTCTGCTTTCAATTTCTATAACGATGCGGTTGTAGAGTACAATGCAAAAAAATATGATGATGCATATGCATTGGCTAAAAGCACGGTAGACATTCGCAATATAGATGGTGGCAAACGTTTTGCAGGCCGCAAGCAGTTTGACACAATTGCAGCCCAGGCACAAACCATCCAGGCTTTCAGCGCTTACTACAATAAAAAGTACGACGAAGCACTGCCTGTATTGCAAGCCCTGAAATCAGGCCCGATACCTGCCGGTGAAAACATTTACCTGATACTTTCAGACATTTATAAAGTACAGAATAAAGATGCTGAAATGCTGGCTGTGCTGGAAGAGGCAAAGGCAAAATTTCCTGAAAGTCAAAATGTTAGAAACGAAGAATTGAACTATTACATTAAAAGTGGCAAGCAGGATATCCTGATAAAAAAACTAGAAGATGCCGTAGCAAAAGACCCTAATAATGCAGAAATATTGTTCAACCTCGCAAATGGCTATATGGGCCTTGCTTTTCCTAAAGATGCCAGCGGTAAAGAACTTCCTAAGCCTGCCAACTTTGCAGAACTTATCAGCAAAACAGAAGCTACATACACTACTGCTTTGAAGATAGACCCGAATAATGCAGGCTATAATTACAATATGGGTGCGTTCTATTACAACCAGGCTACCGACCTGAACAAGCAAATGAACGATGCTGCCGACCTGATGGATAAAACCAAAGTAGCAGCAGAAAAAAAGAAATACGAAGACAAATATGAAGCGCTGAAAAAAGAGCGTGATGTAATATTTGGTAAGGCCATGCCTTATCTCGACAAAACAGTTCAGATACTGGACCCTAAAGTAGGCAACATGAGTGCAGATGATAAATTCTCTTACCAGTCTGCATTGGTGGCTATGAGGGAGATATATGCCCGCCAAAACAATATGGAAAAAGCCAGCGCATTGAAAAAGAAGCTGGATGAAAGCCGGACTAAGAAATAGTTTGTTAAATTTATATGTGTAAAAGGAGCTGCCTTTTATGTTGTAGTAAATATAAAAGTGGTGAATGTGATAAATGTCATCTGCAAATCACTTGGCAATAGCTTAACTTAGCGAAAATTTTTAAACGATTGTCACAAATTAAAAAACTGGATATTGTTCGTTTCGCTCCCCGGAAAGGTGAGGGTTTCTACGATACACTGAAAAGAAAAGTAGACGCATACTTTACAGATAATAATATAGACCCGCATGGCAATGCTTCCATGAAGCTGAAGACCGTAGCTATGGTGTCTATGTACCTCATACCATATGCTGTTATTGTATCAGGCCTGGCTACCAACCTGTGGTTGTTCTATGCTATGTGGCTGGCAATGGGCATCGGTATGACGGGTATCGGTTGTTCCGTAATGCACGATTCCAACCACGGTTCTTATTCTGATAACAAATCGCTGAATAAGTATTTGGGCAAGATCATAGCCCTGGTAGGTGGCTACGAGGTAACATGGAAAATACAACACAACATCCTTCATCACACTTATACCAACATAGATGGGCTGGATGATGATATAGATGCCGGTATATTCCTGCGTTTTTCCCCGCATTCTAAAAAGTATTTCATGCACCGCTACCAGCACTGGTATGCATGGTTCCTGTATGGTTTGCTTACATTACAGTGGGCTACTATTAAAGACTTCAGGCAGGTATATGATTATCACAAAAAAGACCTGTTGAAGAAAGAAAAGATAACACTGGGTAAGGCTATGCTGCAGTTGGCTATCTACAAAATATTTTATTATCTCTATATTTTTGTTATACCTGTAATGGTTACCGGTATTCCTTTCATGCATGTGTTGTTCGGCTTCCTGTTGATGCATTTTACAGCCGGTTTGCTGTTGTCTTGCATCTTCCAGCTGGCACACGTAATGGAAGAGTGCGAATTTCCTTTGCCTTCTGATGACAGGAAGATGGAAAATAACTGGGCCGTGCATCAACTGCTGAACACTGCAAACTTTTCGCCACGCAGTGCTTTGGTAGGCTGGTTTGTTGGTGGCCTCAACCGCCAGATAGAACATCACCTGTTCCCACATATTTGCCATATACACTATAAGAATATAGCACGGTTTGTAAAAGAAACGGCCAGAGAATACGGATTGCCGTACCAGGAACAACCCACCTTTGCACATGCACTGGTAAACCACGGCCGCATGTTGCGTAAACTGGGCCGCGATTAAAAATATTTGGATAGCTTTTTTTATTAATGTTAAACAGTATCTTTGGTAACATTACTAATTAAAAACTATTTACAGTGCAAGAACAAAAATTAACAGGAACTGTAAAGTTCTTTAATGAAGCCAAAGGCTTTGGTTTCATCAAACATGATGGCACAAACCAGGAGACTTTTGTACACGTTACCGGCCTGAAGGAACAAGTGAAAGAGAACGACCGTGTAGAATTTGAATTACAGCAAGGTAGAAAAGGCATGAACGCCGTAAACGTTCGTGTTATACGATAGTAATAGACATTTTTTGAAAGCCGTTAAGACCAGCTCATGCAGCTGGTCTTTTTACTTGCCTGTGTCACTGTAAGATGCATCCACAGGTTTCGATTCTGGCGAACCTTTTTGTCTGAGCCATATGGATAGGATAACAATAGTAGCAACAGACAAAAATTCACTCTGCCAGTTTTGAAAAGACTCAAACCCAAAGCGGGCTTGTGTTATGTAATGCTGCCAGTCATCGGGCGGCAGGTTTTTATCAGCCTGCTCTTCATTATGGCTTTTCAGGCTGCCATAAAAGTGCGCAACAAAAGAGGCTATAAATAGCAATATGAGGACTATGGATAATGAATTTTTATAGAGCTTCAGCCATATCCCACCTTTTTTCACCGGCCAGGGTGCATCCTGATGTGCCTGTGGTTCCCGGTCTACTTCTTCTTTCTCATCCAGTTTTTTAGATTCTGATGAGCCTACTTGCCGCAGATGGACGGTTAGTACTACGTACAGTGCCATTTGTAAAAACTCGCTCTCCCAGTTTTCGAAAGTGGCCTGTATGAAATGGCCACTGTGTGCATATTCCGAAAGTGTTTCCCGGGGTTTCCCTTCCTCCTGTAGTTCATCATTGCGCACATGCCATCCTGTTACAAACTGGCCAAACAAAGAGGTGAACATCAATGCAAGTACCACGATGCTAAGGCCGTTTTTATAAAAAAAGCTATGTTTCTTTGTGGTCATGGTTTTAAGGCAGCGAAAAAACTTATGCCACAGTGCACTTTCTTATTTTTGCGTTTCATACTATCAAAATGAGCACTGCAGATAATTCCATCCTTGGCCTTAAACTACCTACAGACCCACGCTGGGCCGATCTCGCTTCCATATCACTTGAGGAAATACTGACTGATCATGCCTTTTGCGAGCAGAAAGCAGCCACTCAATGCATATCACTGATACAACGGTATCCCGATAAAATGGATTTGGTAAATGCATTGGCACCTATAGTTACAGAAGAGTGGGGGCACTTTCGTATGGTATGGGCCGAAATGAAGAAGCGTGGTTATACATTGGGCAAGCAACGAAAGGATGATTATGTAAACCTGCTACTGCAAAATGAACCCAAGGGCATTCCCGGTGAAGATAAACTATTGCATAAACTGATGATATGTGCTTTGATAGAAGCGCGCAGTTGCGAGCGGTTCCGTTTATTGTCTGAAAACCTGGAAGAAGAAATGCTCCGGAAGTTCTATTATAAATTTATGGTTTCGGAAGCCGGGCACTATCGTATGTTTATAGATCTGGCCGAAAAGTATTACCCTCATGACAGAGTAAGGCATGCATGGCAGCAATGGCTGGGCATTGAAGAAGCGGTATTGCAGCAGCTTGCTCCCCGCGGCGACCGTATGCATTAATACACTACATGATTATTTTCCCAGAACACATCTAAATCTTCTTTATTGAGAGAATCGGACAAAAGTGCTTGCACATATGTCAATGCGCCCGTATTTTCGTTGCACAAATGGAGGCTCAGAGGCAAATTTAGACTATCAACAACCACACTTGTCTAATTCAAATTTGTACATTTGTTTAAAAATGCCTAATTTGCCCTGTATAATCCTCGGGGCATATGCTGAATGGTAGTGTAAATAATCCGCATGCTGTTATCATGTATATCGACATGAACAGCTTTTTTGCCAGTTGCGAGCAGCAGGAAAATAAAGAATTAAGGGGTAACCCTATCGGCGTCATTACGCACCCCAGCGAATATGCCTGTGTTATTGCTCCTTCTACCGAAGCTAAAAAACACGGAATTAAAACAGGTATGCGCCTTCCTGAATGTAAGGTTCTTTGCCCTGAAATGATTCCTGTTGTAGCCCGCCCTTATATATACAGGCATTATCATATAGATATATTGAATGTATTGAATTTTTACTGCGATGATGTAAAGGCGAAGAGTATAGATGAGGCGGTCATGAACTTCACCAGCTATAAGCTGGTATATAAGGATTTTAAAAAATTGGCCCAGAATATAAAGGACGACCTCGCCGGTATGTGCGGCGACTATGTAAAATGCAGCATTGGCATAGCGCCCAATTCTTTTCTTGCCAAGCTGGCCACCGAGATCAAAGCCGTAAAACAGGACGGTATACTGGAAATAACGCCTGAAAACCTGGATTTCTACCTTGGTACATTAAAACTCACCGACTTACCTGGGATAGCCCGCGCTAATGCCAGCCGGTTGGAGCGTATAGGCATCCGTACACCTTTGCAAATGCGGCATAGCTCTGAGTCTTTGCTGCGGAAAGCATTTGGAGGGGTAGTAGGCAATTACTGGTACCGCCGCCTTCATTTTCAGGAAGTAGATATGTATGAAAGTGGCTATAAAGCCATGAGTGCTACACGCATGGTTTCGCGCGATCAGCGACAGGATAGGCAGGCAATGGAATCCCTGCTCATTTCCCTTTGCACCCGGTTGGAACAGCGTATGGTGAAGCAAAAAGTGTTTTGCAGGGCTATCAATTTCTACATAGGCTATAAAGACCTGCCCGGTTGGGAAACAAACATAAAATTTAGCCAGCCCCTGCAGGATGCTGTTGAAATGCGCCGGTATATAGAACAGAAAATGCACGTTTTTGAGCAGTCGCGCGGGTACACCCTGCTGAATAATAAGGTGGATAGATTAGGGGTGGTTATATCAAATTTTATAAAAAGCAGGTATGTGGAATATGGCCTTTTCGATAACAAAATGAAACAAGACACAGCCCGGGTTACTATGTATAATATAAAAGACAAATATGGAAGAGATATAGTACGTAAAGCATCGGAGACGGTAAGAGCTTATGAAATGAGAGATGCTATAGGTTTCGGTTCTGTAAAAGATTTTCAAATACAAGTCACTGATAATAAAATAGATGAAGCTACTGAAGTAAACCAATACTTATTGCAGGATGACAGGCCCAGGCAGGTGCCTAAGCATGTATTGGCCTTGAGAGAACGGAAGGCAAAAGCACTGGCAGTTTTGCAACAAACACAACAAATCACAACATTTAAAAGAGAGCGCCATGATAATACAACATGCAAATGAGCAGTTTGAAAAGGGCAGGGGAGCCCAGTTCAATCCCAAGAACCGCTTTTTGAAAGGGGAATATGTGCAGGAACATCCCGAAGCCATAGATGAATGGGAGCAGGAAGAAAGGAAGACAGAATATATATATGATGACAGCCGCACCCTGGTGAATAAAGTAACCAGCCCCGATGTGGGGATGATGTATAGTGCCAATCCCTACCAGGGTTGCGAGCATGGGTGCATCTATTGCTATGCCCGCAATTCTCATGAGTATTGGGGCTATAGTGCGGGGGTAGACTTTGAAAGCAGGATAGTGGTGAAGAAGAATGCCCCGCAACTGCTGAAGAAGTTTTTCGAAAACAAGAACTGGGAACCTGCCGTCATATCCCTTTCCGGGAATACGGATTGTTACCAGCCAATAGAGCGAAAGATGAGAATTACCCGAAAATTGCTAGAAATATGCCTGGAATTTCGCAATCCGGTAGGTATTATTACTAAAAATGCCTTGGTTTTGCGCGATTTGGATGTGCTTCAGGAATTGGCGAAGCACAACCTGGTGCGGGTATTTTCATCTATTACATCTATGGATGAAGACCTGCGCCGGGTAATGGAACCGAGAACGGCATCTTACAAGTCTCGCCTCAAGGTGCAGGAGACCTTATCTAAAAACGGGGTGCCCACAGGTATTATGAATGCCCCGATAGTGCCGGGCCTGAATGATACGCATATGCACGATGTGCTGAAGGCAGCTTCGGAGGCAGGGGCCAAATGGGCAGGTTATACGGTAGTGAGGCTAAACGGTGCCATTGGCGGTATATTTCAAGATTGGTTATATAAGAGTTTTCCCGATAGGGCAGATAAAGTATGGAACCTGATAAGCAGCTGCCATGAAGGCCACGTAAATGATAGCCGGTGGGGGAATAGGATGGTGGGTGATGGCAAAATAGCAGAGCTTATCCGCACGCAATTTCATCTTTATTGCAAGAAATATGGCTTAAATCAGACCCAAATGGAGATAAATACGAAAGATTTCAGGCGCATACGCAATAATCAATTACCATTATTCTAAAAACTTCCCCCTTACCAGTTTATGTAAGGGGAGCTTTAAAAGTTTATGGCACATGTATAATGACCAAAGTACCCTTGTTTAGGGTCGATTCCCATTCTACGGTGCCCTTTAGGTAATTCACCCTGGTTTGTATGTTCTTTAGTCCGATACCCTCAAATTTACTTTTGTCGGATACGTCGAAGCCGCGGCCATTGTCTTCAATAGTCACACTGATGCCCTCTTCATCTTTAATAATAGAGATATCCAAAAGGCTGGCGCCGGAATGTTTGATCACATTATTGATACATTCCTGGACCACGCGGTATAGCACCGCCTCTTTATCTGCCGGCAAGCGGTCATTAATGCCTTCGGTATATAAGTTTACTTTTAATACACGTGCATCTATCTTATTAATAAAATCTCGGATGGCAGTGGCAAGTCCAGCTTTTAGTAGGGCATTGGGCATAATGTTGTGCGATACAGCCCTTACTTCTTTGCAGCTTTCATCTACTAAGGCCAATGCTTTATCAAAGGCTTCTTTTTGTTCTTGATTATCAAAATCGAGTTCGCTGCTTACCAGAGACAAGTTCATACGGGCTGCACTCATCAACTGGCCTACGCCATCGTGCAGATCACCGGCAATACGCTTGCGCTCCTGTTCCTCAGCTTCTATTACTGCCTTAGAGGCCAGTTCCTGTTGGTGCATAACAGCAGCCTGCAGGCGCGATTGTTGCTTTAGCTTATGCCGCCGGTACGATGAGAAGCCCAGCATGCCACCTAAAAACAGCAGGCTACCGATACCACCAATAATATAATTCTTTTTAACTATCTCCGCTTTCTGAACAGTGATCTGTTGCTCCTTTTTGGTGGTTTCATATTTGGTTTGCAATTCTGATATCTGCTTTGCAGTCTCTTCCGTTAATAGTATATCTTTAATTGAGTCTGCTAACCTATAATAAACCAGTGCTTTAGGGTAATTGTTTTTTTGCTCTTCTATAGATGCTTTTACAGACAGCACATCTATGCGTTCGCGGTTGAACTCTTCCAAAACTGCTATCTTATCAGAAGAATCGATATATAAGGTAGCTATATTGTATTGTTCCATTTCTGCATATACACGAGCTATTTGCATGTAAGACATGAGCATACCATATTTATCTTCATTCTGCTTATCATATACCAAGCAGCGTTGAAAAGTGGCAAGTGCATCTTTATACCTTTTATGATTAAAATGTATATCACCAAGATTGGAAAGGACAACAGATAAGGTGTATGGATCCTGTAACTTTTCAGCTATACTAAGTGCCTGATTATAGGCATACATGGCACTATCCCATTGCTGTAGTTCATTATATACCGTCCCCATATTATTGTATGTCAATGTTATATATTTTTCATCGTTGATCTTGATATTTAATTGGTTGGATTTTCGGTAATATTCTAATGCCTCTTTCCAGCGTTTCATTTTTTTATATACGATGCCTATATTATTATA
The DNA here is from genome assembly GCA_902168085.1 of uncultured Bacteroides sp. Classification (GTDB taxonomy): domain Bacteria; phylum Bacteroidota; class Bacteroidia; order Chitinophagales; family Chitinophagaceae; genus Polluticoccus. Next base: position 31,787 of record CABHOP010000075.1, read on the forward strand.
GGAAATTGCCATACCTATTTCATCGTGCATTTTTTCTTTAATATGTAACTCCTTTAAATGGTAGGTGAGTGCTTGTTGGTAATTGCCTTGGTTTCTTTCGTTCGCACCGAGTATGCTATATGATTCTGCTTCACATCTTTTAAAGCCTAGTTTTTGTGCTAAGGCCAAGGCCTGGCGTCCATATTTGATACTGGAATCTCCGGATATCCTTAAAAAATCTTTAGAAAGCAGGTATAAGGACTCCGCTTTTGTTTCATCCTGGGGCATGCGGTCAATAACCTTCAAAAGGCTATCAATACGGCTTCTATTAGCCGATGCCGGAACAGACAGTAATAGTATGTAGCAAAAAAATACAAATCTGAAGGACTTATACATAATACTAAAAAAATTTCTAATTAGTGCCACAATTTCGCTATATTTACATAGATACACAAATGAACTATAAGAGGGCACGGATTATTGAGGCGTAATTAATAGGGGAACTTTCTGGATATATTACTTGGCAGGCTGCAATGGCATTCATGTGTATGGATTTTACCATTACAAACTTTCTTAAAACTTGCCGTTATGAAAAACTATCAAAACCAGCTCGACAGGTTTCGTACCATCGCTAAGAAACTGGTAGATGATCATTCAGCAGAGCTTTTTTCAAGCTACAAGCTGTGCAGCAGCACCGGCACAATGCAACCAGATGATGCATATCATTCACATCTGGACACGCTGGGCAAGCAACTGGATGAACAAGCCAGGCAATTTATTACCACTGCTCAAACTAATGCAGACATCGTGAGGTCTGAAGTTTGGGAGCTATGTAAAAAGTATCTCGACCAGTTTGTAAGGCGCAATCAACCGTCTTAGTCAGCAATGATTGATAGTATATAGGAATACCGTCAAGCGGTAGTCGTGTTTAATGTACCTTCAATTTCGAATGGGGAGCAAGCCTCTTTGCTATTTCAACAAGACTAAACAGTCTTTAATATCATTTCTATGCTTGTCTTTCAGTTCAAAATCTACGTACTCGTTACGCCCTATGGGTATGCGAATAGCATCTATTTGTTTATATTTTAGCTTTTCTAAATCTGTTTCAGATAGGGCGAATGTAGCTGGACACATCCATTGTCCGTTTTTATTATTTGAATACATCGGATAGTCCTACTTTAAATTCTAATGAATTTTGATGCCCTTTCCTATGAAGTTTGTTGCTCATGCCAGCCATTAAACTTATCGTATTTGTCGACTAATAACCGCTGCGAATAGCAAAGGGAAGGGCATAGCAATGCAAATAAGAGCAAATGTTTCATTGTGTTTTATAGTAAAGATTGATGGTAGTGTAAATGTAATAAAGCAGTCCTGATAATAGAGTAAAAGTATTTATCTGTATTCGTTCACTATTCCCTGCGTTGGTTGTTTTGCCCTATAATGTCCTACCTTATGTTACCGAAGGCTTGAGTATGGAATGGTGTAAGTTTTTCACGAACACCATGTAATACTTAACGATAAGGTAAATTATAGTGCGAAACATGAAGCATGGGCAAGATGAAGGCGCGTAGCGACTATATGGAAGAACTCCAAATATACAAGGAGTTTTACGAGCAGGTGGTGGCACGTCCGCGACATGTCCATTGTGGCGCAAAGCTTGATTACATCAAAGCAAGGATATTAGATGTTCAGGAAAAATTAATGCTCCTTCCAGCTGACAGTGTTAGTTGTTCCGTTGATATTAAGCGTTAGAGATTTTCCGTCTGTATTCATGATTAGGATGCTGACATCCGTTTTCATCCCAGCATCAGGGAAGAAGTAATTTTCAATAGCATTCTTAGGCGTGTCGCCAGATAATACTGTTTGGTCATTACCGTTTACATAAAATACTTTCACTATTATTCGAGCATCTTTCATATTGTTATACTGATTGTGGTTAATCAAATATAACAAAAAGGGGCGCAAGCCCCTTTACTATTTCTTCTGATACCGCGCTTGGTACAAGCCGCCTGAAACTTTTTTAAAGTTCTTCCAATCATTAACTATAATGTGTTGCTTCTGATAAGACCAATTGCCTTGTTGGTCTATATATTTATGCGGTGCAGCACCATTAATTGGCGATTTAGTAATTGAATTAGCTTCTGTCTTATCGGGGCTGATGCGGATATTTATATACGTCATATCGTTATCTTCAAATGTATCCTTATCATGTACCGGCTCTTTAAAGATATAATATTGCTTACCCTGATAAATCACAAAACTGGTATCGTTTACAGTCTTTGTAAAGATAGTATCATAATTACCTGTCCAGTTATTGTTAGCT
>CABHOP010000076.1 GCA_902168085.1 uncultured Bacteroides sp.
ATGAAATAAAGAAAGTAGAAACGATGGGCAACCCCGACTGCCCCGCAGAGGAAATGGATGCAGAAGACCCGCTGTTCATATTATATACATCGGGCTCTACAGGCAAACCTAAGGGCGTAGTGCATACCTGCGGTGGGTATATGGTATATACCACGTATTCATTCGTAAATGTATTTCAATACACACCTGGCGATGTTCATTTCTGCACGGCAGATATTGGCTGGATAACGGGGCATAGCTATATACTGTACGGGCCATTGGGTGCCGGGGCTACTACATTGATATTTGAAGGCGTGCCTACATGGCCCGATGCGGGCAGGTTTTGGAATATTGTAGATAAATACAAAGTAAACATACTATACACCGCACCTACTGCCATACGCAGCCTGATGAGTTATGGTTTAGGGCCGGTGCATGGCCACGACCTTAGCAGCCTCAAGGTGCTGGGCTCTGTAGGCGAACCTATTAATGAAGAAGCATGGCACTGGCTGAACGAAAACATCGGTAAAAAGAAATGCCCCATAGTAGATACCTGGTGGCAAACGGAAACCGGTGGTATCCTGATATCGAACATGGCAGGGGTAACACCTGCAAAACCATCTTATGCTACCCTGCCACTGCCGGGCGTGCAACCCATGCTGGTGGATGAAAACGGCAATGAAATAACAGAGAACAATGTGAGCGGCAACCTGTGTATCAGGGCTCCATGGCCATCTATTATCCGCACTACTTATGGCGATCATGAACGTTGCAGGACCAACTACTTCAGCACATACCCCAACTTATATTTTACCGGCGATGGTTGCTACCGCGATGAGCAGGGCAACTACCGCATCACAGGCCGCGTAGATGATGTACTGAATGTAAGCGGGCACCGCATAGGCACTGCCGAGCTGGAAAATGCCATCAACATGCATGCAGGTGTGATAGAAAGTGCCATAGTTGGTTACCCGCACGATGTGAAAGGCCAGGGCATTTATGCATACATTGTATATAGCAACACGCATGGCGATGAAAGCCTCACAAGGCTGGATATAATGCAAACCGTATCACGCATCATTGGCCCGATAGCCAAACCGGATAAGATACAGTTCGTATCGGGCCTGCCTAAAACACGCAGCGGCAAAATAATGCGCCGCATCCTGCGCAAAATAGCAGAGAACGACCTGGATAATATTGGTGACACCTCTACACTATTAGACCCATCGGTGGTAGAAGAAATCAAAGCAGGCAAGCTGTAATCATATTGTTATACAACAAACAAGAAGGCTTACAATCAATGTAAGCCTTCTTAGTATGCACCGGGTTGATGCAATAAAAATTACTTGTTCTTTTCTTCTTTGATCTCAGCCTTGTTTTCTTTTACTTCAGCTTTTACTTCCTTCTTCTTTGCTTTACGTTCATTGCCACTCAGTTCTTTCTTTTCTGCTTTGGCAGCTTTCTTTTCTGCCTTCATTTCTTTTTTGTCTTCCTTAGTTGGTCCGGTACCTGTGTTTGTATTCGGTTGTGGCTGGTTCTGTGTTTGCGATTGTGCAACAGCAGTGCTGATCAATCCTAATCCGAGGCATGCGATCAAAAAGAGCTTTTTCATAAATCAGTTTTTTATAGTGCTGATATACCAAAAAACTATGCCTTCATAATTGAGCCTTCTTGCACCTCGCAGCTAAGCACCTGGCTTTAAGCCAACTAACAAAACGTTAAAAAAAGAAAAGGCCCCCTGATCATTTGGTTGTTTGCAGGAATGCAACTCAGGGGGACTTACTTCAACTGTACATATGTTATGCCTGCCCCGTACCTGCCCGGCGCTTCTCATCTTCCGCACCGCCCCTGCGGCGGTTTACAGGCGCTACACTGCGCTTGCCAAAGCGGTAGGTGAAGGTGAGCGATACCTGCCTTGTTTCGCGCTGGGCAGTAAACGATTCTGTGTAATTACTGTAGACAGATGTGGCACGCGGATAGCTCTTCCAGAATATATCAGTAGCATTCAGTTTTATAGTTGCCCGTTTATCAAACAAGTGTTTCTGTATCCCCGCACTCAATCCCCATAGTGGTTCTATGGTCATGTAGCCATACACTTGTTTGCTTTGATAGAACAACCCTACTTCTGTAGACCAGTTATTAGGTAGCATAAAGCTGTTACTCGTATTCAACTCAAAGGTTACGCGCCCGTTACTCAGCACCGAGTTAGCTATATTACCATGAAACTCACTATAGTAGCAATTAAAATTGGTTACGTTGCTCCACCATTTTAAGAACTGAAACTGGTAAGAACCACTCAGGTTGTAGAATAACTGCTTGGTAAGGTTCTTATTTGTCTGCACCGTTACGCGGCGCTGGTTGGTATCATCGCTGGGTTGTATCACTTCTGTTATCGGGTCTTTCAGGTAGCTATAGGCAAAGCTGGTAACAAAGCGCTGCTTGTAGGTGTACGATAGTTCCGCATTGTATATCAGCTCCGGTATCAGGTAAGGGTACCCTGTGCGATAAGTGCTGGGGTCTAAATAATATTTGAATGGATTAAGCTGCTCATAGTTAGGACGGTTGATACGGCGGCTCAGGGTAATGCCGAGGTCGTTATTGGTATTGATGTGGCGCTGCACGGCAAAGCTGGGAAAGAGCTGCGTATAGTTCCTGTCAAACTTCTGTGCGTTGATGACTTGCTCACCTTTGGCCAATGTCTGTTCGGCACGCAAGCCTGCCTGCACATTCCATTTCGTCCAGTCTTTGGCAGCATTTACATACGCTGCATTGATATTCTCTTTATAGATAAAGTGGTTGCTCTTCGTAGTATCAAATATATTACCTCCATTACTACGGTCGAAGAATTGCACATCGTTATCCTGTGTTACATAGCTCATTTTCAACCCTGCTTCCAATCGCATGTTGTTCTTTAGCGGATGTACATAGTCCCCTTTCACACTGCGTATCTCTGTATACCCCGATAAGTCGCCTACCAACAAATATCGTGGCAGGTAGTCGGCACCTTGCAGGTCTATATATCGCGTGGTAAACTGCTGGTCGCGCTGGTTGGTATATCGGCCATAGTCGGCGTCTATACTTAGTTCTTTACCCGTGCTGTCTATCTTATGGCGCAGGTTCAGGTTCACCGCATAGTTGGCATGCGCATTTTCAGAATTATTAATGGTAGTAAAATAAGAGCTCAGGCTGCGGCCTGCATCCAGTATCTTAGAGAAGTTTCTGCCATCTACATCAAAGTTGTTTCTATCTATATTTCCGCTGATGCCTATGGTTGTTTTCTTCGTCACAGCATAATCTATACTGGCATTACCACTATTCAGGTATATGTTGAAGATGCTGTTATTATCCTGGTCGTAGGCGTTTTCAAACTGCCCATTGTTATAAAAGCTGCGGTATAGCGTCAGGTGGTTGAAGCCTTTGCGATAGGAATTGTTATAACCCGCATTCACGGTTATCTTTTTGTTACGATAGTTCAGCATAAAGCCACCGCCTGCTTTGGGGTACACACCTTGTGCATAAAAAGCATTCACACTGCCGTTCATACCCATGCGTTTATCACGTTTCATTTTCAGGTTGATGATGCCCGCAGTGCCTGCTGCATCGTAACGGGCAGATGGATTGGTAATGATCTCTATCTGGTCTACCGCGGTGGATGGCATACTCTTCAGCAGGTTAGCAAGGTCGCTACCACTCATCGTGGTGCGTTTACCATCTATCATTACATTCACGCCTGCCTTCCCCTTCAGGCTGATGTTATCATTCTGGTCTACACGCACACCGGGCGAACGGGCTATTACTTCCAGTACCGAGCTGCCTGCATTTACAATGCTGTTCTCTACGTTCACCACCAGCTTGTCGGCCTTTATTTCTATCAGTGGCTTTTGTGCTGCTATAGTCACTTCTTTCAGTGTATTGGCTTTAGCTTTCAGTACGATATCGGGTAGTGATACATTACCTGCCGCTATGGTTAGTTTGGCAGATGTATAGGGCTCATAACCTACCAGGTTGGCCTTCAGCAGGTAGGTGCCATCGGCTATATCATCCAGTATATATACCCCGCTATCGTTACTGATAACGGCCTTCTCCAGTGTTTTGCCATCTTCTTTCAGCAGTACGATGTTTACCGTAGCTACCGGGTTGCCCGCATCGTCTTTCACTATACCGGTAATGTTTCCCGGTGCCCCAAAGGCTATTTTTACAG
>CABHOP010000077.1 GCA_902168085.1 uncultured Bacteroides sp.
GTTGCTATATCCTGTATTATAGTTGATTGCTTATTTAGTTGAATACTACCGAAGCATTGCCACCGGCCAATGTAGAAAATGTGCCTGTGATAGTTGTACCTATATCGCAAAGGGCACAGGCAGCAGACACCTCCACGCAACCGCTTGCCGGTGCGCAGCTGCCATTGCCTATTGTTGCAGTTTCATTACAGCCCGGGCTAAATGGATAACCGCCGGTAGAGCAAACATTTCCGAAAGCATTAGCTGCGCCGTATTTCAGCAATGCGAAGCTGCCGCTGGGGCTTCCTGAAGGTGTCCAGCTAAAGGAGCTGATACCATAACTTACAGGCCCTGTCATCGGGTTGATAACCATAGCTCCGCTCGAATAACTGGAGCAATTGGTATTATACAGGTTTACCGTAAAAATAATACGGCAATTAGTGTTGTTGGTAACACGGATAGTTTGTGCAAATGATGTTACAGAAAAAAGCATCACCATTGCCAGGAGAATAATTTGTTTCATAATGTTGTTTTTTAAACGGATGATTTATTGATTAAAAAAGGCGGGCTATAAGTGTAAACTTATAATACAGGTTCACTTCATCTAAGGTACATGCATGGTTGGTATAATGCATTACAGCATTCCTTCCATATGTCAATAAGATAAGTGCCTTGGTCAAAAAAATGCCTCTTTTGTATATGCGGAAGACCAACCGTTATAAAAACAGGATATGTAAAGAGTAAAAATAAAGGGCTGAAAGAATTCAGCCCTCTGTATTGTCATTTGGTTGCTACCAGTGTATGCGGGGCGCTGACCACATACAGTTGTAGTTGGGTGATAGTATTCAGTATCGTATAGTTACTATAACGTCCTACCATATTGTCAGGGGCATCCAGTGCGGTATGTGCCACTGGTATTGGGGCTGTGCTGTGTTGCGCGTTGTATTGTTTTATTTTTTCTTTCAATTCGGCTATCAGCCTTGTGCCCCCACTTTGGGCATCTTTGAATGCCGGCCCGGTATTGCCTTCTTCCATAAAGATGCCTTGTCTTTCAAAATCATCAGGCATTGCCGACATACCTATCGCATTTTGCAGCACCAGCGATTTTATCTGCATACTGATGCGATTAATATCTGCCGCCAGTTTATCGGTATCCGTATTAGCGCCTTGCATTCGCTGCAACAATTGCTCGCTTTGCAACCAGCTATACATTTTCACCTCCTGCATCCGGTAGCTAGGCCGTGTGTTTATCATCAGGAACAGGCAGGCCGTAGCGCCGGTAAGCAGCGTAGTGGTTACAATAGCATTTACCTTTCCACCTTCGCGGCGTATGCCGGTAAAAAAGTAAATAGGTATCAGCACAAAAAAAGAAAGCCCTACCGTTGCATACCACAGGTTGGTAGCACCGGGCCAGTGCTGCACCGTAAACATACAAGCCAGGCAAAAGCAAATACCGGTAAGCGTAGCGCTGCTCATCACCAGCTTGTCCGATACCAGGCTGGTTTCTTTTATTTTCATCAATAGCATCAGTGGCAAGAACAAGAAGCTGAAGAATATAACACCCAGCACCAGCATCACAGCCGCACCGGGCCAGTGCATTACTTTAAAAATACTACCCAGTGCAAATATGCCTGCAGATAGTGTTCCGCTTACTATCATTGTTTTTCTCATTGCATAATAGTTTTTGAAGGTTAATAATTGGATGGTTTCCGCTTCTATCTCCCGCAGTTCTTTCTTGTAAAACTGCCGTACAGTCTTTCGATAGAAGTCCTCGAAATCTCCATCATCTTCGAGGTTTTGCTCAATGATGCAGCAGATATGATCCAGGAGGTTTAACTGCAGGTCCTCCATTTCGATGCCATTACGTCTAATGTCATCGAGGATAAAATCTACTTGCTCGTCAGTGATGCAATACATTCTTAAGCTGTTTTTACTTTCAGGTCCAGCAATAGTTTCATGGTTTCAATAAAATCGGCCAGCTCGCTCAGTTTCTCTTTGCTCTTGCTCTTGCCGCTGGGGCTCAGGCTGTAGTATTTGCGCACACGCTTGCCTATGTATTCTACCTCCGTCACCAGCAGGCCTTCACTTTCCAATGCATGCAGCGTAGGGTACAGCGCCCCTTCCGATATCTGTATCTTATCAAATGTCAGTTCCTTTACCCGTTGCGTTATCTCGTAGCCATACATTCTCTTGTTATCGGCCAGCAGCTTCAGCACTATCGTCTTCAGCGTGCCTTTTATCAGTTCGGTAGAGTATATCATACTACTGTTTTAAACTTTACCATACGAAAATACATAAGATTCCGATGTATTGTACACTTAGGCAAAATATTTTTTATGAAATAACCCTAAAAACAACCTTTTTTTGTAAATTTCTTATACACCATGCACTCAACCTATGTTTTTAAAATTCAGGTGTGTTCTTTTATTCCTGGTATTTCCCATTTGCTTGCCGGCGCAAAGCAGGCGCCTCATCGATTCCCTGTCACAATTACAAAAGACCATTTCTGTTGATACACAGCGCTTCTTACTGCTCGATAAGATATCATTTGCCTATTCTTATATAAATCCGGATTCAGGTATCTTGGTTGCTAACACGCTGCTATCGCAATCGCAAAAAATAAACTGGGAAAGAGGAATCGCTGCGGCTTATGGCGACCTGGGCATTAACCATGCTGCTAAATCCCAGTATACAAAGGCACTGGAATATTATTTACAGGCGCTCAACATCTACCGGAAAAACCACTATACAAAAGGCATTGCTGCCATGTATTCCAACATGGCCCTTATTTACAAGTCGCAGGCCGACTATGCGCAGGCGCTGGATTATAACCTGAAAGCCCTCGAACAGTTTGAGCTGATGAAAGACACCGCCAATATGGCCATATCAAATGAAAACATCGGCAGCATTTATCTCGAACAGAAAAACTACGATAAAACAACGCAATATTTCCGGGCAGCGGTTACACTAAATACAAAGATAAACAACAGGGCTGCCCTGGCACGAAACATGGGCAATATGGGCATTGTGCTGGATAATAAAGGCAACTATAAACAGGCACTGGAAAACCACTTGGCTGCATTGAAAATGAACCGGGAGCTGGGGCATAAATATGGGGAGCAAATAAACCTGGCCAATCTCGGCATCGTACACCTGCACCTGAAAGACTATGAAAAAGCCTTGTTCTATAACAACCAGGCATTGGCCATCAGCAAAGAAATGGGGGACATGAACAGCATTGCCATTAATATGGGCAATATCGGCGAAACCTATTTATTAATGGCGCAAGACCCATCTTATGCAAAAAACAAAACGCAATATACCAGGGCTGCCATCAGCAACCTAAGTGCTGCGGTAAATAGCTGCAGGGAAACCAACTTCATGGGGCCCGCAATAGAATTTTCAGAACAGCTGGCCAGGGCATATGCTTTTGCAGGGAATTATAAAGAAGCTTACCAGCAGCGGATACTTTATTCGCACCTCAGGGATTCTATGTTCTCTGTAGAGCGGGCAGCACAGATAGCCAACCTGGAATTTAAACGGGAAACAGACCTGCAAAAGAAAGACCTGCAGATAAAAGATAAACAACTGCAGATAGCACGTTTAAAAATAAAGGAAAAACAAAACGAACGCGGCCTGTATATAGTGGGCATTTCATTGCTTGTAGCCGCTGTGGCACTCCTTGCCAAAGGTATTTACGATTACCGCAAATCAAATAAAAACCTGGCTGCTGAAAAAGCTATAAAGCAAAACATCATTCTGGAACAGACAAAAGATATAGCTGTACGTAACCGCGTCCTCAGCGAAATAGCACATTTGCAATCGCATGATATACGCGGTTATGTAGCAACCATATTAGGCTTGTCATCCCTGTTCAATAAGAATGATAGCAGCGATCCCATCAATGCTGTCATAGTAGATGGCATTACCGAGTCTACCCAAAAGCTGGATGCAACTATCAAAGAAATTGTGGCCAAAGAGAATGACCTCCCTCCGGCATAACTAATAGGCCATGGCTTCGCAGGCTTTGGCACATTCGCCACAGGCAGCAGCACATTCGCGGCAATGTTCATGGCTATGCTTACTGCACTCTTCGGCACAGGCCTTGCATATTTCAGCACATAGCGCACACATCTTTTTCGCCAGGCTGCTACCCATGCTCATTAGCTGGGCTGCAGCATAGCACACGGTGGCACATTCCATATCCAGTTGTATGCATTTTGCCATCATCTTCGTGTCTTCTTCCTCCAGGCAAGAGGCGGCACAGTGGTTGCAGATAGCCGCACATTTCAGGCAGGCTTCTATACATTCTTTATATTCATGATAACCCATAGCACTTATATTTTATTGGTGAATGATCTATCTCATTAATGACGGATAAATACGCAGGTACACCTGCGCAGCCATGGGGGTGCTGCCATATAGGGTTTTCAGTTTTTCATCGGGTAGATATACAGATGCCTGTGCGCCACCTGCTACACGCACTATCTTCGTTTGCCATACATCATAGGCTGCGCCCAGTGTCAGTGCATTTACAGCATATACATCATGGTGGCCGTATAGGGTTTCATCCAGCGCCAGTTCTTCCGCGCTCTTCTGCACCCATTCGTAGCGGCCATATATATTTACACGGTTCATAGCATAGGCTGCTTCTGCCAGCACGGCATGCTCACCATCCTGCCCGGTTGTTTTATTCATACCCCACAGCGCGGTAGCATTCAAAAAGTGCTTATTGCTGAAACGGTGGCTGTAAATGGCCGATGCCGTAGTACGGTTCACATCTTCATTGCCATGCAATACTTCAGGGCTTTTTACATACCCGTGCGATGCCTGCAGCGACCATTCTTTAGTAGGATTGTAGGATATACGCCCGCTCCATGAATCAAAGCGTGGCTTATCGAAGTTGAACCTGTCTTCATCCGGCTCACGCCCGGTGAAAGATGAGGCTTCTAGTTTCCATTTATCGTAGCGCACACCCAGCGTGGCAACACCAAAGGTGATGTGTGTACCATCATTCCAGTGATGGCTCAGAGGAGCATCGGGGTTAGGTAGTGCCGATGGCCGGTGCATGAATGCCACCGAACCCAGCGCCGGTTCGCCGGGGTAGCCTATGTATGCAAATACATCTACCTTCTTGCTAAGGGCTTGCGTATAGCCTATAGAAAGCTCGGAGAACAGGTCGTGCGGGTGCTGCCGGTCTATCAGTGGCCTGTCCTGCCATGTTTCCCCGGTCTGGAACAATAGCGGGTAACCGCTGCCGCCTGCTATCACCGCATCCAGCGACATCATGGCACTGAATCGGAACAGGCCATTACGCCCCACTTTGCGTTGTCCCATGCCCATCAGCCAGTTAGGTGCATCCCATTTGGCAGCACCACGGCTGCCTGCATTAAATATATCCTGGCTGTTGTAGCGTACAAACACATTGCCATGCAGCATGTACATCCACTTGCGACTATGCAGCATATAGCCATACATGGGCGATGCATCGGGCAGCCACCCCGTACCCGAACCGTTACGGTTCATAGGTAGCTGCAAAGAGAAAGCATGGCTCATATTGGCCATGTCTTTCATATCGTGCTGATGATGAGCGGGTGTGTCTGCTTGCTGCTTTGCAGGCATCGTCTTTTCATGATGCTCATGCTGTGCATAAGCCGTAATATTTGCTATGGCAATAGCTGCTGTGAACAATAGCTTTTTCATATACTTTTATTTTCACAACAAAACTATGCCCTGCGCGCAGCAGCATTGTTACACAATTCTTATCATCGCTTATATAATCCTGCTTTATGCAGGCGCATATTCCAGCAATACAATACCGCTTTTAAACACACGGCTGCCTGTAAGCCTCAGTTCTACATCATTTTGTACATTATGGAATATCGGGGTGCCTGCTTTTAAAGCTACCGGGTCTATCATTATCTGGTAGCCGTCTATCAGCCCTGCATCTGTAAGCTGCGATACCAGGCTGCCACTGCCCAGTATGGTGATGTCCCTGTCGGATGTTTCTTTCAGTTGGCGCACGGTCGCTACCAGGTCGGTATTGATGATGGTGGTATTAGCCCAGTCTGCCTGTTGCAATGTATTGGATACTACATACTTCTTTGCCTTGTTCATGCCTTTAGCTGTGCCGGGATACATTTCCGCCGCCATCGGTGTAGGCCAGAAGCCGGCCATCATTTCATAAGTTACTCTACCAAAGAGTAATGCGTTTTCGTGCTTCAGGTTGTTGTCCGAAAACTGTTCTTCTTCGCCACCCTGTTCGTGGTGGTGCCAGTCTATACCATTGTTTGCATCTTTATAATAGCCATTCAGCGAAAGGAAATTGTAAACGGATAGTTTTCTCATAAATAGTTCATGTTTACTGTAAAGCTATCATCTAACAAAGATGCCACCGGGGTGTTGGTGCGACAAAAAAGAGGGGGAAATTGGGCGTGTGGGTAATAAGGCAGAAACTATTTCACAATAGTAAATTGCAGCACCCTTTCGGTACGGCCTATGCGCATGCGCAGCATATATACGCCCGATGCTGCATCCACAGAAATATCGTGTTTGAAATGGCGGTTCTTGCTTTCAAATGCGCCTTCGGCTATAATGCGCCCTAATGAATTGATAATTTCGTACGCTACTTTATCATCCGTTGCCAGGTCGGCCCTTAATGTAAAATTGCCATTGTTAGGATTGGGGTATAATACAAATACCGACTTGCCCAGCCCGTCAATATTCACAATGATAATAGCCGATGTGATGCAGCCGTTATAATGCGCATTTACAATATAGCTGCCACGCTGCGCAGGTACTACCCCGTATATCGTATCATTCTGTTTTTCTGAATAAAAGCCATCGGGGCCTGTCCAGCTATAGGTAACACCCGGCGTGCTGCAGGTGGCGCCCAGGTACAAGGTATCGCCCTGCATCAGTGGACTGTTACTGAACGCCTCAGGCATGGCAGCTCTTTCTTTTACTTCTACTTTAATGCTATCTCGCAGCGAGGTACATGCTTTTGCCGTAGCAGTAACATAATAATACCCGGCATCTGCAAATCCCATTTTGCGCTTAGCTGTTTGTCCTTCAGCCATATAGCCGCCGGGGCCCGTCCATTTATAAGTGGCCCCCGTTGCGTCTGCTTCAGCCGTCAGTTCCAATGTAGCAGCTTCACATACAGGCGTGTTGCCCGATACATTTTTTATAACAGGCAATGCATTTACCACCACTTCCGTTTCTGCAGTCTTCACGCATGTGCCTATAAAAGCTTTCACCACATACTTCCCACTTCTGTTTACACCTGCATTTTCGATAACGGGGTTCTGCATATTAGTGGCATAGCCGGGGCCTGCCCATTCATACCGCGCACCACTGATGGTGGTGGTATTCAGCAGTAGCTGCTGGCCGCTGCACACAGGGCTGTTACTTCCAGCTTTCAGTTCCGGCAGTTCGGGTATTGTTACGTTAAAGGTGTCGGGTTCCGAAGTGCAGCCATTTAGCTTTTGCACTACTACATATCCCCCGGAATGTATCGGTTGTGCTTTATACAAAGCAAATGGGTTGACGGTGTACTTACTGCCATCGGGCAATGTCCATTCAAAATCGCCACCGGGGGCTGTGCCTTTAGCCGTCAGCATGATGGAATCGCCGGGGCATACCAGTGCCGTGCCTGTTATTTCAGGTTTGCCCAAAGGTGCGCCTATTTCTACCGTATCATAGCCGGCTACAGCACATCCGTTCAAACTAACACTGCAGGTGTATACGCCTTTGCGGGTATAATCTGCATTCGGAATGGTAGCCGAAGCCGATGCAGCACTGAAACCGGCAGGCCCGCTCCACTGATAGGTAGTGCCGGGTGTTGCAGATATAGCAAACAGCTTCAGCGTATCGCCCAGGCATATGGGACTGTTACTGGTTACATCGGGCGTATCGGGCCGCGGCTTTACTTTCACTACTACCGAATCGTTTACAATGCACCCCGATGCATTGAGCACTACCCTGTATTTACCATCGTCTGTCAAGCGTGCATCCGATATAATAACATTGGGCAGTTTCGATACTATGGTACCATTAGGCCGGTACCAATCATAGGTCCATCCTGCCGATGCATTATCTGAAAATATGGTCAGCACATCGCCTGCACATACCGGGCTGTTGGTACGTATCTGTGCATTTGCGGGTGCTTTTATTACCCTTACGTTTATACTATCGGTAGTGGCGCACCCATAGTAGGTCATGCGCAGCTTATAGTAGCCCGAATCATTTATGGTAATGCCATTCCTTACGGGATTTTGCAGGGCAGATGAAAAAATACCCGGGCCCGTCCAGCTATAAGTGGCAGGGCTGTAGGTAGTAGTGGTCGTCAGCCTTAGCTGCCCGCCTTCACATAAGGGCGAATTCTCCGAAAGGGTAAAAGTGGGGTATTCTGATATGCGTATGTTCTTACCATTATCTACACTGGTATCTTTTATGCCCGTACTCACTACCCGTATACGATAGGTGTTGCCGGTAGTAGTACCTGCCGGCAGGCGGCAAAAAACACCAACGCTGGTATCAGCCGGTGCACGGCCTATAATTATCGATGTGCTGAAACTGCCACTTGCATCCGAAAGCATTACCCAAAATTCGTTGGACGGATGTAACGGGTCGGTATAGCGCTTAGTGGTTATCACATTTACATTGAAGGTACCACCTACGCACAGCAAGGTATCATTAAAGGGTTGCGCTACGTAAATGTCAGAAGATGCCCATGTACTTTTAGCTGATAAAAGCACCAACAGCAACAGGAGTGTAAAAGCTGCTGACTTCTTATGTAAAAATAGGGTCATGCTTTATAAATGTATAAAATATATGCTTGCTCCCGTTTTTTAACTAATGATTATAATCTGTTTTTAATCCTTCCGCAGGCAGTATAAAAACAAAGGGTGGCATTGTGTGCCACCCTTGTATCTATTTTGCGATGATCATGCGCATGGCATGAGTATCTTCCCCGGTCTTCAGCCTTAGCAGGTAGCTGCCTGCAGGCCATTGTGTACCGTTCATTTCTTCTTTCACTTCGCCGTTTACTGGCTTTATGCTGTGGCGGTATATTACCTGGCCTACGGCATTCATTATTTCCAGTTCCAGCTCGGCAGCGTGTGTCTTTCCTTCCAGTACAAATTTGCCGGTACTGGGGTTGGGATAAATGTTCCAGTTTGTTCCACTATTTGCCATACCAATACCTACATTTATCTCGCTGCCCACCTGCACTTCATTGCTTTCAGCCGTATCGGGTTCTGCACAGCTCAGGTCGCTTTTCATAATGGCGCGTACCTTATCACCTGCTTTTATATCCAGCCCAAAGGTAGCTATCAGCGCTACTCCGGTTGTAGCCGGTTGCAGCACATTGTTGATATACCATTTAAAGGTAGGGTTGTTACCCCCATCGGTATGGGTGGCCAGGAATGTAATAGCTGTTCCCGTCGGCACATTCGTGCCCGGCAGTGCATTCACCGTTACGGTTGGCGCTATGTTACCCGACGAGTTCATAGCCACTTTCGCAGTCGTATCCGTCAGCCGTGTAAGACAGCTGCCGGTGGTATTCAGCACACAAAACACAACATCGCCGGTTGTAATGGCATAGGAAGAGAAGCTATTGCCCGCCGGTGTTACGGCAGTATTATTCAGATACCACTGGAAGGTAGGCGTGTTACCTGCATTGGTAGCCGTCGCAGTAAATGTTACCGTATCGCCTACACATATATTCACACCGGGGTTAATGTGGTAAGAAATAACAGGCGTGCCCGATTGGTCTGCATCTATCAGCACACTGTCTTTCGCTATACAGCTACCCAGCGTGGCCGTGGCTACATAATAGCCGCTATCCGCCATTGTTATGGCAGTGCGGCTGGGGTTCTGTATAGAACTGGTAAAGCCATTCGGTCCTGTCCAGTTATAGCTCACACCTATGGTGGAAGAAGATGCCGTAAGGTTGATATTCTTACCCGTACATACCGGTGTGTTACCACCTACCGTTGGTTTGGCAGGTGCCTGGTTCACCACTACTGCTACGGTATCTTTCGAGGTACATCCGTTGAATGTGGCTGATACAATATAAGAACCGGTAGCCGTTGTTGGCGGCACACTGATTACCGGGTTTTGTGATGAACTGGTAAAGCTCGGGCCCGTCCAGTTATAAGTAGCACCACTGGTGCCGGAAGTGGCTGTCAGCAGCAAGTCTTTATCATTGCACAATGGTGTATTAGCACCTGCCACCGGTTTTTCAGGGAGCCTTTTTATGGTCAGGTTGGTACCATTATCAAAACCACGGCCTGCCGGCGATGTGGCCCTGATGCGCACCCTGTAGCCGGTACCACCCGTTAATGTATCGGGCAGACGGCCACCTATCCTGCCCGCGGCGGTAGAAGTAAGTGTACCGAGAGAGATAGCATTGCCAAAATTGCCCCATGCATTAGATAGTTCTAAATGAAACACATTACCGGTGAGGAATGGATTGGTAACACCATAATTTACATACAGGCTGTCGCCGGCACACATGGTAGTTGGTGTAACCGGTGGTATGACATAGGCGGCAGTATCTGCTTTAAACTTCACCAGCATAGCATCCTGCGTACCCGATAGCGTCATTTGGTAAGCGCTGGATGTAGCCAGGCCACTGCTGGCGGCATTCACTGCTATATACAGGTCGCCCAGCTTGCTATAGCTGATGCCATAGGCATTATCGGCATTGGGCCCGCCAAAGTAGCTCACCCAGTTACGGTCGCCGGTGGGCGAAAAAATAGCCATAAAGGCATCGCTGTTGCCACCAAAAGTAACCTGGTATGCACCGGGCGATGCAATGCCACTGCTACCCGTAGTACCTGCAAAACAGATGTTGCCGGTGCCGTCAATAGCTATATCCTGTGTATGGTCGGCAGCAGGGCCACCGAAATAGGTGCCCCATTGGCGTACACCTGTATTATCAAATTTCACCAGGAAGGCATCTGCTGCACCACTGGAACCTGAAAGGCCAGGCTGGAAGCTACCCGCTGTTGCAATAACACCGGTGCCGGTGCTGGTAGTAGAGCCTGCCATGTACACATTATCGTAGCCATCGGTAGCAATACCCGCAGCGGCATCATCTGCCGAACCGCCATAATAAGTGGCCCATTGCCTGTTACCCGATGAGTTGAAAGCCGCGATAAAGCCGTCTTTACTACCACCTATAGTACTCTGATGAGCAGTACCAGGGGCTATCCCAGATGAACTATTGGTTTCGCCCGCTACATAAATATTACCATTGATGCGGCTGGCAGCTATTTTCACTATTTTATCATCACCGCTGCCACCGTAATAGGTAGCCCAATCTATACTTCCATTGGTAAAAAAGCAAGCCAGGTAGCCATCATCACCGCCACCAAAAGTGCTTTGGTGTACAGTGCTGCTGCTAGCTATGCCACTACTACTACTGGTCATGCCACACAGGTATATCTTGTTATTAAAAGCACTGTAAGCGATACTCACCATGTAATAGTCAAACGAGCCTGAAATGGCTTCATCATCTACACCCCCAAAGTAGGTGGCCCATTGCCTGGCACCCGATGTATTGAATTTTACCATGTAGGCATCGCTACTACCGCCGCCGTACGAAGCCTGGTAGGCCCCCGTAGTAGCCATGCCACTACTGGTAGCGGTGATGCCGGCAGCATATACGTTACCATCGGCATCCACACAGGTATAAAAAAAGTTATCGCTGGCAGAACCACCGTAGTAGGTGCCCCACACCAATGCGCCTGTTTTATCAAACTTTGCCAGGTAGCCGTCTTTATCGGGGCTGTTATAACTTGTTTGGTGGGCACCACTGGTAGCAATGTTTGCACCGCTGGTAGTATGGCCTGCCAGGTAAGCATTACCGGCCGTATCGGTTGAAACGGAAAAGCCAAATTCGGTATTAACACCGCCAAAGTAAGTAGCCCAGTCTATAGCGGGGTCTATCACAAAGGCTTCATGATTGCCAGCCACCGAAAAACTGAGCACACCCTCATTCAGTATGTACCGCGATGGTATCTGTTGCCTGCTGATAGCATCATAGGTATAAGGCGCCTGTTCAGACACACTGCCCATAGGCGTGCCGGCTACCATATCGCCGTCGCGAAGCGTTAGCGATGTAGCGCCTTTATATTGTAACTTAATATCGGCGGCATTACCACCTTTATTCACTACAAAGTCATATTTGAGGCCATTGGCATCTTTACCATCTACATACAATACCCAGTCGATATGGGGATAGATATCTTTGTAAATGATCTTATCGTAAGCGCCTGCTACAATACCATCGGGATAGCCCTGCTTGCCATAATACCGTTCTGTATAGCCTTGTTTGCCTTCTTTTATTACACGGGCATTCTTATTGGCGCCCAGCAATACCATATCCATACGGTAGGTATTAACGCGGCCGGTTTCCTGCTGCTGGGCTGGAAAAACAAATGTGCTTATCACATTTTTCGCTGTTGTGCTTTCTGCACTCCACTGATAATGCAGCTGGCCATCGCCTACAAACAAGGTGATGCCACTACCCTTCAAGCGAAAATCTATATCATTGCGGGCGGCGCCAAACTGGTCGGTTACCTGTCCTTTATTCTCAACAAAAAATGAGGTATTTGATGTATACTTTTCGGTAAGGTTTATATCGCCCGCCTGCGCAGTCGTGGCTACTGCACACAAGGCCAGTATAAGAGTGTGTTTTCTTAGTAAAAGATGTCGCATCTATATCGGAAATATATATGTACTAAAATTACCGAATAATGCAGTGGTTAATATTTTAGGGGGCGTATTTTAATTGAATTATAATGCCTGCCGCAAACGTCTGCGGTGAAGCACCTTGCCAAACGCCCGTCAATTCGAGATTTTTTGTAAGGGCTTCAGTCGAATGCTGTATTATATAAATATAATTTATTTATACTATAATGTTTTAACGAACTGCTCTATCGTACTGGCTATTTTATTCTTTATATCGGTAATGAATGTGCCTATATTCACAACACCGTCCGATTGGTATTGCTCCACCATCGCTACGCCGCTTTTGGTTAGTTCGGCATCCATTTTTTTCAGTATATCCAGTAGTTCTTCATAAGGTGGGCGTGCGCCTTTGCTGGATACATAACCGGCTATCAATTTTTTGTAATCAGCCTGTATCGTATCAGCCTTTTGCGAAAATTGGGTCAAAAGTTCTTGCTCCCGGCTCATTGGTAGTTGCGAGTTACATATAAACAATCATTTCTCAAACCCCCTTACCAGCGTAGATAGAGCGTACATTTCCGTATCAAACAAAAGCACGTTGCTTTGTTTTTATACTTCACGACGGTAACTATAAAATTAAAACATAAATAGCACAATTCAAATATTGCACAAAATGGTTTATGTAAAATATAAATACTTAATCTGCTAATTTGCTGATTGCTATGCCGCACCCAAAAACCACCAGCTGATAATAATTCTATAGGCTTTCACAGACTTTATCCTTATTTTTACGACTATAGAGTGCGCATAAAAGGGAGAGAATATATCAATTCGCACATGAAAATTCCTGGACTACCTGCTAACGAGCCGGAAAGGCTCTCGGCGCTTTATGAATATAATCTTCTGGATACGATGCCGGAAGAAGCATATGATAACATTACCCGTATTGCATCCCATATATGCAATATGCCTGTATCTACCATTACACTGATAGATACGGACAGGCAATGGCATAAATCGAAAATAGGACTGGATGTGGAAAGCACACCCCGTGAGCTTACTTTTTGTGCGCATGCCATTTTGCAGGCTGCACCATTGATAGTAGAAAACGCCCATGCAGATGATCGTTTTTCCGGCAATCCCCTGGTAACGGGTGCCTCTAATATAGCCTTCTATACCGGCGTGCCTTTGGTAAATGAAAATGGATATGCACTTGGCACCTTGTGCGTGATGGACAACAAACCCAACAGGCTTACTGATAGCCAGGTGCAAACCCTGCGCGCATTAGCTGCACAAGTAGTATCTCATTTTGAAATGCGCCGCAAAAATGTGGAACTGGCCAAGCAGAAGGCTGCACTTGAAAACATCAATGCAGAGCTGGAACGTTTTGCTTATGTAGTGGCGCACGACCTGAAATCGCCCTGCAACAACCTGATGGGCCTTGCAGGTATAATGAGGGAAATGTATGCCGACAACCTGGATGCCGGCGGCATAGAGGTACTGGATATGATGACCAGTGCCGCTTCTACCCTGCGCAGCTTTATAGATGGCACGCTGAACCATGCCAAGCTGGTAAATACTACCAGCCTTACCAAAGAACGCTTCCTGTATGGCGATATTTGCGCCCAACTGAAATCGATATTGAACATACCTGCCAATGTAGAGTTGACCTACGACAATGGGGATATGCAGCTATATGTGCCACGCAATGCCTTGTTACAGGTGCTCATCAACCTATGTGTGAATGCCATTAAATACAATGATAAGGAACATGGCCATGTGCACCTTAGCGTCGCCGATAAAGGCCATCACTACCGCTTTCATGTAAAAGATAACGGCCCTGGGATACCGCAGGCAGAGTTTGGCCGGATATTCGACATCTTCAGCACGCTGGGACAAAAAGACCGGTACAACAATATAGGCCAGGGCATCGGCCTTTCTACCGTAAAGCGGCTGGTGGAACGTATGGATGGCCAGATAACAGTAGCGTCTGCACTGGGTACAGGCAGTACTTTTACTTTTACCATCAGCAAGTAAAAATATTCAGGCCAACAACCGTTAGCCTGAATTATATCTTCTCTTTGAACGGGTATTAATCCAGCTGCATCATCAGGTCGGGGTTCGAGCTTACGAAGGCAAGGTGCGCACTGAGCTCCCTGCAGGTAAGCTGGCCCAATGCATCGTGCCCCAGCAATACTACATCATACGCATTGTCGTTGTAGAATGCCAGTGCCTGCTCTGCATCCTGGTGCACTGCAAATTGTTTCAGAAAAATAGATTTGTTGAGCTTGCCCGATGGTGCTATCACTACGGCATCTACCTGCCCCAGGTTGCGGTACTCTCCGCAAAAGGGCATACCTACCAGGTATTGGTACTCTTTACTGATGGCTATGGCATCATCATAGCACATAATAGTCTCTCTTTTGTTCATAGTATTTAATTTCTCTATCCTCAAAAAAAAAATAAAAATGAAAACTGCCTTATACACTTCAAATATATCGAAAATGATTTGATGTTGACCATATCGCAATAAATAGAATGTTTTTATAGCAAAACGATTTATAAAAGGCAAAAAACAATAAACCCTGCACTTATAATTGCCACCAAACCGGCATAAAAACTGCCATTATCATTTTTTAATTACCTTAGTACAACAACGGAAATACGCTTCGAAACAACATTTTTAAACTCCGCAGATGAAGAAATTATTCTACACGCTATATATGCTTTCGGGCTTTGCCGCCTATGCACAACCCGGCGTTACCAAGCTCGATGCAGCATCGGGCCCTACCAGCAGCTATCCCCTGCATATTACACCCTTTGCCGATAAGGTGATGTTTTATGCCAATAACGGCAAGGGCTGGGAGCTCTTCCAGGTACAGCCGCCACTGGGCCCATCTATGGTGCTGGACATCAACCCGCTGACCGCAAGCTCTATAGATTTATATTTCAATAACCCGCTGGCAGTGCTGGGCACTAAGCTATACTTTACAGCCAATAACGGTGCATCGGGGTACGAACTGTTCAGCTACAATGGCGCTACGCTGCCTGCCATAGCGATAGATATAGAACTGGGTGGCGATGGCGCATCGCCCGATAACTATACGGTGCTGGGCAGCAAGCTATACTTCAGGGCACGCAGTGCAGGCTATGGCTATGAGCTGTGGGAATATAACCCTGCCGGCAATACAGCTACCCGCCTTACAGATATCAACCCAGGAAACGATAGCAGCATCACCGGCAATATGGTGGCATTTGCCAACCGCATCATCTTTACTGCCGATAGTGGCAGCGGCAATGTGGAACTGTGGGAATACGACCCGCTGACTTCTAACACATCTATGCTGATGGACATCAACCCCGGCCTGGCACCCTCCAACCCGCAAAACCTGACGGTGATGAACGGCAACCTGTATTTCACAGCCGATGATGGCACCTATGGCCGCGAGCTATGGATGTATAATGGCATCACCGTACAGCGCCTTACCGATCATGCCCCCGGTTCTCTGAGCGGCTTCCCTTCTTATAAAATGCCTATCATGGCTTTCATGAATGGCAAGATATATTTCAACGGCAGGGATACCAACAGCCGCTATCATATATATACATACGACCCTGCTACTACCAACATTACACAGGTGGCCAAAACAAATGACACCAATACCAGCGATCCCACCTGGCTTACACCCTATGGCGGCAAACTGTATTTCAATGCCTATAACGATACGACCGGTTTTGAATTGTGGATGCTGGATGGTAACGTAGCTACCCAGGTGTTCGACCTGTGCAATACCGCCAGCGGCAGCCAGCCATCTATGCTTACACCTGTGGGCGATGACCTGTATTTCCGCGCGAATGAATGCAACGGCACCGGCGACGAGATATTCCGCTACAATTATAAAACAGCCAGCGTAAACAATGTAAAATTTGATGGTGAAGTGACGGTATTCCCCAACCCTGCCGGTAGTATGGCTACCCTGCAGCTAACCCTCAACAGCGCAGAGCGCCTGGGTGTGCAGGTAACGGATATAACAGGCCGAGTGGTATATAATGTAGCCATCAGCCAATACACGCAAGGCACGCATAACATAGCGCTACCTGTGCAAGACTTTGCCAAGGGAAACTATGTATATACGATATACAATGAAGCAGGCCGGCGATACGCTACCGGTAAGCTGACAGTGAATTAAAAAAGTATCGCCCCGCTAAACAGGGCTATTATCCCTTTATTTAACCCAAACTGGGAAGACGATTTTAAATACCATTCATATATGAATGGTATTTTTTTTAATAACACCTACAGTTTCTAATTTTTCAGGCATTTGCACAATGATGGATGATTTAAGTTGTCAAAGAAACTTAACAATTAAAAAAACAGTGAATCAAGTCTCCTCTTCAATGATGTAAGAAATATGTTTATTTGATGACTAACTATTTAGTTTAAAGCTAATTGTAATATTTATTTTTTTCATTAGCTTTATTATGC
>CABHOP010000078.1 GCA_902168085.1 uncultured Bacteroides sp.
ACGGCATACGAGATAGGAGTCCGTCTCGTGGGCTCGGAGATGTGTATAAGAGACAGCATCCAAGCCTATAAAACCCCAGATCTTCTCTCCTCTTATACAATACAATTCCACGGCTTTCAGAAATTCGTTTAATATCAAAGGTCTGAAGAATTGGATATCCTCTTCTTTTAAAAAATCATGGGTCGCCCGCACAGAAGCTTCCCACAAGTCCGTCAGTTCTTGAAAATCCGAGGTTCTTGGAATTTCTATCTCATGACCTTGCGAGTTCACTGCTTCATTCTTAACTGCCTGGTTTTGTTGTATTATATCGGCAAGCTGATGTTCATTCATACCGGCTTCTTTCAATGCTTCGGTGATAAAGGCTGTCTTTCCAGCTACATATACGTCTATGTCATTCACATGCTTATCTGCAAGCCTATGCTTGAGCACAGCGTATTTTTCTTTCAGTTTCGCATTGGCACGCAGTCTGTCGCGCAGTAATAAATGATTCTGGTGGCTTGTACTGCCTTCCGTACACACATAGAGGTGGTGCTCCGGCCAGATAGTATCTGTCTCCGTATAGGGCACGGATTTGTCCATCCGTTCAAACGCTTGTCTATCCAGAATCCCCCTGTCGCCAACATGGTGATAGTGAAGTACAGGGAGGAGGTGTTCTGGTTATTGTGCCCTGGCCGGGTCAGCCGTCCAAGTATTTTGTTTTCTACATTAAATCTGGAGGGCTGAGATATAGTGTTGTTGATATGACGCTGGATGCCGGAAATGGCGCCGTTGATGCTTCCGTCAAAAATGTACTTGTTGGTAAAAATGCCGAGCTAATCGAACAGAAGATGACGGCGGTCCTCGGCTGCAATGGTATATGGCTGGTGGTGAGGTCCAGGAATGAAGGGAAATTCTATTCGTACCGGATCAGCGAAAGCGGTCTTGACACAACCCGTGTAGAATCATTGATAGGGAACTTACCATTCAACCAATATGGCGGGCTAAACAGTTACTCAGGTGTGATCAAGTCATCGCCGGATGGGAGAAGATTGGTGTCTGCTAATTGCATTGGTGTGCCGGGCAGCAGCCAGCTGCCGAAGGGTGGCTTAGAGATCTATGATGTCGAGCAATGCAGCGGGAAAATTACGAATGCAGTCCTTCTTGATACAGGCGCATACTACGGTGCCTGTTTCTCTCCGGATGGTACCAAACTATATGCTACCCGGATATTTGACAGGACTGTCTACCAGTTTGACCTGAGCCTGCCAACCAATGCCGCCATTATCGCGTCGAAAACATTTATTCTAGCCAATTCATTTTTCAGCTGGTATCCCGAAGAGTATATTCTCGGAGACCTTAAAAGAGGGCTGGATGGAAAGATATATCTTTCAAACAACGTTTGCACAAACAGCCCATATACAAACGGCATGCATGTGATCACGCAGCCTAATGTAGCGGGTACTGGCTGCAATCCATTACTGAATACGATTATAACAGGAGGCGCGGGAGCCTGTACGGGATTGAATCTTCCTGCTGATATCATTTACTATGTCAAACAGGATACTTTAAGCGGTACCCGGTACAAACTTACAGCCTGCTTTTTGGATTCGACTACGGCCATTGCTGCCGACGGAGCTTGCCACGTATGGTCTGACGGTGTATCAGGCAAAGAGCGAGTGTTCAGGGTTCCCGGTGAATACGCCTGTTATTACCAGAATGGCAACTGCCAGATGTTAGTAGATACTTATACGGTTAAGTTTATACAGGTTCCGCAAGTCGCCGCTGCCGAATATAGCTGCATTAACCGTGGCATGGCTTACATTGCATTTTACAAAGCCACAGGCGAAGCGCTTTCTTACTCGCTGAAAGATAATGCCGGGGGTACCTTAGCCCAGGGGCAATCCCGAAACAGAGACACACTGGGAGGTCTGCTGCCGGGTATCTATCGTTTACAGCTAATAACAAAAGAGGGGTGTGATACGACCTTTACCATTACAGTTAAAGCACTGCCCAAACCCGAGGCTGATTTCGAAATTGCAGAAACTGCCTGCGAGGGAAACCGAATAGATATCGAGAACCGGTCTGTCGCCCCTTGGGTGAAATGGTATTACTTCTATGATTCATCCGCAGCCAAAACGCCCGACATCGTATTCTATCATACCGGATTTCAGGATGTAACACAAGTCGTTCGGAACGTCGAAGGTTGTTATGACACACTGGTGCAGTCTA
Source organism: uncultured Bacteroides sp. (assembly GCA_902168085.1). GTDB lineage: Bacteria > Bacteroidota > Bacteroidia > Chitinophagales > Chitinophagaceae > Polluticoccus. The sequence continues at coordinate 2,209 of CABHOP010000078.1, forward strand.
TATTCATTCGTGATTTTCACGTTACCCTGGCTGCCGAGCCGCCGGTCGTTCACAAAAATGAGTGGGTCACACTAACCTCCGATGCTGGAGAAGCTTTTAAGGTACTTTTCTGGAAGCCATTACTATCCGATAGCTCGGCGAAAACGCTTCGCCTGCAGCTTGATACAACCAAGGTATTTACGGTGTTTGCAGAATCTGAATTTGGTTGCCGGGATAGCGCCAGTATTACAGTGAATGTCGAGCCATATGTGTTTTTCCCTTCGGCATTCACGCCTAACGGTGATGGTAAAAATGACCGGTTCAGGCCGGTCAGCGCGGGCGCGCCTATTTTTGTCACCTTTTTTTATATCTACAACAGGTGGGGACAGTTAGTTTATGGCGGCCAAGGCCCAGCCGCCCGTGACGGGTGGGACGGTACATTCAGGGGCAAACCCTGTGATGTCGGGACCTACTACTATATGATACAGGTCGAGACGCCGCAAGGCGAAATCGTCAAGCAGACTGGAGACGTCACATTATTAAGATAAGGGAGGCATTTGCTTCCCTTACCTCTTCTATAGGCTCAAACGTCTGCTTTTTTCTTCCTTGACCTCCTGCGGTTCCTCACTTGCTACACCGGCGTTATGAGCCGTTGGCTGATTGTTCTGACCACATTCCCCCAGAATTGTCTGGATATCACCCTTGATCCTGTAATAGTTGGCCATCACCTCTTCATTCGTAAGGCTGCTACGCACCATAGGGATATCCTCATAAGTCTGTTCAGATTCTTTGATGCGTTCATGATCGTTAATAACCTCGGCATGAAACATTTTAAGATCAATGCGCTCATCCGGATTATCCGCGACAATCCCGACAAAGCTCCCAGAAGACAAAGACGAAATCGTTGAAGCGGGGATGGCACTGTCCAACTGCGTGGATCGGCTAAGGGATGTGTCTGAACTATTGACGGACATACTTCTGCGTTCCTGGATGATCTTGCCAAACCGCTCAGACAGTTGTTTGGCCGTTTCCCCGGTAGCTTGCCCGCTGATAATATTACCTGTGATGTTCATGATCACATCTGCCTGTTCCCGGCCGTAGTCCTTCTTTAATTGCGAATAGTCCTGCACTACCAGCGTTGCAGCAACTTTATTTGAGCGGGCTGTGGCAATGAGGCTATCCATACCATTGAAGTAAATAGTCGGAAACTCGTCAAAAATCAGGCTGCATTTTATCTGGTCTTTCCTGTTTACCTGCTTTACAACCCGGGAAATGTATAAAGACAAAACGGCACCATATATCTGGAGTTTTTGCGGGTTGTTTCCCATAGACACGATTTTGGGATCTCTTGGATTGTTTATGTCCAGCGTGAAGTCATTCCCGGATAATACATAATAGAGTTGCGGCGAAGACAGTCGTGCCATACTGATCTTGGCACTGGCTATCTGCCCCTCCAATTGCTCCATCGCATCATTCTGATAAGCGGAGACAAAGGGATTTACCAATACCTCGATCTCCGGCTCTGCCATAAGCACGGGGAAAAGCTTTTTATATTCTACCTGCATCAATTCAATTACGTGAGGTAGTGTGCAATAGATACCATCCTTGTATTTCCTCAGGTACCAGATAATCGCGGTAACGAAGTTGATAGGAGACTCTACAAAAAAGTCGCCCTGCTTCTTGACCCATTCCCTGTTAAGTCCAAGCATGATGGTCCGCGAGGCTTCCGTTGCGTCACTTATATCCTGCATACCAGCAGGATCAAGCGGATTGCAGCGATGCGAACACTTCAAATCGTCAAAATTGATGACATAGAACTTCGGCGGTACCGAATAGCAACCTCTCGATTGTAATAGCTGATTATAGGCGATCGTCGTCAAATCCGGATACTTAAAGTCGTATAGGAACATGGTAAATCCTTTCTCGATTTGTTGCGTCAAGACGTTCCTAATGATAAAGTAGGATTTCCCAGACCCGGGATTACCGATTACCAGAAGTCCGCGGAACGGGTTAATGATATTGATCCAGCTCTTTCTGACCTTGCTCTTCAAATTATAACGTGTGGGCAGATTGATAGAAAATTCATTCGTGATTTTTCGCTCTTCCTGTGGAAAGGTCTCATTCAATGAATTGAAAACGTCGTTGGAGAGCTTCTGAGTAATAAGGCGCGACAGCCTTGTTCCCCCGGCCAGTATCATCAGGAATCCAAGAACGGATAGGCACAAAATTGCCTTTTGGCATGAGTTTAAATTATGGAGGGGTAGCAGTGGTGCAGCAAAGTACATCATCAGCCCAAGGCCAACAAGTGCCAGATTTGATCGGACGCTGATCTGTTCATCCTTTCGACCTTTGGCGCCGATCAAGGAAATGCCTAACAGGATAATCGGTGATATCTGCAGGGCATACTTGCAGGAGAATATAGGTGAATGGAGCAGGTTATTAATAATTTTGTCCGCAATTGCCACCGTCAGTTCCGCACGTTCGAAAATGAGATGGCAGGTGACATACAAGTATACTATTAGCATGACGATGCCGATCAGCCTGGTGAGGTCCAGTATTTTCCGCAAGGCCTGCTCATTCTCTCCGGTTTGATGTGCCATGTTGTATCAATTATTATTATGTCTGCGTTTTTTCTTTCTCTTTTTTCGTGGGCCTAACTCGAAAGGCATATTTGCTTGCTGGTCTTGTTCGGTAAGCATCTGTAGCGAAAAATGCATGGGAGAAGTCAGCTCGAAGCCGTCCATCAGGTTTGCATTTTCGCTCTTGACAGCTTTGTTTAACGGCTGCGCAGATTGGGAATTTGCCTCGAACGTTCGCTGTAGACCAACAGGAGTGAAATCCTTACCGAGATGACTACCGTTGAAAACACATCTGTTTCTGTGGTCGACATAGGTTACGCCATAGGTCCTGCCGGCCTCATTGGTACGCGTTAAAACATCTATATTCCTGGTGGCCAAGGCGCGTGAAAACGCCGTCCATGAGCTTATACTACTATCATTAAGAACCATTTTAATTTCCTCAGCAAGCGCTCCGTTATGGCGCTTCCTCAGTACCTCGTTCACAGCAAATCTTTTGCGAAGCGTCCGCATAATTGGCTTACCGGGGAGACTGCTTCCTTTAATTGGTACGCCAAGTCCCAGCCCGTTTTTATCCAGTATACGGTATTGTATTCCGTCTGTTGATCTGAGGTAGCTTCCCTCAAGGCCCGTTTCCGCATGCACGTTAAAGGCTCTGAGCACAGCGTTGAGTTCCGGTATCGAGCAGTATTTGTACTCCTTGCAAACAAAAGAAACGACTTTCGCGATCGCATCTTTTGTTCCTTCAATCCCATAAGCCGCCGGGCGAGGCTTTCCAATGTCGGCAGATTGCTTTGCGTTTTCCTGGGTCCCGGCTACGCTCAAACCAAAATCCTTTTCCAGCTGTTTTCGTGCTGGTTCCGACAGCAGACGGCCGATATTGTGTGTGTTGATACGCGTGCCATCCTGTTGTACCAGTGAAGTCACAATATGTATATGCGGGTGCCCGGCGTCCTTGTGTTCATATACCAGGAATGGCTGCTCACCGAAGCCAATCTTTTCCATATAACTGGTAGCAATGGTGTGTAACAGATCTGCGCCAAGACGATCATTTACATGAAAATTCAGCGAAATATGCAGCGTGTTTGTTTTAGCTCTTGGGTTAGCCTGATTGAGCAGCCTGAACCTGTTTAGCTTGTTTTTGAAAGTCAGATGTTCGATCTCGCATAGAAACTTGTTAGCCAAAATGAGTTCGGCTTTTCCCTGTTCCACTTTCCGCTCATTGTAGTTAAGTACATCACGGACACATTTACTGTGATGAATTATTGCAACCATTTAACAGCCATTTTTGATATAGCCTCCAATAGAACTTCCACTTTTTCGCCTACTGTTTTGTACTGTTCCGCAGCCCGCATTGCATTGAAAACTCTTTGGCCATCTGTATCGGAAATATGAAAGCGATGGGTAATTTGGTTGATATTAATACCGATTGAACGTAACTCCTTTCTAATACTCGCGAGTTCTTCCATAACGGCATTCATCGAGTCGTCACGGTTGATAACCGTGATTTTTTCCTGAGATAATATTCTTCTTGCCACCTCTCCGACAGATGAGCAGTTTGAATTATCATGCAGCTTTTCCAGCTTATCAAACAATGCTTCTGTGATTCGAAATGATATCAGCCTGGTCAATAATTTTTCCCTTGATATTGCCTTGTTCCTGCCCATGGATGTTCAGTTTCCAGGTAATGGGAAAGCGCAAGTTCCGCGGCGCTTTAGTCCCTTATGAGCCGGGCGAAGAAGGGCAAGATTATTTTTGTAGACAAAAATACATCTTGCCACACACGCCAACCGTGGGTTGCTTCCCATCCCTGGTTTTGCTAATACTGCTGTTTGTTGGACTCCAGCATGTCTTTTATATCGTCTCCGGAGTAATATATCAAACCGCCGACTCGGGTAAACGGAAGTTTGCCGCTAATGCGAAGGCTAAGTAATTTCCCTCTGGATATATTCAGCAGCTTTTGAACCTCTGATGATTTCATCCACTTTTTTGTTATACCTGTATGTTCCTGTTGCTGGAGGAGGTTCCGAATTTCTTGAAATAATTGCGTCCTAAACGCCGCCAGATCATCTTTGGTTAATAATTGTGCGGGTAGATTTCCTTCGCGCCACTGACTTAAACTCACTGCTTCGCTCATAAAATTGTATTTAGGTTTTGAGCAAATGTGATGGATTGACCCTGTAGTGTTTTACATGTTGGTATGTAAGATGGTCGATTTTTTTTTCGCCACTAATTGTGTAGGCGAAGTGGAAACAGATCAAAGGTTTTGCTGAAGTTTCAAGGTATGTGCTGCAAACATGAATTCGCTTACTTGCAGATAACTGACATTCTGCAAATAAGATCATCTCAAGATTAAAGGTAGCCTCGATGATCTCTTAGATTCAAATCTTGAGGCAGTGGAAATTTTTTTTAACCTGTGTCCGTTAGCCGATAAGTGCCATGTCGGTCATTGATAAGAATAGGGGAATTTCTCATAGCAAAAGTCCATTATTTGGTCCTGCATTTAATGTCGTGAACCGTCGTACAAATAAAAAATATCCGTTAACGCGCAGAAGCAATCCTCTTTTCTGTATTCATTACACTAGCATTTTTGAGATGTATGTTCATGGGTGACACGAGTTTATAAGGCCTGTTAAAAGCCTCCTGAGAGACTTTAAAATAGGTAGACAGTCCCCGAATGATTTCCTTCGAAAAGCCTTTTTTATAATTAAGGATGTCTGATATAAGCCCTTTGCTGACATTTAATATCTCCACCAGATCCTTTGCTTTCATTCCACGCTCTGCCATTAATGACTTTAGCAGAGAGACAGGATCGACTTCATGAAAGGTATTATGCTCCTCATCCCATGTATGGATAAGCAGCGTCAGCAACTCAATTTCATCATTCTGAGCACTGTTTTTTTCATCCAGGCTACAAAGGTCTTCTAAAATATTGCAGTACTGGTTATACTGCTTTTTGGTTTTGATAATTCTATATTTCAACTCTTCCATAATACTCGATATTTATTATTCCTAATAAACAGATATCGTATACTGCTTCCCTTGGTTACATAACCGGTTGTATTGAGCATGTGTTCCGATCCAACAAACAAATAGATGTACCTGCCTGTCTCCAAAAGCATACTTACATATCACCCGATAATTGTTGCCGCCGATATCAAAAACAACTCTTTCCGTTCCATTGCCTAACAGGTCCGCAGAGCCAAAACTGATTTGAATATCTTCAGGGCGCTCCCAGTCTGCATACTTCAGGATGTTTAACCAAATTTCCAGCGACGGCCGGCTTCGTGCGTTTGCGGCGCCATAAGCCTCAATCGTTTGCTTTTTAATAAGGTGCACTTTCATAGAAATGCGTTATAAAGTTACGAATAAGTTCACAAAAAGTGAACAATTTTTTCATGGATGAATTAGAGACCGGCGTTAAGCTTTTGTTTAAGGAGTTTCATATCATCGCTTACTTTACGGTCGAGTATCTTGGCATAATGCTGTGTTATCTTGATATTCTTATGTCCGAGCATCTTGCTAACAGATTCTATGGGAACGCCGTTAGATAAAGTGACAGTGGTAGCGAAAGTGTGCCGAGCTATATGGAAGGTCAGTACCTTGTTTATTCCGCATAGGTCTGCGATCTCTTTCAGGTATGCATTCATCTTTTGATTGCTCAACACAGGAAGCACTCTGTCTTCAGAAACGCATTGTGGGTGATCATTATATTTGTCAACAATTCCCTGGGCGATCGGAAGTAGTGGTATGCGCGATTGGGTATCCGTTTTTTGCCTTTCGGTAAATATCCACTTATCACCATCTACACCCAATGCAATTTCGGAACGCTTCAGCTTCTTCACATCGGCATATGCAAGTCCTGTGAAACAACAGAACAGAAAAATATCCCGTACCTGACCCAATCGTTCCGTAGCAAAGGGCTTGTCAGCCATAATCTGTAGCTCACCGTCAGAGAGATAGTGACGCACTACTTCCCGTTTTGTCATTTTAAAACCCAGAAACGGATCCTTTTGCAGCCACCCATTTCTGATACAGATATTGACAATCTTTCGAAAGTTGCCGATATACTTCATGGTCGTATTATGGTTGCAATTACGAATACTTTTTAACCAGAACTCGTAGTCGGTGACAAATTCATAATTCAACTTGTCGATGGCGATATCTTCAATACCATACTTCCATTTTAAAAAGGACTTCGTATGATCAAAAGATGTCTTATAGCGCTCCAAGGTCGCTGCGGAGTAGTCCTTGTTAATTAGTTGGCCCATTTTATTATTATGCTCTGTAAAAACCTCACACAGCATACGCGACTTGTCGGCAACCCCGGACCATTTGGCTTTAAAAGTTTCAACAGTTAACGGCTCATCGCTTTGGAGGATTTCCTTTTGGTAGGTATACACCTTTGCCCGCAACGTGTCAAGGTAAACGTTTACGCGCTTGGCATCTTCCGAACTACCTTTCATTCGGCCGGCCTCAGTCGACCATTTTGATCTGTCCACATCCCTATGTGTACTTACTTCAAATCTGGTTCCATTAATTGTTACCCGCAGGTAGATAGTAGCCTGTTCATCTGACTTTTTCCTCTTTGATTTTGCAAAAAACAAAATGCTTAGTCGCGTCTCCATACTTATCTGCTTTAAAAGTTTCTAAATATAAATTCTTCACGTTTCCGGAATTACCAAGTTGGTATGTCTGAGAGCCTTATTTAGCAAGGCTTTCAGACGAATTCGGTGATACCGATTCGGGGAATAGTTCGTATCACCGAATTTTCCCCTAGCAGATTGAACAAGATTAGCTGAGTTAAGACAGGCCAAAAACAAAAAAGCCCGTAAAATCAGCGTTTTACGAGCTTTTGAACAATTTTGGTATTGATACCAGCGGAGAGAGAGGGATTCGAACCCCCGGACCTTTGACAGTCAACGGTTTTCAAGACCGCCGCATTCGACCGCTCTGCCATCTCTCCGGGGGCAAAATTAGACAAGCAGACTTATTTTCAAAACATTTTTTGGCAGAGGAGGCATATATTTTATAATGCCATGTTAAATAAACTGCTGAAAGCCATATCCAACAAACCTAAACAGCGAACTTTGCGTATCTAAACGGTAAAGAGGAAATATGATATACCGCACATTAAAGCACACCGTATTATTAGTATTATTACTACAACTTACCGCTTGCGCACAGGATGGTAAATATGAAAAATCGAAAACTTTTAGCCAAATGAATAATGCAAAGCCAACGGGGAATGAGAAAAAACTGGAAGTAGCCACTTTTGCCGCGGGCTGCTTTTGGTGTGTAGAGGCACAGTATCAACAATTGAAGGGCGTAGAAAAAGTAGAATCGGGCTATATAGGGGGTAGCGTACCCAATCCTACCTACAAACAGGTTTGCACCGGTAACACCGGCCATGCTGAAGCTTGCAACATCTATTACGACCCCAGCATAATAAGTTATGACGAACTATTAGCCGCCTTTTGGACGGCTCACGACCCTACACAGTTAAATCGCCAGGGAAATGATGTAGGTACACAATACCGTTCTGCCATCTTTTATCACAATGATGAACAAAAGCAGAAAGCGGAAGACTACAAACGTAAGCTGAACGAAGAAAAGGCATATAATGATGATGTAGTAACGGAGATATCCCCCTACTCTACTTTCTACAAAGCTGAAGATTATCATCAAAACTATTACAACGATAACCCATCTCAGGGCTATTGTGTGTTCGTAGTAAAACCCAAATTAGATAAGTTTAAGAAAGTATTTGCCGGCAAGCTGAAGGATAGCAAGTAAAAGGAGATGACAAAAACAAAGAGCCGTTATTGCTAAGCAATGGCGGCTCTTTGTTTTGCAATCAGTTTGTTAAAAAAACGAAACTACTTCGCTGCGCTATGTACTGCATATACTTTTGCATAAAACAAAAAATATGAACCTCCAGCAGGCAAAACAAATAATAGACCAACTGGCAGTGCACAAGGGGAACTCCATGAAGCCTTACAGTGCACCTATTAAAGGTTTTGTTATCATCCCGAACGATCAACAGGCTTATATGCAGATGTATAAAAGCATGGCAGATGAAAAGCTTTCTTTCAACCAGGCCATATCTCCATATAGCGACGATGTAACGATAGTGGTATATTTTGATGCAGCAAACACTTCAGATAATGCCTATTGCAGTTACACACAATTTGTTGCTACCAATAACCTGGACATACAAATCCCCAGCTAATCGCCGTAACGAAGCCCTGTGATAACGGGGCTTTTACATTTCCAGCTTTACATCTCCATATAGGGGGTGGCCTACACAGGTTAAAACCAAACCTTTGGCCAGGTCAGCTTCGGTAAGCACTTCATTGTAGGAGTGCCATATGTTGCCTTCAATACAAGTAGCAACACAGCTACCACATTTACCGGTTTCGCAGCTGTAAGGCAATGGCAATCCTGCTTTCTTAGCGCTTTTCAGTATCGAATCGGGATACGTTACTAAAAACTCGGTTTCCCTACCTGCTTTTATTATGGTGGCTTTATGAGATGCTTTATCGGGCGGGGCAAGGTTTATACTAGGACTTTTATCCACTATAAAGGTTTCCCTGCGGATATTGGTTGATGGTATTGCCGCTTCCTCCAGTGTATAGGTGCACATACGCATATAGTTTTCCGGTCCGCATATGTAGCAAAGCAATTTATCACGTTGCGATACAGCAAATTCATCCAGCAGTTCTACTATCAGTTCTTTGTGCAGCCGTGCTTTTACCAATTGTGGTGTATTGCTAAAAAGAAAGACCGCATGCAGGCGGTCTGCATATTGCTGCTGCAATGCTTCCAATTGCCGAAGGTACACCGCACTACTATGGCTATGATTGCTGTAAATAAGCACTAGTTCGAGAGCCGGATACTGCACCAATGCAGTCTTTATCAGCGAAAGGATTGGGGTAATGCCGCTACCCGCAGCGAAGAAAAATAATTGCCTAGCGCTATTTACATCATCGGGCAGTACGAAAAACCCACCGCTGCCGATGGTCTGCAATGTATCGCCCGGTTTGGCCGTGTCTGCAAACCAGCGGGAGAAAATGCCATTATCAATGCGTTTGACACCAATAGAAAGGGGCTCATTAAGTGCCGGCGATGATGTGATGGAGTAAGAACGACGTATTTCTTTATTTCCCAGTTGCTTTACAAAAGTGAGATACTGACCAGCTTTGTAATCAATGTGATGGCTGTCTTCAAATACCACTGTTTTAAAGCCCGGCACTTCATCTACCAGTTCACGTATGCTTAGTGTTATGTATGCACTATCATTCATATACCGAAGAATACGGAAGATATTTTAATGGCTTCCCAGTTCCGGTTCGGCCTTCAGCGTTGCCCCTTTTTTCTGCTCAATGTATGGACGATGATATTGTTCCATAAATTGCCTTTTGGCATCCCTATAAGTAGCTACCCCACCTATTGCATGCAGTACGCGCACATAAACATAAGCTAAGTCTAACTGGTACGGCAGAAAGCCAGACCTGGCGCTGGCGGGAAACAGGTGGTGATTATTATGCCATTCGCCAGCTACATATCCCGGCCATATCTGGTTGATGGACATGTCTTTCATATTATGGTCTATACCTTCCCTTCTTTTATCCTTACCCTTACCATGCCCTTCATAGTTGAATGTGCGCACGCCGGCTGTCCATACAAATGCAGAACCGAAGATGGCAGTAGTTAGGCTCAAGCCGTGGCCGCCTATCAGGTACTCACCTATGCAATACAGCAATAGGAACCAGAATGTCCAGTTCAAGGCCCAGCTAGTTAATACCCTTACGGGGTTGTCTATACTCCCCCACTTTTGGTACTGCCGATAGGTGTTAGGCTTTACACCCGTGTGTTTCATCAAGCCTACTACGCGGTTGTAATCTTCTTCGCTAAGGTTGCGGTTTATAGGTTGATGATTCGCATCTGCAAGAAAGCAATACAAGAACCCCGCACTGGCATTATACGGATCGCCCGGCTCGTCAGACTTTGCATGATGCACATGGTGCGATACTACATATATCTCTTCAAACACGGTTTTAATAACCAGGTGCTGCGTAATAAAGCGCCAGAACTTGTTTTTGAAAGTGTACGCATTGTGCGTGCAATACCGATGATACCAGATAGTGCCGTGCGTGCCCATCAATATCATGCTATATACAAAGCCGGCTACTACGTACCACCAGTTGAAATACGCTGTAAAGAACAGGATGAGAAATGGCAGTAATAAAAGTAATTGTACCCAACTGGTAAAGGTCATCCAGTTTTTGCGCGTCTTAAAGATATTAACGCGTGAAAGAAACTCTTTCAGTATCTGTTTCTGGGTAGGTTTTACAAGATTGCCTTGTTCATCTTTCCAGCCATATGATGGTGGCTCTAATATATAATCAAATAATGCCATGAGGATACTTACTAAAATAGAGAAAATGCAACACCCAAGGTAACTGTTTGTTCTTAATATTGAGCATAATTGCAACCGGGTATGTCATAAACGCGTCAAAAGCAGGAAAATTGCATTAATAAAAGGCATCTTCAAAATGCAGTATCTCTTGTGCTGCACCCTGTTTCATTAGTATGCTTATAATATCAAAACGGATACTCTCAAAATCAGTATAATCTTCTGCAAAGGCTTCTGCCGCAGTTTTCATATGCTGCTGCTTTACCAGGCTTACGGCCTCTTCAGGAAAGCCAAAATCGAAACTATATCGTGTCTTTACCTCTACAAATATCAAAAAGCCCTCATATCGTGCTATAATATCTATTTCCTTGCGCTGCCAGCGCCAGTTCTTATGCAGGATAGTATATCCTTTATTTAGCAAAAAGTTTTCTGCTATTTGTTCGCCTTTTATGCCAGTTTCCTTATGTTTGGCCATCGAATTCGAAAAATAATATGAAGCAATTAGTTACAGACTTTCCAATACAGCTGCAAGAGTCACTTATAATAGGTCAAAATTACCGTTTCACTTCTGCAAAGAAAACATTTGCAAACGTAGTACTTACTGGCCTTGGCGGTAGCGGCATTGGCGGCTCTATCATTCAAAATTATGTATTCGATAAAATGAAGGTGCCTTTTGTAGTTAATAAAGACTACTTCATGCCATCTTTCATCAGCAGCGATAGCCTTGTTATCATTTCATCATACTCAGGCAATACGGAAGAGACCATAGCTGCTATGCAGCAGGCCATAAAAGCCAAAGCAACCATCGTTTGCATCACATCAGGCGGTAAGGTAGCTGAAACAGCGAAGAAAAAGCATTTGGATTGCATACTGGTTCCTGCGGGCATGCCACCACGTGCTTGTGTAGGCTATTCTATGGTGCAAGTGCTTTACACCCTGCAACACTTTGACCTGGTAAAAGACAATTTTGAAAAAGACATCAAAGCAAGCATCAGGCTGCTGAAAGATGAGGCAAAAGACATACAGAAGCAGGCAAAAGCAATAGCTAAAAAGCTGATAGGCAAAACACCCATTATCTATGCCGCATCAGACTACGAGGGTGTGGCCATACGTTTTCGCCAGCAGATAAATGAAAATGGCAAAATGCTGTGCTGGCACCATGTAATACCTGAAATGAACCACAACGAGCTGGTAGGCTGGCGCGACAAAGATAATAGCCGTGCGGTAGTGATATTGCGCACAGAAGATGATTATGAGCGTGTGCAGCTACGCATGGAGATAAACAAAAAGGTGATAAAGAAATACACCAATAGCATCACCGAGATATATGCGAAAGGAAAGAGCTATTGGGAAAAAGTATTTTACTTCATACACCTTACAGATTGGGTATCTGTATACCTGGCCGACCTGCATGAGCAGGATGCTACAGAAGTAAAGGTTATTGACTTTCTGAAAGCTGAACTGGCAAAATCATAATAGCTTATTATACAGTTAGTAAAAAACCACTTCATATAGAAGTGGTTTTTTTATGTTATAAAATTTGCAGACTGCGAATTATTATCTTACTTTTGCAGCCCTGGCAAGTCTTATACGGCCAGCTCCTGCTGAATCCCCCAGGACAGGAATGTAGCAAGGGTGGGCGGTTGTAGCGGCGCGATGTAAGTAACTTGCCAGTTTTTTTATGCCTTATAATGAGCATAAATACCACAACCGGCAATATTTGATAAAAGTTTTACATTCTATTTCCTACAGATAAACTTATTTTGCCAACAATTCAGAAATCGTAAATAACAAATCCGTACAGTATATGAAGTTTTTTATCGATACAGCTAACATTGCACAGATACAGGAAGCACACGATATGGGCATTTTGGATGGTGTTACCACCAATCCATCGCTGATGGCCAAAGAAGGCATTAAAGGTGAGGCTGCTATTGCCAAACATTATGTAGACATCTGCAACATAGTAGATGGCCCTGTAAGTGCAGAAGTATTGAGCACCGACTTTGCGGGTATAGTAGAAGAAGGTAAAAAACTGGCTGCCCTGCACGAAAACATCGTGGTAAAGGTGCCGATGATAAAAGACGGTATCAAAGCCATCAAATGGTTTACAGATAACAACATCAAAACCAACTGCACATTGGTATTCTCTGCCGGCCAGGCCATATTGGCTGCTAAGGCAGGTGCTACTTTCGTATCTCCCTTCCTGGGCCGTGTAGACGATAGCGGTTGGGATGGCGTGCAACTGATAGAGCAAATAGTAGGCATCTACAATGCACAAGGCTTTATGACAGAAGTACTGGCAGCATCTATCCGCAACCCGCTGCACATCATTCGCTGTGCTGAAGCCGGTGCCGATGTGTGCACATGCCCCCTGTCATCTATCATGGGCTTGCTGAAACACCCGCTTACAGACCTGGGACTGGAACAATTCCTGAAAGATGCAAAATCGATGCAATAAGCATTTATCAAAAACATACACGAAGAAGCCGTCTTAACCGACGGCTTTTTTTATTGTACCACCATCTTGCGGAATGTAAGGTTTATCCTCGGCATCGTCACCTTCTTCGATTTAGGCAGGCTGTGTAGCCAGTGTGTTTGGGTGACGCCCTTCATCACCAGCAGGCTGCCGTGTTGCAACATCATAGCCAGTGTTTCCTTGGTATCCCTGTGCCGGAAAGAGAACTTACGCTCTGCACCAAAACTCAGCGATGCTATGGCCCCATTTTTCGCCAGCATCTTTTCATCATCGCTATGCCAGGCCATACCTTCATTACCTGTATGGTACAGGTTAAGCAGGCAAGAGTTGTAGGTTTCACATGTCAATTGTTCTACTAATATTTTTAGCTGCAGTAAGTTTTCTGTCCACGGCAAGGCTCGCTTGGTGGTATTGGAATAGGTATAATCGTAGCCCGCATCGCCATACCAGGCCACTTTACGTGCAGTAACTATGTGCCTGCCAAATATCACTGCCTCATCATGCTGCCAGGCTATTTCCTGCAACAGCCCTTGCAGATATGCATCTGCCGCAGCACTGTCTATCACCACGCCATAATACTCCACTACCCCATCGTATGGCAGCAGGTTTTGCACGGGTGCGTTATCAAATAAGTTCATTTTTCGTTCCTTCCATTTTTTGTAAGCGTGCAGCATGCAGTGCCCGCATGGCCTGTAACCGGCATGTATTGCTGCTGATTCATTCGTAAAGAATACGCGGTTTTCGCGCTTCATTCGCTTGCCCGATGCGCACGACAGTTTACCATATATCTTCAGCCTGCTATTACCACCTATGGTTACCTGTTGCTTTCTTATCATAGCACGCACTGCGGCGGCATCCAGTTCGCTGTGCTGCCACATTACCCTTCTCCATTTACCTGTGCTGCTTCCCAGCCTATCATGGCTGCCTTTCGGGTACTACCCCAGTGGTATTGCCCCAACGCCTCACCCGACTGTATCACCCTGTGGCAAGGTATGAGGAATGCAATGGGGTTATCGCCCACCGCAGAGCCCACTGCCCGCGATGCGGATGGCGCCTGTAGCTGCGCTGCAATGCTGCCGTAGCTGGCCAGTTTGCCGGTAGGTATTTTGAGCAATGCCTCCCATACCTTCAGTTGAAAATCGGTACCTTTCAGGTGTAGTTTTATTTTATCATGATTGTTCCAATCGTGGCGGAATATCTGTAATGCCGACTGCTGCAGTATATCCGTCATTTGTCGGTATTGCGCATTGGGGAATATGTGCTGCAGCTCTTTTAATGCCAGTGCCTCATCGTCTGCAAAGGCCATGTAGCAAATACCTTTGGTTGTAGAGGCTATGAGCATATTACCGAATGGCGTTTCCGCATAGCTATAGTTGATGGTGAGTGCTGCGCCCCCATTCTTATATTCGCCCGGGGTCATCCCTTCTATATTCACAAACAGATCGTGCAGCCTGCCGGTGCCTGAAAGCCCCGTTTCAAAAGCAGCTTCAAACAAGGTAGCACCTTTATCTTTCAATAGCGTGCGGGCATGGGCTATGCTAATGTATTGAAGAAACTTCTTTGGGCTTACACCTGCCCATTCTGTAAACAAACGTTGAAAATGGAAGGAGCTTAAATGCATGGCTGTTGCTACTTCACCCAGGTTAGGCTGCGCTTTAAAGTTATTTCTGATATAATCTATGGCTGCTGCTATACGTTCGTAATCTGTGGCTTCCCTTGTCATCATATCTTACCGTATTTATTACACAAAACTACCATCCCTTGCCATAGCTCCCTACCCGAAAGTTGCGGACTTATAAAAAACAAAAGCCTGTACTATGTACAGGCTTCCATCCAGTGCGGCAGAGGAGATTCGAACTCCCACGCCCATGACAGGCGCTACCACCTCAAAGTAGTGCGTCTACCAGTTTCGCCACCGCCGCATGTGTTTTTGAGGGACTGCAAATGTAACCCGAAAACTGAAAAATCAAAAATGAAAAAACATCAACGCCTTAGTATGATGCGGAAGGTAGTACCCTTGCCTGCTTCTGTTTGCTTTACAAACAAAGAACCATGGTGGTATTGCTCTATAATACGCTTGGATAAAGACAAGCCTAAACCCCAGCCGCGCTTCTTAGTAGTATAGCCGGGTGTAAATATCTTCTTCACCTGGTGCCTGGCCATCCCTTTACCGGTGTCCGATACATCTACCCATACCTGCTGCTTCTGGTCTTGTATACGCACTTCTATTTCCCCCTTCCCATCCATAGCATCCAGCGCATTGCGCATCAGGTTCTCTACTACCCAGTCGAACAATGGGCCGCTGATATTTACCGGTACTTCTTTATTATCTGTCTGCAGGCTGATGTTCACTTTATTGGGCGAACGCTTTTGCATATAGTCCACCATATTCTGCATGCGTGCTACCAGGTCTTCTTCTTCCAGTTGTGGCGCGCTACCTACTTTGCTAAACCTATCGGCCACCAGTTTCAGCCGATCCAGGTCTTTTTGCATTTCAACCACGGCTTCGTTATTGCTTTCGGTATCCTTCAGCAGTTCCAGCCAGCCTTCCATAGAACTGAGCGGCGTGCCCAACTGATGTGCTGTTTCTTTAGACAGGCCTACCCATACCTGGTTTTGTAGCGAGCGGTGCGCCGAGCTGAGTGCTATCAATACTACTATCAGAAACAGTATGATGATGGTAAGCTGCACATAAGGATAATATCTTAGCTGTTGCAGCAAAGACGATTCGCCATAGTACACATATTGCTGCCCGAAATCGTAATTGAAAATAATAGGTGGGTGCAATTCCTTAAACTCGGCCAGTTTGTGTTGCAGGTAAGCATTATCTTTCTCTATTTTGTTGCTGTCAAGATTTTTATAATCCTGCACTACATCCTTGTCATCGCTTAATATCAGGGGGATGGTCTTGTTCTGACCTATGGCTATAGAGGCATATTGCTGTGTGGCGGGATCGGTACTGTATTGCAGCTTCAGCACCTCCACCAGTTGCTCTACATTTTTCCGTTCTTCATGGGCCAGGTTGGCTGCCAGCCTGTTGGTATAGTAGAGCGAAGCTGCCACTATACACATAGCAATTATTATTAAATAGTTTTTCCAGTTAAGATATTGACGCATCGAGGCCTTTAAATAACGAAATCAGGGTAAAAATATTATGATTTTGAGGGAATAACTATTATTTTTGTCCGCGGAAATTATCATTTTCAACAACATGCAACACAACCAGGAACATAATTTGGGCCAACACGCAGATTTGGACAACCCAGCTGATATAGAACTGAGCAAACCGTCTAAATCGCGTTTCTTATTCCTGCTTTTCTTCTTCGGCATATTCATCTTCTCTTGGGCAGGCTGTTACAACCTGTACGAGCACAAGTTTAAGAAGAATGCTGACGTTGTAGCTCCAGACAATACGCTTTACGATCCTAAGTATAAATAATCATTGTTCATAGGGCAATGATTAACTGCACACAAGATACGGCCGTAGTTATACTCAGCTATAATGGCCGTAAGTGGCATGAACTATTCCTGCCGCTCATTGTGTCAGAAGCACATACGGGGTACGATGTAGTAGTGGTAGATAATGCATCTACCGACGATACGCTGCAATACGTACAAGAAAATTATCCCACCGTTCATACGCTGCAGATAGCTGTGAACCGTGGGTTTTCTAATGGCTATGCCGAAGCTTTAAAGCAGATACAGGCTAAATACTATGTATTGCTTAGTGCCGATTTTGAAGTAACCACCGGCTGGTTTCCTCCGCTTATCAATGCTATGCACCGATACCAGGGCCTGGCTGCCTGCCAGCCCAAAATACGCTATTGGAAAGACCGCGAATTCTTTGAATATGCAGGTGCTGCAGGTGGTTTCAAAGATAAGTACGGCTATATGTTTTGCCGCGGCCGCATCTTTAACGAGCTGGAAAAAGACAACGGGCAATACAACGACGATATTGAAATATTTTGGGCATCCGGCGGCTGCCTGATGGTACGCGCCGACTTATATCATAAAGTAGGTGGGCTGGATCCCGATTTTTATGCACACATGGAAGAAATAGACCTATGCTGGCGCCTGAAAAATGCGGGCTATAAAATAGGCTATATCGCCGGCTCTACCGTATACCATGTGGGCGGCAGTGTTATCAGTTACGGCAGCCCGCAAAAGCTGTATTACAATTTTAGAAACAGTCTGATATTATTACTTAAGAACGAGAAAGCTGCTACCCTGCTATGGCTCTTTCCGTTGCGATTGATGCTGGATGGTGTTGCCGGCGTGCATATGCTGCTGGGTGGCAAGGTGAAGGAAATGTTCATCATCATCAAGGCACATCTTCACTTCTACGGCAGCCTGGGCAAATGGCTGGGCCGGCGCAAAGAAGCTAACAAAAATATCACCCATCGCAATGAAGCGGGGCTGTATAAGCGTAGCATCGTATGGCAATTCTTCGCCCTGCGCAAACGCATTTTCACTAAACTGAACTGGACACCTGAAAGGCTTAGCTAAAGCCGCACTCACCGCCTTTCAGCAGTATAACCTCCATTACCTAAAATCATTTACCGACCATTAAGCGCCGTTTACCGACGCTGCTTCCTGCTTTACCTAATACGGTTTTAGCGGCTGGTGTTGTGGTTATACTTTTACATCATAAAGTTTCAAAAAAGGAATTGACATGAGAAGACATTTTGATAATCCAGAACAGTGGCGCCGCAAGCAAAAAGGCGACAAGATATGGTTCGGATTGGCCCTGGCGGCTTTGGGTATATTCCTTATGCTTAAGAAAATGGGGCTGTTCTTTTTCGACTGGCACTCTTTCTGGCCTATCATCCTTATCGCAGTAGGTTTGTTAATAGGCGTAAAAAAGAAATTCCGGAACCATGCATGGTGGATACTGATACTGATAGGTGGCGCACACCTGGTACCTGAATTCATGATAGGCGATACATCATCTTCCAGCCTCGTATTCCCGCTGGCACTGGTGATAGGCGGTATTGCCATTGCATTCCGGTCGCGCAAGAATAGCAAGATGTGCGAAAACCCCATGCAGGTAGTAACCAATACCGATAATGACCTGAACATAGACGTAACATTTGGTGGGCGAAAAGAAATCATCACATCCAAAGAGTTTAAGGGCGGTTCCGTAAGTGCCACATTTGGCGGCGTAGAAGTGAATATGATACAGGCAGACAGTACTGTGCAGCCAATGGTATTGAACATGAAGATATCCTTCAGTGGCGCAGAGCTTATTGTACCATCGCACTGGGATGTGCAGAATGAAATATCGCCGTCATTCGGCAGTGTAGAAGACCATCGTGGCCTGCGCACACAGCAGGCGGGCGAAGACAGGAAAGTGCTGATACTGCGTGGCAGCTGCAACTTCGCAAGCATTGAGATCAAATCATATTAATCAATCTTATCCTTTGCAAAGGGGATATATAAACTACAAAATGGTGTATTATGAAAGCCTACACTGCACAAATAATCTACAGAATAAAATGCGATGGTGTTTCTACAGAACAGTATGAAGAGCAATGGCGCCTGGTTTATGGTAACGATATGCGCGATGCACTGTTCCAGGCACGTGTGGTAGCAAAAGAAGAAGAAGCTACATTTGTGGACCGTCACGGGCGTACCGTTGCATGGGAACTTATAGCAGTTAAAGACCTGCAGGAAATAAAAGTACAACACGGCACACTGCTGTTTTCTGAAGTAAAAGAAGTTCAGCCAATAGCATCGCCTTTGTGGACAGAGCCTGCAACCGTATATACACAACAAGCCGATAATTGCCACTAATACAAAAAAATATGCGATGGGTATTGCCGCTGCTGGCCCTGCTGGTAGGCGGCATTCACCTATGCTTACTTTTTTACTTTGCAGGGTTGCCCTTCGATGTGGCACTTACAGATAGCATTGTAAATACCGGCATTCTTTCCTTGTCCGTATGGGGTATGCTGTTGGTGGTAAATGCCTACCCTACCCGCGTGGGTGTTATCATCTATGCCATTCTTATTGGTAGTTTTTTCGCACTCTCTGCCGGTTATGCCTCATGGCAGGCTATGAGGTTATCGATAGGGAAAGACGATAGAAGCTATTATATGTGGCTGGCTAAAACGATGCCCATACGCTATATTATAAATGTGCTGATATGCGGCTGGCTGGCCACATATACAGCTATGGAAAAACAAGCGGAAGCACTGGAAAACAAATTCCTGAAACAAACGGATGCCGCTGTGCTGCACAAAGAAGCGGAACTGTATAAGCTAAGGCAGCAATTGCAACCCCACTTTTTGTACAATAGCCTCAACTCCATCAGTGCCCTTACTATGATAGCACCTGAAAAGGCCCAGGATATGATAGGTAAGTTGTCCGATTTCCTGCGCAGCTCTGTAAGGCGCGAGGGACAGGAGAAAATCTCTATTGTGGAAGAACTGGGCTATATAGAAGCCTATCTTTCTATAGAATCGGTACGCTTTGGCAACAGGCTGCGCGTGGAGTTTGAAAAAGAATATGCCGACGACGCACAGATACCACCATTCCTGCTGCAACCCTTACTGGAAAATGCCATTAAATTTGGCCTGTACGGTAAGACGGGGAATGTAACCATACGTGTACACATAGCACTACAGGAAGATATGCTGCATGTAAAGATCACTAATCCTTTCGATAATGATAGCCAGCCACCAAGAGGTACCGGTTTTGGCCTGGAGGGTATCCGCCGCAGGTTATACCTGCTCTTTGCCCGTACCGACCTGCTTGAGACACATAAGGCAGACAATACATTTATAACGACACTAAAGATACCCCAGCATGTATAAGGTTATCATCATAGACGACGAACCATTGGCAAGACAGCTTGTTAGCACCTTTCTGCAACCATATAAAGAAATAGAAGTGGTAGCCGAATGTGGTGATGGTTTTGAGGGTTTTAAAGCCGTACAGGAATTGAAACCCGACCTGATATTCCTGGATGTGCAAATGCCCAAGTTGAATGGCTTTGAGATGCTGGAACTGCTGGACGAAGTACCTTCTGTAATATTTACGACCGCCTTTGATGAATATGCCATGAAGGCTTTCGAAGCACATGCTATTGACTACCTGCTAAAACCCATCAGCCGCGAACGTTTTGACAAAGCCGTTCAAAAATGGATGCAGGTAGCTACAGCCAAAAACACGGCAACATTCGACGGAATGGTACCTACTAATGTATATGAAGGTTATCAGCACCGCATAGTGGTAAAAGACAATGGCCTTATCCGAATCATACCGGCGCAGGATATATTTTATATCGAGGCCAATGATGACTATGTAAAGATTGTAACCGATGCAGGCAGCTATTTAAAGAAAAGTACGCTAAGCCATATTGAGCAAAGCCTGGACCCGCAACAGTTTGTAAGGGTGCACCGCTCTTATCTCATCCCCATCAGCCAGCTATCGCGTATAGAGCCGTATGAAAAAGAAAGCCATATCGCTTTACTTCATTGCGGCGCTAAGGTCACCGTGAGTAAAAGCGGTATGGCTAAATTAAAAACTGTATTAGGCTGGTAGGCGCTAAGCCCCACCACCTGCATCCTGCCTGCGTTCCAGCACATAGCGTATCAGCAGTCCCCCGCCCGCTTCACATGCATAAAACGTCAACACCTTCAGCGGATTATCCAGTAAAAACCGCTGAACACTTGCTACCTGAAGTGTTCCTTTATAGGTAAGCATCACAATAAAAGCACCTATAAACATGGCAGTGAGCATGGCAATGATGGTCATAAAAACCCAAAGCGCGGGCGACAAGCCTTTTCGCCTTGCAATTTTGCTGTTGCTATAAGCAAAAAAACCAAATAGTATAATATCCAGCATTCAGCTTATATATTTTTCATAAACTCACTTACACTCTCCATCACATGGCTTATCTGTGCATCATTCAGGCCATGATGGCAAGCCAGCAGCATACCGCCACGCATTACCTTGTCAGACTCCGGATAGCCATCTGCAGCAGCTTTGTGCGGATAATGTTTGAAGCCGGGTTGACGCAGGATGTTACCTGTGAACACCGTACGTGTTTGTATATTCCTTTTCTCCAGGAATATCTGCAGGTCGCGGCGAATGAATGGAGCACTTTCTCTAACCGTCACTGCAAAGGCCAGCCAGCCCGTGCGCGAATCAGGCAGTTGTTTCGGCAGTATAAAATGCTCTTCGTACTGGCTGAAGAATTCGCGCATGCGGCCATAGTTGCGTGTGCGGGTGTCTATATTATGCGCCAGGTCGTCCAGCTGCACATTACCAAATGCTGCACCCATTTCAGATGGCTCAATGTTATAACCCGGCTCTTCAAATACGAATTTCGCATCGTAAGGGATACCCTCTATCTCCACATTGAAACGGTTCTCTATTTTTTCTGATTCTACAAACAGGGAAGAACTGCGACCCCAGCTACGCAACAGGCGGCCACGGTCATAAAAAGCTTCTGTATTCACACACAGCATACCGCCATTACCGGCACAGTTGATAATGTGCGAACCGTAGAAGCTGGTAGTGCTCATATCAGTATAGCGGCCCGATGTTTTACCGCCTATTTCAGCACCCAGTGTATCAGCAGAGTCTTCCAGCAGGAAGATGTTGTATTTATCGGCCAGGTCGCGCAGGGCTTTCCAGTCGGGCAGGTTCCCTATCAGGTTGGGTATGATCATCGCCTTGGTCTTAGGCGTTATCATTTCTTCTACTTTATTTACATCTATATTGTAAGTACCTTCTTCTACATCTACAAAAGCAGGCACCCAGCCTTTCTTTACTTGTGGCGCTACGGTTGTAGAGAACGTAAGTGCAGGTGTAATGATTTCTGAACCCGGCTCATAATCCAGCAGGTCTGCCGCCAGGTATAGCGCCGAAGAACCACTATTCACCATGATACCATACTTTTTACCATACAGTGCGGCAACGCGTTCTTCCATTTTACGCACATGCTTGCCCATTTGGGTGCTGCTGCGCAATACCTGCATTACGGCTTCTATTTCCGCTTCGCCATATACGGCTTTACCGTACGGCACATGTATGTAATCTGTCTGTAGCATAATATATTATAGATGAGATTGCGAATGTAATAGTAAAGCTGCAAAATAATAAGTTAAGGCTTTCAGAAAAAGCTTAAAACAAAAAAATGCCCGGCATTAACCGGGCATTTTTAATGGTGTATTAACGATATTAAGGTTAGTTCTGAACCGGTTTACCGTTCCTGTCCAGCTCTATCACTTCATAGCCCAGTTTGCTGATGCCTTCCCACACTTTAGCTTTATCACCTACCAGCACAATGTTCACGCCACCCATTTCAGGCATAGCGGCAGCTCTTAGTTTGCCAAGGTCTGCCAGTGTCATCTTGTTCAGCACCTCTGTTTGCTTGCCGGGGTAATTGGCAGGCAGGTTGTAATCCAGTATGCGCGACAGGAATATGGCTTTCTGGAATTGAGACTCATATTTACGTGCATCGCTCTGGCCCAATGATTTTTTGGTAAATGCCAGCTCGTCTTCCGTAGGGCCTGCTTTTTTATACTCATTCCATATGCTGATGATGTCTTTCAGGGCACTATCGGTAGCATTCGCTTTGATACCTGCACTGAAAGTATAGCTACCGGTATATTTATCCGCATCAAAGTTGGCACGGGCACCATAAGTCCAGCCTTTCTCTTCACGCAGGTTCAGGTTCAAGCGGCTATTGAAGGCACCACCAAACGGATAGTTAAGGATGCCTGATTTATAATAGTTCTCGAATGCATCATACTTCATATCGGTAACCGTACCTATCCGAAACTCTGTTTGCGCAGCGTTCGGCACATTTACAAAGTATATTTTGGTTTTAGCCACCTTTGGCGCTGCGGATAATTGTGGCAGAACTACATTCTTTTCCGGCAGTTGTTGCAGGAATGCCAGCTTCGGCAACAGTTCATCCTGCGAAACATCACCTACTACTATTATATCCATGTCTTTTTTAGACATATTGGTGTTATAATAATCTTGCACATCACTCAGCTGAATGTTGCTAACTGTGGCTTCCGTACCACCACCGGGCCAGCCTAGTATATTGTTCTCGCCATACAGCACGTTGTTATACACTACGCTCGCTACATAGTTTGGTCGCACCATAGCATTTTTTATGCCTTCTATATTGCGCTTTTTGATGTTATTGAATGCCGCTTCTGTAAACTGCGGGCGCAGTATGCGCTCTTCCAGCAGTGCCATAGTTTTATCCAGGTTTTTGCGCAGCGAGCGAACGCTTACATCAACGCCGTCTGTACTGGCATTTACACTAATGCTGCTGCCCAGTTTATCCAGCGCTACGCTGAATGCTTCTGCGGAATAATTCTTGGTATCTTCTTCCATCATATCTGCAAATATGCTGGTAAGGCCGGCTTTGTTAATAGCGCCATTTTCCAGCAGCCTGCCGCCTTTGAAATGCAGCAGCACTGTTACTACAGGTATCTCGTCAGACTTTGCACCTATTACATTAATGTTGCCGGGCAGTTCTTTCTTCCAGAATTCAGGCACTTTCACTACAGGGTTGTCGCCATTACCAGGTATTTTACTGCGATCAAAGTTGTCTTTTGCTTTGTTATATTTCAGCCCGTTATAACCATAATCCGGAGCTTTATAACCATCGGTAGCAACAGTATAATTATCCGGCGCTACTTTATCTGCATAATCTTTGGTCAGCACACTTACCACCAGGGAATGCTTGCCTTTTATATATTGATTGTACACGCGCATTACATCTTCTTTGGTAACGCTTGTATAACGTTTCAATTCCTTGCCTATGTAGTTTGCATCACCGGTAAAAGTATAGAACGCAGCCAGCTGAGAAACTTTCCCTGACACGCTTTCCAGGCCATTGATCGCATTTGCTTCCATACTGTTGGTAAACTTCTCAATATCTTCATCCGTTACACCGCGCTTTTCAAATTCAGCTTCGGCTTCCCTCACTTGCTTTTCCATATCAGCTAATGTCTGCCCGGGGAATGGTATTACACTGAATACAAATTCTCCCGCCAGTTCTGATGTGGAGTTATAAACACTCACGTTTACGGCTTTTTGTGCTTTCACCAGGTTTTTATACAAAATCGAGTTCTTGCCTTGTCCCAGTATTTCGGCCAGGCAATCCAGCGGAGCTTCGTCTTTATGATATGTAGGCACAGTAGGATATACCACGCGCAGCGATGGCAGCTTTGCATAGTTATCCTGCATAGATATATAGCGGTCTTTTTCAAGCGCTACCGCAGGCACCTTCACAGGTGTCACTTCCGGCCCTTTAGGTATCGAGCCAAAGTATTTCTCAACCAGTTTCACTACATCTTTCGCATTCACGTCTCCGCCTACGGTTACTACCGCATTATTAGGGCCATACCAGCGCAGGAAGAAGTTTTTGAGATCTTCTACATTTACCCTGTTCAGGTCTTCTATATAGCCTATTGTCAGCCATGAGTATGGGTGTCCATATGGATACAGATTTTTAGCGGTCACTTCGCTCACCAGTCCGTAAGGCACGTTATCATAACGCTGGCCTCGCTCGTTCTTCACGGTAGCGCGCTGCACTTCAAATTTCTTTTGTGTTACCGCATCCAGCAAAAAGCCCATACGGTCGGCTTCCAGCCATAGCATTTTTTCCAGCTGGTTGCTGGGCACTGTTTCAAAGTAGTTGGTCCTGTCACGGTTGGTAGTACCGTTCAGCGTACCGCCTGCTTCGGTTATGATTTTAAAATGTTGCTCGTCTGCTACGTTATCAGAACCCTGAAACATCATATGCTCAAAGAAGTGAGCAAAGCCTGACTTACCTATCTCTTCCCTTGCAGAACCCACGTGGTAAGTAACATCTACATGTACTATGGGGTCTGAATGGTCTTCGTGCACCAGTACGGTAAGGCCGTTGGGCAATACATACTTTTCGTAAGGTATTACAACCTCATTCCCCTTCCTGGCTACTTTTTCTACCAGCTTAGCCTGCGCTGCTACTTGTTGTATACCCAATAATGATAGGGCATACAATGACAGTACGATACGTTTCATAATTATAAATCCGTAAGATGATTTTTGTAAATATAACGAACTCGACAGCCTTTTGTATTATATGCTGAATTAAAATCTATTGCTGCGTAAGGGTATAAAGAATGCCAATGTTATATATACCCCCGTTATATTCAAAGCCGGGAGAAAGGCTCATGTCTATATCAAAAGTATTACCGCTGGTACCGGCATTACCCCGGCTACCCGTTTTCAATGTAACACCACCTGTAGAAAGGCTTACAAAGCTCGATGAGCCGTTTCTGCGTATGCCCACTACGCTCGCCGGCATGTTTGTGCTCGCACCCGTTGTCATAGGCTGGAAATAAGCGCTTTGCGCGGAAACACTTACCTGCCAGCTTACATTACTCTTAATGGCAATGGTAGCAGAATTATTAATGGTTTGCCCGCTGAAATAGTCATTGGGAGTATTAAATGATACCACCCCACTCAGGTTGGTAATGTTCAGGTTCAGCACCGAATAGATATCTACATTGCCCGATGTGCTGGAACTGAAACTCTGCCCGTGAACGGTGCAGGAAAACAACAACAGCCATATGATGATCCAACTTCTCATGGCCTTGTCATAGTAAACAGTATAGTGAAATTATAATGTCCCGGCGGGTATGCATAGCCCGGTGCTTTCAGTATCAGGTTATAGTTAAAACTATAGGTTTTATTCGTCTTCGACTGTGTAAAGAGGCGCTGATCGCTGGATGTAAGGGTGAGCGCAGAGGTTACTAAATTACCCGCATTGGGCGAATTATCAGATGTCCAGTCGAGCTGTATGGGATAGGTGCCGGTAACAAAACCACTGGGGCCTAAAAAAGAAGACATACGGGCGTATATGGAGCAGTTACTGCTCTTGGTCCTCACTATCAATGTTATAGCCCCCGCTATGGTTTGGTCGTTCTCCAGGTCTGCAGGGTCGCTGCAGGTAAAATTGAGGCCGGTATTGGTGTAAAGTTGCAAATTATTGGTAGCATTCTGTGCTGTTGCACAGAATGGCAGATACCATAACAAAACCAGCAGGGTTATAATTCGCATGCAGCAGGAATAATTCGCAGAGGTATTTTGATATTGTTGGTAAAAATAGTTGTTTTGTGTATCATTTAAAACAAATATGAAGCGTACTTGCTTACCCCTTTTTTTCTCAGCATTATTCATCTGTCTTTCTTTTTTTGCTAAAGCACAAAATGTAGGCGCTTACCCCACTACATTAGATTTTCGCCTTGGCGGTGGCCTTAGCGAAAGCCAGGTGATCAACATTTCCAACACATCGGGTAAAAAAGTGCAATTCAAGTTGTACCTCAACGATTGGGTACGCGACAGTATGGGTGGCCATATTTATTACCGCGCTGATACGCTCAGTCGCTCCTGCGCCAAATGGGTGGCCCTTAGCGATAATTTCGTAGAACTTGAATCCGGCCAGGTGAAGCAAGTGACGGTAAAGCTTTCTATGCCGGCCGATGCTGAAGCTACCAAAGAAATGAAATGGGCGATGCTTTTCATAGAAACGGTGAAGGAAGCGAATGCTACAAATGACAAAACAACACAGGCCAGTGTAAACAACCTGCTGCGTATAGGAGTGCATATATACCAAACGCCGCCTGCACTTACTAATAAAGAAGTAAAGGTTTATGACCTGAAGCCTTCTCCCGAAGGGCTGAATATTTACAACCTGATTTGCCAGAACACGGGCGATGTAATGCTGGAATGCAAATCGTACCTGGAACTGGCAGCTATCAGCGATGGCAGCAAAACCAAGTTAGACCCGATAGAGTTTCCCATGTTCCCCGGCCAAAAGCGATATGTGAGTTTTGAGCTGCCCAAAAACATGGCCAAAGGAAAATACTCGGTGCTGGGCGTAGTAGATGGTGGCGAAGATATGTCGCTGGAAGCCATTGAAAGCCAGCTGGAAGTGAAATAACACCTTACAACCGCAGGTTAATTTTCTATTACATCATTAACAACTCGTTTGCAAATGTTAATCAGTTGTTA
The DNA here is from genome assembly GCA_902168085.1 of uncultured Bacteroides sp. GTDB lineage: Bacteria > Bacteroidota > Bacteroidia > Chitinophagales > Chitinophagaceae > Polluticoccus. Next base: position 29,696 of record CABHOP010000078.1, read on the forward strand.
TACATTCGTATCATAATACGATGCAATTGTGTATCGGCTAAGGAAGAGAGTTTTTATATAGAGAAATAATTAACCTGGCAAGGTTATGAAGAAGAGGATCCTTACCATTATTGTTTTACTTATGGCTTTTGCAGTCCGTACCCTGGCAGAATCGGGTACCGCACAGCAATCCATACTATTGAATTTACTACCCATTATAGAAATTGCCAACGTATCCGGCAATACCATCAGCCTTTCTTTCAATACGATATCTCAATACGAAAACGGGCTTAATACCGGCAAACAGGTATTTAAAGTACGTTCCAACAGGGGCTTTATGGTTTCTGTAAGCGCCGATGCCCCTACTTTCTCTTATAGCGGCATCGGCACTTCTGAAAAAGCAATGCCTGTTGATAACACATTATTTCTGTCGCTGGTAGAAAACAGTACGAAGGGCGAAATAGCTAATGGCGTCCATACGGATATGCCCCTATCTGCTACCGCAAAAGATATACTTGTAAACTGTGGCCGCGGCGATGAACAAAGCTTTGCAGTGAACTATAAGGCAAAACCAGATCTTACATACCCTGCCGGCAACTACCAGGTAGGCATTATATATACGGCTACACAACCATAGCCCCCCTAACCCCATGAAAACTACAGCCACACATTCTTGTGTGGCTTTTTTGTTTATGTTCTAAAATGGATTGGCTATTCTCCTCTTTACTGTGGCATAGATTTTTAAACAATGCGGCAAACTGCTTTTATGAGGTGTTCTGTATTTATTTTGGGTATTTCTATGCTCTTAGCTGCATCTTCTTGTAGAAGCAGCAAAAAAAGGAACAATCCCTGCAGGTCGAATGTGATATGCACCGAAATGTTTGCAATGGTAACTATAAACATTAAAGACACCACCGGTGAGGGTGTGAAACTGGATAGCGCTTATACCATAAGGAAGAGTACTAATGAAAAGATACACCATGAACAAACCACGTTTATAGATGGTTCCTACATTGTGCTGGATGACAACTATCACAAAAAATTCGTGAACACAAACGACAGCTTCTACTTTTACGGATTTTTAAATGGCACGCAGGTAGTCAATGAAGGCTACCTGATAACCAGCGACTGCTGCCACATCCGGAAGACAGGCGGCAATACAGATGTTACACTCAAATAATTTACAATCGCGACAGTGTAGATGTACAAGTATCATTTACCGTAGCACCCCCCACCCTATATGAAATGATGATCGTATTGTCATCAAAAGTACCGTTACCGCTAAACGTCACACCATTAATAGACTGTGCAGGAATTACAAGTGTATTATCGGCCGGGTTCAGGTTAGCGTAAATTATATTGCTCCATACGCCACTCCACAGGCCTTTAAAGTTCACGCGGTTCTGGGTTGTCTGGTCTTTCTCTACATCTACGGTATCGCCTACATTCCCCCCTTGTGTGCAAGCGGCCTGCTCCCTGAATAAACCTATCAAGCCATCAGCCGCATTGCTGTATGGAAGCACAGTAAGTGTCATAGTAGAATCGGTAAAGCCACTACTCTGGCTAGACCCGCGCACTATTACATCATAGGTGCCTGCTTTTACACGTGTACATTTTATAGTCAGCATGGTATTGAATGAGGGCTTGCCTATCGTAATGGGCGTAAAGGTAGCTGTAGCGCCTGCCGGTAAGTTCCTCACCGCCATCATAATATCTTCTATTTTGCCGGATGTCCTTTCTATAGATAGTTGCATGGTACCTTCCCCTATGCGCTCCATGGTCAGGTCTTTCACGCCATTGATTTTATACTTCAGGTCGCCGTAGTTATTGCCATAGTCAGGTGTTGGGGTTTCTGTTTTACTGCCGCAACTGCCTATCAATGCTGCCATAGCTATAGCCGCAACGGACACACATTTCCTGCCTATGCTTTGAAACTTTACCATTTTACTAAGATAAGGAATGTTGGGTTACGTTTATAATTATTGTCTCCCGGCTAATATGCACAACTTGTTGATAGATTTACAGTTCAAAAAATAAGTAAAAAAACTATTTTAGAGAAAATTTACACTATGGACACCCAAAAAGTTGACATGTACATCATGGCTAACAGCAAATACTTTGAAAGCCATCAGATTGCCATCATCCGCGATATGCTATTAAAGGCCGATGAATCCCGCTGGATGAATATACAGGCACTGGACCTGAAAGACCCCATTACCATGCTTATCATTTCTCTTCTCGGTGGCCAGTTAGGTATCGACCGTTTTGTACTGGGCGAAACCGGTCTCGGCCTTGCCAAGCTGCTCACCTGCGGTGGCCTTGGTATCTGGGCTATTGTTGACTGGTTCCTGATTATGGGCCGTGCAAAGGAAATAAATATGCAGAAACTGCAAATGGCGCTGTACTAATGCCGTAACAGATGAAGCCGTCAGAAACCATACGTTTTTATGCATCGACAGGCTTACTGTGGATGGGCTCTTGTGCATGGTTGGCTTACAACTTATACAATAGCTCATCTGCTTCCATCTGCTTATTTAAAAATATAACTTCACTGCCCTGCCCCGCCTGTGGCACTACCCGTTCGGCAGTCAGTATTATGCAGGGCCATTTACTCCATGCTGTTTATATCAATCCATTAGGGTTTCTGGCCATTATATTACTGTTAGCCGTACCCATATGGCTGGTTACAGATATGGTACGCCACAAGCAAACATTACATCATACCTACAAAGCTTTTGATGGTTTCTTTAGGAAGCACCCGGCTATTATCATAATAGTGTTGGCGGCATTAAGCTTCAACTGGCTTTGGAATATCGCAAAACATTTATAACCCTTGCCATGCTCAATTACAAACCCCTGGAACACGAAAAGGAAAAAGCATCCAATGGATACCTGATGTCGGTAATGGCCGTAATGGCAGGCTTGCCGCTACCTATCGTCAATCTGTTAGCCACATTTCTTTTCTTCATCCTTAACCGTCGTGCTACACCTTTTGTTAAATGGCATTGCACGCAGGCGCTTGTTTCGCAGCTCACTATTTTCATTATGAACAGTGCAGCCCTCACATGGACCATCAAAGCCTTTACCGGCAGCACACCGTTTACCGATAAATACTTTGCCTATATTATAGTAGTTCTTGTTTTTAATGTAGCCGAAGTCGTTGTCAATATTTCTGCAGCCATACGTGTTCGCAAGGGTGCTACCGTACGCTGGTGGTTTTGGGCAGCCCTTGCCGATATGTTGGTTCGCAAACCTGCCTCACCTTATCACGCACAATAGTTATGAAAAAACTGCTATTCCAATTCACTATACTTGCTGTGGTATTTGCAGGCGCATGGTATGCACTAAGCCAGTTGCCCTGGTCTAAATGGCTGCATGCTTCCAGCTTTAATAAGAAACGCCAGGAAAAACTGGGCGAGCTTTTTATCAAAACCCATCGGCTCGATAAAAAAGAAATAACGAATGACAGCGTAGTATATATTATCAATAGCCTTAAAAACAACATTTGTATGGCTAACCATATAGACACTGGCAATATTAAAGTGTATGTGTTTCGAGACGAGCAAGTAAATGCGTTTGCATTGCCCGGTGGCAGCATCGTTGTCAATTCAGCACTCATTAGCTTCTGCGATAGCCCCGATATGCTGGCCGGTGTTATAGCGCACGAAATAGGGCACATTCAAAATGGCCACATCAGCAAACGCATGGCTAAAGAAGTAGGCTTGAGTATCCTCATGATGTTTGGTGGCGAGAATATGGGCTTGCTGAAAGAACTGTTGCGTTCTGTTACATCCGGCAAATTCGACAGATCACAGGAAAGCGAGGCCGACCAAAGTGCTGTTTATTATCTGGACAAAACCAATATCAATCCTGCGCCTCTGGCTGATTTTTTTGAGAAAATGGGCAAAACATATGGCAACATGCCCGGCATGCTGGAATGGGTAAATACACACCCCAATGCTAAAGAACGCACCAGCATGGTAAGGAAACTGGCTAAGAAAAAAACATACCGCACTGCACTGCCTGTTGGCGAATGGGCATACCTGCACAGTTACAATTACTAATTATACTCTTCTACCTTTTTGCCCGATGGGAAATACCGAAAACGGTAAACGATAGAACACATGTAATAACTGCCTACCCTATTCACGCTGCGGTCTTCAAAATAATTATCGCCTACCACACGTTGCACATTCGGGTAGTTATTAAATATATCGTAGGCCTGCAGCCTTACAGAAAAGCCACGCGGCTTATCAAAAGATTTATCCAGCATGGCATTCACCAGCAGGAAATCTTTATCCAACCCGGCCGATAAGCCATCGTTCAGCACATAGTTAATGTAATAAGTAAACTTAAAATTGAGCGGAAGCGTAATAGTACCGGTACTACTCACATTATGCGTCTGCAATATATTGGTGGCAGTGGCAGGGTTCTCAACACCATTCATACGGTAGCTATAGCTTAGGTCGCCCTCATACCACTTATCCGATAAGTACACCATCCGCACGGAAGGCTGCAGGTTATAGTTGCCGATACTTAATTGCTGCCCGTTGGTTATCGTTATGTTGTTTGAGTAGCCACCATTCAAAGAAAATGTCGTTTTCAAAGCTCTCGCAAAAAGCGGTATGGTATAATTACCATTGACATTTACACTATAGTTACCATTAGCATTTACAGGCGTCGTTATCCTGCGCGATGCGTTGATGTCCGATTTATTAATGATCTTCTGATCGGTACGGCTGTAGCGTATCGATACCCAGGCCATGCGCTGGCTTTTTATATCGTAATAGTTGTACGATGCCGCGATATTATGATTTATCTCCGGCCGCAAAGACGGGTTGCCTATGTATATATTCAGGCTATCGGTATAGTCCGGTATAGGCTGCAGTTGTGTCAATTCCGGCGAGCGTATGCTGCCGTTATAATTCAGGTTATAGGTATTGTTCTTAGGTGTAGTATACCGCGCAGAAAGATTGGGGAAGTAATTGATACCCTTTTGCTCCACCACATTCTTTGTTGTGCCCGATAGTTCGCTATACCTCTTATACGGGCGTGCATCCAGCCCTGCACTGGCTGTTATCCGCTCTGCACTGTACTGGTAAGTAAGCCCCACAGGGTTTTCCATATTACGGTTCACATAACCCCGGCTCTGGTTGGTGTCTTTTACCAGCTCACCATTATTATTCTGGTTCACCAGCTTGTCGCTGGTACTATTGGCATACACATTATTATATGCCAGCGATAGCAAATGTCGTTTGCCCAATGGCTCTGTATACCTCAGGTTTACATTCGTGCTGGTATTCTCTTTATTTTCTTCGGTTACAAAGGCATTATAATTGGTACCGGGCGGTGTATAATACTGGTTGATGTTATCATTATTGCCATGCAGCTTATCCTTTCCGTAGTTGATGCTGGCCCCTATAGATACCGTTCTGCCTTCTTTCCTAAATCTTTTACGATAGGTATCAGACAAGGTAAAGCCGTATGCATCTGTATTCGCTTTATTATCGGCCTGGCGCTTAAAGTTGATAGCATCTTCCTGCTGGTAAGCCGTCATATCATTACTGGCATTGCCCGTGTTTGCTGTGCGGTAATAAGCGCTGCCGTCCAGTTGCATCTGGTTCTTTTCATTTAGCTGGTAGCTGCTGCGCAGGTTCAGCCTGTGCTGGCGGGTATGGCTGTTCTGGTTGGTGGTTTGCCTGCGCAGCAAGGTGCTATCGCCTTGCAGGTAGGTAGTGCGGAATAAAGACTGCTGCAGCGAGTTATCACTGTTCGATACATCGTAGCTCCCATTCAGCCGAAACGCTTTAGTACGTTCATAGCCAAAGTTGATATGCCCGCTCTGCTTGGTATTTACCCCGTTCTGGGGCCGGCTGGCTGCCCTGGCATTGTCACCGCTGTTACGGTCCACATCACTGAGGCCGGTGTTGTTCGCATTACCAATACCGGTTATCCGTATCGAGTCTGTTATATAATTCGCAAACACGCCACCCTGGTAACGGTCTTTAGTGCCATACCCTGCAGCCGCACGGCCATATACACCGCCCTTATACTTCTTTTTGAATTGCAGGTTGATGATTTTCTTGTCCGTATTGGGCTTTACCCCGCTAAACTGGGCATCCTCATCATAATAATCGGCCACCTGTATCTTTTCCAGCACCTCAGCGGGCAGGTTTTGGGTAATGGTACGCAGGTCGTCCGATGTATATTCTTTACCATTGATGTATATCTTGGTTATTTCCTTGCCCTGTACTGTAATCTTCCCATCACTACCTACTTCCACACCCGGCAGGCGTTTCAGCACATCTTCTGTAGTAGCCATAGGGTTCTTGTAAAAAGAATCTACCGTATAGCTCACAGTATCTTTGCTGATTTTTATTTTGGTACGGGCTTTAATGATTACCTCGCCTATGTTCATCGTATCCCTCAGGCGCGACTTTGCAGAGTCTGCATTTTGTGCAAACACAGCATCAGCAAAACCCAGCAATAAACAAAAAAGGACGACAAGCCGTTTCCACATGGTGATAGCAATACAAATAATAACAGCTATCTAAGATAGAAAATGAATTGATTATATACTGCAATAATGCCGACTATAAAATTTGGTGCATTATAACCAGCCAGCACAGTCTGATAACACTTTCATTTGCATATGAAATGTATGCTGTATATTTTACAGCATGCAAACACAGCAAGCTGCACATACCTGCAAAAACTGCGGAAATATATTTACCGGCACATATTGCAACCAATGTGGCGAAAAACACTATACCGACCATGATAAATCGATAAAGCATATACTGGAGGAAGCTGTACACTTTCTCACCCATTTTGAAGGCAAGCTTTTCACATCGCTGAAAACAATAGTTACCATGCCCGGTAAAATAAGCCTTGATTATTGCCATGGCATCCGGAAGAAATATTTTCCACCTACTTCCCTTTACCTTATTTTCATAGTCATCCTGCTGGCTTTCCCTACAGGCAAGGGATTAGATCATTATCCCAATGCTCAGGATAAGTCCACTATTACCCCCTATGCCAATAAGGTGATGCAAGCCAAAATGGAACAAACCGGACAAACCCGCGAACACCTGGGAGAAACCTACTACCACAAAGCAGGAAAATTGTCTAAAATACTACTGCTGCTATTGCTACCGGTGAATGCGCTAGTGCTTCTGATATTATATAAAGACGTAAAACGTCCGTTTTTCGATCATTTTATTATAGCTACCGAAATAGCCACCGTTATCCTGGTCGTCTTTTACTACATCACCCCGTTGCTGCAAATCCTAGCCATGGCTATCGGCACAAAGAAAGATAGTGTTATGGGTGTTATAATAGGCAGTCTGCTATATCATGTACCCATCTTCACATTCAACTACCTGGCATTCAGGCGGTTTTATAAGGTATCTGCTACGCAAAATGCAGCCCGTACTGTTTTCTATTATTTAACCAGTACTATTATTATGCTATTCTTATATCAGTTCCTGCTTATTACTATAGTAATGTGGCTTTTATAACGCATTAAATTTTCTTTGACTTTTTGTTCATTTAATTACATTTTTCCTTACCTTTGCACTCCAATTCTCATATTGCTCTTATTAAGGTTGCATTTGGGAGAATAGGCCGGAGCTAATACTCTGGTAATTCGTTAAAACCAAAAAGATTAAAAAATGGCTAAAGAAATTACTGGCTATGTGAAGCTGCAATGTAAAGGCGGCCAAGCCAATCCGGCACCTCCGATAGGCCCAGCACTGGGTTCTAAAGGTGTCAACATCATGGAGTTCTGCAAGCAATTCAACGCTCGCACTCAAGACAAAATGGGTAAAGTATTACCTGTTCTGCTTACAGTTTACGCTGACAAGTCTTTCGACTTTGTTATCAAAACCCCTCCTGCTGCTGTACAATTGATGGAAGCTGCTAAGATCCAGAAAGGTTCTAAAGAAAGCAACCGTAACAAAGTAGGTAAGGTAACCTGGGCTCAGGTAGAAGAAATTGCCAAAGATAAAATGGCTGATCTGAACTGCTTTACGCTGGATAGCGCCATGAAAATGGTTGCCGGTACTGCGCGCAGCATGGGTCTGACAGTTGATGGCGCTGCCCCCTGGAATAATTAATCCATTGGTTCACCTTATTCAAAATCATTGTAGCAATGGCAACAATCACTAAAAAAAGAAAAGCGGTAGACGCTAAAGTTGATAAAAACAAACAATACTCACTGGGCGAAGCTGCAGCACTGGTAAAAGACCTGAACTGCACAAAATTCGATAGCTCTGTTGACGTACACATCCGCCTGGGTGTAGACCCTAAAAAAGCAGACCAGGCTATCCGCGGTACTGTAAGCCTGCCACACGGTACAGGTAAAACAAAACGCGTACTGGTACTGTGCACGCCCGATAAAGAAGCAGAAGCGAAAGCTGCCGGTGCCGATTTCGTAGGCCTGGATGAATTCGTTCAGAAAATAGAAGGCGGCTGGACAGATATCGATGTGATCATCGCTACACCTGCTGTAATGCCTAAAATAGGTAGGCTGGGTAAAGTGCTGGGCCCTCGTAACCTGATGCCAAACCCTAAAACAGGTACGGTTACAAACGATGTAGCAACAGCTGTAAACGACGTAAAAGGTGGTAAAATAGCTTTCAAAATTGACAAAGCCGGTATCATACACGCTTCCATCGGCCGCATCTCTTTTGAGCCTAACAAAATAGCTGAAAATGTGCAGGAACTGGTAAACACCCTGGTACGTATGAAGCCCGCAACGGCTAAAGGTACATACCTGAAAGGTATCAGCATGGCTTCTACAATGAGCCCCGGCATAGCTATAGACACTAAGAGTGTAGCTTAATTTGTGTGAACGAAAGGTATTTTAATCCCTTAAAAAAAATTTTGAAATGACACCAGCTCAAAAACAAGAAGTAATAGAAGTACTGAAGGAGAAATTCTCTCAGTACAACAATTTCTATATCACAGATACAGAATCGCTGAACGCAGCACAAGTGAGCACCCTGCGCAGGCATTGCTTTGATAAGCAAGTAGAGATGACGGTAGCTAAAAATACCCTTATCCGCAAAGCCCTGGAAGCTCTGGACGCTGAAAAATACAGCGGCGTTATGGATTCTCTGCACAACGTTACAGCGTTGATGTTCAGCGAAAGCCCCAAAGAGCCCGCTCTGATCATCAGCTCTTTCCGCAAGGCAAACAACAATGAAAGGCCTGAACTGAAGGCAGCTTTCATCAATGGTGATGTATTCGTTGGCGATAACCAACTGACTGCACTTACCAACATCAAAACCAAAAACGAGCTTATCGGCGAAGTTATCGGTTTGCTGCAATCTCCTGCAAAACGCGTTATCGCAGCATTGCTGCATAATGCAGAAAAAGGTGGTGAAGCTGCTGAAACACCTGCCGCTGAAGCGCCTGCTGCTCCTGAGGCACCGGCTGCTGACGCTCCTGCAACAGATGCACCTGCTGCAGAATAATATACCGGCCGGGTACAAAACGGCACATTAAACATTGGCTTCCAAGTCACGATATAAATCAATTTTAAAAAACAACAATTAAAACATTATAACAATGGCAGACATTAAAGCATTAGCCGAATCATTAGTAAACCTGACAGTTAAAGAAGTTCAGGAACTGGCTGACGTATTGAAAGCAGATTACGGTATAGAGCCGGCTGCTGCTGCAGTAGTAGTAAGTGGCGGTGGCGACGGTGCTGGCGCGGCTGCTGCTGAGAAAACATCTTTCGATGTTATCCTGAAAAGCGCAGGTGCTTCTAAACTGAACGTGGTTAAAGTTGTAAAAGAACTGACTGGCCTGGGTCTGAAAGAAGCAAAAGAACTGGTTGACGGTGCTCCAAAACCAGTAAAAGAAGGTGTTAGCAAAGGCGAAGCTGAAGATCTGAAAGCTAAACTGACTGAAGCTGGTGCTGAAGTTGAAATAGCTTAATCTTATACAGGTTATAGATACAAAGCCCCTCGTATGAGGGGCTTTTCTATTTTACAGCCTTTTAAAAATCAGGCGTCGTAAACTAAAAAAATTACAATTACGTTATTATCCTGTGTTTCAGTCAATAACAATTATAGGTAACTTGCCGCCCAACGCATGAATCATCAGCATAGTAAAAGACATAGGAGCTATCCATTCCTGGTTCTATCAACGGTATTATCGTTACTGCCCTCTATTATATTTTCACAACAGTTTGTTGGCCTCCCAACTACAGATTATTCCGCTATACATCAAGTACCACTCAATCCTGCATGGGTCAATAGCTCTGATAATGGTACAGAGTTCATGGCATTCTCATTTAGTGCACTGGCAGGTACCAATGCATACCAGTTCAAGCGTAAATGGGTACTGGATGGGTTTAGCGGAAAAGCCAGGGAAGGCAAAGATTACTTTGCCAATACAAGCCGTAGAATGAAGCATATGTGGGCCAACTTCGACATTATGGGGCCTGCCGTGTCCTTCAAGTATAAAGAAGAGCACCATATAGGCGTCTATACCCGTATGCGCCAGTTATATCGTGGGGGCAACTTCAGCAGCTCGCAGCTTGGCCTATTCGGTGATAATACGCCCGTAGTATATTACGACCAGGATGTCCACTTTAAAAAGGCAGGTTTCTCCGTACACAACTTCAGCGAGATAGGCTTTTCATATGGCCGTATACTGCGCAATGATGAGTACCATATAATACGCGCCGGTGTTACCGTAAAGTACCTGATGGGCTTTGTAGCCGGCTCTGTATATACTAACGAACTTACATACCGAAGGGATAATAAAGACACCGCCGCCGCTATAACAGGTGACGTTACAGCCCTTTACACCTACAATGCCACTTCTTACCTGGATAATGATGCCAGCAACGACTTTTCGCAATGGTTTCAGCGGGCAGGCAAGGCGGGCCTTGGGTTAGATATAGGTGTGCAATATGAATACCATCCTAATGGCACACCCAATGAAGAAACCCCTTATCTATACAGCATAGCTGCTTCTATTACAGACATAGGAGGGATAGGCTATGTAGCAGACAGGGGTAGCAATAACTATACGCTTACCGCCAGTAATGTAGTCATCAACAACCTGAGCCTGAAAGATTATGAAGGGCTGGACCAGTATATGGACCGTCAAGTAAAAGATAGCCTTATAACTGCCAAAGGCACCGTAGAAAAATTTCGTATGGGGCTGCCTACAGCTTTCAGGGTAAATACCGACTGGAACCTGTCTCCACAATTTAATATAGGGGTCAATGTATTGCTCAATATGAAAGGCAATGGTGGCGATATATACAGGCCGGCTTATGTTAACTATTTCAACATAACGCCTACGTATGGCAACCGTAAGTATAGCATCAGCGCACCTTTTTCCCTTATAGGTTATCAAAACCTGTGTATAGGTGCAGCATTCCGTTACGGGCCGTTTTATATCGGCTCTTCTTCCCTGCTCTCTTCTATGATCGTAAAGAACATCAGCAGTATAGATGCCTATGCAGGGCTGGTTTTCAAGTTCAAAAAGACGTACAACTATTATACGGGCGAAGGGCGGTACAACCGCTTTCGTCCTTAAATGATAAAGGCCCTGCATGCAGGGCCTTTATCATTTTTATCTCCAATTAGTTAAAGTTGCCGTAAGGGGCGAATGGCTTTTTATCCAGGTAGAATATCACACTATCTAATATTATTTCATCCTGCTTGTTTTCAGGTTGTGGTGCCTGCTTGTATATCGTGCCATCTATCATACCACGCATGGTACCATTCTGGCCACTTAACAGGTAGATGAACGTATCTGCCAAAGCAGGGTCCCTGCGGTAATATTTATTACGTTTCAAAACCGTATCGTAGAATGAATAAGTAAGGCCACCATTTACTACGGCGTTTGTTTTACCGCTATAAGAGCTGTCATAACCAACAATTGTTATTGTCCTCCTGTAAATAGAATCATCTATTACCCTGCCCCATACGTGGCGGATACCATCCGTATCTACCATGTAGTATGCCGGTGCAAATACTAATGTTTTCCCATTCACTTTACCCTTCATGCTACCAAGCATTACTACGGGGTTATTGGCAGGGTCCAACGGGTTTAAAATACCGTTATTGTCTTTATCAGGGTCGGTATCATATTTACCATTGTCGCAAGACCACAGGGCCAGCGCAGCAGCTGCAGTAAAAAGAGATGCCTTCAGGAGTTTTTTCATACGTAAAAGTTACTGAGTATAAAGATAGCAATCAGATTATAAAATCAAAATATCCTTACGCCTTCTTTTGTATCAATTGTAATTCGTCCAGTTGTTTATCATCTATGGCCGATGGCGCATCCAGCATCACATCCCTACCCGCATTGTTTTTAGGGAAGGCAATGAAATCACGAATCGTTTCCTGGCCACCCAGCAGGGCGCACAGCCTGTCGAAACCAAAGGCAATACCACCATGCGGCGGCGCACCATATTCGAAAGCCCCCAGCAGGAAGCCGAATTTCTCCTGTGCTTCTTCTTTATCCATGCCTAGTGCGGCAAACATTTTCTCCTGCAGGTCGCGTTGGAAGATACGGATAGAACCACCACCTATCTCCGTACCATTCAGCACTATATCATAGGCATTGGCCTTTATTTCTTTATACTTATCCGGGTTGCCCATCCATTCTATCTGCTCCGGCTTAGGCGATGTGAAGGGATGATGGCGTGCTACCCAGCGGTTCTCTTCTTCATCATGCTCAAACAGCGGGAAGTCAATAACCCACAGCGGTTTATAATCATCCGGGTTGCGCAGGCCCAGGCGGTTGCCCATTTCCAGGCGCAGTTCACTCATAGCTTTACGTGTACGGGTTTCTTTACCCGCCAGTATCAGTATCAGGTCGCCTGCATTGGCACCGCAAAATGCTGCTAGGTCGTTCAGTTGCTGCTCGTTAAAGAATTTATCTACGCTGCTTTTGTACGTACCATCGGTATTGCATTTCACGTTCACAACACCGGTCATACCTATCTGCGGGCGTTTTACCCACTCGGTCAGTTCATCCAGTTGCTTACGCGTGTATTCGCCGGCACCGGGTACGGCTATAGCCAATATTGTTTCTGCCTCGGCAAACACTTTAAAGTCTACCGCGTTCAACACTTCTGCATGTACCCTACCCTCTGCCTTCAGGTTCTTCAGCTTCATGCCAAAGCGTATATCAGGCTTATCATTACCATAATGCCACATCGCATCGTCCCATGTCATACGCGGGAAGGCCTCAGTTATTTCCACGCCCTTAACATCGCGGAACACGTGCTTGAATAAGCCTTCAAACGTTTGCAATATATCTTCCTGCTCTACAAAGCTCATTTCGCAGTCTATCTGCGTAAACTCGGGCTGCCTGTCGGCACGAAGGTCTTCATCGCGGAAGCATTTCACTATTTGATAGTACTTATCATAACCGCTCACCATCAGCAATTGCTTGAAGGTTTGCGGGCTTTGCGGCAGGGCATAAAACTGTCCTTCGTTCATGCGCGAAGGCACTACAAAATCGCGTGCACCTTCGGGGGTAGATTTTATGAGGAACGGTGTTTCAATATCCCAGAAACCTTGTGTATCCAGGTAATTGCGCACCGAGCGATTTACTTTATACCGCAGCTCCAGGTTGCGGCGCAGCGTAGGGCGGCGCAGGTCGAGGTAGCGGTATTTCATACGCAGCTCATCACCACCGTCTGTTTCTTCTTCTATGGTAAATGGTGGTGTAGACGCCATATTCATGATGGCAAAGTCCATTACTTCTACCTCTACATCGCCGGTAGGTATCTTGCTATTCTTATTGCTGCGCTCTACTACTTTTCCTTTCACCTGTATCACATATTCCCTACCCAGTGGTGTTTCGTCAAGGCGGCTATTCAGTGATTCATTGAATAGCATTTGGGTGATGCCATAACGGTCTCGCAGGTCTACAAAGGTGATGCTGCCAAACTTACGAACGGTTTGTACCCAGCCGGCCAGTGTTACCTCGCTACCGGCATTCGCTATCCTTAATTCTCCACAGGTATGTGTACGATACATATTATAAATTAGAAACTATTTTGTTCAAAATCTTTAATGGCTGCAAATTAAGCTAAAAAGGCCGCTGCTGAAACTACCCGCATAAACGAACAGAGAATTTGTTGTGTTTTGTTGTGTTTTTATCCGTTTTCTCTATTTCAATTTGAACCCATGAAAGAAGCCTTTGCATTCTAAACATTTCCCCTCATTTTGTTTCCGATTGTTTCCGGTTTTCAGCAAGGCATTAAAGAAACAAAATGCCCCTTATCACCCATATACAACCATAACAAATATACAACTTTTAGATGAGACAACATTCACCATAGACCGGGGCATTAAATGTTCAATAACATTTGCAAAATGAATATATTTCGTATATTCACATTACATTTTTAACCATTTTAAAGAATCATCACCATGAAAAAGACCATCCTCAGCACATTCGTGCTGCTGTTGCTGTGCATTGCATCTTATGCACAAAACGCCACCAACCGCGCTTATTGCGACATTACCATCCGTCAAATTTGCTATGACCTTAGCTGTACGCCTGTAAGCAGTACTGTTTTAACTGTTCCTGCCGGTACCAGGGTACGCATGCCGGCACCTTGCAGGCGCCCATTCTACACGGTATATGAGGTATGCTGGACGAGTCCTTGCATGGCTGCCACTGCCTGTGTAACCATTGATGGCAGTGTGCCTATAAGCCCTTGCGGCCCCGGCACCTATACAGGTACTATTCAGAGTTGCGATTACTGCGCCAATTTTAACGGCACTGTAGCGGTTACTTTCGACCCAACAACGGGCGACATAGATATCGTGCCATAACCAAGCTTCAACTAAAACGAAAAAGGCGGGACATGTCCCGCCTTTTTTATTACCAGTTATTAGAACCTTATTTCGTTTTGTATGTCAGTCCCATATTATACAGCAGGAAAGCCCATTTATCGGCTTGCTCGTCTATTATCATAGCCGTAGGCTTGCCGGCACCGTGGCCTGCTTTGGTTTCTATGCGTATGAACACCGGGGTGCGGCATATTTCACGTTGCGCATCCTGCAGGGCAGCAGCAAATTTGAAAGAGTGCGCCGGCACTACCCTGTCATCATGGTCGCCCGTCATTACCATAGTAGCGGGATAGCATACGCCTTTCTTCACATTGTGCACGGGTGAATATTTGTACAGGTAGTCGAACATTTCTTTACTATCATCAGCCGTACCGTAGTCGTAAGACCAGCCAGCACCGGCAGTAAATTTGTGATAACGCAACATATCCAGCACACCTACCGCAGGGAAGCAAACCTTAAACAAATCGGGACGCTGGGTAAGGCAGGCACCCACTAGCAAGCCACCATTAGAACCACCTGAAATAGCCAGGTAGTCTTTTGATGTGTATTTCTCTTTAATGAGATATTCTGCGGCTGCTATAAAGTCGTCAAATACGTTTTGTTTCTGCATTTTGGTGCCTGCATTGTGCCAGTCATCGCCGTATTCGCCACCGCCACGCAGGTTGGCCACTGCATATACACCACCATTTTCCATAAACACCAGGTTGCTGACGCTGAAAGAAGGCGTAATACTTACATTGAAGCCACCGTAACCATATAGCATAGTCGGGTTCTTGCCATTCAGTACCACACCTTTTTTGCTGGTGATGATCATAGGCACTTTTGTACCATCTTTAGAGGTATAGAACACCTGCTTGCTTTCATATTGAGCAGGGTCGAATTTCACATTCGATTTTTTATACACGGTAGATTTACCTGTAGCAATATCGTATTTGAAGATGGTAGAAGGGTATACATAAGAAGTAAAGCTATAGTACAGTTCTTTTTCTTCGCGCTTGCCACCAAAACCACCTGCAGTACCCAAGCCCGGCAGGGTTATATCCCTTTCTTTTTTACCATCCAGGCTGTATTGAGACACCTGTGAAACGGCATCTTTCAGGTATTGGGCAAACAACTTGCGGCCACATGCCGATACTGTAAGCGGGAACTTGGTTTCTGCTATCAGTTCCTTCCAGTTGGCAGGTTGCGGTGCATCGGCACTTACGGTTACCAGCTTGCGGTTAGGGGCATTCAGGTTGGTAGCTATATATAGCGTGCCATTTTCAGCATATACTACATCATGCTCGTTTTCAAAACCTGTAACGATAGGACGGATAGGGGCATCCGGTGTTGACAGGTCTTGTATATACAGCTCATTACCATAAGTGGCATTTGCGGTAGATATGATAAGATACTTCTGGTCTTCGGTAACACCACCTCCTATATAGCGGCGCTGTTGTTTTTCGCCACCAAATACCAGTTTGTCATCGCTCTGGTCAGTACCCAGCTTGTGATAATACAGCTTGTGCATCTGTGTCATGCCCGATAGCTGGCTGCCTTCTTTAGGCTTATCGTAGCTGCTGTAGTAAAAGCCTTCATTGCCCTTCCACGACAGGCCGCTGAACTTTACATCCATCAGCGTATCGCCTACCTGAGCTTTGGTTTTTGTATCCAGTATGATCACCTTGCGCCAGTCGCTGCCACCTTCAGATATCTGGTAAGCGCACAGGGAACCATCTTTTGTAAACTCGATACCCGCCAATGAGGTAGTACCATCGGAAGAGAATTTATTAGGGTCGAGGAATACCTCCGGCGTACCGGTTCCCTTCTGGCGGTACAGTACCGACTGGTTTTGCAATCCGTCGTTTTTATAGAAGTAAGTGTATTCACCTTCATTAAAAGGTGCGCTGTATTTCTCGTAGTTCCACAAGGCGGCCAGGCGCTTTTGCATGTTGTTGCGGAAAGGTATCTGGGTGATATACGCCTGTACCAGTTCGTTCTGCTCATTTATCCACTGACGGGTAGCAGGGTCGGTATCATCCTCCAGCCAGCGATACGGGTCGGCAACCTTTGTACCGAAAAATTCCGTTACCACATCACCCTTCTTGGTTTCAGGGTAAGGCATGGTATTGGTACCCGCGGGCAGGCTGACGGTGGTATTGGTGATCTTTAACTGTTTTTGTGCAGATGAGGACATAGACAATAAAATAGCAGGCAAAAAGATTGCTACACGTTTCATATTATTAAGTTGATAAGAACCTGTAAAATAATGAGTTTATCGCTTACAGCAACAGTTTTAACAAGAATTATACAGAACCCATTGCAGCATAATCGCTTGTAATGCGTTGATTAAATATAATATGGAAGGATGTGGCCGAATCGTGTTATTTTTGTGGTCATTATTTTTAAGGGAAAGTAGCTGAAACGGATACTTAAAATATTGCGAAACACAGCCCTGACGCTGATAGGGCTGGTGATACTGCTGGTGGTGCTTATCAACTTCACCCCGGTGCAGAATCTTATTGCCCGAAAGGCAGCCTCTATACTGGCCGAAAAACTGCAAACCACCGTTAGCCTCAAATACGTGCGAATAGACTTTGCCAACCACGTGGTGATAGAGGGCCTATATATTCAGGATAAAGCAAAAGACACCCTTTTATATGCCGGTGAAGCAAGGGTACGCATTACGGATTGGTTCTTTGTGCGGAAAGATGTGCCGGTTCTAAAGTTTGTAGGGCTTAAAAATACTTATGCCCACCTGTACCGCACACGCACATCAGACCAATGGAATTACCAGTTTGTGATAGATGCCTTTGATACCGGGCCATCGCAGCCGAAGAAGAAAAAGCAAGGCGGCAATTTTGA
Organism: uncultured Bacteroides sp.; assembly: GCA_902168085.1. Classification (GTDB taxonomy): domain Bacteria; phylum Bacteroidota; class Bacteroidia; order Chitinophagales; family Chitinophagaceae; genus Polluticoccus. The sequence continues at coordinate 47,365 of CABHOP010000078.1, forward strand.
AATGGACCTGGAAAAAGTGAGGCTGGAAAATGTGCGCTTTCATATGGACGATGCATGGGTAGGCAGTGACATGGACTTTGACGTGGGCAGCCTGCTGGTAGATGCTAATGAGATAGACCTGAATAAGAAACTGATAGATGTAGATAAAATAGACATTGAGAAAGTAGCCATCCAGTTTAACGACTATGAAGGAGGAAGGCCACCGAAGCCAAAGACGAAAAAGGTCGCGGTGATAGACACCACAGCTTTCAATACCGATAACTGGATTGTAAAGCTGAAAAGCCTGAAGCTGGATGATTGTTTCTTCGGCCTGGAATCGGGCACAGGGAAACCCCTTGCAGGTGAGTTTGACCCCGAACACATGGCTATCAGTGGCATAAATATAGATGCCCGCAACCTGACCATTACCAAAGACACCCTGCGTGCCGAACTGCGCAACCTGGCTGCTGTAGAAAGATGTGGTATCGTCATCAAGAAAGCAAAAGCAGATGTAACGGTATCGCCTAATGCATCTATCTGCAAAAACCTTTTCCTGCAAACGGCTAATAGCACGCTGAAAAGCTACTATGCCATGCACTATACCCGCTTTCCCGATTTTAATGACTACATAAATAAAGTAGTGATGGTGGCCGAGCTGGATAATGCTACCATCCATTCAAAAGATGTAGCTTTTTTCGCCCCTGTATTGCGTCAATACCCTACTATACTGAAAGCATCGGGGAAAGCGAAGGGCACCGTGGCTAATATTGCAGCACAGAAGCTGAATATAACAGACGGTACATCGGTAATAAAAGGCAATCTGAAAATGAAAGGCCTGCCGGATATTGAGAAGACCTATATAGAATATAATGAAGGTGAGCTGGCAACTACCGGCCAAGGTATACTGAAATATGCCCCCAACCTGAAGAATAATCCCAATATAGCGATAGAAAAGCTGACGCATATCTACTTCAAAGGGAACTTCATTGGCTATATCAACAACTTTGCTACCAACAGCATACTGGTTACCAACCTTGGCTCTATAAAGTCGGATATAAAAATGCAATTGCCTGCCGGCAAAAATGCAGCCCCCGGTTACGCAGGTACCGTAACCACAGATAATTTTCAATTGGGCACGCTGCTGCGCCAACCCCAACTGGGCAGCCTGACCATCAACGGTAAAGTAAGCGGTAAAGGTTTCGACCCGTTAGAAGCCAACATCACCCTGGATGCAACGGTAAAGCAGATAGAATTTAACGGCTATAAATACCAGAACATCACCATGGATGGTGAGATACAGCACAAGGTATTTAAAGGCAACCTGCTGGTAGATGACCCTAACCTGGCACTTGCCTTCTACGGGAACATCGACTTCAGCAAAAAGGAACTGAACATCAATGCGAAGGCCAACCTGCTGAAGAGCAATTTTGCAGTACTGAATTTTACGAAAGATACCATCACGGCTTCTGCCGACTTTGACCTGAACTTTATAGGTAGCAGCATTGATGAGTTTGTAGGCGATGCTAAGCTCTATAACATTAACCTGATGCGGAACGGCCACCGCCTGGACCTTGACTCTGTATATGCACGGGGCGGGCAGGAAGATGGCCAGGAAGTATTGGAAATAGAAAGCAATGCCCTCGCTGCCAAGATCAAAGGGAATTATCAACTGAGCCAGTTGCATCATTCTGTGCAGTATTATGTTGCAGGGTATTTGCCCGGCTACATTAAAGCCCCCACTAAAGTGCCCCCCGCACAAGACCTGACCTTTAGCGTTGTAACACGAGAAGTGGACAGCCTGCTGGCTGTAGTTGTACCCGACATACGCGGCTTCAGCAATGCCACCATTTCGGGCAGCCTCAATACCGACCGCCAGCAATTGACTCTGGATGCCATGATACCATTTGGCTATTTCAGTGGGATAGCAATGAATAACGTATCGGTAAATGCGAATGGCAATTTTAATAAGCTTTCCATCAACGCGAAAGCAGCCAATGTAAGCATGGCCGATAGCGCCATGAACGGCGGCATAGATGTAGCCACTACACTGGGCAACAACGAGCTGGATTTTAAAATAGCCACCACATCTACCAACACTTACGGCACCGCTACGCTGAATGGTAAAGCCTTGGCGCATGGCGATACGCTTAACTTTACGCTGTTGCCCTCAGAGTTTTTCCTGAACGATGTGAAATGGGAGATACCTAAAGGGTACGCCACCCTATCAAAAAATTACCTTTTTGTGCGCGACCTGAACCTGGCTTCAGGATTGCAGAGTATTAGTATCTATTCAAGGCCGGCAGCAAGCAGCCCTGCACTGGTGGCCGAACTGGCTAATATAGACATTGCTCAACTCAGCAACATTGTGGGATTGGAAGACTACCAAACCGATGGCCGCATCAATGGCAATGTGCAGGTAAATGATATGTTTGGCAAAATGTTGCTGACCGGCGATATAAAAGCCACAGATGTAAAAATTGGCAATGATACACTGGGCAACATCAACCTATCCGGCAGCTACGATGCGGGGAAACAGGTAATAACCCTGAATGACCAAAGCGGTATCTATCGTGGCAATGCATCCGTAACTGCATCGGGCAGTATGTCGTTCGATAGCACGAACAACCAAAGGCTGGTAGGTAACGTACAACTGAACAACACACCTGTATCGTGGGCTACACCACTTGTTACAGATATATTGAGCAACCTGGGTGGTACGCTTACCGGCAATATAAAAATAGGCGGCAGTGCAGCGGCGCCTGATGTGGATGGCAGTGTAAAGCTGAATGATGTTACCATGCGTGTAGACTTCCTGGGGCCGCAGTATACCATACCTACCGGCACCGTTATTCTTAATAACCGTACTATTGACTTCGGCGACATAGATGTATACGATGCTTATAAAAACAAGGCTACCCTTAGCGGAGAAATAACCCACACCCGCTTTGATAATATGCGGCTGAACATCAATATGAGTTCATCCAAATTCCAGGTAATAGACCTTGACGAAGAAGAGAATGAAGTATTCTACGGGAACCTGATAGCCAGCGTGGGCAGTATGACGGTACGCGGCCCTATTGATGATATTACCATACGCATTCAGCGCGCTACGCCGGTTGAAAAATCGCACCTGTACTTGCCGATAGGCTCCGGTTCAGGCATCAGTAGCTATAGTTATGTGACATTTAAGAGCTATGGTACGGCACAGGTAGCGCCTAAGAAGAGCAAGAATAAAATGTCTATCTCCATACAGGCACTGGCTAACGAACTGGCCGAGATCAGTATGGTGCTCGACCCATCTACCGGCGATGCCATCAATGCTACCGGTACGGGTACACTACAAATAGATATACCATCGGGCAACGATATACGCATGAGTGGTAAGTATTTTGTATCGAAAGGCGACTATACATTTACATTAAAACAACTCTATTTCAAACGCACCTTCGAACTGAACGATGGCAGCGAAATAAGCTTTAATGGCCCGATAGGGCAAACATCGCTTAATGTAGAAGGCCTTTATAAAACACGCGCAAGACTATATGATCTTTTGAGCAAGAACGAGAAAGCACTCATCGATCAATTAGAGAGCAGGGACAGGGAATATATTGAAGCCAAAACATTGCAGGACATCAATATCCAACTGTTTATGAAAGGATCGCTATCCAGTCCTTCACTGAGCTTTAAACTGGCGCTGGCAAATGGTGCCACTACAGGTAGCATTGCCACTACCAAGCTGCAACGGGTGAACCAAGACGACCGCGAACTGTTCAACCAGGTAGCATCACTGCTGCTTATCAATACCTTCCTGCCATCGGACGGCAATATAGATGCGGGTGCTACGGCAGGTGCCATCAGTAATGTCAGCCAGATACTATCGGGCACTGCATCTTCGCAACTTACCAACCTAATAAGTAAACTGACCGGTGATGAAAACCTGAGCATCGACCTGAAATATAAAACCTACAATTTTTCAGATGCCAATACTGCAGCTAACCGTAACGAGCTTTCGCTTGGTGTGCGCAAAAACTTATTTAAGGACAGGCTATCGGTAGAAGTAGGTAGTGCGTATGACTGGGGAAGACCAACCAGTACCAGCAACGCCAGCAACTTCAACCCTGTAGGTGACTTCCGTATCCAATACCAGTTCAAAGAAGGGGGTAACTTACGCGGTTATGTTTTCCGCACCAGCAGTTACGATGTATTGATGGACCGCAACATCAACCGTGGTGGTGTGGGCCTTAACTGGCATAAAACATTTAATACGCTGGGCGATTTATTCCGCAGTCAGGCATACCTGCGCCGCAAAAAGCTGGAAGAAGAGCAACGCTATATCGAGATCGATTCCAACCAAAGACGCACAAGCGGCGTTATAAACTAGGCTTTATTTACGATTGGCTATTTGCATAAGATAGCCCTCTAGCATTTGGGCTATAGCATCCCAGCCAAAGCGGGCACGCATTACAGCCATACCTTTTTCGCCTACTGTTTTTCGTTTCTCCTGCGAGTCGAGCAATGCTATCACACTATTGGCAAAGGCTGTAGCTTCTGTTTGCATAATGGCCCCTTCACCACTTGCGATGCCTAAGCCCTTAAAGCCTACCGAAGAGCAAACCACTGGTACACCCATGGCCATTGCTTCCAGTACTTTGTTTTGTGTGCCTGCACCAAAACGTAGCGGCGCTACCACTACGCTGGCCGCATCATACACCGCAGCCAGGTCTTTTACAAAACCCGTCACTTCAATATGGTCGTTTGCCAATTCCTGCACTTTTTTTACGGGCCGCTGGCCGGCTATTACAAATTTTACCTGCGGGTGCTTCTGCCTTATTAGTGGTAATATCTCTTCGGTAAAGTATCCTACGGCATCTACATTGGGTGCATAGTCCATATTGCCGGTAAAAAGCAATGTATGATTGTGCGAATAATCGTGGCTGCCACCTTTAAAAGTATCAAGGTCTACCCCATTAGGCAAAAGGTTGATATTATGCAGGTCGTGCTGGGCCACCAGATAATCAAGGTCTTCCTGCGAGCAGACCAATGCCATATCATAAGCCGCCATTACGTGCTCGTATTTCAATACACGGCGCTGTTCTATGGTTTCAAATATTTTAAGGAAAGGATTTTTCTGGGCTTTCTTCCGGCGCTCCCAATACATAGAAAAAGCATCTGGCATATCCAGTATGCGCGGTACATTGTGCATACCAGCTAGGTAGGGCGACATGCGCAGGTGCTGCACGTGTATGGCATCAAAAGCATCTGCTGCCAGCACTTCATTAATTTTTTTGCGCATGGCTGCAGACCTGAAATATAATACCTGTAAGGGTAGCTTACTCCATAATGCAGAAAGGCAGTTGAGTGCAGAACGCCATTTGGGCAGGTATATAAAATGTACTTTGGTAAATATCTTCTCAAGCTCTGCTTTGTATTGCAGGTCTTCCTCTGTTTGCGCAAAGGTGAGCAAGTGCAATTCATGCCTGCCTGCCAGGCGGCGGGCAAGGTTATATATCTTGAGCTTATCGCCACGATAAGGCGGATAAGGCACACGATTGGCTAAAAAGAGAAATTTCAAAACGGCAGTTAACTTTAAAGCAAGGTACTATTTAAGTATTTCGTGTCCCAGTTTATCGCGCTTGGTTTGCAGGTAAAACTCGTTGTGTTTGTTAGGCACTATTTCTATCGGCACATTGTCTACTATTTCCAATCCATAGCCCAGCAAGCCGGCACGTTTGCGCGGGTTATTGGTCATCAGGCGTATTTTAGAAATACCTAAATGACGCAGTATCTGTGCACCCACACCATAATCGCGCTGGTCGTTCTTAAAGCCCAGGGCCAGGTTAGCATCCACCGTATCTACACCTTCCTCCTGTAGTTTATAAGCTTTCAGCTTGTTCAGCAACCCTATGCCGCGGCCTTCCTGGTTCATATACAGTACCACACCTTTACCTTCTTCTTCTACCATTTCCATGGCTTTTTGTAGTTGTTCACCACAGTCGCAGCGCAGGGAATGCAGTATATCGCCCGTAAAGCAAGAGCTATGCACGCGTACCAGTACGGGCTCATCTTTATCCCAGGTACCTTTTCTAAGTGCCAGGTGTTGCTCACCGGTGTTTTTCTGCCTGAAGGCTACCAGTTCAAAGTCGCCATGCTTAGTAGGCATCTGCACACGTACTTCTTCCTCTACCAGGCTTTCGGTACGCAGTCTGTATGCTATCAGGTCTTTTATCGAGATTATTTTCAGGTCGAACTTCTTAGCGATTTCCATCAGCTCCGGCAGGCGGGCCATGGTGCCATCATCGTTCATTATTTCTACCAGCACACCTGCAGGCTCAAACCCGGCAAGGCGTGCCAGGTCTACCGTAGCCTCTGTGTGGCCCGAACGGCGCAACACCCCCTCACTACGTGCACGCAGCGGGAAGATATGGCCGGGGCGGCCCAGGTCTTCCGGTTTGGTATTTGGGTCTATCAGCGCTTGTACCGTTTTAGCACGGTCGTGTGCCGATATACCCGTGGTGCAACCCTGTCCTATTAAATCTACCGATACCGTAAACGGTGTTTGGTGCAATACGGTATTATCTTCTACCATCAGGTTCAGCTTCAGCTCGTTGCAGCGCTCCTCTGTAATAGGGGCGCATATCAGGCCACGGCCGTGCTTCGACATGAAGTTGATTATTTCGGGGGTAACATTACGTGCAGCAGTTACAAAATCGCCTTCATTCTCGCGGTCTTCATCATCTACCACTATCAGCAATTTGCCGTTCCTCAGGTCCTCCAGCGCAGATTCAATTGTATCTAACATTATAAATAATTCAAAAGTAAAAATTCAGATAAATCGTCCTTGATTCCTCTAATTACCTACAAATTTACAACCAATTGCATGTAAATACGATATACACTTATTGATATTGCCGATGATACACGATGAAACGGTAAATATCCGGTATAAAATGATGTAAATGGTTGATTTAGCGCGATAAAAGAGCTTCTACTTTCCGGCTCAATGTAGCGGCGAGTGCAGCCGCATCATACCTATCACGAATAAGCGCCGCGGCCGCATGGCCTATAGCAGTAGCCTGTGTTTTATTGTTTAAAGCAGCATCTACAGCATCGGCAAATGCCTGTGGCGTATCGGCCAGCAGGTAGTGCGAGCCTGCGACGGCTGCTATACCCTGCATGCCTATAGCAGTACTGATAACCAGCTTGCCCGCTGCCATAGCTTCTAATGTCTTTACTCTGATACCACCACCGGATAATAGTGGTACCAGTAATATCTTTTTATCGGCTATAAACGCGGCAGCATCGGCCACTTCGCCGGCACAAGTGATGCCATCAGCCTGTACATCAAAATAACGCCGGGGCATATGGCGGCCTGCAAAGTGAAAGGTAAAATCAGGTTGTTTCTGTTTTATCAATGGCCATACCTGACCTATAAACCAGTCGATGGCCTGCTGGTTGGGCAGCCAGTCCATAGCACCTATATGATAGCCGGTCCAATCTGCATCCGGCTGTTGCTTTATCTTGTCTATAGCTATACCAAAAGGAATGGTGAGTACTTGCTGAACATAGGCATGTTGCTTTACCACCGCAGCATCTACTTCCGTTATGGGTAGCAGCAGGTCATATTGTTTCCATACTTTCTCCTCATAACGCTGCATCCTTTGCGATAGTGTTTGCAGGTACCGACGCTTTAATGGATTGCCCGTTTGCGCAGCCAGCCGTTGCCATATCTGCCATTCTATATTGTGCAGGCGCAGTATAACCTTAGCATTAGAATGTTGCTTAATTAATGGCAGATATGAAGAAAGAAATACACTTTCCACCTGCACTGCATCGGGCTGAAATTGCTTTAATACAGTTTCCAGTTTATCGGCAAATGCCTGCTTGTAAAAACGCGCTGCATGTTCCGGTTCTTTGCTAAACAACAGGTTCTTTACAGCTCCCGCAATCGTGATGCTGTTATCTACATCCACCGTTTCAAATGCACACAAATCTGTATAAATGGTGCTCAACACTCTGTCTTCCACCCTATGCCTGCTGGTGTTCATCGACAGCAGGTACACTTCCCAACCCTGCTGCTTGTAGCCTTGTATCATAGCATGCATGGCAAGGTTGCCACCATCATTCAAGGGGTATGGCACACGGTTGGTGATTATCAGTATTCGCTTGCGGTGCATATATAGCTATGAAATAAACGCCGCCCTGCTGCGTTTTATTTCTACGGTTGCAAAGAAACCATATTTCGTCCATAACACATAAAAGCTGTATTTTGGCAACCGCAAGTCAATGAAAAGAGCCACCCGCATAGTTTTCACCGTTACTAACGATCTGAATTATGACCAGCGTATGATACGTATCTGTACCACGCTGGCAGATGCCGGGTATGATATCACTATCGTTGGCTTCAGGAAAAAAGACAGTAAGCCGCTGGCACAGCGCCCTTATAAACAGGTAAGGCTGCCCATCATTGCCGAAAAAGGTAAACTGCTGTATGTGGACTTCTGGACTAAGCTCTTTTTCTTTCTCCTTTTCAGGCCGGCAGACATTATGTGCTGTATAGACCTTGACACCATACTGCCGGTTTATTTTGCATCGGCCATCCGCAGGAAGAAACGGGTGCATGATGCGCATGAACTATTTGTAGAGCTGAAGGAAGTCATATCCCGTCCTTCCATTTCCCGTATGTGGAATGCGATAGCCAACTTTGCCGTACCACGTTTTCCGCATGGGTACACGGTGGGTGCGGGCATTGTAACAGAGCTAAAAAAGCGCTATGGTGTAGACTATGCCCTGGTGCGAAATATTACGGTACTGAAACCCTTAGCTATTCCTGAAAAGAAAGAGAAGTATATCCTGTACCAGGGTGCCGTAAACGTAGGCCGCCGGTTTGAGCAGGTAATACCTGCTATGCAGTATGTAGATGCACCACTCATTATTTGCGGTGCAGGCAATTTTTATGATGAGGCCATCACCATCATGAAGGAACATAAGCTGGAACATAAGATTACCTTTAAAGGCTATGTGCCACCCGAAGAACTAAAACAATATACCATCAATGCATGGGTAGGTATTACCCTGTTTGAAGACACCAGCCTTAGCAATCGCCTGTCTCTGGCCAACCGTTTTTTCGATTATATGCACAATGGCGTGCCGCAGATATGCAACCGGTACGAAGAGTATGAATATGTGAACAACGAATTTGAAATAGCTACCCTCATTGCCGACCCAACGCCTGAAAACATTGCAGCGGCGTTGAATAGGCTGCTGCACGATGAGCCATATCATCACCAACTGCAACAAAACTGCCTGCCTGCACGGGAAAAATATTGCTGGCAGCACGAAGCGAAAACATTACTCGACTTTTACGATAACCTTGCCAAAGCATAAGCTACATATCATATCGTTTGATGTACCTTATCCGCCTACTTACGGCGGTGTGATAGATGTATTTTATAAACTGAAGCACCTGTACGAAGCAGGTGCAGAGATATACCTGCATTGTTTTGAATATGGCCGTGCCCATAGCGAACAGTTGCAGCCATATTGTAAAGAAGTGTGGTACTATCCCCGTAAAACAGGCTTAGCCGGCATTTCGTTCAGCAAGCCATATATAGTCAACTCACGCCGCAGTGATTTATTATTGCAGCGCCTCATAGCAATAGATGCCCCCATCCTCTTTGAAGGGATACATACTACCTATTACATCAACCATCCATCGTTAGCGCAAAGGCAAAAGGCCATCCGCAATCATAATGTGGAATGGGACTATTACAGGCAATTAGGCAATAAAGAAGACCAATTGTTTAAGAAAATGTTTTTCAGAACAGAGTCAAGGCTACTGAAACGCTATGAAGAACAACTAAATGCCGCTAATGTATTCCTACCGCTGTCCATGGCAGATGCTGGCTACTTTGAAAGACTATATCCGAATGCTGTTACGCAATTCATTGCACCGTTTCATCCATATGAAAAGGTGAATAGCAAAACTGGCACAGGTACTTATTGCTTATATCACGGCAATCTCTCCCACCCGGAAAACATAGAAGCCGCTTTATTTTTAACACAACAGGTATTTAATACTATAGATACACCACTCATCATAGCCGGCAGCAACCCGGATGAGAAGGTAGTGGCTGCCTGCAATGCTATGCATAATTGCCGGTTGGTGGCCAACCCCAATGATGCTACCATGCGGCAACTAATACAAGATGCGCAAATACATGTGTTGCCTACATTTCAACCCACCGGAATGAAGCTGAAGCTGCTCTATGCATTATTCAATGGTCGCCATGTACTGGTGAATGATAAAATGCTGAACGGAACAGGACTGGATAGACTTTGTCATATCGCGGTGTCGGCTCAGGACTTTGTAGCAGACATCAGGAAACTGATGCATGTCCCGCTAACAGAAAACGACATTACACACCGTAATGCCGCTTTGCTAAAAGATTATGATAACCGGCGCAATGCCGAAAAACTGCTTACATACCTGCAGGTGTAATTTCCTTTATCCCCCCCTGCTCTATACGCACCACACGCGCGGGATATTTATGAATGATAGTATAATCGTGCGTAGCCATGATAAATGCGGTATGGTTATCGCGGCAAATGTTGAATAAGAGTTGCATGATTTCATCTGTAGTATCCGGATCCAGGTTTCCGGTGGGCTCATCTGCAATAATGAGTTTAGGATTGTTCAGCAATGCCCGTGCAATGTCTACCCTTTGCTGCTCCCCACCCGACATTTCATGCGGCATTTTAAAGCCCTTTCCTCTCAGGCCTACTTTATTCAGTACATTTTCTATCTTCTCTTTCATCAGCACCTTGTCTTTCCAGCCGGTGGCGGTCAGCACAAATTCCAGGTTATCATGCACATTACGGTCTGAAAGCAGCCTGAAGTCCTGAAACACGATACCCAGGTTACGGCGCAGCAATGGCACCGTTTTCCATGAAAGGTCCTTCAGGTTAAACCCTGCCACATTCCCCTCTCCTTCTTTCAGGTACAGGTCGCCATACATTGTTTTCAAAAGGCTCGATTTACCACTACCGGTCTTACCTATCATGTATACAAACTCACCTTTATTTACTTCGAAATTCACATTGCTAAGTATCAGGCTTTTACCCTGGTAAATGTTTGCATTACGTAAATAAACTATCCTGGTATCGCTCATCTTTATAATAGCCTTTGATAACAAAATTAACGGTAAACCACCGCAAAGCACGAATATAAAAAGATAAAAAGAAATACCCCCGATAAACGGGGGTATTTACTCAGTTTTATGAATACTGTAAGAATTAGCGAACTACTAATTTCTCAGTTTGTACCTGATTACCCATCACAACCTGTACAATATAGATACCTTTCACCTGGATAGATTCTGCAGGTATCTCTATGCTGTTTACAGCGCTGTTCAGTACTTGTTGTGTTTTGTAAACCACTTTACCGGTAATATCTGTAACTACTACATTAGCAGCAGTACCTGTAGTATTCGTTTTAACTACTACAAATGCGTTAGCTGTAGTTGGGTTAGGCGTTACAGCGATGGTATTTCCTTTCACCAGTGTATTCACACCCAGTGGGAATGTACTAACGTTGATACGGTCGATATAGTAATCGTTACCCAATGCAAAGTTAACAGATGTGTTATAATCGATAGATGGTTTGTACCTGAAGCGGAAGTACACCCTGCCGGTGCGTGCGGCTGTCGGGATGTTAAGACTCTTCAAATCCCAATCACCTTCGTATTGTGGAGCATAACGGCTGCTGTAAGTACCTTTATTAACCAGGTTGCCTTTTGTAAGATGCGCCATCGGAGTCCATGAACTACCGCAGTTGGTAGAATAAGATATCTCTAATGAATCTTTTATCAAACCGGCATCAGCACTGCGGTAAGCGCCTGAATACATAAAGTTCAGGTTACAATCACCGTTAATATCGCTCAGGTCGAAAGCCGGCGTAAAGAAGTCATCCACATCTTTAGACAGGGAAGTTACGGTTTGTCCTTCGATACTTACAGAACCTGCTGCACCAACAAAAAATTCAGGGTACATACGAGCATCAAAGCCACGGTAGACTATACTTGTGTTATCATAATATCCCCTATCTGCCAGTTCCCATTTAAAATTGTTATTGTAATAGTTGAATATCGGCCATTTTTCAATGTCGTTACCTTCTTTATTAAACTCCTGGTAAGTGATACCTGTTTTCACATCTATTTTATAGTTAGGATCTGCTGCATATACATTGGTACGTGTAATAGTAGAATCACCTGAATTATTACCTGTTGCCTTCAATGTTACAGTCATCCATCCTGGTGTTTGTGTTTTCACACTAATACTACCGTTATTAGATGTAGTTGCCGTGCTTGGCGTTGTAGTACCGCTGAATGCCCACTCTATGCTATTGGTAGGGATGGTATCGCGCCAGCTCCTGTCTTTAAAGTTGAATAATAAAGTGTCGTTAGCACACAGGAAATAAGACCTTTCCTGAGATACGCCTGCTACTTTTTCAACAGAATAATCCGGAACAGGTTTCAGATCCGGCCTTGCTACGAAGTTTTGCGATGCATCCATTACACCTGTAGCTACCAGGTTGCTGAGGGTAGTCAGGTTATTACGGTTGCCTACCGGTGTTTTCAGTGCCATACGCATCCTATCTACCTGCATATGTGTAAACATAGAAGGGCATTCCGCATAGTCCATAATGTTTTGAACGTTGGTAGTATCAGGATAGTCTGCAGTTACAGCATCGGTGCCTGCACCATATGTTTTCTGATAGCCGGTAGCACATACGGTATCATACAGTACTACATCTAAATTACAGTTACCACCACTTTCAGGGTGCCCGGCGCGACCGCCACCAAAGTGTCCGGTAGTTGGCGGTGTATCATCTACATCATCATCACCACACTCTGTACTTACACCTTTGTTATTATTGCTCCATGGGTGCAACAGGTTCAGGTAGTGACCTATTTCGTGTTCATATGTTTTGTTAGAGAACAGGAAGGTAGAACCACCAATGATTCCATCAGTATATGGTTGCTGCGCTGCAGAAGCAGGGAAAGTAGAATAAGCAGCTACCACACCTGCACTGATACCACGGCCGATAAAGCGTATCAGCCAGATATTCAGGTACCTGTTAGGTGCCCACAGGTCAAACTTAGCCTGATCGTCACCACCTCTTGTCAGGTAAGAATGATAACGTGTGATGCCTTTTGTGGAGTTACCCATCGGGTCTTTTGTCGCCAGGCGGAACTGTATTTTAGGATTACCTATGTAAGGAACAAACGGGGCTATTACATTGCTCAACTCGCTGTTTTGCTTCCTGTAGGTCACATTCATATTATCTATCCATTGGTATATATCATTGTCTGATATATACTCCGTACCATAATCATGCACAATATGCACCACGATAGGAATATAGGCAGTTGCGTAGTTTGAGTCTTTAGTGGGTGTGTAAGGATACTGTGTAAGTGCTGCAGTATTGCTGAAATATTTTCTTGCAATCTCCGCCTTAAACTCCTTGTTCAGCAAATCCTGATAAGTAGCTATCTGTGGATACTGCTTAACCATATCATTATACACCTCATCTGATGCACATCGTTGCTGGGCGTTTACGCTGCCTGTAAAACAAGCAAGGGCAGACAACAATAGAATAGATTTTTTTATCATTTGTACGTTATTGTAACTATAAACAATGGTTTCAAAGATAGATATTCCTGTTAAAAAATTGCAAAGTTTTTTGTCACAGTAATTCTATTTTCTTATATTCTTTCAGCTTTAAATGCATTATTTGACAAATGGTTTACAATAAAAATTGTTTTGTCATAATTATCATTCCAGTTAAAGCTTATATAAAAGAAATATACGTAAACGAACAATCTTTACTATCTGCTAACATTTCTGCTCATACGTTCGTCATCCTATATGTTGCAACACTTTTAGAGCCGTGCGGTACCAACCGGCTACATCATTCTATTATTTATTAAAAACAAGCTTATTTATGAAAGCTACCTTACACATGTTAGCATGCTGCACTTTGCTAACCACCACTACCACATCTGCCCAGCAATTTATAAACGGCGGGTTTGAGCCCAAGGCCACTATTACGGCTTGTACCGATGTGGCAGTAGCCACCTACAATGCCAATATGGGCGGCAACCGCGCCATAGGTACGAATACTACTATGCAGATAGCCAACAGCAGTTGCAGTCAGGGTACAGCACAGCAGGGTTCTTATTTTGGTGTGATGAAATATATGCCGGGCAGTAGCGCCGTTATCAGCTTCAAGCTAGATAAACCTATGACTATAGGTACGGAATATAAAGTAGCACTTAGTTACAAGGCTGCGGCAGGTTCTGATCCTGGTGTGATGTGCTCTTTCAGGTATGGTTATGGTAGTGATAGCACCAAGGCCGATTCTTTTGTGAGCATCAGCAAGCAGATAACAGCTACAACATGGACCAAAGACACATTGAAAATAACACCTAAAAAAGCATCTCAGTTTGTATGGATAGAAGTAGCTGTACTAGGCGGGGATCCATACACGGTGCATGTAGATGACCTGAATATGCTGGGTATGGCAACCGGTATTGATAATGTAACCGTAAGCAGCCATATAAATATAGCACCTAACCCTTGCAATAACGAGGCTACACTGATTTTGGATGCCAATGCTACGCTGCCCTGCACCGTACAGATGTATGATATTACTGGCAAAATGATACTGAATAAAGAATTGACAACAGAACGAAAAATGTTGATTAGTAAAGCGGGTTTGAGTAGTGGTGTATTCTTCATACGCGCTACCGACAACAGCCAGCGCACCTATGCCTCACGGTTAGTAATAGAGTAAATATTATCCGTAATCCTTCAGGCCGCGCATTAAGTAGCGCGGCTTTTTTTGTGTATATACACAAAAAAAGCCGCTTCGAACGAAGCGGCTTTTTAAAACCTCTGTGCCCGCGATAGGAATTCGTTTGAACACCTTAAAGAATTATTTGAACTGATTAGCACGATCAGGGCGGCGTAAATTGTTTGACAGTGGTTCATATGCGGGCTGGTATCTACCGGCCCTTTTTTATGCCCATATGGCCCTCATATGGCTATTGTTTCTATCACGGATTTACCCTGCACATCTATGCAGCTGCAGCGCGCTTACCCCATCCCCGAATTGAACCACGCCTTTTGCATGGGCAGGGGTAGTCGCAGGCAATTTGAAAAAATTTTGAAAAATGCGTTTTTGTCTGTCAAATAGGCATAAAGGTGATAGTTAAAATCTATTGACTTTATTTTTTGTAAAACTAATGTTACAAATTGTTACAATGTTACAATCCAGCAGCAAAGGGACATATGATGTAACAATAAAATGTGTGTATTGTTACACTTTGTTACATTTTGAAAAGTACAATACGACATTCAATGTTACACTTTGTTACATTTTGTTACACTTTGTTACACCTAACTTATTGAAAATCAAATAGTGTAGTTTTTGTAACAATTGTAACACTGAAATCCAGTTGCACCGTACAGGATCAGTACGTTACATTTTCAATAGATGCAGTCTATAAGCTTACTGCATCATTTTTACATCATTTCTACCGCTCTACAATCACATATTTACATCCGCTCCGGTGCGAAATGCATACAGCAATTTTATACTAATTCCTATACTTGATTGTTATCGATTAAGTATAGGAAACGGCCTGCCTTTGATAGCATTTTTGTGACAGCTAAAAATTAAAATCTTTATGAACAACCAAGTTCAGGCATACACAGGCGGTCAATCTACTTTACAGGTAGCACAGGTACTTGGAAACCAAAACCAAGGCATCGTTTTTAACGATTGGGTAAACAACTTTGGTAAACGTAATCTGATCGACCTTACTTTCACTGCAGATAATGCAGTAGGTACCGCCGATTTGAGCGATGTAGCACTATTCCCTGGTTGTGGTGCCGGTGCCATTACTACGCTGCCAGCTGGTGTAACGGTATCGGGTGACTATGCATCAATAGCCGCGTATTACGACTATTGCCAGCGCATGAAATTCCCTGTTACCAATATTTGGATGCAATCTGCAGATACCGCCAACTTTGACGGAAAGCTTACATACGGCCTGATTATGCCTAATGGCACACAGCCAAACCAAAGTTTCCTGCAATTGAGCGGCAAAAAAGTATCTACCGGTAACGGTTTTGCAGATAACATCAATATCAATGATCTGCCATTGATGGTGATGCCTAACCTGCAGGTGAAATTTTCTCTCAAGAAAAACACCAAAATCCGCTTCCTGCTTACCGTTCCTGAACTGGAAATAAAAGGTAGCACCAGCCCCGTGATGTTCTAACATTCACCATTTCATTCATAAACTGAAAAGGCGGCAAGATCTGCCGCCTTTTTTAAAATAGCTTCTATGTTTCCGCAACAAATGACAGCCGGTGAATTGGCAAAGTGGATCCTACAGGACTGGAGAAATATCATCTCTTTTCAGATAGAGAACAACCCGCGCGCCGTGTACAATTTCATCAAGGCAAATTACCCTGCAGACTTTCCGCAAAACTGGATGCAAGGTTCTGAAGCTGCAGACCTGAATAAACAGACGATGCAGTTTTTCCTGGAACAAAAAGTACAGGCATTGAAAGATGCCGACAAAGGCAAATGGCTGAAATGGTTTGACGACCAGGTGCCATATAATCCCGATGCTACTAACTGGACAAAAATCAAAATGTACTGAGATCACTTACCGGATATACAAATATCATGAATTACGATCTCGGTTTACAGGGATCCAGCAGTAACCCGTACGGTACGCCGTTC
>CABHOP010000079.1 GCA_902168085.1 uncultured Bacteroides sp.
ACCGTGCAATGGGCTGTGAATAATGCACTCTCAACTTTGTTGCGCACACCTATTGAAACCTTTGGCGCCAGCCGTACAGATGAAGGCGTACATGCCCGTGCTAATTTTTATCACTTCGATACCGAAGCAACCCTGCATGATGCATTTATATACAAGCTGAATGCGATACTACCCCCTGCCGTAAGTGTAAAAGCTATGTATCTGGCCAATAACCCGGAACTGAATGCACGTTTCGATGCTATATCGCGTCAATACAGGTATCGTATATATGCACATAAAGACCCGTTTCTGTTAAACCGTGCACTGCACTATCCTTATCGTATAGATGTAAGTAAGCTACACGAAACGGCTGCTATCATAAAAGAGTACACCGATTTTGAAAGTTTCTCCAAACGCAATACGCAAACCTTTACGTTCAGGTGTACTATACTCCAGTCGTACTGGGAACAACATGGACAGGAATTGCATTATGTAGTAGAAGCCAATCGTTTTCTGCGCGGCATGGTTCGAGGACTGGTAGGCACCCAATTACAAATAGCACGTGGCAAAGGCACCATACAGGATTTCAGGAACATTGTAGATGCTAAAGATTGTACCAAAGCATACTTCAACGTAGCCGGCCACGGCCTCTATCTTGAAAAGATAACCTTCCCCGAAAACGCACTTACAGAAATAAAGGATAAAAGAGGCTAAACCAGATGTGCTAAGCTACGGTTAATGATGTCTACGCTTTCATCTACCTGCTCTTTTGTAATAATAAGTGGTGGTGCAAAACGTATCTTATCGCCATGCGTGGGTTTAGCCAGCAATCCGTATTCTTTCATTTGCAGGCACAGGTCCCAGGCAGCTTCTTTATTATCATGTTTGATAACAATAGCATTCAGCAAGCCCTTGCCACGTACCAATGAAATATTCGGGTGATTCAATGCTGTAAGCTGGTTACGCAGGTACTCACCTTGTACCGCAGCATTTTCAGCCATGTGTTCATCTTTTAATACCTGCAGCGATACCATAGCTACTTTACAAGCCAGCGGGTTACCTCCGTAGGTAGAACCGTGCTCACCCGGTTTTATGGTCAGCATAATTTCATCATCGGCCAGTACGGCAGATACAGGCATTACGCCACCTGCCAGTGCTTTACCCAATATCAGGATGTCGGGATGTACATTTTCATAATCGCAAGCCAGCATTTTACCGGTACGAGCCAGCCCGGTCTGTATCTCATCAGCTATGAACAATACATTTGCTTCTTTACACATGGCAGCAGCTTTGGAAAGGTAGCCTTCATCGGGCACTACTACCCCGGCCTCACCTTGTATAGGCTCTACCAGAAAGCCGGCCACATTCTTGTCCTGCAAGGCAGCCTGTAGAGCAGCAATGTTGTTATACTCCACCACTTCATAACCCGGCATGAAAGGGCCGAAGTTGATACGCGAAGATGGATCGGTACTGAAAGAAACCACATTCAATGTACGGCCATGAAAGTTTTGAGCACAAACGATGATCTTGGCTTTGTTCGCTTCTATACCTTTTACTTCATAGCCCCAGCGGCGTGCCAGTTTCAGTGCTGTTTCTACAGCCTCCACACCGGTATTCATCGGCAATACTTTATCGTAGCCAAAGTAGTTGGTAATATACTGTGCATACTCCCCCAGCAGGTCGCTGTGAAAAGCGCGTGAAGTAAGTGTCAGTTTCTGTGCCTGCTCTATAAAAGCCGCTATTATTTTAGGATGACAGTGCCCCTGGTTTACTGCCGAATAGCCTGATAGGAAATCGAAATAGCGTTTATCATCTACATCCCATACAAAAACGCCGGAACCTTTTGACAATACCACCGGTAAAGGATGATAGTTGTGGGCACCGTATTGTTCTTCCAGTTGAAGATATTTCTGTGTTAATGGAGATATAGAAGATGTTGCAAGCATGCAACGAAATTACGAATTAATAGCCGATTTCTCCATTTCCGGCAATGGCACAGGTGTATACGCATTCATAAGGGATAAGTCCAGGATGGTACTGGTATTGTCTTCTGAACGGTAAAACATCGGTTTGAACTTCGCCCCGAATACCATTTCACCAAATCTATATGAGGTACGTTGCTGTACAATATTTGAAAAATGATCATCAAAACCTTTCAGGAAATACAAAACCTCTATATCAGACTCAGCAAATTCATCTTCACTGATACCATACAGCGGACTATCCTCATTTATCGTGTGTACCAATGTCCAACTAAGGGCAAGGGAATTTATCTTACTTATTTCCAATGACAGCGAATAGAAGCGGCGTACCCGTTGCCCATCTTCGTACACATATAGCGATACGGTAACCAACGCTTCTACGTCTGTCAGGTGGTTATTCTTATAGGTGGCTACCCTTGCCATTATCGCTCTGCCCCCCTTGTGTGGTGTTACCAGCATGTTTTCACTAAACGTCATATAGGCACGCGGCCGGGTAAAACGACCATATAACAACCCAGTGACCAATGCAAAAGACAAAATGCCTAAAAACGATTCCAATGATGCAACCACATTTGCTTGCAATCCCGATGGACTGATGTGACCATAACCTACTGTTGTAAGTGTTTGCGAGCTGAAAAAGAATGCTTGCTCAAAATTGCTGAGCATGTCATTTTCGGGGATGATGCCTTTTAGATTCTCTACGCCTATTAATATATATATGGATGCAAATATGACGTTCAACGTGGTATAAAACATGAATACCGTTAGCAGGAACTTACCACGAGACATACGCAGCAGGCTATGGTACAGGCTCAGGCGTTCCCAAAAAGGAATACCAGTTTTGTGCAGGTTAATGCTACCATCTTTATTGGTAAGGCGGCCACCTTCCGTCTGGTTGCTGGTGCTAAATCCCGTATTGGTTATTGCTTCAAACTTTTTTCTACGCGTTGCCATATATCCGTTTCACTGTTTTGAACTCTATAACGAACGTAACCAGTGCTGTAATAATGGTAAAAACCACACCCCAAATTAAAACAATTTGCGGTTCAAAAACAGTTGACAACCAGTAATGAATACCTATAAATACAATGGCAAAAATAACAAGCTTTGTGCACCAGTTTGTTATGGGTAATAATTTATGCCATTTTATATCAAGCACCCGCGACGTATGATACAAATAATAGGCTGCCTGTAAGTAGGTACTCACCACAAAGCTCAAAGCAACGCCGGGTAAATCTAACAACAGGTATAACGGGTACATCAGCACGCAGGCTAATACCATGTCGAGTAAAGCTCCTTTATTTATCAGGTTGCCCTTATGCTTGTTTTGCAGCACCACTGTAAAATTGTAAGCACGCAATGGCAATACCAATATCGACATCAGGAAAATGGGAACTGATGCTTCATACCTATTGGTTAGTATTACGGTAAATAATTCGTACCGAAAACATACCAGGAAGAAAAACACAGGAAATACTAAGGCCGATAATATTCTTGCAGTCTTATTCATTACCACTACCGGTGCATCCTCAGCCTTATCTGCCGATAGCTGCATCAGTGCAGCGCCACCTACGGCGCCTAATAGGATAGGAAGAAAAGGCACATCCTGTGAGCCATTATAATATATCGCCGATACGCTTTCTGCCAGTAAAATGGAAATGATAAACTTATCAACGTACTTGAAAACTATTTGCAGCACATCATACAACCCCATGTGCAGCCATAAGTTGCGAATGCTTTTTATTTCAATTTCAGTAACCGGTTGATAATGCTTTTTCACATTCCCATTTACCCATACAGCGCATACCAGCAGCTTCAATACATATAGCAGCAGCAATGCCACAAAAAGCCAGTTAAAAGACAATATGCCCGTCAAGAACAGGTAGTGTATCAATAAGAACACCAACATGTGTAGCATATTCATAACTACAATACCTTTCAGGTAACGAAAAGCAAGTAGTATAGATTCTGCTATTACTGTAAATGAATAAACTACCAGGAAAGCAACAGATACGGATAAGGATATCTTATCTGCCTGAAGCCATGCAAATACAATACCGAGTAGTATAACCCATACTGACAGTTGTATATATTGTTTCGCTTTGAAGCGCTTGATGATTATAGCTAAAACATCGGGGGTATAGGTAAACAGGAAACTCTGTAACCCTAATGCCCCTAAAGTGCTTAATAATAGTAACTGTACCCAGAAATTCTGATAAGCCCCATATGTATCCGTATCCAATTGACGCGAGAAGAATATGAGCACAAGCGTATTGGCCAGTGTCGGAAAGAACCTGGTCAGGAAGATCCATACAGTATTACCTGTAAACGTATTAACTTTTGCTTTTTGCGAAAGCATCACATTCCGTTTTGTTCAGGGTACGTATTATTCGTGCAGGGTTACCGGCTATTACACAATACCCTTCTTCAAAACTCTTAGTAACAACCGCACCCGCACCTACTATAGTGAAATCGCCCAGCTTCACGCCCGGCAATACCGTAGCCCCTTTGCCAAACCAGCAAAACCTGCCTACTTCTATTGGTGGATGCTTACTGTAAACATCATTATTCACAAAATCGTGGTTGGAAGATATAAGTCCCACATTTGGCCCTAGGTTGGTATAATCTCCTATCACAACTCCGTTATTCGCATCTATATATACACCCGGAGAGTCGCCCGGATACACCTCTTTACCACGCGTTATATTTTGTGGGCAATGAATGGTACTGGTATGATGAATAGCCCATGTCACATCTGCATTCTGGCGTAGTATTCTGCGAAACACGAAATCAGTAAGGTAGAACCCCATACTCATTTCGCTCCGTAGCCCTAAGACTTTCTTTATACTACGTCCTGCACCCATCTATGCTGTTTCTTCTTTTTTACCGGGCTTTATCAACCTGAATAAAGAAAACCCACACAAGCCTATCAGCAGCAGCGATGTGATACCCGCTATCCTATCATATTTATAGAATGTTTCAGGATGGAATTTGAACTCTATTTTGTGGTCACCGGCTGGTACTTTTATCGCCCTTAGCAGGTAGTTAGCTTTAATAATCGGTGTTTCTTTACCATCCACATATGCCTTCCAGCCATACGGATAATAAATATCAGCAAACACGGCCAAACCATTCTGGCTGTTTTTAGATTGAAAGCTCAAATCGTTCAGGCCATATTTGGTAAGCATAATTTTAGCGGCGCTATCCTTACCAAAGCTATAGTTATCCAGTTCATTCTTGAAGGTATTGCGTATTACAGCCGTATTCTTTGAATTGAAAGCATTGGCTAGTTCGGCAGTATCACCCAGCTTCTTCGCATTCAGTGCCAGTATTTCTTCATCGGCCGTATTTGCCCATTTTACTTCATTTACAAACCAGCCATTGCCATTAGCAGTGGTATTGGGAGCGGCTACTGGTGCATTACCGCTATTGAAGATAATGTATTTCGTATTCAACATATTCAACACTTCAGTATTGAACGAGCCACTCATATGAACATCTATCATATCCTGGTATGCTTCCATTTTTGCAGGGCTATAACCACCTATACATTTATGGAAGTATGCCTGTGTAGCATCGTTATACGGGTCAGTTGAAATATCCAGTACGCGATAATACGGGTCTTTATCCGCTAATATCTGTTGATCTACCGGGCGTGGTGTCACCGTTTCGACCTCTTCTTTCTCTACAAATTTATCTTCTGTCAGGTAATGACGTGCAACAGACATAATGTCTATAGCTATCAGCAGCACAATACCACCAATAACCATTTTCACGTCCTTCAGTTTATCTTTCAGGTATGCCCATAGCAAACCACCAGCCAGCAGTATATATACAGCACTTGTCAGTGCGCTCTTGGTAGCCAATGCCTGGCGATCTTCACGCAGCGCATCTACCAGTTGTTGCCTGTATTGTTCCGGAAACTGTTTATCGGCAGCTCCTGTAAAGTCGAAGAACATGCTGCCTCCAAAGGCTAATACAACACACAAGCCGGCAGTAATGCCCAATGCTATTTTCAGTTTTTTCAATAGCTCTTCTTTAGTCTGATTGCCATAAACGATCTCTTGCAATCCCCATAGGCCGAGCACAGGGAATAACAGTTGCGCTATAGCCAGCACCATAGATGGTGTGCGGAACTTATTGAGCAATGGCAAAGTATCGAACAGAAAATAGTTCAATGCCGGGAAGTGCTTACCCCAAGACATCATGATAGACAAGGCACATGCTGCAACAATCCACCATTTGTGCGGACTGCGCACTACCATAATGCCTAGTACAAATAAGAAACATATGATGGCTCCAAAATAAGTAGAAGCACCTAGGAACGGTTGAGGTCCCCAATATAAAGGTGCAGTATTCATTTGTCCTCCTGTTACTTCTGCAAATTTTTCTGCAGATTCAATAGGCGCTCCGCTACCACCACCATACAGGTATGGTATCATCAGGCAGAAGGTTTCACCTATGGAGTTGCTCCACCTGAAAGCATATTCCTTATCCAGGCCGCCGGATTTTTTACCTTCATCATGTTTTACAAATGTCAGTTCACTTTGCCCGCCACGCATGGTAGATTTATTATACTCTGCAACCGACATAACTAATTGCAAGCTTACGCTACAAGCCAATGCCGCAACTACCAATGCTACACCGGAAGAAATGAAGAACTCTTTTATTTTACTTTGTTTAATAGCAATGACGAATAGCCCTACTACAGCAAAGACGATCGTGATTATAGTATAGTATATGATCTGATAGTGAGCAACTGAAATC
This sequence comes from uncultured Bacteroides sp., assembly GCA_902168085.1. Lineage (GTDB taxonomy): Bacteria > Bacteroidota > Bacteroidia > Chitinophagales > Chitinophagaceae > Polluticoccus. Next base: position 6,729 of record CABHOP010000079.1, read on the forward strand.
ATTAAAGCAAGAGATATACCCAATAGTGGAATACCTTTCCACCATTCACTACGATGTATATATAATAGACCGGCTATAACAGCAGGCAGATAACCTACTGAAAATATTTTAGTGTCGTGGCCCGCTATAATAGAGTCTATATTATAACTGGTCAGTGCATATGCTATTGCACCGCCGATGCTCAGCCATTGATTAATCTTTAAGCAACGCATCAGCATATAAAAGCATAGCATGGCTATTAAAAAGAAGCTGGCTGGTTTACTGATGGCACCAAATAAAGAATAGTGCAGGTATGCCAGGTAATTATTACTCTCCGGCACGTAATAAGTATAGGTAGGCATGCCACCAAACATACTATTGCTCCACAACACATTTTCACCGGTTTTTTCATGCCAGTCTATCCCCTCTTTCGCCATAGCTTTCCAGTGCATCACATCCCCCTGGTACAGCTCTTTACCCTCCAATACAGGATAGCTGAAGAACAATGCCACTACAACAAAAATGCTTATTGCGATAAGATGAGGTAATAGTTTTTTGAAATCAAACGATTGCATATAGTATGTTTAGCCAAACAAAAATAGCGGTTCTGTTGGCTTAACGAAAAGAATTGAAAAAAATTACGCAGCTTTAGAACAAGGGTGTGATAAGAACTTCACCACTCAATACATAACTCCTTTTTATATACCTGTCATATTCTCAGTTTTACGGCTTACTTTTGCGCGTTCTACTCATGGGTCAATCAGACATGTTATCTAAAGAATTAATGCTAAAGGCGTATCGCCTGATGATGACAGCAAAGGCAATGGCAGAAACGTATGATGCCAATCGCCAGGTATGCAAATATGTACACAGTACCTCACGCGGACACGAAGCTATACAACTGGCCACAGGCATGTTGCTGAAGCCCCATGATTATGTGAGCCCTTATTACAGGGATGAAAGCATTATGCTGGGTATGGGCTACCGACCTTACGAGCTGATGCTGCAATTGCTGGCAAAAGGTGACGACCCTTTTACCGGTGGCCGTGAGTATTACAACCACCCTAATATACGTAGAGACAATTTTCCTAAGATAATACACCAGAGCAGTGCTACCGGCATGCAGGTAATACCCACTACAGGTGTAGCGCAGGGTATACAATATATAGAAGAACAAGAACTGATAACCTATCCCACCCCACCAGTTGTTATATGCTCACTGGGCGATGGTAGCGTTACAGAAGGCGAGGTAAGTGAAGCGTTCCAGTTTGCCTGCCTGCACCAGTTGCCTATTATATATCTTGTTCAGGATAATGACTGGGGTATATCTGTAAGCAGCGATGAAGCACGCAGCATGGATGCCTATGAATACGCAGCCGGTTTTAAAGGATTGGAGCGTGTAAGGGTAAATGGCAGCGATTTTGCCGACTCTTACAAAACCATGCAATACACTATTGACTGGGTACGTAAAGAACGCCGGCCTATACTGGTGCATGCTAAAGTGCCGTTGCTGGGCCACCATACATCCGGCGTGCGTAAAGAATGGTACCGTACAAATGAAGACCTTTTTAAACATTCATTGGATGATCCCGGACCCAAACTACGTAAAATACTACTGCAACAAAAAGGCATATCAGAAGCGCAGCTGGATGAAATAGAAGCTGCAGAACTGGCTTTTGTACAAAAGGAATTTGAAGCTGCGGTTGCTGCTGCAGAACCGGACCCCGCTACTGTAGCCGACCACGTATTTGCCCCAACAAAAATTACCGAAGAAAAAGGTACACGTACACCGGCAGGCAAGGATAAAGTAGTAATGGTAGATGCCGCCCTGCATGCGGTAGAAGAAATATTACAAGACCATCCTGAAGCATTGTTTTACGGGCAAGATGTAGGGCGCAGGCTTGGCGGTGTATTTCGCGAAGCGGCTACACTGGCCGATAAGTTTGGTGATACACGTGTATTTAACACGGCTATCCAAGAAGCCTATATCATTGGCTCTACAGTGGGTATGAGTGCTTTAGGATTGAAACCAATAGTAGAAGTACAGTTTGCTGACTATATATACCCCGGCATCAACCAACTGGTAACAGAAATCAGCAAATCTTGTTACCTCACTTGTGGTAAATACCCGATAAGCTGCATCATCCGTGTGCCTATAGGCGCGTACGGTGGCGGTGGCCCTTACCATAGCGGTAGTGTAGAAAGTACGCTGGCTACCATTAAGGGCATCAAAATAGCCTACCCCAGCAATGCTGCCGATATGAAAGGCCTGATGAAAGCTGCATTTTACGACCCTAACCCGGTGATAATGCTGGAACATAAAGGCCTGTATTGGAGCAAAGTGCCGGGAACGGATGAAGCTAAAACAGTAGAGCCGGAACGTGATTATATACTACCACTGGGCAAAGGCGCTGTCGTTTTGGAAGCCACACAGGAAGCCATGGATAATGGTGAATCGCTGTGTATCATTACCTATGGCATGGGCGTTTACTGGGCAAAGAATGCTGCTAAAAACTTCCCGGGACAAGTGGAAGTGGTAGACTTGCGCACTATCTATCCGCTGGATGAAGAACTTGTTTACAACACAGTAAAGAAACATGGTAAGTGCATCGTACTGACAGAAGAGCAACTACGCAATTCCTTCTGCGAAGCGCTTGCAGGCCGCATAGCTCAAAACTGCTTCAGGGAACTGGATGCACCTGTACAAACCATAGGCGCAATGGACCTGCCGGCAGTACCTATGAATATGGCACTGGAAGCGGCTATGCTGCCGAATGCAGATAAAGTAGCTGCTAAAATTGAGGAACTATTGCGTTATTAAAAACGTAGACTTCTATAAAAGCAAAAGCCCACTATATAGTGGGCTTTTCTTATGACTTCTTATTTATTCAACACCAGCTTATCTAATGTCATTTGTGCCAGCGGATGATAGTTACCACGATATTTGGTATAAATATCTTTGGCCATCTGCTGTTTGTTGGTGGTCATCATTTCTTCATACAGAGGTTCTAAGAACTTACGGCGGCCTACTGCACTTAAAAACTTATCCATAGCCGGGTATGCCGGTTGATAATCTGCTGCTACCGACATTATAAACCACAGGTCGGCTATTTCACTGTTACCACTTTGTGTCAGGTGGTATGCATCATCCAGCGCCTTCATTTTATCTGCCGTTAATGGCCTTGGCATTTTACGCAGGAAATGCAACCATTCATGTGTGCTCCATTTTGCAGTTTGCAATGTACCAGGTGCTGCACCACTCAAAAACGCAGTTCTGGCTGCATCCACTTTCTTGAAACGTTCCATATCTGCACGAGGACAATTGGCAGGTATGCCGGGGCCATACACCCATGTATCTATATCCAATTTATTACGCAAAGCTGTATCGCCTTTTATCAGCTTTTCATCCAGGTATTGCAAAAATTCTTCCGTATAAATTGTTTTAAACGCATGCTCATCAAAATACTTCCTTAAAAAGACATCCATACGTTCACGGCCTACAGTGTTTTCTATAAGTTTAAGGAATGCAGCACCTTTCTCATAAGCTATATCGGTAAGGCCATCATCCGGGTCGCGGCCTGTCAGGTCCAGTTTCAGGTGGGTATCCTTGCTGTCTTTCCCTAAATCTTCCACCGCTGCTTCCAGGTCTTGGTACCCCAGTTCCCAAAGCATATCGGCATAGCTTTTATCTGTCATCGACTCGGTAATCCTACGCTCGAAATAAACAGTGAAGCCCTCGTTCAGCCAAAAATCATTCCATGTAAGGTTGGTAACCAGGTTGCCGCTCCAGTTATGCGCCAGCTCATGTGCTACCAGGTTCATCAATGATTTATCACCTGCTATGATGGTAGGCGTGCAGAAAGTAAGCTTGGGGTTTTCCATCCCACCTATCGGGAAACCCGGAGGCAGGATAAGTGCATCGTATCTGCCCCACCTGTATGGACCATATAGCCTTTCGGCTGCACGCACCATTTCACCTACTTCGGCAAATTCATTAGCCGCTTTATCTATCATGGTAGGCTCTGCATATACGCCGGTACGTTTATCTATACTTTTAAAGCGCAGGTCGCCAACAGCAAGCGCCATCAGGTATGCAGGAATAGGGATACGCATATCAAAGTGGTAAATACCGCTATCACTCAGTTGTTGCGGATTCTCAGCACTCATCAGCGCCATCAGACCTTTGGGCACAACAACCCGTGCTGTATAAGTATAGCGGATACCCGGCCCGTCGGCACATGGTATCCACGAACGGGCATAGATAGATTCTGACTGCGTATAAAGGAAAGGTTGTTTCTTCCCAAGCGTTTGTTGTGGTTCCAGCCATTGTAACGCACGTGCGTTTTTACCACTGCGGTAATATATGGATACCTGCCGGGTAGTTTCTGTAACCGGTATATTCAACGCACTACCCAGATGCTCAACAAAGGCATCCAGTGTATATTCTGTTTTAGTACCATCTACCTGCACACTATCAATAGTCAGGTCGTAGGTATCCAACCTCAAACGCTTAGCTTTTTTCTCATTCTGTACATCCCATGTGGCACGGCCCGATATCTGCTTCGTTACGAAGTCTACATTAATATCCAGGTCCAGGTGTTTCATGCTAATGCTATCTGCATTGCTTTGTGTATGCAGATCTTTAGGTACTGTCAGCGAATCTGTTTTACCTGCGGCTGCATTTTGCTTATTATCCTTACATGCAACAAAAAAAGGGAGCAGCATCGCTGCCATAGCTATTTTCTTCATCAAAAACGATATACTTTATTAGTTATTTACAACGCATCTTCTGCCATGCGTATACTCTTCCAGTCTGTATTATGATAACTATCCCAAACCAACCACAGGAAAATAGATGACAACACAAGGAATAACAGTTTCAGCCACCAAAAATGAATAAGGTGGTGTGCAATGCCTAAGCCGCCTATCAATGCAAAAACAAATATTACCCTGAAAATTGTTTTAGCACCGGAAGTTTTTATCTGCTCTGCTAATGAAAATGGTAAATGGCGGTACCCAACACGAAGAATACACAATGCAAACATCGTAACATTTACCATTGCCAATAATATATCGAGCACTACAGAGAAACCCCATATATATATTACAAAGATTGCAATGGCTGTAAAAAATGGTAAATAGTATTTTACCCACATGGCTTTAAAGGCACCACCTAAAATATGGCCGGGGGTAGCTACTGGTGACGAATAATACACCCAGGCTGCTTTGTATTGTTCACTTATCGTTACAAAGTTGATGGCATTCATTATAGCGAACGATGACAAATAAAGCAACAAAAGATATGTTCCGCTTTGCGGCAAGCTCTCCCATACCTCCGCAAAAGGACGGTTATCAGACAGCAGTATATAAAAAAAGTAAACAAAAATGTAAGCAAAACTGGGATATACACGCATTTTAAAGGTGCGGCTCCTGGCAGTTTGCAGCCATGTAAGCATAAAGCCGGCTTTAGATGCATTGGTGCTGTTTAAAACATTTGCCAGCCAGTAATATATTTTACTGCCACCCTTTTTTACCTTTTTCATATTGGGTACATGCACTTCTACCCCATCTATAGCACTTATTCTTTTTATAAAAGAAGGTGCAAGCATTTTTATAGTAACCCACATGGCTGCTAACGGGAATAACACAGCTGCAATACTCAGCCATTGGGTGCCGGCAAGTTTGGCAGCGGAGGGGTCTACCCAGGTCCAGCAGGCGGCCAGCCAATATGATGGGACATAACGTATCCACGGATATTGTGTAGCTGTCATTTGCTGTAGCATTTCATTATCGGTAGCCCTTGGCAGCAAATAGTAAGATGCGAAAATGATAATGGAGAAAGCTATCTGAAAATAGCCAATGATATCTTTAAATTTTTCGGGCTTTGCCAATCTTAGCAACAACAGGTAACACCCCAACACCACAAACAGGCAAATAAATACCAATAATATCAATGGAACTGGAAACCATAATGCGCCTTTCCACCCCTTCAGTAAGCCCCATACTATCCATGCCGGTAAGCTCATGGGCAATACGATGCGCATAAAATAAATAAGGATGTGCAACATACGCGATAGGAATATCGTCTTATCATTCACAGGCTTTGTAAAAATGATAAGTTTATCGCGTGTATCCACAAGCACGCTTGAAAAATCCATTATTAACATAAAAGACAACAACACTAACATCATGCTGTAAAAAGCAAATAATGCCAGCATAGTATCTTTAAAGCCAAACAACGGAAATATGTAAACAATACCCGTAAAAAAGGTAACAACAACTGTAAGTGCAGATGTATACCTGGATGGCTTCTTTTGTGCCTGTGGGCGGCTAAACCCCAAAGGTTTTCTGTCATCCATTTTCAGCTTTACACTCAGTATCCACTTTAGCTGTTCTATATCTGCCCCCAGGCTGCGCCATAAGGCCTTGGGTAACATTACCAAAAACAATAAAAATTTATTCATAGGGGAATAGAAGCTTATGAGTTTTTATTACTAATGGCAGAAGCAAAGCTATCAGCCTTTTCGCCAAGGTTATCAGCAGCAGTCAGTTTAGAAAATATCTGTTCCAGCGATTCTGTGCCACTACCTCTCAATTCACTGAAGGTACCATCGGCAATGATAGTACCTTTATCTATCAATATGATATGGTCTGATACTTTTTCCACTACATCCATCATATGCGAACAATAAAATATTGTTTTACCTTCCTGCTTCAACCTTTGCAGCAATTCTTTTACCAGTATTACAGCATTGGCATCCAAGCCCGAAAGAGGCTCATCTAATATTACAATGGAAGGGTTGTGTATAAGCCCTGAAGTAATCAGCACCTTCTGACGCATACCTTTTGAAAAACTATCCATGCGCTGGTCTATATTCGGCAACAAGCCAAAAGAGTCTAGCATCTTTGTCATGCGCTCTTCTATCAGGTTATCCGGCATATGATACAGCTTACCTATAAAGCTGAGGTATTCCCTTGGTGTCAGCAAATCATACAACTCGGCCAATTCAGGCACATAACCTATTATTTTTTTGATTTCCAATACATTATCCCGCAAATCCATTCCTGCTACAGTTACGGTTCCTGTATAATCCTGTATTACCCCCGTAAGTATTTTTACCGTAGTAGATTTACCTGCCCCGTTCGGGCCAATATACCCGATTACCTGGCCGGGATATACTTCTAAATAAATATCATTGAGAACCTGCTTGTCTCCATAGCTTTTAGATAAGCCGTTTATCGTTATTATAGGCTGCATAGGCGCAAAATAATGACAATTAAAAGAAGCTGTATCATCTCATTAATATTTTGACAGCCTCAAAACAAAATATAACATTAAAAAATATTTCACTATGAATAAAAATTAAGAAGTTTTTGGGATTTTATTCAATAAACCAACCAGTTATTATTATTTTGTGTCTAACTAAATATGCGAACCTGCTTATAAAAAATTGAGTTTATCGCATTAATACAAAACACTATGGCTTATCGAGATTTACTGTTACGCAAGTTTTTCTTGTTTCTCGCGCTTCCGCTCATGTTTTTTTCCAAACAAGCTTCTGCTTGCCACTTTGGAGCTGCAGATATGTATGTTACCTATGTAGGTAATGCACCAGATGGCTGCGGCGTGCCTGAATATAAATATGAGGTGACACTCATTATTTATTACGCATGCCAAACTTGTCCTACAGATGGTGGTACCGGAGGTGTTACCATTAATTATAAATCAGACCAGGCAGGCGTTAATACAACCCTTCTCTTAAATCCTGACAAAGCTAACGCTGATACTTTGCATTCTCTTTGTCCTGTTTATTATCCTAAAAACAGTTGCCGCGATATTAGCAAACGAGACTCTTTCCCTGCTTTCCAGGCAAGGACTTATGTAGCGCAGGTAACATTACCATCTGCACAACCAGATTGGACGTTTTGGTATTCAAGCTGCTGCCGGAACGATGCGAACCTGGTAGGTGGTTCGGGCAATAGTTTTTATATAGAGGCAGGCCTTAACAATCAGATTAAATACAATAACAGTACACCTCGTATTACGAGCAATCCGCTTCCTTATCTATGTGTCGGTCAACCAACCGGTTACTTAACTGAACCTTTTGACTTTAATGGCGACTCATTAAATGTGTCTCAACAATATCCGATGAGTGGGCCAGCCGCTTATCTAACATACAAACCCGGCTTTAGCCTTGCAGACCCGATAGGTTCCAGCGCGGCAAATCCATATACATTAAATCCACTTACCGGTACTGCCACTTTTACCCCTATGAGCCAAGGCTTCATGGTATTAGATTTTCGTGTAGATGAATATGACCGGAATACCAAGATCCGTACGGGATATACTACACGTGACGTGCAAGTTTCAGTACTGCCGTGTACGGCACCACCTCCGGGACTAGATTCTTTAAGCCAAACTTTAACTGTTGATAACGGCGCTGTTGTTCCGGTAAAAGGTGGGGGTAAATCTATTATTACTTGTCCTGGCAACACCTTGAATTTCAGCCTGAATTCACAAACAGGTGACCCCACACACAACGTATACATGACTGCTAATTTGGATAAGTTCCCTGGCGCTAACTTCAATGTGACAGGGGCGGGCACCAATAACGTAACCGGTACCTTTACCTGGGTGCCAACTACTGCTAATATAGGCGAACACACATTGGTTATCACTTCTTCAGATTCTACATGTAATCTTGATCAACCTATTGTGCTTCGTAATAAGACAGTGATACTTATTACGGTAGTGAGTGGCCTGGATGCAGGTCGCGACCTTGCTACCTGTAAAATCAACCCACCCGGCAGGCAGTTGTCAGTAAGAGGTTATGGTAGCGTGCTTTTAGACATAAAATGGCGCGATATCAGCGGTGGCCCTGCAAAAGATTTGAATGCAGATGATATTCCTGACCCAATATCAACAGCACGCACGAATACGCAATATGTTGTAAGCTCAACTGATCTGAAAGACAAATGTAAAGCCAGTGATACTGTATTGGTATATGTAGATACTACTAATACTATAGACGTTTTTCCTCAAACAGATAGATTTGTTATGTGCCGCCCGGGCTATTTACAGCTGGATGCAGTAATATCCGGTCCCGGCCCTATAAGCAATTTAGCTTGTGGCACAACATCTATAACTGCTTGTACGGATTATGATTCCCTGGTTGTATGGGGTTCACCGAACTTTGGCACCGGCATTGCCTATGACACTGTAGGTACAGCTTCCCCTCGCCTTCCCGGCGATGTGCACTCATCTAAATATCAGTTCCTGATAAGAAAAGATGAACTTAAAGAGTATGGACTCCGATCATCTATTATCAGGGCCCTGTCGTTTGAAACAAACGGTAATGGCGATCCTACACTGGAATATGCCAACTTTACTATCGCACTTGGCTGTACAGATAAGAATGTCGTGAATAAAGCTGAAGGTTTTGAAACCAGTACAACGCAGGTATTTAAAGCACCGGCTAATATTACGTTTGTAGATGGTAAACATAAATTCATCTTCGATGAGGCTTACACGTGGGATACCAGTAAGAACCTGTTAGTTGAGTTCTGCTACAGTGAAAACCCTGTACTAACCGGGCCTTGCACCCCAACAACCGGTATACCACCAGTGATAAGCTTCCTGCCAACCACCTACCCATCAGGCTTAATTTATAAAGCGCAAAACACTACAACACAAAGTGTATGTGGCACTACAACAGCTGCTGCAATTATTGAATATACAACACGCCCCGTATTCCAGTTCGACTATTGTGAAGCGCCGGGACTGCCTTTCCTGTATATGTGGACACCGGGCAATTACCTGTCGGACTCTACGATAAAAGAACCGTTGGCCTATGTACCGCAGACTACCAACTATGCTATCCGTACAAATGGCCGCAATGGCTGTATCATAGCTGATACTTTGCAGGTATATGTACCAGTACACGATTTCAGTGTATATCCCAGGGATACGGCCATCTGCTTTGGCGAGGCTTTCAAACTGGAAGTACGAAAAGGTACCTACTACCAATGGTATGAATATGAGAATG
>CABHOP010000080.1 GCA_902168085.1 uncultured Bacteroides sp.
GTAATATATGGATCAATAAAAAAAGAAAGTAGCGCTCCTTAACAAACGCTTTACATGTGATTGCCGGCATGTTAATAGCGATCTATGTAGAAAGTGATCCATTTATTGCCGCCAAGGTGCTTCCATTTTACAGTTGCCAGGTTTACATTCGTATCAATGATATGTCGTTCGGGCCTACCATTCAGGCTTACCGTAGCATAGGCATGCACCTGCACCGGCTGCCCTTTATCTTTATAAATATCATGAAGATATTGCGCGAATTGCCAGCACATATCGGGGTGGGCAGCCAGGCCGTGAGCCTGGTCGGGTGTAAGGTGTTTGCTGATGTCCTCGGTCCAGTATTTCCCCGTTGCAGCATCTTTTATTATAAAACTGGCATTGCCTCTTTTGGTGCGCAGCATCATCCGCCACGATAGCCTGTGCCCCTCTTCTGTCCAGAACACATTCCCCGGTATCATGTGGTGGCGCAGCGGTAGTATTATCTGCACTACTATATATATGCCTAATATAGTTATGATAGTTTTACTATGTTTTGCCGGGATAAAAGTAATATCAGCTTTACGGGCATTGGGCACAAAGGTTTCAAAGAAAGAGGGAGGATAGAAGATAACAGCTAACCCCAGCGCCAGGAAGGGGAACGTACCGATATGAAATATCGTAGCATTAAGCGCGTTGAAGGTCAGTGCCGCAATAAATGCCAGTTGCCGTGTTTTTTTCCATAACAACCCGGGCACAATCAGCAGGTCGAACAAGATGCCTAAGTACGCCAATGCATAAGGCACCCAGTTTAGCTTCAAGTAAGGCCCGATAACAGGAATATCACCTTTGTTCGACAGCCATATCTTTAACGGTATTGCTTTTAGCCAATCGGGGTATAGTTTGGCTATTGCAGCATATACAAATACGCATGCTACCTGGAACTGGAAGATGAAGATGCACCACGCATCGCAATAATCTGTTTCTGCTACCGCACCGCGTTTGCCATCTAATGAAAAGCGCCTGTTGGCGGGTACAAAAACCATCATCCAGCATAGCAATACCATGAGGTAAAAGTGATTATTATAATGTGTTTTCTGCAGCAGGTACACACTCGTCCACATTAATGCCAGCAATGTTGCCGAAACCCGGTAAAACAGCCCTGTACACACCATCAGCCCAAGAAGTGAAATACCCGCGTAATACCAATACATGATGGGTCCATGCAGAAACTGCAGCCACTCAAAACCTATAAAAGTAAAAGTGAAATTTGTATGAATATACACATCGCGCACCCAGCCTGTAACCAGCGAGTGGAAGCCTTCAAGAAACATAATGAAGCCTACCAGCACGCGCAGATACACCAATGGTGCATTGCTCACTTGCTTGAAAGCAGCTGTATGAAGTTTTGTAAAAATGGTAGGTGCAGTTACAGGTACCGTTGCCATAGTTTGTATGGCAAACTTATATAAGCTCCTGCAGTTTTGCTACTACATTGTCTACTTCTTCTTTTGTATTGTGCCTGCTGAATGAAAAACGGATAGGTACCATATTTTGGCTCTGCCCGTTATACAGTGCTTTGATAACATGGCTTACAGAGCTGGCACCGCTGCTGCAGGCGCTACCGCCGCTTACACAAATACCTGCCATATCCAGGTTGAAAAGCAGCATGTCTGATTTGTCAGTTTTCGGGAAGGCAACATTCAGTACGGTGTACAAACTGCCTTCCATATCGCCATTAAAAGTAGCCTGCGGAAAAGTGTTTTTCAGCTTTTCGGCCATATAGCTTTTCAGGCCTTTTATGTAATTGCTATCGTTTTCGTAGCGTTGAGTAGCTATTTCCAGTGCTTTGGCAAAGCCTACAATGCCATACAGGTTTTCAGTGCCCGCGCGCATATTGCGTTCCTGCGAGCCACCGTTTATCATGGGGTTTATCTTGATGTTCTCATTCACATACAATATACCTACACCCTTAGGGCCATGAAACTTGTGGCCTGCAGCACTTACAAAATGTACATGCAGTTCCTTCAGGTTTATAGGGTAGTGGCCTATGGTTTGCACCATATCGCTGTGAAATATGGCGTCGTACTTTTTACAAAGCTCACCTACGGCTTTTACATTCAGCAGGTTGCCTATTTCGTTATTGGCATGCATCAGTGTTACCAATGTTTTGCCCTCATTAGCCGCCAGTAAAGATTCCAGGTGCTCCAGGTCCACATGGCCGTTAGCAGTTAGTTTCACAACGTCCAGCTTTGCCAGGCCTATTTTATGCATGCATTCTGTAGTATGCAGGGTGGCATGGTGCTCTATAGGGGAAGTGATGATGTTCTTGCATCCCAGGTCACGTATAGCAGCATTAATAGCCGTATTGCTGCTTTCCGTACCGCCCGATGTGAAGAAAACCTCGCCGGGTGCGCAGTTCAGTATTTTGGCTACGCTTTTGCGTGCCGCTTCGATAGCCATCTTCGTTTCGCGCCCGTAAGAATAAATAGAAGAAGGATTGCCAAATTTTTCAGTCATGTAAGGCATCATCGCTTCTAATACTTCCGGGTCTAGCGAAGTAGTTGCGGCATTGTCGAAATAAATACGCTGCATGTTATGTATTGATAATTATTGTAAGATGTGCAAAATTACAAAAAATCATTCACCTAATTTATAGGCAATACCTGCATGGTAACTAATATTCCGGTTGGCTACAGTTACATCTGTAGTGTTGTATTTCTGCCGGTCACCCTTTAATGCCCTGAAAGTGAGCACCGAACTGAACAGGAACCGCTTGCCTAACGGTATGGTATGCGTATAGGTAAGCCCGCTCATCAGCATAAAGCTATTGTCTTTTTGCCCGGTAGTTTTGTTTTCGGTAAACTGCATTACGGGTATGATACTAAGCCCCAGGTAAGTGCGCATATGCCGCAGCACCGGTAAAAAATAGCCGGTTAAAGGGTAGGTTACATCATACTGCACAGTTATATCTGCCTGCAGGTTATTGTCTGTCACAGTTTGCCTGGGTGGCTCTTCCAGGTTTGCTGTGGTTATAATGTCTTTGGTCTTGTAGTGTTTAATACCGGCCTCCCAGCTCCATTTACCTTTGGTACTTCTGCGTATGAATACCTGTTTATCCCAGGTAAACCGCTGTGGGTATAAATTAATGGCATTGGAGGAATAATAACTTTTATTGAGCCACAGGGAAGTGCCCTGGCGTACGCCAATAAATGTTTCCTGTGCAGTAGCTACATGAGAACAGAGCACTAAACAAAGTATATAAAACCGGTATGTCACATCTGCCTGTATAACTTGAAAGTTACGCTTTTTTTATCGCTCATCGGCGCTGGGGCCGAAGATGCCGGGTACCGGTACATCCAGCAGGCGCAGGTATACAGACAGTTGTCCTCTATGATGTACCATATGCTGTTGCTCGTTTCTTAATACGCTGGTGCGTGGTAGGTCAAAAAGTACCGTTTCACCTTTGCGTAGTTGCCAATACTGTTGCAGTTGCTCATCAGTTGCCTGGTTTAATGCATCTATAGCTGCTGCTAATCTTGTTTCATATTCCTGCAAGATTTGCTCAAGGCTATCAGGAACATTAGGCTTATATGGGGTGGCAAAAAAATCGAAATGATCTGCTTCCAGCAAACGGTTTACCCAAACAGGCAGCTCGGCTATATGCATGCCAAGCCTTCCCAGGCTCATTGATTTTGCATGCGGTTTCCAGTCCAGCTTATCTGCAGGTATACGTTCCAGCATACGCTTGTTGGCTGCCGCTACGTGTTTCAGTTGATTGGTATATGTTTCTGCCAAGGTCATAAGTCAAAATGATTTGGCAGCCAAATTAAAGGAATGTCTTTGTCCGGCAGATTGTACTTATCTATATCGGTATTACCTTACCAGCTCCCAAAGCACAATACCCACGCTTACAGATATATTCAAAGAGTGTTTGGCACCCCATTATTGGCCTACTAACACTATCCCTATTAGAATTGCACAAATAATTATCCAGATAATCAATGGAATCCAGAATGGCCTTGCTCTATATTTTATATCTCCCAAGTATTTCTTCCAAAGTACTTTATCTAGCACAATTGCTCCGGCGGCATTCAATAAGTAAGTTAGGGAGCTCGATCGCTTATTGTCAGGTATCAGGTTCATAACAATAATTACAATTAAGGTATAAACGATACCGTATACTAAAGTTATAACAGCGCCTTTTCCTTTCCCCGCTCTTTTTAGGTTACTACGCAATAAAAGTGCTCCGGCTAATACCGTAAAGAAAATGGAAAAGCCATATATAGCTCTTACGGAATAATATTCATGTGCATCTGTATCATCCACTACATTCCTTGTTATAGGAGCTTGTGCTAGTACTTGTTTTTCCTCTGCTTTATGTTGTAAAACTGCATTTATAGTATCCATCTCTTCCTTAGATACGGTAGCATTTCTTTGTTTCAATTCCGCTACTGCTGCCATTATTGCTTCGGGTGTATATTTTTCGCATTGTTCAATATAAACGCGCAGCTCATTTTCAGTCTTCTGTTGCATCAGGGTTGTGTAATCTATATTCATATGCTAAAACTAATGTTTGCGTACCAGCTCCCAAAGCACGATGCCTACGCTTACAGATATATTCAAAGAGTGTTTGGCTCCCCATTGCGGTATCTCTATACAACCATCAGCCATAGCCAGCACTTCTTCATTTACGCCACTTACTTCGTTGCCAAATACCAATGCTATGGGTGTTTGCCCATCCCAATTGAAATCCTGTAGCTGTGTGCTGTTATGTGCCTGTTCTACTGCATATATTTTATAACCTGCGGCCTTAGCATCCTGCACGGCATCCATAGTGGTGGCAAAGTGTTTCCAGCTTACCGTATCGGTAGCGCCAAGTGCTGTTTTATGTATGTCGCGGTGTGGCGGGGCAGGGGTATAACCGCACAGGTACAGCGCGCTGGCTGCAAAGCAATCGCAGGTACGGAAGGCAGCACCTACATTGTGCATACTGCGCACATCATCCAGTATCACAATGACAGGATGTTTCGCTGCACCTTTAGCTGTTTCGGCATCCTGCCGGCCCAGCTCTTCCATCGATTTTTTTGAAAACATTTTGCAAAGATATTGCTGCTATCTTCATGCGTCAAAACACGAAATATCCTATATTTGCAAAAAAAACTGCATAAGCATATGAGTACCCGTTGGCAAACACAGGAAGATGCGGAACAGGATGTGCTTGTGGCCGAACACCACAGCCTGATAGTATGGAACGATGATGTAAACACATTCGACCATGTTATCGATTCACTGATGGAAATATGTGAACACTATCCTGAACAGGCCGAACAGTGTGCTCTCATCATTCACCACAAAGGAAAATGTGGTGTAAAAAGAGGCAGCTTTGAGTTTCTGCGTCCTAAGGCAGAAGCCCTGATAGATAGGGGTATCCAGGCTACTATCGACTATTAATCGAATTTCTGGAATATATCCGAAAGCCCGGCCCTACGCCGGGCTTTTTCATTTTCACCCTGTTTCTCACGCTTTTGTATTTTAATCTACGCAGCAGGGAGTGTATTTTTGATCCATCTATATATTATTCGGTTATGAAATATACGTGGTTGTTGCTGGCAGTATTTATCTGCCAGGTATCCCTTGCGCAAACAGCTAAGAAGCAGATAACACTGGATGACCTGTTTAAGAACAATACTTTCAGGATAAAAAGTGTACCCGGCTTTAATGGTATGAAGGATGGCAAGACCTACACCAAACTGGATGCAGAAGGCAATAAACAACTGATACGTACCTATGATGTAGCCAGCGGTAAAGCAGGTACCATCCTTTTCGATAACCAGGCACACCCGGTAGATGGCAAGGCTATTACGATAGATGACTATAGCTTCAGTAAAGATGAGAAGTTCCTGTTGCTGAAGTCAGGTACAGAACATATTTACCGCCGCTCTGCTTTGAACTATGTATATCTGTACGATATAGCGGCAGGTACCATCCGCAAGGTAAGCAATGATAAGGTGCTCCATGCTACCTTATCGCCCGATAATAAGCAACTGGCTTATGTAAAAGGCAATAACTTGTACATCATGAGCCTGGAAAGCGGTAATGTAAATGCCGTAACTACCGATGGCGAGTGGAACAAGATAATAAATGGTAACTGCGATTGGGTATATGAAGAAGAGTTTGGCTTTTCACAAGCATTCTCATGGTCGCCCGATGGTAAGTATATTGCCTATTACCGGTTCGATGAGTCGGGCGTACCCTTATTCATCATGCCAAGGTACTTCGGCCTGTATCCTGATAACTACACGTATAAATATCCCAAAGCAGGTGAACCTAATTCTATTATCCAGATAAAGCTATACGATACTAAAACGAAAACTGCCGTTAATGCCGACCTGGGGACGGAAACGGACCAGTACATTCCGCGCATCAAATGGACCAACGACCCTTCGCAGTTATGCATATACCGTATGAACCGCCTGCAAAATAAGTTGGAGTTGCTTTTTGCAGATGCATTAACGGGTGCCACGCAAGTGGTATATACGGAAGAAAATAAATCGTACGTAGAAGTAAATGATAACCTTGCTTTCCTGCCCGATAATTCATCTTTCCTTTTCGATAGCGACCGCGATGGATATAATCACCTGTATCGCTGGGACTGGAAAAAGAAGAAGTTAACCGACCTGACACCCGGTAAATTTGATATAGCAGACATTATAGGTGTGGATGAAAAGCGCAAAGTAGTATACTATACTGCTGCTGAAAAAACACCATTGGAGCGTAAAATGTACTCCATAAGCTGGGATGGTAAGGGTAAAAAGACATTGACACGTACAGATGGCACACATGCCATTACCAAAGTAGAGGGCTACAACTACTTCCTGGATAAACATTCAAGGCTCGACCAGCCTCCGGTATTCAGCCTGATAGATAACAAAGGCAAAATACTGCGCACGCTGGAAGATAATAAGGAACTGAAGGAAACCATGCAGCAGTACGAGCTTGGCACTATCAGCTTCAAGCAGGTAACCGGTGAAGATGGTACTACCTTCAATGCATGGATGATAACGCCGCCCAATTTTGATGCAAATAAAAAATACCCGGTACTCATGTATCAATACAGTGGCCCCGGTTCGCAGGAAGTAGCAGACCGTTTCCCGATACGCGATTTCTTCTGGCACCAGATGCTCGCTGAAAAAGGGTACATCATTTTTTGCGCCGACGGTACGGGTACGGGGTTCCGTGGCGAAGCATTCAAAAAGAAAACGTATCTGCAATTGGGTAAATATGAAAGCGACGACCAGATCAGCATCGCCCGTTATTTAGCTAATCAGCCCTATGTTGATAAAAACCGCATCGGTATCTGGGGGTGGAGCTATGGTGGTTTCATGAGCAGTACCTGCCTGTTCAAAGGCAGTGATGTATTTAAAATGGCCATTGCCGTAGCGCCGGTGAGCAACTGGAAGTACTACGATAATATATATACCGAGCGCTACATGCGCACACCAAAGGAGAACCCGCAGGGCTACGATGACAATGCCCCTGAAAAGATGGCTGCCAACCTGAAAGGTAAATTTCTGCTGATACACGGTACGGCAGATGACAATGTGCATTTTCAGAATGCAGTAATGCTTACAGATGCCCTGATAAAGGCAAATAAGGATTTTGACGGGGAGTATTACCCTAACAAGGCACATGGCATATCCGGCGGCAATACACGTCATCACCTATATAAAAGGATGACAGATTTCATCCAAAGCAATCTTTGACCGTAATTTGCGGTATGACAAGACTGGAATCCGCTATTATTAATCACGCCTTGGTACGTACCGTATCGTCGTGGGCGAAGCGTACGGTCTTGCCGGGTTTTCACGGGGTGTCATTATATAATGTCGCACGTTTCTTTTTTCGCGAGATAAACAATACGCAGATAAACGTACGTGCGGCAGCGGTAACGTACAATTTCCTGATGGCCATACCGCCAACATTGCTGTTCCTTTTTGCCCTGGTGCCGTACCTGCCATTGGGCGATGTGGAGCAAACCATCATAGACATCATAGATCTGCTGGCACCGAATCCTAATATCGAACGCACCTTCACCAATGTGTTCATCGATTTTATGAACAACCAGCATGCCGACCTCCTGTCGTTCGGTATCTTAATGACCATCGTGTTTTCTTCAAATGGCATGATGGGGCTCATGAATAGCTTCGACCGTGGCCTGAAAGTGTATGTAAAACGCTCTGCACTTAAAAGGCGATGGACTGCCATCAAGCTGACATTGATGACCATTTGTGTTGTTATTATCTCTCTGGCTGCCCTTATCCTGCAAACGGAGGCGGTGAATGATATTATTCTGAAGATATTTAATAACGTAATAGCCGTAAAGATATTCAGTGGCTTGATACTGGTAGGGTTGGTGTTCAGTACTATTTCTATCATTTATTCTTACGGCCCTTCCCTTACACATCGTTTCAAGTTTGTGTCGCCGGGCAGTGTTTTTGCTACTGTGATGAGCCTGCTGACTACCGTGGTGTTTTTCTTCCTGGTAAATAACCTTATCAACTATAATAAAGTCTACGGTTCCATCGGTACGCTGATAGCCTTTATGATATGGATATGGCTTATTACCATGGTATTGTTATTAGGTTACGAACTTAACGTGAGTATTTTACTCGGAAAATTTGAAGATGCATCTGAGGAAAAAAGGAATTAGTATAGCAGCAGTAGCTGCATGGTGTGTGCTGCAGGCGTGCAGTAGTGAAGAGCGGTTGCCGGCCAAGGTAACATTTACAGAGCATGTGGCACCTGTGCTGTACAGCAATTGCGCCGTTTGCCATCGCCCCAATGGTGGTGCACACTTTAACCTTATTACTTACCAGGATGCTAAAAAATATGCAACAGGTATGGCCTATGTTACTAAGGCGCGCATTATGCCGCCCTGGCCTGCCGATCCCCATTATACCGAATTTGTAGGCCAGCGGGTGATGAGCGAAAGGGATATACAGATACTGGATAAATGGGTGAAAGATGGGCTGGAAGAAGGCCCGGCAAATAAGATGCCCGTGTTGCCCGATTTCCCTAATGGCTCAACGGTAGGCATACCCGACTTGCGCATTCCCGTGAAGCCGTATTTTTTACCTGCCAATAGTAGCGATAAGTTTCTGTTGGTAAAAGTACCTTTTGAGCTGCCCGAAGATAAATACGTAAGCCTTGTAGAGTTTGTAGCAGGAAATACTAACGTAGTGCACCATGTAAATGGCGATATGGTGAAGTACGATTTTGATAAGAAAAAGGACGTATATGCGGGAGAGCAGATACTGGATATGGTAGAAGACAGTACCATTAAGCAGGCCTACGAGAAATTAGGATTACCCAACGATGATGGTAGTTATCCGGTATTGCAGAAGTCGGTGGTAAACTATCTGCCCGGTGTATTCGGACAGAAATACCCGGAAGGCATTGGTGGTTACGTCCTGCCGCGCAAAGGTGCTTTCCTGCTGAACGATCTTCATTACGGCTTTACCCGCGATAGTGCCGTTTGGGATAGTTCCTATATCAATATCTTTTATTCGCCTGTGCCACCTAAGCGTCCGGTGCAGGAGTTTCAGCTGGGTACGCTGGGCGTAGCACCTGTGGAACCCGATTTGATACTGCAGCCGAATACCACTAAGAAGGTATCCAGCCGTTTTACGATAGCTAATGACATATCGGTGCTCACAGTCAACCCGCACATGCACTTGCTTGGTAAAAGCTTTAAAGCCTATGCCCTGAAGCCTGATGGCGATACCATCAGGCTTATTTCTATACCTAATTGGGATTTCAACTGGCAGTATTTCTATACCTTCAAAAAGATGGTAAAGATACCGAAGGGGAGTACCATCGTTGCAGAAGGTTATTATGATAATACAAGGCATAATCTCAACAATCCATTCAGCCCGCCACGCTTGGTAAAAGACCAGAATGGCAGTATGCGTGCTACCGATGAGATGTTCCAGTTTATCGTTACCTACCTGCCATATCAGCCGGGCGATGAAAATATCAGCCTTGAATTAAATAAGAAGTGATTTTGTAAACCTTTAGCATTTTGCAATGGCCGAATGCAATAATTTTAAAAACAAAACTGTGTTCATATGAAAAAGTTACTATTCATAGCTGCTATAGCTGTTGGGGGAGCAGCCTATGCACAAAACAACATTCAAAGCATAGATATCGGCAGCAATCTCCCTATGCCTGATGCAGCCATGAAATCCACAGATGGTAAAACCGTTACACTGAGTAAAGCAGCTACAAAGCAAGGCTTGCTGGTTATGTTTTCCTGCAACACTTGCCCTTATGTGATAAAAAGCCAGGCACGCACCAAAGAAGCCATCGACTATGCTACAAGCCATAACATAGGCATGGTAATCATCAACTCAAACGAAGCGCAGCGCGATAAAGAAGATTCTTACAATGCCATGGCTACCTATGCTAAAAAGCAGGGTTATAAAGTACCATATGTAGTGGATGATAAATCGAAAGTGGCCGATGCTTTTGGTGCTACCCGTACCCCCGAGGTATTCCTTTTTGACGGTATTGGCAAGCTGGTTTATAAAGGGGCTATGGAAGATAACCCTTCAAACCCTGCAGAATCCAAAGAGCTGTTTCTGAAAGCAGCGATAGATAACATGCTCGCCGGTAAGCCTGCTGACCCTAACAGCACTAAATCGATAGGGTGTACTATTAAAAGGATGTAAATGTTTAATTTATATATAGCAAAAGGCCGGAATACTGGCCTTTTGCTATATAGGCATATGATGCTTTTTTGCTTTTTTCCCGATTTTGAAAGCCGCTTATAGCAGCTGTTGATATTTTTGCGGCCACAAAAGCACCCAATGAAAAATAAATTACTTATAACTGCCGGTTTTGCGGCTGTTGTGTTTGCATCTTGTACTAAAGGCGATTCTTCTGTACCTGCAGGTGAAAACGTGAAAGTACCCTATGTTGGATTAAATTCCGGCACTAACTATTTCGAAATATTTAAAGGTGCTGACAACAAAACATCTGTTGATTTTAGTGGGCAGACTACCCGTATCAATATGCTGAAAGAAATGGATGCATATATGAAAACAGGCCTTACTGCATCTGTAAGCGCAGAAAAGCTGGTGAATATGTTCGAGAACAAGAACGCAGCTTTCAGTAATTCCGCCTTGAATGCAGCTACCGATAAAACCATCATATCTAAAACGGCACAGTCTTTTGCTGCAGTAGATGCTGAAACAGAACGTAACCGCTTCAAAACCTATTTCACATCGCTGGCAGCTGCCAGTCAATCGCGCAGCCAGACTGCTGCTCAAGGTCAGGCAGGTTTGCTGGATGGTAAGTACCTGGTAAATGAAAAAGGCTTTGAATTTGGCCAGTTTGTACAAAAAAGCCTGATGGGGGCTATGATGCTGGATCAGATAAGCAATATATACTTCGGTGGAGAAAAGCAAAATGCTGATAACAATACGCTTGTTAGTGGTAAAAACTATACGCAGTTAGAGCATCACTGGGATGAGGCTTATGGCTACCTGACTTCAAACGAAATGTATCCTAAGAAAGACCCTGCTGACGCTACAAAATGGCTGGAATCTTACCTGGGTTCTTATGTTCGCCAGGTATCTGCATCTGTAGGCGGTGAAAATCCTCAGGATATCTACCTGGCATTTTTGAAAGGCCGTGCCGCTATCGTGAATAAGGATATGCCGATACGCGATCAGCAAATAGCTTACCTGCGTAACAATCTGGAAAAAGCGATTGCTATCATTGCAGTTAGTTACCTGAACAAAACTAAAACTGCCACTACAGATGGTGCTAAATTTCACTCACTGTCAGAAGGCTATGGTTTTGTTTACTCGCTGCGCTATGGCTACAATGCAAAGATCAACGCAGCAAAATCTAACGAACTGCTGAGCATACTGGATGGTAAAACAAACGGTTTCTGGTCTCTTACAAATGCTGATATAGATAATGTTCGCGACCAGATAGCTGCTGCTTTTGGTATCGATAAGAATGTAGTGGTAAACCACTAATAAATTCAATTTGGTTTGTATAAAGCGGCGAACTCGTTTCTCCGCTTTACCTGTTAAATACAAAGGATGAAAAAAACACTATTATTAGGCATCGCCGGTATTCTGATAGCAGCTGTAACCTTTACGGCATGCAAAAAAGAAGATAATAACAATGGCGGCAATACGCCTGCGGGGCTAGACCGCAAGCCGATGCTTACCAATTATGCAGATAACTACATCTTACCTGCCTATGCAGCCATGGTAGAAGACCTGACAGCGTTAAAGACAGGCAGCGATGCTTTTGTAGCGGCTCCTGATGAGCCTAAGCTGGTGGCGCTGAAAGCTGCCTGGCAAAAAGCATACATCACCTGGCAAAAGGTAGACTTGCTGGAATTTGGCCCGGCTGAAAATGTATCGCTGCGTATGTATATCAATACCTACCCGGTTACCGTTTCAAAGCTGAATAGCAATATCAGTTCCGGCAGTTACGACCTGGAGCAATTTGGAAACAAAGATGCGCAGGGTTTTCCGGCTATTGATTACCTGCTGAATGGCCTTGCTGCAAATAATGCGGATGTAGTGAACTATTACACTGCAGATGCACAGGCTGCCGCCCGCAAGCAATACCTGCAGGCGGTGGTAAACAAAATGCTGGAGAAAGTAACCACGGTGCGCAACGAGTGGAATAACTACCGCAATACCTTCGTTGGCGCTACAGGCACAGATGTGAATAGCGGCATATCGAGAATGGTAAACAGCTATGTGCTGTACTATGAGCGTTATTTCCGTTCGGGTAAAATAGGCCTGCCGGTTGGCGCTATGACGGGTACTGCCAAGCCTGACATAACAGAAGCCTATTATACGCCACAATTGGCAAATACACTGGCCAATACAGCCATGCAAAGCATTATAGCATTTTACGAGGGCCGCAGCTTTAGCGGCGCCCAGGGTTCGGCATCTATGAAAAGCTACCTGTCTAACATTGGCACCAAAGGTGATAATGGTGAACTGATGGCCGACCTGGTAACAAAGGAGCTGAATGAAGCATCAACTGCACTGGCAGCTATCAATACACCACTTAAAGATGCCGTGCAGAACAACCGCACTGCCGTACTGAATACTTACGAGCAGGTACAGCAGGCAGTACCCCTACTGAAAGTGGACATGGTTTCGGCCTTCGGCATTTCTATTACGTATGTAGATAACGACGGTGATTAATGCCCAAACTGCGCATCATATCAAAAGCATATTTAGGGAAGCCGGTTTACTCGGCTTCCTTATCTTTTTTTAGAATGGCCTTTGGTTTGATGCTGTTGGGCAGCACCATTCGCTTCTGGCTGCGTGACTGGATAGAGGAACTGTATATCCGACCGCAATACTTCTTTCACTATTATGGCTTCGAATGGATAAAACCATTGGGCAGCTATACCTACCTGCTGTTTGCAGTATGTGGCGTGAGTGCCTTGTTTTTTGCGCTTGGCTGGTATTATAGAATAGCGTCCGTACTGTTATTTCTCAGCTTTACTTACATCGAGCTGATGGATAAAACCAATTACCTGAACCACTACTACTTTGTCACTCTCGTACTTTTCCTGATGATATGGCTACCCGCGCATGCTAACCTTTCTATAGATGCCATGCGCAAGCCCCGTATCGCAGCACGTTTTATACCGCAGTGGACTTTAGGCAGCATCCGCCTGATGATGGGTATCGTGTACGTATATGCGGGGTTGGCAAAGCTCAATTCCGATTGGCTGGTAGAAGCAATGCCATTAAGGCTATGGCTGCCTGCAAAGAATGATTTGCCTTTGTTTGGCCCCTTGTTCAGCCAATTATGGGTGGCCTATTTCTTTAGCTGGTTTGGCGCCCTGTACGATCTCACCATTCCTTTTTTCCTGCTTAACCGCAAAACAAGGCCCTACGCCTATGCTACGGTTATCGTTTTTCACGTGCTTACGTCCATACTGTTTCCTATCGGTATGTTTCCATATATCATGATCGTTTCAGCATTAATATTCTTTGATTCAGCCGACCTGGATGCATTCTTCATGCGCATAAAGCGATTTTCTTCATCCTTACCCGTGGTTACGAATAATAATATGTTTACCTTTGCGCCGCCATGGCGTAGGGTAGTAGTGGGCATGTTTGGTTTGTTCTTTATCATACAGTTGCTGTTTCCCTGGCGCTACCTGCTGATGCCGGGCGAACTGTTCTGGACGGAAGAAGGTTACCGATTTTCGTGGCGGGTGATGCTGATGGAAAAAATGGGCTATGCACAGTTTGTAGTAAAAGATGCAGTAACGGGCGAGAAAGTAGGTGTTAACAACAACGACTTCCTTACAAAGAACCAGGAAAAGATGATGGCCACGCAAAGCGATTTTATCGTGCAATACGCTGCATTACTGCACGATCATTATAAAGCCGCTGGCATGAACGACCCCGAAGTATATGCTACCATATACGTAGGGCTCAACGGCAGGCGCAGCCGGTTGTATGTTGATACCACTGTGAACCTTGCCAAAGAAAGAGACTGTTTTAAACATAAAAACTGGATACTGCCCATGGGCGGTAATATATATGGGTTGTAGGTGTTTTTTAGTGTTTATGGTTATGCTGTGTGCTACCGCTGCTACTGCGCAGAAGGATAGCACCACACGCATGCAGGAGGTGGAAATACGCGATACGAAAAGCGGCAACTTCGGCAGCCTGCGCCAGGTTGATGGTATGAAGCTGACTGCCGGTAAGAAAAGCGAGGTGATAGATGTAGAACAGCTAACTGTAAATAAAGCCACCAATAATACCCGCCAGGTATATGCAAAAGTGGCCGGCCTCAATATCTTCGAGAATGATGGCAGCGGTTTGCAACTCAGCATCGGTGGCCGCGGCCTCGACCCCAACCGTACTTCCAATTTCAACGTAAGGCAAAACGGATACGATATCAGTGCCGATGCATTGGGTTATCCTGAAAGCTACTATACACCGCCAGCAGATGCCCTGCACCGTATAGAAATTATAAAGGGTGCAGCCAGCCTGCAATACGGTACCCAGTTTGGCGGCCTGCTCAACTTCGATATGAAGCAACCCGGTAACAGCAAGGCTATATCTGTAGAAAGCAAGCAAACGGCAGGCTCTTTCGGTTTTCTGGGTTCTTACAATGCCATATCCGGCACCAAAGGCAAGCTGAGCTATTATGGCTATCTGCATTATAAACGTGGTGATGGCTGGCGCCCTAACAGTAATTTTGAATCTTTCAATGGCTATCTGGATGTGCATTATCGGGTAAATGATAAGCACATGCTGGGTATAGAATACACGCATCTCAACTATCTGGCAAAGCAACCGGGAGGTCTAGACAGCGTGATGTTTGCGAAAGACCCACGCCAGAGCAACCGTTCGCGCAACTGGTTTGCTGTTAACTGGAACCTGCTGGATGTAGAGTGGGACTACCAGATATCATCTCGCACCCGTTGGCAAACAAGGGTAAACGGACTGATTGCCACCCGCGATGCCATTGGCTTTCGCCCCAATCGCCCTTCACAGCCCGATAATGGCGGAGCAAGAGATTTGCTGAAAGGCGAGTTTAAAAATATAACCTTTGAATCCCGTTTCCTGCACAGGTATGAAATAGCCGGCATGACACAAAACCTGCTGGTGGGCATTCGCGCCTACAAGGGACATGGCATGAGCATACAGGGCGATGTGAACAATGGTAGTGGTGCCAATTTCAATTTTGATAGCGAAACATCTGAATTGAAATCAGACTATGAATTCCCGAACCTCAATTATGCCGCTTTCGCCGAGCAGATAGTGCGCATTACCGATAAATGGAACATCACACCCGGCATACGTGTAGAATACATCCGTACGGCCGCACATGGTGTATATCATAACCGCGAGCGCGACCTGCGCGATAGCGTAATAAGTGATATTACTATCAAAGAAGACAGGGAGTTGCCGCGAACATTTATAATTGGTGGTATCGGAAGTAGCTACAAGCCTTTTGCTAGCCTTGAATTCTACGGAAACGTATCTCAAAACTATCGTTCTGTTACGTACAACGATATGCAGGTGGTAAACCCATCTTTCAAAATAGACCCAGGCCTGAAAGATGAAACAGGCTGGAGTGCCGACCTGGGTGTACGCGGTAATGTAAAAAACTTGTTCCGCTTCGATGTCAGCGGCTTTCAATTGTATTATGATAATCGCATAGGTGAGGTAGGTACTAAAGACGCTATGGGTCGGGCCATACGGATGCGTGGTAATATAGGGACAGCTCGTGTGATGGGTATAGAATCTTTCCTGGAACTGGATGTTTTAAAACTGTGGCATGTAAATCCGGATAAATGGAGCACCACTATATATTCAAACCTGGCCCTTATCAAGTCAGAATATATCGACAGTAAAATTCCCGGCGTGAAAGGTAATCAGGTAGAGTATGTGCCGAATGTAAACTGGAAGGCCGGTATTCAGGCGTCCTGTCGCAATTTCAAGTTGGCATACCAGTTTAGCTATCTCAGCAATCAGTACACTGAAGCAACCAACTCGCCATCAAGTGGTTTAAGTGCCGTAAATGGCCCAGTGCCTGCATACAAACTGATGGATATTTCTGCCAGTTGGTCTTATAGGTGGTTGCTGGTAGAAGCATCCATGAATAATGTAGCTAATGTGGCGTATTACACGCGCAGGGCTACTGGCTACCCCGGCCCCGGCATCATTCCGGGCGATGGCCGTAGTTATTACTTTACCGTAGGTGTGAAATTTTAAAATAGCTTCAACTGGTTGTCATCGGGTTTGGGTTTGGGCGGCTTAGCCTTACCAAACACCGTTCGCCCGCCATACTTCCACGATTCGTTTCTTTCCTTCTCTATCAGTTGCTCAAAGTTCTCATTGGGTATAAAGTCTTTCTCCACGCGCTCTGCCGCCTTGTGTAGTTTCTTTATCGCTTCGTTCTTATCGTTATCGCCCATCTTCGCCAGGCGTATGGCTTTGTCCAGCACGGCTATGGCTTCATCATACACTTTGGTAGGCACGGGGAACGGATGGCCATCTTTGCCACCATGTGCAAATGAAAAACGGGCCGGGTCTTCAAATCGGGTAGGGGTGCCATGTATCACTTCGCTCACCAGTACCAGCGATTGCAGGGTTCTCGGCCCCACACCCTCCAGTAGCAGTAACGATTCCATATCCAGCAACTCCTTTTCATGTGCTACCGCCAGCACACTGCCCAGTCGTTTCAGGTCTATATCTTTTGCCTTCACATCATGATGTCGCGGCATCTGCAGTTCCCGTATCTGTTCCAGCAGTTGTGTCGGGTTTTCTTTGGTTAGCTGCACTACGCCATTGCGTGTCGTATCTGCCTGCTTATCGGTCACGTTCAATATCAGTCCCTGGTTGTGCCCGTATATAGAAGTATGCGGTGTTTCTACAAACGACTGGATACCCGGCGAATGCCAATGATAGCGCCTAGCCATACCATTGCCATCATTCATACCCTGCTGTATCACGGCCCATTCACCTTCATCGCTTACTACAAAAGAGTGCAGGTATATCTGGTAGCCATCCTGTATGGCCGTATTATCCACTTTCGCCGATAGCTTGCTGCTGCGCACCAGCATCTGTCCATCCAGCCCGGTAGCATCTGCTATCTTCAGCAGTTCATTGGGTGTTTCACGGCTGTGCCTGCCCTTGCCGCCGCATATGTATATGCCCAGTTCTTTCGATCGTTTGTTTACCGATTGCTTCAGCGCACCCATTACCGATGTGGTGATGCCAGATGAGTGCCAGTCCATACCCAGCACTGCTCCTAATGATTGAAACCAGAACGGGTCGCTCATGCGCTGTAGAAAGGCTGCCTTGCCATATTCCATTATCACGGCTTCTGTAATGGCTATGCCCAGCTGGCTCATGCGGGTATACAGCCAGGCAGGCACCTGGCCATAATGCAGGGGAAGATCAGCATGCGCACGGCTCATAAGCTAAGTTACCGCAATATGCGGGCATACATTTGTTAAAAAGAAAAGCCACCGTAAGGACGATGGCTCTAATATTATTCGGCGTTGCTGGCTTCTATTATCAGTTCTTTTATGCGCTCGTCAAAGGCTTCGGTGTCTGTTTCCCACACAATGTCTATCTCGTGTTTATCTATCAGCGTCACGGGGCTGCCTTTCAGGAATATCTCATAATCCTCTTCACCTGTTTCCAGTGTGGCCAGGTTTTGTTGAATATGGGTAATGATGCGTCTTATTTCCGCATTGGCCACTTCGTTTATCGTAATATCCGAAGGCAGGTATTCTGTTATATCGTGAATGTCCAGCATAGTAGCGTGCTAAATTAGCTAATATTAGGTACTATTTGCGCTTTGGCAGCCTTATATGTTTTCAATTCGCGAAAGCCTATCATGCGTTTCAGCTCCGGGTCCCATACTTTCAGGCGGAAGCAGGCTGCTATCTCTTTGGGATGCAATGAGGTAGTCCTCGCTGCTTGTAGCTCGGGTATCGCAGCCATGGTTTCCGGCAGGCGGTAAAATGGTATGCGGGAGTTCAAATGGTGAATATGATGATAACCGATATTGCCCAAAAACCAGTGCATAACCGGCGACATAGTCATATAGCTCGATGATTCCAGCGCGGCACCTTCATATTTCCAGTCCTCTTTGTCGGTAAAAGAAGTGGCAGGAAAGTTATGCTGCGCATAGAAAAGATAGGCCCCCATAGCACAGGCTATAAATACGGGCAGGAATACCGTAAACAACCATGCATCCCAGCCAAAGGTTATAAACGCATATACTGATATCCCAATGTGCACAGCCAATGCTATCAGCGAATCAAAGTGTTTTCTCGGCGCACTCATAAAAGAACTGATGCACATGCCATACATGAACATGGTAAAGTAACCGAACAATACCGTTAACGGATGGCGGATGAACAGGTACAGCCTTCTTTCCCCGGCAGACATAGACAGGTATTTTCCGGTAGTGCATATAGGGTAGGAGCCTATGCTGGCACTGAAGAGTTTAGAGTTATGTGCATGATGATAATCGTGAGAGCGTTTCCATATGCTGCTGGGTACCATTACATAGCTACCGTATATATTCATGATAACATCGGCGAGTACCGAGCGGTGCAATATGGCATGATGCTGAA
The DNA here is from genome assembly GCA_902168085.1 of uncultured Bacteroides sp. Lineage (GTDB taxonomy): Bacteria > Bacteroidota > Bacteroidia > Chitinophagales > Chitinophagaceae > Polluticoccus. The sequence continues at coordinate 19,148 of CABHOP010000080.1, forward strand.
AATCGTGATAGATGATGAACATGCGCACCATTATCAGCCCCGATAGTATGCTGAAAGGTATCTTCAGCCATATATAGGGAATGAAAAAGGTGGCTGCCAGCGAACCAAGCAGCAGGAATAAAGTAGATAGCAATAGCCACCAGCTTTTATTTCTGTCCTCCTTTGCAAAGGCTTTTGTTGCTAATATCAGTTCTCTTCCGGTCCGCATCTGCATATTATTGTTGTTCGTTTGTTCGTTTGTGTTTCCACCTCCTGTGGCTCCACAGCCATACTTCGGGTTGTTCCCTTATATCTTTTTCAAGTTTACGTGTGTGCAATTCAGATATTTCGCCATCGCTCGTGCCTTTAGGATTGTCGCACAGCACTTCGGCAAACATTTCATAGTAGCCCCGCTTCACTCTTTTCACGGTAGCATACACTACTGTATAGTTCACCTTGCGCGATATCATTTCTGTTCCCTTGAAAACCGGCGTGTCCTGATTTAAAAAAGTGGTCCAGTAGGCATTTTGCGGTGCCGGTGTCTGGTCGGCTATAAATGCCGTAGCATTTAGTTCCTCCCTGTTCTCCAGCATTTCCCTGAAGGTGTCCTTCATGGCTATCAGCTTGGTGCCAAAACGCGTACGCATTTTATACATCAGCCAGTCAAAATACTTATTGCTGATGGGGTGGTATATCACATACAGCTGGTGCTTGTTTACCAGGCTGAAGGTGTTGCCTGCCCATTCCCAGTTGCCCAGGTGGCCCATCACCAGCACAATGCTTTTGTTTTCCGCCGCCAGTTTATCAAACACAGCTTTCGCCTGCGGATTGAAATAGCAATGCTTCAGCATGGTTTCTTTACTCACCGTCAACGTTTTAAAAGTTTCCAGGAAAAGGTCGCACAGGTATTTATAATAACGCTTGGCTATCCCTTTTATTTCCTCTTCATTTTTCTCCGGGAAAGACTTGCGCAGGTTCTCCATTACTACACCTTTCCTGTAGCCCAATACATAATACAATAACCCATACAGTCCTGTTGAAATGAAATATAGTACCCTGAAGGGTAGTATGGAAATGAGATAAATAAAAGGCAGAACCAGGTAATATATTATCGCCGACAACGTTATATATAAAATTTATGAAGCGATAAAAGTACTCAATTTTAGTGTTACGAAAAATACAATTGAACCCTCCGAATGCTTTTTTAACTTAAATATGACCATTGGGGAAATCGGGTATTGCTGTTGCCTGACTTCAAAAATGACGACCGTCAATATTCATGTTCAATAAATTGAATAACTTTAAGCATACCGTTTTACTTATTGTACCAGTATGAAGCCCTCAGTAAAAATATATGTGCTTGCAACTATTATTGCTATAATAGCATTTGCTGTATCCTGCAAAAAATCGCCGGATGATGGTAATGGCAGCAACAATGGTGGCAATGGCATGGTGGAAATGACACCGTATGAATGGATAAGTCCTTACGGATTTGATGACATTGTAATACCTGAAGATAACAAGCTGTATGTAGAAAGAATAGCGTTGGGAAAGCAGTTGTTTTATGACAACCGGCTGTCTAACAATGGAGAGTCGTGTAATACCTGCCACGTGCAGAGCATGGGCTTTGCTGCCGAAGGGCTTTCCGATTTTGATAACGGACAGGCTAAAATGCCGCTGATGAACCTGGCCTGGCACAAAAACTTTATGTGGAGTGGCAGGGTGTCGGGCACGCTCGAGCATGTGATGGAGGTAGAATTGACCAAACGGTTCAGTACTGATATTAATAAGATAAATGCAATAGCCGATTACCGCGATAAGTTCAGGAAATATTACGGTGTTAATGAAATAGGCGTGCAGGACTTATCCAAAGCATTAGCTCAGTTCATGCGCATACTGGTGTCTAAAAACACAAAGTATGAGAAAGCATTAATAGGCCAGGCTCAGTTCACTTTTGAAGAAATGAAGGGTAGGGAGCTTTTCTTCAACGAAAAGGGCGATTGCTTCCACTGCCATGTGCACTTTCTTACTACAGATGATATGCTGCACAACAACGGGCTCGATAGTATCTATACAAAACAGATTGACAAAGGCTATTTTAATGTTTCCGGCAATCCTGCCGATTTAGGGAAATTCCGTACACCGAATCTTCGCAATGTTGCCCTGCGTAGCAATTATATGCACGATGGCCGTTTTAAAACATTGGAAGAGGTGGTTGAGTTTTATGATCACCAGGCCCACCGCGGTATTCCTAATATAGATCCCAATATGGTGAAGTCTAACCACGAGTATGGCCTGGGCCTTACAGAAGAAGAGAAAATGTATCTCGTAGCATTTCTTAAAACCTTTACAGATACTGTAATGGTTAATGAGCCTATGTTCAGGCAGGATTAATGGGTATGCTGCGCTACAAAGCTGCTATCTGTGAGTGTGTACAGAAATTGTATGATGCGTTGCTTTTCGGTATCGTTTAGTTGCAATCCCGGGTTGCCATTTTTTATCAGCAGTGGCGATAATGTAGCAGATGGCTGAACCCCCGTTGCATAATGTTCCACCACATCTGTAAGTGTTTTTATACGTCCATCGTGCATATACGGTGGGGTCAATGCAACATTGCGGAGCGTAGGTACTTTAAAGGTGCCCATATCTTCCGCCCTTTGACTTATCCGGTATCTGCCCGAATCGCTGAAAGTCTTATCCAATCCGTTATTCCTAAAGCTATTATCGGTAAATAAAGGCTCCGTATGGCATGCGTTACAGTGGGTTTGAAACAACCTGTAGCCTTCCATTTCTTCTGCACTGAATGTTGTTTCTCCGCGCTTTATTTTGTCATATTTCGCATCTGCCGATACCAGGTTGCTCATATACTGGGCCAGTGCGTAAAATAACTGCTGGTCGTCAATGCTATCTTTCCCAAATACACTCCTGAACATAGCGGGGTAAGCCGGGTGGGTGTTCAGTTCATGTATCAGTTCCCGCATATCCTGGGCCATCTCTACAGGATTAATAATAGGGGCAAACGGCATTATTTCTATATGGTTCACGCCGCCATCCCACATAAAGCTTTTGTTCCACGCCATATTGAAGATGGCAGGGCTATGTCTTTTCCCTGTTTTGCCATCTACGCCCTTGCTCAATGCCACGCCACCGTCAGCAAAAGCATAGGCGGGCTTATGGCAGCTGCCGCATGAAATAGTATTATTGGCAGATAGAATAGGGTCGAAAAAAAGACGCTTGCCCAGTTCATAGCCCTTTGCGCTATACGGGTTGGAAGTATGCTGGTACACAGCCGGCGGAAAATGAGCGGGGCGCAGGGGATATTCGGCAACAGGGGGAATAACAGTATTTTTTGTAGTCCCACTCTTTTTGTTACAAGCTAAAATGCCCGGCATCAAACATATAGAGAGTACAATATGTTTAAAAATACCGGGCATTGTATGTTTTTTAATGATTACTTGAGGGTGATATTGCTGAAAGTAAAGCTGCCGAAGAAGTCTTTCCCAAAGGTAGCAGCTTGCGGCCCTTCCATATGCACAGTGCTGATAGTGCCCACTCCCGGAGCTGTTTTCCAAAGGCTGGCTACGTCAACTTTCACTGTCATAGTTGGGTTATACACGTCACCTATGGCCACATATCGGTTTGCTTCCGCCCTGAAATCAATGTTTTTCGTTGTCACTACTTTATTAGGGCCCGCAAAACCGCCCAGGTGGATAGCAAAAGTTTTAGAAACAGTATTGGCGTTGGGAGAGGTTCCCTCTGCTTTCGCCATAATATATCCTGTGTTCCAGTCCCAGAACATGCCGTTTATTACAGATAAGGCACCTGTTTGTGCTCCCGATACATTGCGGGCGCTATCTACACCTATAGTATACTGCATGGCTATGTATTCGGTACCCGGCACATCTGTGATGGTAATGGTAGGGCTGGCGTTGGTCGATGCGTCTACCAGGTAATAGCTGTTGGGCTGGCTCCACCAGGTTTCATCGCTCCTCAGCAGGCGTATGTTCGATATATAATATTTCAGCATGGTGAACGTAAGTGTATCATTGGTCCTGGCATGAACGAATGTCTTGTTAGGTTCCCATGCCTGGCTGCTGCCCCAGGTGTGTTCAAATTTCATCGTCAGCGATCCGTTGCTGATAGGTATAGGCTCATTATTTTTCTCTCTGCAGGCCGATGCGCCAAGCATCACAGCCGCAATGGCAGCAAGTGTTATTTTATTCAGCATAGTTTTCATCTTCTTATGTTTCGATTATATTAAAATTAAGGTCAAAATACAGAACAAACAGTGACATTTGTCACATTCAATTATTGGGTTATGCGTTTAGGTAGCGTTCACGTATAATGTTCAGGTGGTGCAGTTCATGTCCGGCTATCTGGTATATCAGCGCCCGCACACTTACGGGGCTGCCATTGGCGGTGCCTAACTTTAGCACATCTGCCTGCGAAAAGCTATGCAGCATGGCCAGCGTTGCATGGCGGGTAGCTTCATATTCTTTCAGTATGCTTTCTATTTCCCTGTCATTAGCATTCGATGCGGCTACATAATCATCCTGCTCAAAGCCCGGAAACGAGGTTTTGTCATTCCGTGCTATGCACATGGCCCTGTAGGCAAATACACGTTCGGTATCTATAATGTGTATCATTATCTCTTTCAGTGTCCATTTGCCTTCGTCATACCTGTACAGCAGTTTTTCGGGCGATTGCGCCCTTATCAGGTCGCTTATGGTTTGCATATTAGCTGCCAGGTGTTGCAGCACAGCGCCATCATCGGGCAACTGGTTAATGTAGGTAGCCGCATAGGGCTTGTATTCTCCTGTAAAAGGTTTTTCTATAAGTATCATGTTATTGGATCTTAGCTATGTAATAGTCCTCTTCTATGCTAAAGATAGGCACTATACGTCCTGATGTTTCACTCTCCAGTGCCTTTTTGTCTAATAGCAGCAATTGCCCGGGATACTGATAGGCGCTTTCCAGCTCATCAATGCGTACCATCGGCTTCTGTTGCCACATGGTATATAGGAACACATGCTGGTAGGGTACGCCCAGGTAAATGATTTTTTCTTGCCCCCTGAATACTTGTACATGCTGTTTCATCTGCTGATGAATGCCTGATGGCAATGTGTACAGGTATAATACATGCCTTACCGAAAGTGCTGCTGCGCAAATGCCTGCAATGTAAAGGAATGGCCGCCACCACCGGCCAATACGCACTATGCCTTTTACCATAATGAAAACAACAAAACCCCATGCAGGTGCCAGGTACCAGCCATGTTGGTTCATAGGTGCGGTCAGGAATAATAGAATAGGCGCTGCCATACAAATGCAGAAGACTACTGCCTTTTGGCTGCCCAGGTAAGGTTTAATATGCTGTCTGTGTTTATATAGCAGCCACACGCCGGTAGCTACTGCTGCATAGAAAAAGTAGTTCCATACATTCAGTTGTATATCCAGGTTGGTTATTACAAATGCATAATCACGTACATATTTCCCTTGATCAAAGTCCGTGCTTCCAAACCGTCGCACTATATCGTGAAAGAACAAAACCTCCAGCGAGTTTTCACTGCCATACATGGTATCGCCAGGTACGGTGGTGTGGCCATATATGGTTTGCAGGCCTATCCATGTGCCGGCAATGGATAAAGCTATGCATATAGCTATCCAGCCATATTTGTTTTTCAAAACTGTAGCCCACTTGCTGGTATAGGTCAGGTACAGGGCAAACCCCGGCAGGTATAAAAAGCAGCAGGTCCTTTGGCGTAAAACGCCAGCCCTGTAAATAGCCCGGTTAGCAACAGGTCTCTGTTTTTAGTATATACTGTGAACCGGTAAAAATGATAGGCAGATGCCGTAAGGAAAAGCAAAAGCAATGCATCAAAATCTCCGGTAATGCCTACATGTATGCCCAGCACTGCCTTGCAGGAAAGTAGTACTACACAGCAGGCAAAAGCTGTCGTTTCACCGGCCAGCAAGCGCATCAATTTATAGTAATAAATAAAAAAGGCAATGGTAAACAGTACGGATGGCAATCTTAAAGCAAACTCATTAAAGCCGAATAGCTGATAGCATATCAGGATGCACCACGTCAGCAGGGGCGGTTTGGCATTCCAGCTATCCGGTTTCCCGCCGTAGTACAGGTTGAAATAATCATGATTATGAAACATTTCATATGCATTCACGCCATTTCGGGCTTCATCCCATTCTATCACGTCAAACCTGCTGATGGGGTAGAGGGTATATATACATAGGGTAATTATAATGATGGGTATATGGTATGGCGAAATGGCCTTCAAAAATCGCATATCTCAAATATACGGCTTCAAACGGCATCCCCAATTTACGTTTTTGTAGTATATTTGCTATGGTAGCGTTTAGCAGTATTTGTTTCTGAAAGCCATCTCAAAAAATCGGAAACAAAAAGAAACAAAATGATGTAATTAGCTGGTTATCAATCAGTGTTTTCATGCTATAACCACTTTTGGAACAGCTTGGAACAATTACACATAGTGCTAATGTGTAAAGAATTGGATACATTTCAAAAAATCGTCAAAAAACTTGTAGAGCCTGCACTTTTTATAGGTTTTATTAATATCTTTGCCGTCCCAAAATTCTACTTAAAAGGAGGAAAAAAAATTTGGAAGAAAATCAAATTATTAACCAAAATCAAAGCGCCCACGACGATTTCGATTGGAGCGTAGACAAAAGGAACGTAGCTTCTTACAATCAAGAGAAGCGCGAGCAAATGGAGAAAGTGTATGACAGCACTTTCAAGACAATTGATGAGGCTGAACTGTTGCAAGGTACAATAGTAGGCCTGACGAAAACAGATGCGATCATCAACATCGGCTTCAAATCTGATGGCCTGGTATCTCTGAACGAATTCCGCGACATGCAGGATGTAAAAATCGGTGATGAGATCGAGGTAATGGTGGTTGAAAAAGAAGACAAGAACGGTCATCTGCACCTGAGCCGCAAAATGGCGCGCGCAGCACGTGCTTGGCAAAAAATCGTTGACTTCTACAAAACCGGCGAAGTGGTTACTGGTACTATCACCAGCAAAACTAAAGGCGGTCTTATCGTGGATGTTTACGGCCTGGAAACATTCTTGCCTGGTTCTCAAATAGACGTGAAGCCTGTTACCGACTACGATCAGTATGTTGGCAAAACAATGGACTTCAAAGTTGTTAAGATCAACGAAGCTATCCGCAACGCGGTGGTATCTCATAAAGCGCTTATAGAAAGCGATATCGAACAACAACGCAGTGTTATCATCTCTCAACTGGAAAAAGGCCAGGTACTGGAAGGTACGGTTAAGAATGTTACCGACTTCGGTGCGTTCATCGACCTGGGTGGTGTTGACGGTCTGCTGTACATCACAGACATTAGCTGGGGCCGCGTAACGCATCCTAGTGAAGTACTGGAGAACGGTCAGAAACTGAACGTGGTGGTTCTGGATTTCGATGACGAGAAAAAACGTATCAGCCTGGGTCTGAAACAACTGACTGCCCATCCTTGGGATAGCCTGGTTGCAGACATCCACGAAGGTTCTAAAGTAAAAGGTAAAGTAGTAAACATCGAAGATTACGGTGCATTCCTGGAAATCATGCCTGGCGTAGAAGGCCTGGTACACGTTTCAGAGATCACATGGTCTTCTCAGCCTATCAATGCGAAGGAATTCTTCAAAATGGGCGATGAATACGAAGCAGTAGTTGTAACACTGGATAAAGACGAGCGCAAAATGAGCCTGTCTATCAAACAACTGACTGAAGATCCTTGGGAAACAATCGAAAACAAATTCCCTATCGATAGCCGTCACAAGGGTATCGTTAAAAACATCACTCCTTACGGCGTGTTCGTAGAGCTGGAAACAGGTATCGGCGGTATGATCCACATCAGCGACCTGAGCTGGATCAAACGCTACAACCACCCAAGCGAATTCACTAAAGTAGGTGATGAGATCGAAGTAGCAATACTGAGCATCGATAAAGAAAACCGCAAACTGGCACTGGGCCACAAGCAACTGGAAGACGATCCTTGGAATACATTTGAAACCGTATTCCCTATCGGTAGCGTACACGAAGGTACTGTGACACGCAAAGACGATAAAGGCGCAACTGTACAGCTGCAATACGGCCTGGAAGCTTACGCACCTGCACGCCACCTGAAAAAAGAAGATGGCAGCACTGTAGAGGCTGAAGCTGTTCTGCCTTTCGTTATCATCGAGTTCGATCGTAATGACAAACGCATCATGGTTTCTCACACTAAGGTATGGGAGCAAGGTAAAATAGAAGAGAAAGAAGCGGCTCGTAAAGATGCTGCTGCTGAAGGCGAGAAAACCAAGAAAGCAGTTAAGAACATCCAAAGCAAAGTAGAAAAAGCTACTCTGGGCGATCTGGGTGCTCTGGCCGAACTGAAAGAAAAAATGAAGAAAGCTGAAGGCGGCGAAGGTTAATCCCCAACTTGCTTAAGCAAATTCAGAAAATAAATAGCCGTCCAGCAATGGACGGCTTATTTTTTTGTCTATAACAAATGTGTAGTGCACCATTTGCTAATCTATCAACTACAGCTAAAGGTTGGCACAGCGCGCTTATATCTTCTTCTTAAACGCCCGATAAAATAAAAGCGTCCTGCTTTTCGGCGGGACGCTTTTATTTTAAAGCCTGTATGCTTTATTCCTTTACAAAGGTCTTGAAACCAGTCGCTTTGTCTGTGCTCACCTTGATGATGTACATCGAAGCAGGCAACTGAGCAATACTAACAGAGCGGCTGCTGGAAGTAGCTACCACTTTGCCATTCATGTCTATCACTTCTATAGTAGCTTCCGCAGCACCTAAGCCCGATACATATATCATGTTGTTGGCAGGGTTAGGGTATACTGAAAACTGTACAGTGTTAACAGCATCTTTGATACCCACTGTTGTAACAGGTAGCTTTACAAAAGCGCCACCCCTGCCGGTTACGGCATACAAGCCCATTTTAGGGCCTTTATTGTTTGCTGCAGTATCCGCAAAGCCCGAAGCTAAAAGTGTTACAGCATCTCCATACCAGCTTAACGTCTGGAAGTTAGCTTCATAATCTACATCTCCGCTGGTTTGAGGTACGCGGTATATACTGTTTTTGGTAGCTGCAGATTGATACCCGCTTGAGCTGAAGTTGCCATAAGCAGTGCTTGCAAATAGGGTATTGCCCCCCTCCGATATGGTTAGGGCAGGTGCATCGGTGCTGCCATGTATAAATAACACATCGGTATTGCTGCTGTTGGTTGCAGCTTCCCGTGCCTGGTTATAAGTATGTAATGTAAAGGCTGGCTTAGGATTATATCTTATAGCGCTTTGTATGCCATTCGCTACAAAGATGTATTTACCGGCAGAATCAGGGGTTAATGTCTGTGTATAAAAAGCATCCGCATTCGAGGTGCTGTTGTGAGGAGCCACATCAAAAGTAACAGGGGTTTGCGCAAACATATCCATAAACGCCGTTGCTGTACGGAACCTCAGGTCATCGGCCACCAGCTTACCATCCATATATATATCTACCGTATCGCCAACAGTATCTGCACAGTTATTGATAAACTGTGCACGGGCAATATCTTCCCCGTCGGTGTTTACCAATCTTAGGAACGGGCCTCCGGTAGGCGGGGCCAACCATACGCCGAATGCGGGACCATTACTGTTTGCTGCCGGGTCCATAAAGCCGGATGTCATTATCACACCGGCTTTCCCATCATAATTCAAGGTGTTGAATGGAGCATTCAGCGTACGTATAGTATTGGCACCTGTAGAATTCGTTAATCTGAATAAAGTATCACTGCTGGGGAATGAAAAATACCCACTGCTGTAGTTGCCAAATGCAATGTTATCGGCAAGGGTAGTGATACCACTTCTTACATCTAAGATGGGTGCGTCTGTAGATCCGTTACTAAACAGGATGTCTGTGTTGGTTGGAAAATTGGCATTTTCCCTTGCTTCACTGAATACATCTATCCTGAAAGGAACCATTGGAGAATAGCCGCTGGTGCTCTCAATGCCGTTCAATATCATTGTATAGGCATTGGTAGGCAGCAATGTTGTGTTTAAATTGTAAAATGTATCATTAACACTTGCGCTACCACCTAAGGCGATGCCTATATTTACCGGAAATACTGCCGGTACATGTACCGTTGGGTTTGAAAAATGATAGTTCAGGTGATTCACTGCCAGCACGCCATTAATATATATATCAAGAGACATGAGCGATTGATCCGAACTGTTGTGCATGAAATTTACACGCGTTGTTTGGGCATTAGTGTAGCAAAAAGAGGATAATAATAAAGAGAGAGAAAGTAGCGTTTTCTTCATCATATATAATTTATGGGTTTAAACTTTATAATAAAAAGAGCATTTATAAATGTAGCGAAAAAAACGTTTAATACCTGCGGCGGTAGCGTAATATATGCTGTAGCAGGATTATTAATGGATATTATAACTTAAATTGTATTACGTAAAAAGTAAATCATATAGCAGGCAGTATGTCTACCTTCAAAACCTTAAAAAATACCTCCAGTAAAATCGTTTTGTATAGTGCCGTATGGTTGTGCACAAATACTGTTGGTGCGCAAACAATTCGGCCGCAGGAAACTATCCGGCTGAAAAATGCTAACATAACAGTTGTAGCCAATACCGATGTATGGCTGAATCGCCATTCAAAGAATGGCAGCCTGCAGGTATTGCTACATTTAAAAAAGATAGCAACTGCCAACGATAAAGCTATGTTGATACAATCGGGCATTACCCTGCTCGACTATATCAGCGGACATACTTATACCGCCATAGTAGATTTAAATAAATGCACAGGCTTCCCGGCAGTGGTATATGGTGTTACGGATATAGAACCGGTGTGGAAAATGGATGAAGGTGTGAAAGCAGCACGCTATAACAAAGGGTTGGTGAAGCTGGTCGTATCCACTTATAACAGCACAGCAGATATAGCTCATGACATTGCTGCTATCGGTGGAACTATTGAAAACGGTGCCATTCCGAAGGTTGGGGTATATAACATAAGCATACCTGCAGAAAAGATAAAAACATTAGCCGCTGCACACTTTGTTAAATACATATCTCTGCAGGCTGACCCGCAACCGCTGAACTACCAGGCCAAAACAGCTGCGAAGGTTAACATCGCAGCCTTGTCGCCTTTATATGATGGTTACGGTTTATCTGGTAAAGGCGTAACGGTAGGTGTGGGCGATAATGTATCCGGCAACTATCATATCGACCTGAAAGACCGTATTATTAATTATAACCCCAACGCTTATACCGACCATGGCGTGCATATAAATGGCATAGCGGGTGGGGCTGGCATCATGGACATAGAAGGTGAAGGCGTAGCTACAGGCGCTACCTTGGTAAATCACCTGTACAGTGCTATATGGCAGGAAACGCCGACACTGTATCAGTTGCACAACATGACCATAACCAACAACTCTTATGCTGCCGTTATACAGAACTGTAGTTATTCAGGTCAGTACAATGTTTATTCTGAAGCAATAGATAAGCTGGCGTTGGAGTACAAAGATGTACTGCACGTGTTTGCTGCCGGTAATGACGGCAACCTGAATTGTTCGCCTTATCCGCAAGGTTTTGGTACCGTAACAGGTGGCTACCAGCCTGCGAAGAATAACATAGTAGTTACAAGTACCACCAAGGAATATATCAATGCATTGGATGCATCTCGCGGGCCGGTACGCGATGGAAGGCTGAAGCCGGAAATAACAGCAGTAGGTGTAGCGGTCAATTCCACTACGCGGTCGGAAGAATATCTTTCTGCCGGTGGTACCAGTATGGCATCGCCCGGTGTGGCAGGCGCATTGGCATTGCTTACGGAACGATACAAACAACTGAACGGCCCCGCAAATCCCCGGGCCGATGTACTAAAAACTTTACTGCTGAATGGTGCTACTGATATGGATAACCCGGGGCCCGACTTTCGTTTTGGATTCGGGTTTATGAACCTGTACCGCAGCTTGCTGATGCTGGATAACAACAACTTCCGTACAGATACAGTAGCAAATGGCGAACAAAAAAGCTTTACAGTAAATGTCCCTGCCAATACCGCACAACTGAAGGTGATGCTGTGCTGGCATGATGTGCCCGCCAACCCTATGGCTACAACGCAACTGGTAAACGACCTGGATATAGAAGTAACCACACCATCTGCAGAACTACATAAACCACTGGTATTAGATACGGCTGCCGCTAATATATTGAACAATGCTACTGAGAAAGAAGACAGGCTGAACAATACCGAACAGGTTGTAATAAACAATCCGCCGGCGGGCAGCTATACAGTAACGGTAAAAGGCTTCAGGATACCCGCCGGCAACCAGGATTATGTAGTAGCTTACGACTTTATACCAGTTGGGGTTAATATTACTTATCCTACCACTGCAGCAGCATTAAAAGCAGGGGATACGGCACGTATCTACTGGGATGCATCGGAAGATGAAAACAGCTTTACGCTGGAATATTCTACAAACGGCGGTACAAGCTGGACGGTCATCGATAATTCCATTCCACAATCATTCAGGACACATTTGTGGGAAGTGCCTGCTGGCATTAACAGTGGTAAATGCATGATGCGCCTGACGCGAAATAATAAAGGGCAGGTATTCACCTCCGGTCTGTTTGCCATAAGCGAACAGCCTATGCTGACGCTGGATGCCACACAATGTCCCGGATATATCCGCATCAACTGGGCGGCAATACCCAATGCACCTACATACGAGGTGTATAAAAAAGAGGGGCCACACATGCAGCTGATTGGCAATACTTCCGGTACTACGTATACATTCAGTGGTTTATCGAAAGATAGTACATATTACCTGGCACTGCGGCCGGTAATAGATGGGGTGAGTGGCTACAGGAGCCTTGCACTGAAACGCAAGCCCGATAGTGGTACTTGTGCAGGCAGCATATCGGATGGAGACCTTGCCGTGCAGCAGCTTATCATGCCGTCATCGGGCAGGCGCTTTACAAGTACAGAACTAAACACGACGGAAAATATAAAAGTTGTAGTACGTAACCTGGATGATGCACCTGCCAATAACTACAAGGTGTGGTATAGCATCAATAGCGCACCGTGGGCATCTATTAATGCTACCAAACCTGTTCCTGCTACCGATACGGTGCAGGTAAGCATCGGCGATTTCGATTTTTCGGCAGAAGGGGCATATAGTGTGCAGGTAGCGGTGCAAAATATTTCAGGGGTCGATACAGAACATGCCAATGATAGCCTGTACACAAGGTTGAAGCAATTAAGTAATGCGCCTGTTAACCTTACCAACCCGCTGCTGATAGACTTTGAGAACTGGCCAATAGTGGATACGCGCAATGATAGCATGGGTATATCTCCCGATGACAGGTGGGACTATGCTAACTTCTCTGACACGTGCAGGTTGCGCAGTTTTGTGAAGCCGGATATAACCATCAATGGCAGCAAATCGATAAGCCTGGATGCGGTATATAACACAACCGGCAATCATCGCAATGACTTTACGGGTACTTTCAACATGGGCGCATACAATGCTGCTAATGAAGAGGTGCGTATGGAGTTCAACTACATTATGCATAGCCGGCCACGCGTGCGTGATAGTAATATGGTGTGGATACATGGCAATGATCTGCAGGTATGGATGCCACTGCATGCCTATAATTATGCTGCCAACAAGATAGGTGCGAAAACAGGTTCCGGCTCTATATCGGTGACGGATGCGCTGCTGAATGCAGGCCAGAACTTTTCAACCAGTACCCAGGTAAGATTTACGCAGAATGATGTGTCGCTCATCAGTATGCCGGACTATGGTTCGGGATTGACCATTGATGACATACGCCTATACACCGTACAAAATGATATGCAGTTGTTGCAGGTACTATCGCCTGCAGTATTGGAGTGTGGATTGACAGGCAATGTGCCATTGAAGATAAGACTACGCAATGGGGTGAACCAGCAGCAAAACAATGTGCAGGTAAGCTACAGGCTGGATAATAATCCTGTTGTGACTGAAACCATTACATCTATAGCCGGTAAACAAACGTTGGACTATACTTTTACCCAGCTAATGGATATGACCGCCAAAGGCCAGCATACACTGGATATATGGGTAGCGGCTACGGGCGATACGTACCTTCCTAATGACAGCATAATAGGTTTTACATTCCACAATCAGCCATTGATAACATCGTATCCGTACCTGGAAAATTTTGAAGCGAATGATGGCTTTTGGTTTGCTGATGGCGTTAATAGCTCGTGGGAATATGGTAAGCCTGCATCGCCAAAGATAGATAGAGCTGCCGGTGGAGAAAAAGCATGGAAAACCAACCTGGACGGCACCTATAATGCCGGCGAGCTTTCATACCTGTATTCTCCCTGTTTTGATATATCGAAGCTTACCAATCCCCTGTACAGGTTTAAAATGGCGCTGGATATTGAATATTGCGGTGTAGTGCTGTGCGATGGCACGGCTATGCAGTATAGCGAAGATGGGGTAAACTGGCAGCCTTTGGGTAAGGCCAAAGAGGGTAGCAATTGGTATAATGATACCTTGTATAATATCTGGAGCAAGCAGGATGCTACGAACTGGCAGATGGCTGCTATACCATTGCCGAAAGGCATACCCACCATCAGGCTGCGTTATATATTCTCAAGTGATATAGGTAGTGAATTGGAAGGTTTGGCAATAGATGATGTGGAGATTGTAGATGACATACCTGTGGTGGTAGATGACAACCTGGTAAATGTAAGCCCGAACCCTACCAGGGATGGTAAAATAACTGTAGAGTGGACCACTAAGGGTGGCAGCGACCTGCAAATAGCTATGTTCGATGCTATGGGCAGGCAAGTGTATCAGAGCAAAACTAAAGGTATGGCCGGCATTAACAAGACCAGCTTGCAAACACCACGTTTCTCCAGTGGTGTATATATAATGCGGGTCATAGTAGGCGATAAGAAGTTTTCAAGAAAGATAGTGTACCTGTAGGGTGCACTATCGGTTGAAAAGTATCTTGGCATAGAACGATGGCTTACGGAACAGGTCGCGCAGGTTGAGGTCTGTAAACATAAAGCTGATGGTCTTGCTGAGCTCAGGGCTTTTATTTGCCTTATTGGCTATCAGATTGAACAACCACGGGAAGCGGCACAGCTTCTGCAGCGATGTGCTTATTTTCAGCTCATTGCCCAGGCGTTTATACAACGGGCCATCGTAGGCTTCTTTCAGGAAGGCAGCATTGTAGTTCTTTTCCTGCACGGCTTTTTCTATGGCATAAGCTGCCAGCATACCGCTGTAGAGCGCATTGCCAATACCTTCGCCACTAAAAGGGTCTATCAGGCTGGCAGCATCGCCTACCAACAGGTAGTTATCACCCGATACTGGCAGTTGTTCTACGCCCATAGGCAGGCCCCAGCCCTGTATTTTATCTACCAGCTTTGCATTCTTAAAGCGCTGGCTGATGTTCGGGTTATTCTCAATGGCTTTCAGCATCTGCTCGCGCAGGTTTATCTTTTTAGCGCGAATGCGCGATGAAAGAATGCCCACACCCACATTGGCTTTGCCATTTGGCATGGGGAATATCCAGAAATAGCCCGGCAATAATTCGGGCAGGAAGTGGAGCTCTATAAAGTTTTCATCGTGCAGGCCTTCTACACCTTCGTAATAGGCACGCAGGCCCACTGTATATGCCTTGTGCGAGAAATACTCGCCCATTAAGGTTTTGCGTGTAATGCCTTTATCGCCATCGGCACCTACTATCAGCGGTGCGGTTACTTCTACGGTGTCTTCTCCCTGCGAAAAGCTAACTGTGACAGTGTTATCGCTGTTGCGGGTGATGCTTTTTACGTTGGCATTTTGATAAATAGTGGCATACGGCGACGGCAGCTTCTCAAACAGGAAGTTATCGAACACCATGCGCGGGGTAGTGAAGCCGGGGGCTTGTTCATCAGGGTGGCGGTTGGGCTTGTAGGGTATATTAATAGCCCTGCCATTTGGGGCTACCATGATGATGCCGTGACTGGGCATAAAACTTTGCGGCATGCTGAATATCTCATCCAGCCACTGTGGGTTAGCTTTCCGCAGCACAAAAGCAGTTTTGCCACTGCAGCCATCGCCGCATACTTTATCGCGCGGGAAGCTGGCCTTGTCTATAACAATATGGGGTATGCCTGCCTTGGTAAGGTATATGGATGTACCTGCACCTGCAGGCCCTGCGCCAATAATGATAGCCTCTGTACTAACTCTCTTTATCATGGAGCGCCAAATATAAAGGGGGAATTTTAATCTACCTCTTGCTATTTTTATCAGGCATACCTAATTTAGTTAGGTAAATGCATAATTTCATTAGGTATTAATTTTTCTAGGCGTGGAACAAAACCAGGTAGTAAAAGGCAGCCTCACCACCATTATCATGAAGCTATTGGAAGACAATGGCCGCATGTATGGATACGAGATAACAAAGGCTGTAAAAGAGGCGACCGGTAACCGGATGAATATAACAGAGGCAGCACTGTACCCCGCACTGCACAAGCTGGTGGCCGATGGTATGCTGGTAACCACTACCGAAACGGTAGATGGCCGCATGCGTAAGTATTATATGCTGACGAAGAAAGGCAAGAAAGAAACCGTATCGAAAATACAGGCGCTGAAAGAGGCCATGGAATCTATACATATGATTTTAAACCCGAAACTGAGCAATGGATAAAGTAACACTTACCACCAAACAGCTGAAGGAATTAAAGCACTTCATCTATGCACGCGGCTTTCGAGAGCCGGAGGTGCAGGCCGAAATACTGGACCACTTTGCGTGCAAGGTAGAAGAGAAACTGGCTAAAGAACCAAAGCTGGACCTGAATACCGCTATGCGAGAAGCCCATGCAGAGTTTGGGTACAGTGGCTTTCTGAGTATCAAAGCATCGCTGGATCTTTCTACCCGCCGCAAATACAAGCATATATACTGGCAGGAAGTAAAGAAAATGCTGATGTCCCCGCTGTATCTTATACTGATAATGGTGCTGGGCTACGGTGTGTACGAGGGCAGTGTATGGGCTGATGTTAATAAAGTATATGACTTTCTAGGTTTCAACCTGATGAGGTCTTCCATAACACTGCTAATGTTGCTCGCATTGATAGGCAAGTTTATTGCATTGAAAACGCTGAGAAAAAAGAGTAGCTATTATATGCAGATGGCTAATAGTATTAACACCATTCCGTTTGTATTTCTATGGCTTGTAATTCCCCCTACCAGTCCTGCCAAATCAGAAAAGGAGATGATCGTAAAAGCGGCTTTTACTACTTTTTTCGTGATATGCTTTATCCTCGATTATATAGCCAGCTATAAAATGCTGCGCATGGCAGAACAGGATTATAAAGAATTTGAAGAACAGCAACAACAAAGCCTCCTGTAAGGGAGGCTTTTACTTTATAAAGATGTTTGACTAAGTCTTATTTCTTCATGTACATCACTTCTTTTACCAGCTTCACCGTGCGTGGCACATCTGGCAGGTATGCAGCCACCAGGTTAGGTGCGTAGTGCATATTTGCATCGGCCGATGTAATACGGCGGATAGGTGCATCGAGGTAATCGAATGCTTCCTTCTGTACACGGTAGCTGATTTCAGAAGAGATAGAGGCAAATGGCCATTGCTCTTCTACTATCACCAGGCGGTTTGTTTTCTTTACAGATTCTACTATCGTGAACCAGTCCAGCGGGCGGATGGTACGCAGGTCTATCACTTCGGCTTCAATACCTTCTTTAGCCAACTCTTCAGCAGCAGCAAGCGCTACTTTCATCATCTTGTTGTAAGATACAATGGTAACATCTTTACCCGCACGCTTAATATCAGCTTTACCAATGGGTATCAGGTATTCTTCCTCAGGCACTTCGCCCATATCGCCATACATCACCTCGCTTTCCATGAAAACGGTAGGGTCTTCATCGCGGATGGCAGATTTCAGCAGGCCTTTCGCATCGTATGGATTGGAAACAGAAATTACTTTCAGGCCGGGAATGTTAGCATACCAGTTTTCAAAAGCCTGTGAGTGCTGTGCACCCAGCTGGCCTGCAGAACCATTGGGCCCGCGGAAAACGATAGGGCAGCTAAACTGTCCGCCGCTCATCGATACCATTTTAGCAGCGTGGTTCAGTATCTGGTCCAGCGCCAATACAGCAAAGTTCCATGTCATGAACTCAACTACAGGGCGGGTACCATTAGTAGCCGCACCTACGCCTATGGCAGCAAAACCCAGCTCGGCAATCGGTGTATCTATGACACGCCTCGGGCCGAATTCATCCAGCATGCCCTGGCTTACTTTGTAAGCACCGTTGTATTGGGCTACTTCTTCACCCATCAGGAATACCTTGTCATCGCGGCGCATTTCTTCTTCTAAAGCTTCTCTTAATGCCTGGCGGAATGGTATAGAACGCATATCTTGATTTAGTATTTAAGTAAGTGCCCCGAAGGGCGCGTAAAGATAGTAATTAACAGGTTATTTCTTATCAGGATGGAACAGCACAGTACTGTTCATACCATTTTCATTGAATTTCAGTTTCAGCGATGTATCTGTAAGCTGTATCACATCCATTTTCAGTATGGTGCCGGCACCTTTCAGCTTTTGTTCATCCAGTACCAGCAGGCTGTCCTCTTCAAAATACCATTTGGTAGAATCTATCTGCCCGCTGAAGTTCATTTGCACGATGCCATCTTTCCTGAAGTGAAACCAGGTATTTTGAACTGCGTGCTGTTGCATAGCCTTATAGTCATTTAGCTGTGCGCGCAGCGATTCGCGGGCGCTGTCGATATTGGTAATGCCATATACCGCAAGATTGGTGGCAGCATCGCTGTTTTTTCCAAAAGTATCAAGGAATACCTGCTGTTCGTTTATCTGTGCATCCAGTTGCGGATTTTCTACCGAAACGGCTACCCAGCGCTTAGCCAGCATATCTTCTTTTTTAGCCTTGCAGGAAAACAACACCAGGGGCAGTGCCAGTAACCAGAGCGATTTGTTTGTATGTGCTGTCATATTATAGTTATGGTATGATAAGCCTGAAATAGTTTTTCCATTCTTCTGATGAAAGCAAACGCTCTAACGACGGAAACTTCGACTGGTCTGTTATCCGTGAGTAGATAGCTTTCAGGAAGGTATATTTTTCCGGGTCGTTTGTAAGCGTAATGGTAAGGATGCGTACCTGGTTGGTGGTGTAGCAGTTGCCATCGACTTTGGCCAGCAGATATTTCAGCCTTGTTTTTTCCGTTTTATCGTTCGCCTTTTTCAGTATGGCTTCAAACAGATCGTTATCTACCGCTTTAGGGCAGTCGCTGTTTACGATGGCTACCCTGGGGCGGTGGTAAGAAGTATTTTCAACAGCTATGGTATTATTATCCTGCCTGTTTTTTTCATTGCCCAGTTCTATATCGTTCATAAACTGGGGGCTGTTGGATGCCACAGGCGGGGTAGTAACAGGAGCCGATGTAGCGGCAGTGGCCGGTGGGGGAGTAGACGTTTCTGTTTCTACAGCTTCCAGTGCGGCTATGTTTGTTACTTCTTCCGTATTTACAGGCACTTCCTCACTTACTTCAGGTGCATTGCCGGCGGGTGTTTCAACAGGTGTATTTACAACGGCAGGCGGGGTTTCCTGTATGTCGGCAGGTATATGGTCGTCTTCTGCTTTATTGTCTGCCTGCAAATAGAATTGCTGATTGATATCGAAAAGGGCAAAGCCTGTTTCGGTACGCGTCAGCAAAAATCCCCGAAAACCATTTTCCGGTACCTGTATGGTAAAGCTTTGTGCTGGGTAGGCATTTTGCTGAAATAATACTTGTATGCGAATAGGGCCGGGGGCCAACTGCGATATGATGCAGTAATTTTTTCCATAGCGTGGCAACATCTCGTCTTCAAACTTTACATAGAAAGGCGTTTGCTTATCGCCCTGTATGTATACATAAGAAAAGCGGCTGGCATACGATTGCCATCCTGCCAGCAGGAATAGTGTAATTAAAAATAGTTTTTGCAAAGAGGTACGGATGTGCATCATTATTCCATTTCTA
This sequence comes from uncultured Bacteroides sp., assembly GCA_902168085.1. GTDB lineage: Bacteria > Bacteroidota > Bacteroidia > Chitinophagales > Chitinophagaceae > Polluticoccus. The sequence continues at coordinate 39,197 of CABHOP010000080.1, forward strand.
TCAATACAGTACCTTTTTCTACCGCGGTGCGCTCGGCTATTTTAATAGCCTTTACCGTAGCGGGGCCGCTGGCCTTCAGTACGTTTTCCATCTTCATCGCTTCCAGTATCAGCAGTCCGTCGCCTTTGTTTATCTGTTGTCCCGGTTCTACCAGCACTTTCAGTACCATACCCGGCATCGGTGCCTTTACAGGTTCTACTTTTTGCAGCGATTTCAAATCCATGCCCATGCTGCTCAGCAGTTGGTCTATCGGTTCTTTGATGGCTACTTTATATACCTGGCCGTTTACCTTCAGCGATACTTCTTTGTTTTTGGTATCTAGGTTTTCTACAGTAGCTGTATAGCTTTTGTTATTAAGGATAACGCTTATTAAACCGTTTGGCTGCATCTGTATATCCAGGTCAGCAGGGGTTTCGTCTATATACCATTGTCCGTCCTGGTTGTTGACAGCGTAAGTATTGCGTTCGTTAATTGTGGTTTGCAGCATGAAGGCCGGTAAATTTTAGCGCAAAAATAGTCATTTAGTGTCCTTATGCCGCATTTTTCGCTATATAATGCGTTAAAACCTGCAATTGCCATCTTTAACCCCATGATGGGTTATGAGAATGGGCGGCATATACTGTATTTTAGCACCTTACAAACAGTAATTAATGAGTTTCAGCCGGCAGTCAATACAGGTTATATTAGCGGGAGTTATATGCATAGCAGCATCGTGCAGCAGTAAAAAAGCGGCGCGTAATAATGTGACACTGGAAACGGTAGCCGTAAGTGCCAAAAACAATGCAGCCACCTACAGGGCTACCAGCACTAAAACCTGGGGAATAGTGCACACGAAAGCCGCCCTTTCCTTCCACCTGAAAGAGAAAACGGCAGAAGGGCGGGAGTGGGTATCGCTGCATTCTTATTTCTACAATGCCGATACGCTGGTGCTGGATGTCAAGGGCATGAAGATAGATACCGTTATGCTGGCAAATACCGGGAAACTGCTCAGCTATAATTACCAAAATGATGTACTGGCCATATCGCTGGATAAAACCTATAGCAAAGAAGATACCCTGCAATTGTATATCCGCTATAAGGCCATGCCATATGCAGAAATAACCAGTGGAAGTTCGGCTATCAGTGATGATAAGGGCTTATACTTTATAAATACAGATAATGCCATCCCCGGCAAGCCATCGCAGATATGGACACAGGGCGAAACCGAAGCCAACAGCCGCTGGCTGCCCACTATAGACAAACCCAACCAGCGTACCACAGTAGAACTGGCGCTTACAGTGCCCGATAGTTTTACCACGCTGAGCAATGGTGCCCTGACCAGCCAGCAGCAAGCAGGCACAGGCCTGCGCACCGATATATGGAAGATGGATAAGCCGATACAGGTATATGCCATCATGTTTGCCATAGGCCGGTTTGATGTTGTAAAGGATAGCTGGAAGGGCAAAGAGGTAAGCTACTATGTAGAGCCTGCGTATGCAGCCTATGCTAAATACATGTTCAACCATACGCCTGAAATGATAGACTTTTTCTCTACGGTTACCGGTGTGCCATACCCGTGGAATAAGTATAGCCAGGTAGTGGTGCGCGATTATGTGTCGGGGGCTATGGAAAACACGAGTGCCAGCCTGTTTGGTTCCTTCATGAATCAAAATAAGCGGGAGTATGACGACGACAATCATGAAGATGTGGTTTCGCATGAGCTATTCCACCAATGGTTTGGCGATTATGTAACGGCGGAATCATGGTCGAACGTGACCGTGAACGAGTCTTTCGCTACATATGGGGAGCAATTGTGGCGCAATTATAAATATGGAAAGGCAAGTGCCGATGAAATGCTGTACAGGGAGTTGAATAGCTACCTGGGCATCAGCGACCATTCGCCATCATTGGTACGTTTTCATTACAGGGATAAGGAAGATATGTTCGACCGCATATCTTATCAGAAGGGTAGCGTAATACTGCATTACCTGCACGGGTTAATGGGTGATGAAGCGTTTTATCAATCGATGAAAAAATACCTGACGGATAATGCCCTGCAAAGCGCAGAAGCAACCAATTGGCGGCTGGCGGTTGAGGCGGTAACGGGGCAGGACTGGAACTGGTTTTTCGACCAATGGTACTATCGTGGCGGGCATCCAAAGTTGGATGTGCAATATACTTATGATGATGCCGCACAGAAGCTGACAGTGGTTATCGCGCAGATACAACCGGGTGCAGCGTACAAGCTGCCATTGAAATCGGCGATAGTTTATGGCAGTGAAAAGCAGGTAGTGGACTGGGCCATAACGGGTAAGAACACCAGCTATTCGTATCCATATAAAAATGGTGTAAAGCCACTGGTAATACCGGACATCGAACATTGGCTGCCGGGCGAAATAACAGAGAATAAAACACCGGCAGATTGGTTATTAACGTACAAGAACAGCAATGCTGATATCATCACAAAATTCAGGGCATTGATTGCAGCGGGCAACAATTTGGATGATAGGAGCAGTCAAGCTATTGTTGACCTCGCCTTGCAGGATAAAGAGGAGGAAGTAAGAGTAAGGGCATTGCAGTTATTACAGAAGCAAAGCGTTCGAAAAAGGCAAGATAAATGGCAGCGTGATGTGATCTATTTATCGGCTAATGGAAGTCGTAAAGTGAAAGCAGCGGCCATATATGTATTAGCAGCCTGGAAGACCATCACCAAACCAACGCCGGAGATAGAGCTATATAAATTGGTGAATGATAGCTCATACATGGTAGCTGGTGCGGCATTGAGGCTGGCTAATAACATCAATAAGGATACGGCCTATGCTTATACTAAACAGCTACTGGCCACACACCCACGTGGCGACCTGATGGATGCGGTGATGCTGGTAATAGCGCAGAAAGGGCAGGAGGGTGATATAGCCCTTTTTGAAGCTACACTGCCGGAATATGACGATAAGATAAACATGGTGGTAGCCTTGACAGAATATATGCAGGTAGTGCGTTCTGAAGCTGCTTTTGATAAAGCACTGGCACTAAGCCTGAAACTGGTGAAGCAGGAAAGCATACAGAAATACAGGAGCAGCGCAGGCAGCTATGTAATAGGCACCGCGGATTATTACAAAGACAGGCGGAATAATGTGAATACAAATAGCGAACGCGATGAAGCAGTGCTAAGGCTGGAAAAACTAAAAGCCGCTATAGAAACTATGATAAACGAAGACCCTAGCGAAGAGAATAAAACAACCTACCGCAATTACATGAAGACCATATTTCGTTAGTGTTGCAGGGCTTTTTCAAGCAGGGTTTTGTGCAGGGATAGTACCTGCGGCAGCACTGCGGTATTGCCATCGTTGGTGATAACATAATGGCAGCGGCGCATCTTTTCTGCTTCGTCCATCTGGTTGGCCATGCGTTGCAATATCTTTTCTTCCGTAGCACCATCGCGCTGCATGGCGCGTTGCAGGCGTACTTCTTTAGGGGCATATATCC
>CABHOP010000081.1 GCA_902168085.1 uncultured Bacteroides sp.
CCAGCGTCAGATGTGTATAAGAGACAGGATAGGTATCTGGTTATTACACGCATCTATCACCTTACCGGTATAATAAACGAATTCTGCAAAATTGGGCCGCGCAGGCTTCACAGGTATGCTCACACTGGTAGCTGTTGGCAGCAAAGGCACAGTAACACTGCCGCCATCGCCCGGAGCTATAAACGACCCGGTCTGCGAATACACCACTTGCAGCGATGTAGTAGCCGGTGACGACTGCACGAATGTTAGCTTTATAAAAAAGCTGCTACCGCTTTTTACCAACATTTGTGTTACCAGGTTCAGGCCTGTACATGGTGGTGGCATCACGGGCGATACATCTGCCTGGTGGCAATCTTTCTTATTACCATTGCACATATTGGCCCTTACATATACTGCCATAGCCATATTGGCCACCGGTATTTTTATGATGCCTGATGTTGGTAATGTGGTATACGTATTCGTAGTGGTTACACCATTCTGCACATAAGTAATATCCCATCCGCAGGCAGGGTTGGTAAAGCCGCCGGGCAGTGTATAGGTTATCTGCAAATAATACAGCGTACCCGTTTTCACTATCTGCGAGCTAAAGCTGATGCAGCTATATTCCGGCACCACCGTAAAGGTTTTGTATATCGCAGGGCATTCACTACTATCGGCTTTCACCAGTATCACTTCCAGTTGATAGTCACCGGTAGCAAGCCCTGAAAGTGTAAACGCAGCATTACTGCGGCTGGTATACCCGCTCCAGCTGCCCGAAGGCAGCAGCCGGTATCTCGTCTTAAAACTCTGCCCCGCTGCCAGCACAGGCTGGGGTATCGTTATCGTTACATTTGGCATGTCTTTTAGTTGATTGGTTTACTGGTTGCGTTGACTAGTTGATTTGTTGATTGGTAAATTATAGATATGCAAAAAGGAGCACACCTATATAACACCTGCCTCATCATGCACCGCAGCCCCATAGCACCGTCATGTGCGCAGCACTGACAGGCAGCATGCATATTCCCCACGCAGCAGCGTAGAGCCGGCCCTTAAACCTGCGGAGCAATTGGTTTAAGGGTGTCCTTTTTCTTTGTTTCTTTCTTTTTGGACAAGCAAAAAGAAAGAAAGGATGAGCAGGAGACTAAGTATTCACAGTCAGCACCAGCGGCGCACTCTGCACCCCATCGCAGCAATTACGCACGATACGCACATCATAGGTAGATGCCGCCAGTACATTATTAATCTCTACTGTACCTGCATACACAGGTGGCAGACTGGCATAGCCGATTTCACTATTCAGTTTATAATCCACCTGGTACCACAGGGTACATACACCCGCAGTAGTATGGTCACTTATCGGTATGCTTATTTTCTTTGCCATATTAGGTTATTGATTTTTGATTATTATCACTACGCTTAAAACTCACGACTTACGACTTATCGACTTACGACTAAACATTATACACAAGATTGCTGAATGCCACCGTCACACTATCACTATCCGCACTCGTAGCAGGGCCGGTATAGCGTATCAATCCACGGTTATCTATGGTGATGATAGCACCCTCCGGCAATGCACCGTTGTTATCATGCGTCAGCACAGCTATCAGTTCAGGCCTGCCTGCACCACCCATCACACCTATCACTTCATCGTTTATCAGCACATCTTCAGTCGGTGCATCAGGGTCTTCGGTTATCGTATCATTCTCACTGCTGATGCTAAAAGTTACCTGGTTCTTATACACACTGGCTTCACTCGCACCGTCTACTATCCATGCACTGTACGATCCTATCATTACACTCTCTGCTATTATATCTGTCACCGCTACGCTCCCTGCCGTTACTACAGGCGTAGCACACACTATATCCGTTACACTTACCGCGCCTGCTACCGGTTTCTTACACACCACACCGCTACCCTGGCACATATCTTCAAAATGTTCCGCCGTGCTGGCAAATACCCTGTTACCTGCTACCGCACTCTCGAAGTACAGGTACGATGGCAGGTTGCCGCTACCGCTTACCGTAGCAGCGCGGTACAAACCACAGGTCAGCTCACCGGTATCTACATCATTCACCGCCGTTACACCGGGCTGCGCACGCAGGTATAGCAATAACCCTGCAAAATCATCGGCCACCCGCGCTTTGCTTTCATTGTAGAAAGCACCACCATTATACGCGGCTGGTATCACATACGCTCTTTGCGTACCATCAAAGTTCACAGTAGTGGTAGCACATTCCCCGCAGCCAAACACCTGTCTTTGCGTGCAGTCTTCCAGCATGGTTTCCAGCTTGAATAGCTCACGGCACTTGCTCAGTTGCTTAAAGGGCGTGCCGCCTGCATATTGGTATTGCCGATATGTTTTGTAATCATCCACCCATATCTGGCTGGCATGCAGCTGGCCTTCTATCTCCGCCATCTTCCATGCAGGGAAGTATTCAAAACCTTCCAGCAGGTATTGCGCCGTACTCTCTGCCGACTGCAGCTTGCAGTTATAGCTCATTCCCCTGTTTATCTCCCGCGGCCTGCGCACAATGCGGCCACGCATGCTTGTTACTTTTACAAATGGTATTTTTGCACCCGACAGTACTTGTGTGGGGTCGCCATAATAGTCGTCCGTAAAATTGTCATAACAATCAAATTTTGTTATTAACCGTATCAGCGGTTCATTGCAGGCGCTTACGGGCGAATCACTACCCGCCGCCAGGGGAGCCGGCACATCGGGCAGTGGGGTGGCAATACCATTCTGGCTCACCGTTATCCCCTTTGCCGTATCGCAACAGTTGCTTACACAGTACCTTTCCGTCCAGTTGGCAAACAGGTATATGTCGGGGCTACCCGTATTGGTTACACCCACCCGTATCAAAAAGCACTGGTGCGCGCACATCGCCGGACTAAATGACTTCAACTGCGCCGTGAAGTAGTGCAACCCATTTACCGGGTTCACAAAGAAGTAGTAGCTGAAATACGAAGTAGCCACCTCGTAAGCCGTCAGCCCGTCGGGGCTCCACACCTCTATGCTTATCGTGTAGTTGCCACTACCTTTACCCGCAGGTATCGACCCCTGCAGCATCATATCTCCCGCATACACCAGCTCCTCGCAATAGCAAGGCACACCCGGCTGCTGATTATAATACTGCAAGTCCTTTATATTACTAAACCATACCATAGTTGTTCATCAATTTGATAATTCGATAATTAGCCAATTCGGCAATTAGCTATTAAATAATTTTGATTGAATTGAATATCATCCGCATTGGCACATTGTCAAATCGGCACATTGTCGAATTGTTTACACAGTCCCCTTCAGTTGTATATACTTCCCCTTATCATCCGTAGGGTCATAGCTCACCTCTATTTCAGTAATGGTGCCTTCGCCATAGTACTTGTTAGGCAGCTTCACCTTCTCACCCAGCATTATCTCATCTGCCCTGCCAAATACTTTTAGTTTATCCTTCAGGTCGTCGCAGCACAGCTCTATTTTAGCCGTCCAGTTCTGGTTCAGTATCGGTCGCAGCCGCGGGTCATCTATCCAGTGAAACCAATCCCACAGCGTATCATAATATCCCGGCTCGAAGTACATGGGATAATTCACCAGCATGGCGGGCACATCATACTTTATAAGCCCAAGCGTATCACTGGCGCGGTATATGCCGAAAGGGCTGGTAGGCAAGGTAAGCGCACTGCCCCTTACGAATGTTTTAGGATAATGCTTGAAGGGGCTGGTAAACTTCACAGGCACACCCAGCGGACTTTCACAGAATCTAGTGTTAATGCCCGGTTCCGACTCGCTAAGTTTATAATATCTTTTTGCCTTAGCATTCTGATAGCTCGCACCATCCCATATCAATATCTTAGGTAGTGTGCAGGTTTCATCCCGCATCAATAGTGCATAGTCTGCATACGCTTCCAGCGCTGGCTTTACAGCATCCAGCATAGTAGTACCTATAAATATGCTCATGAAGGAACCGTTCACACATACCTGGAAGGCATCCATGATGTAATCCGTACTGGCGCCGTCCTGCCTGAATTTGGTAGCACCAAATTGTGTAGTCTTATTCATCTCCCCTTCAAACGTTGGGTTGGCATCCACATTGCCAAATGATACCATGCCATTCATCTGGCTACCGGCTTCATTGCCGCAGCTATCGGCAGCATCTGTTTCATACAGGCCCCTTACATAGGCAGGTGTCTTGCGTTCATTCCATTCGTAGCATATACCATCTACCAGCTTATTCCTGTCGGCACTGCCGTTGGTAAAATCATACACATGTGTTCCGGGTTTGTCTTTAAAGAAATCTTTCCGCTGAAAGAATAAGTGCGGTATCAACTGCCCGTTTTTCGACAGGCTCTTTACACGCCACTCTGCATTATACACCGGCTTCAGTTCATCCAGAAACATATCCAGCGTTAGCAGCGGCCTGTTATCGTTTATGTAAAAATCAACCGTATTCTGCTCGCTATAGCCTATTATCCGCAGGTTTTCCATCCTGCGTATGCCGCGCTTGGTTTGCGCATGCAGGTAGCAGGCATTGTAGTGCGGGTTCTCGGTAGTGATGATACCATCAGTACCTCTTCCCCTGTCAGAGGTTTCTATTGTTATCTGCTGTGCAAAAAATATAGGCGCCGTTTCCTCATTCACTTCTACACCACACTTCGTGCATACATTGGTTATGTAATCTCGTATCAATGGTGCGGGGTGTTCTCTTCCACAGCCTGCAGCCTCTATAAAGAAGTTGGCCATGTTGTCTTTAAACTGCTTAAAGTTCAGCAAATCATCCATCGTTTTTCGCAGCTTCGATGTATCTATCAGCTTCACGTTTCCACCAATTGCATTAATGAATTTTATGATCAGGTTGATGGTATTGGCTATGGTGATAAACACAACTATCATTGGCACCATGATGGATATAATAAGCGTCATTACAATACCTATTATAAATGCCACGTTCGACATCAGGTACCATTGCAGCACCAGTTGCCCGTTGGGCCTTATTTCATTGCAATAGCTAAACCTCGGGTGTTTCTTCTTTATCCCATCCCCTTCCTGAAACCATCCCTGCCAGTTATCGGCTATCATCGTGCTTTTTATGCAGTTCAGCGCTTCATCTTTCTGTTTCAAGGTTACATCAAAAGTGCAATAACTACCCTCGCACCAGCGCAGGTCACTGTTCTTTATGGTATAGTCCAGGTATTCGCCGCAGCCCACGTGTACTATCTTCACATCCACACAGTTCAGTGGTGCGCTGATGTCATCTATCAGCCATTGTCTCAGCAGTTGGTAGGCTTCGCCTTCAAAAGTCAGCGTACCGCTGGCGCTCTTCTGCTGTTGCAGCGAACCTGGTATCACAAAGCCACTGTTATCGCGCTCCGTGGTCCATGTCAGTTTTAGTTTATACAGGTTGCTGGTTTCGGTAGTGATGTCTATATAGTTGCCATAATCTCGCCACCTACGGCTACCCAGCGGCAACTGGCCCGGCATATTGATAACATTCTGCGGCACATAAGCACTGCCCGCAGGCACATCATAATACACCTGCCCTCGCTTCACATCGTAGGCCTCCGTTTGCTTTATATATAGTTTCAGTTCCATTGGTGATGTTTGGGAATTAGGTATTGGGTATTTGTAATCGGGAATAGGTTACAATCATAAGAGAAGCCCCTTTAGGGGTATGGAGTATTCGGATTTAGGATTTAGAATTTAGAATTTCGATATTAGCATTTAGGATTTCACCCTACATCCACCTCTTCCTATCTCTCCGCATTGCCTTCTCGGTCATGATGCCCACGCCATGTTCATTGAAATAAATATTCTGCCGTAGGCGGTTATCTTCTATCGCATTCACTACGCTGTCCAGCTTGCCTTCCAGCGCGCCCAGGTCTTGTGCCGATGCATATACGCCACTACCATCCGGCGAGCGGAACATGGGCATCGTATAAGGCAATGCCGGGTTCATCAGCTTAAACTGCGCACCACTGTTGATGGCTTCCAGTATATGGCGGTTAGCTTTCGTGCCATCTGCCGTTATCACACTTTCCCCGCTCGATATACGCACCCAGTTGGCATCATCCCGCGGACCGCCTTTACCTTTATAATCCACCACACCATCGGCAAAGGCATTATCACTGCTCATGCTCGATACCGCAGCATAGCCCGCAGCCAGTGCAGCTATCAGCGCTGCTATCGTTGCTGCCGAACCAAAGCCACCACCTTCCAGCGCAGCACGTGCCACCGCTGCTATCGCGTTCGATACCGTAATGGCCGAGTTCACTATCTGCTGCCTGCGTGCAAATTGTTCGCGCATGTTCTGCGCCTGCCTCAGGCGTTCTTCCTCCATACGCAGCGCCTCTACATTGCCACGCTCTGCCAGTTTCTGTGCAGCCTCTACCCGCTTTTCGCGGATGGCTATTTCTTTATCCAGCGCATTTATCTGCACCTGTACGATTGTATTGTATGCATCTGCTACACTCTGTGCCAGTGTTTGATAATCAGAGATAGCATCCAGTGTATTTTGTTTGCGGCGGGCCGCGACTTCGTTCTCTTCTTTCTGTTGCTGCTCTGCCCTTTCTTTTTGCGATCTTTCCAGCATCGCATTTACCTCTTCGGCAGATAAAAAGGATGAAGTAACATTTGTTGTCAACGGCACATTTCCCCGCATCTGCATAGCACTGATGCTTTCTTTCCTGATCTTGGTAGGTTTACTACGCCTTACGCCTGTGCTATTACGGTAGTATCCTCCGCCCTCATTCGTATTTGCCAAAGGATATACCAGGTCACGGGCTATATTTGCCATTTTAGTAGCTTCAGCAGCATAATGCTTTATACCGGCCTCTATATTCTTCCGCACACTCACACTCTCGTCATATGCTATATCTGCTGCTGTATATCGCTTCTGCGCGTTTATCACGGCACCATGAACACGCCCATTTCCTGAATTGTGTATCTTAGATAGATCCCTATATTCACGTTCTGCATTCGCCCTTCGCTGCAACGCTTGCGCTTCGTTCTTTCGTGCATCACCTATTTGTTGCTGCAAATCAACAGAGGTTTTCAGGTATAGCTGGCTACGCTCCTGCGCAGATATCTGCCTTTCCAGCTCGCTGATGGCGCTGCCGGCCTTACCGCTTGCTATATCATGCGTACTGTATTTCTTAAATATCCCAGGGTAATCTGCTTTCAGTTGGGACGCTGCACCCAGTTTGTTTGCTGCGGGATACGTACCGTTGATAGTTTGCGCGTACAATCTTACTTGAGCTATACGCTCATCAATAGACCGCAATGTTCCTTTTACATTGCCCTTTACCATATCTAGGAATTCTTTGTAGGATGTTCTAGCAGTATCTGCCGCTTTTCCCGTATTTATCAGCCCGGTAGCTAGGTCTACCAATAGAGATATGGCCAGCGGAGCAACTCCTGTAAAAGAAAATACATCTTTCGCCAGGTTCCCAATCGATTTAACATTGAATCCATCTACTTTTTTCAAAGAGCTCACAAAGTTCTCTGTAAACTTCGATACAGCGTCATCCAGCTTGCCATCCAGCCCCAGTCCTTTTAGCAACCCATTCCCTACTTGCTGAAAAACACCTCGAAGCTTGTTCGTATTTGCCTCTACCTTTCTGTTTACATCGTCTATACGTCTGTTCAGATCATTAAACAGGGCGTCATCAGCAGCATTTATACTGTTCAATTGATTGCGGTAGGTGGTCAGTATCCTATTAAGATTACCTAGTTCAGTCAATTGCAGTTGCAACGTATTTGTCACATTCTGCAAGCTTGCATCATCTACTTCATAGGTTATCTTATGAATTACTTCAGTTACATCTGCCATTGCAGTGATAGGTTTTCAGGTTTAAAAAAACTGTTTGGGACTTTCAGGCACACTTACAAGCGGTGCAGTGCTTACAACGTAGATTGAAGGAACGTCTTCCTATGAGGACAATTTCACAACAAAAATACAACTATTATTTATTCTGCAAAATTTATTTTAGAAAAAGTATTTTTGAATCAAATACACCAGATCATGAAAAAAATGGTAGTAACACTATTGGCAGGCACTTGCTTTATAGCCTGCAATAATTCAGGCAAAACCGATAGTACACAATTAGCTGACACAAACTTGAAAGCACCTGCACTGCAAATACCGGCACAAGAAGGCATACTGCACGGCCCTGTTAAAAGTAGCACTATAAGCATAGCTACAGATGTATACAGCACCAGCGATGGCGAATGGTTTTATAATGATGCGCTTGACAACAGGCAAACTACTATTTACAATCCACAAGGGCAGATCTTAGCCGACAGCATCATTATTGGTAAGAACTTTAACTACAAGTCTTTCACCTTAACAGAAAAAAATACCCGCTATGGTACCGGCTATAATCACGAAAATCAAAAATTAATTTACTCGATAAAAATACATGATGACTATAATGTAAGTGGCCTTGAATCAGAGATTACACATGGTGGAGACACCATTGTAAGATCTTCTTACAGCATAGTTTATAAAGATGCACTGCACTATACTACAATATTCACGAGCAATAATATTTCAGACACTTTCTATACCGCATACCAAAACCTAAAAGATACTATATACATGAAAGTAACATCAAACAACCCTATTCTGGCACATGCAGACACTATGATTATTCTAAAAAAAGATAAGTATAACAATCCGCTTAAGACACTGTTACTAAATGGCAGCAAAAACCTTATTTTATCTTCTCACACATATTATGAATAGCACTAACTGAAATATCGCAGTGATAGGTTTTCAGGTTTAAAAAAACTGTTTGGGATTTTCCGGCACACTTACAAGCGGTGCGGCTGCTTACAACGTAGATTGAAAGGCCTTACTCCTAACCCCCACTTCTCCGTTGCTGCTGCTCGTTATGCCACTGCGCATAGTGTGCTTTTTGCTTGATGCGGTAATAGAACATGAACACGCTTGTATCCATCAGGTATTCGGCGGCTTGTATATTGCCTTCGCAGTATTTCATGCTGATGTCCCAAAAGCCATCATACCAGGCATCTACCTGCGCACCTACAGATGTGGTGCTTGTGGCAGCAGCCCGTTCAGCATTTCCGTTCTTTGGCTGAAATAGTTCGAATCGGTCAAAATAGCCAACTGTTCGCTCCATGATGGCGTGTATGGTATCCCGATGCTTAAAAAAAAAGCGTACAGCTCCGGGTCGGGTGGTATATTCTGGGTAGCATCGCCTTTGGCCAATGCCACTTTGCGGCTGGTCCAGTAGTCTTCGGTAGTGTCGGCAGCTTCCCCTTCTACGAAGGTGTATATCGCACCCATGCGCAGCCCGCAGTCTTCATCTACCGGGTAGCGCAGGCGATATTTTATATTATTGGCCAGTGTGGCTATATCGGTACGCAGTGTCTTGGTGCTTTTTTCATCGTTGCACAGCTCCAGCATCTTATCCATCATCTGCCCCAGCAGCTCTTTGGTAGCGCCACCGGCGGCATATATGTTTTGTGCACCTGCGGCTACATAGCGGCCCATATGGTAGCCATTGGCAGCATCTTCAGGCATATAAAAGCGCAGGTTGTGCACACGGCTATAGAATACTTCCTTGTACTTAGGGTTTTCATGATACATAGTGGTGGGATTTAGGATTTAGGATTTAGAGCTTCTCATTTGTACAGCAAAAATACAAATTATACGCAATAAATACAATTAAACCTAAAAATTCTCTCTCTTACCCGAAATGAGGGACTGGTAAATATGATAGATCAATGTGGGGGTAAAACTTATAATTGGCGCAGGTTCAGCTGCAGTGCTTCCAGTTCTTTATCCATGCGTATGGCATCGCGTATCTCTTCTTCCGTAGGTGGCAGCATTACCATTTGCAGCACATCGCCATTGCGCACATAGCTGGGGTGTTTGCGTTCGCCTGCTATTGTTTTCTTTAGCAATGCCCGGCGCTCGGCAATACTCACTTCTTTAATGGGTGGTATTTCTATATTATTCAGATGGTCGCGGTAGAAGTATATGAT
>CABHOP010000082.1 GCA_902168085.1 uncultured Bacteroides sp.
GGTTATTCGTTCTTCGGGAATGCCATAGCTTTCCTGTAGTGTCTTAGTATAATTAAAATTTAAAAAATGGCTATCATCTTCTAAGTCAATTAGCACATCATCAGAAATGCTTTCGTATTTGACTTCAAGAATAAACTTATTAAAGTCGCTAATTAGAGTGGTCGTTAAATCCTTAATGATTTCTTCCATCTCTATCTGATAACTATGCCAATCTCTATCTCGAAAATCTTCAGCACCAGGGCGAGCAATTAGGTCAGAATTATCGTCCAATACTGTTAAGTAATCTAAATCAGCTAACGCTTGCTCAAATCTTGACCATAACGCATATTCTTCATCTGTCAATTCGGGGTTTGTAATATCAGGAAGTCCATAATAATTTAATAAAAGGTCATAGACTTCGCTGTCATTTTCAGCCAAGTAGTTTGCAAAACTTTGATATCTTGTGTCTAATCTATGATGGATGTCAAATCCATTACCGATAATGTATAATGTTTTCATAATTCAGTTGCTCAATTTATTCTTGTAGGTTTATAAACCACTGCGTTTGCCAAATATTGGGCTTAGTTTATCCCAAAACTGCTGTTCAAGAATTTCGACAATGAAACGCTCGATAGTTTCATTACTTTCCGAAATGACTTCGTATGCAAAAATATTCAAATCATATTCTAAACAATTGTCCCACTTGCATAAATGTAAACTATAAACTCTCGTTCCCTCTGTACCAAGATGATTTTTAATTCTTGTCCTGAAATCTGTTGTTGAGCTTCCAACGTATAATACATCCGATGAAGTTTTGTTGTATCGGGAAAGATTAACTCTATCTTTATTCTTTGTTTTTAGCTTGTTTGCAGAATGATAGTTTTCAAAATATTCAATTAATCTTTTTACCTTTTTTGGGGACTGAACTCGTAATATATAGATAAGTGGATTATCACTTTTGGGTATTTTATCTATGTGCTTTTTTAGTGTTGCTTTATCTCTAAACTGCAAGGAATGAAAAGATATTTCACAAAATGGTTGAACCGTAATTTTAGAAATTTGGTCAGCTACATTTAATGCGAATTTTTCAGATTGCTTTACGATGTCTTTTGTGTCAATTTTCATTTAAATGATTTTCCTCCGTTCTAATTTATTCAATTTTACCTTTTCTTTACTTAATTCGTCATCCCAAAAAAACACTGCCGATTTCTGATTTCTATTTTGTGAAGAGGGGTAAATAATTCCCGATATTTTATTCTTTCTATTTTTATTAAATGGATACCTTAAAAATTCAGTCACAACTTGCGTTGGAACATATTCGGTATGCTCTTTTCCATCTTTAGTAATTTGTTGAGTTATATCTCTTACAAATGAGTAAAGGAATAAGATAAGGTAGTATCGTTTCTTATCTCTAATTCCGAAAATGCTTGGGATTTTAGGCAACTTATTAAAATCAACAACAATCTGATTTTCTAATGTTTCAAATTCTGCAATCGTAACATACTTTTTGTATTTATCTGTCCTGCTTATTGTTTCCAAAATTGCTGTATCAATATCAAACGCAGAATAAAACATTGATATTCCTGAAGGACTAAACCTATTCGGATAAATTGCTTTTTTATTTGGTGGAGCCGAAATTTCGTCAAATTCAGTAAAATGTGTTTTGAAGTCGTGCTGTCTGCAACGATAAAGTTTTGTTCCTGCCGGGATTTCCCTTATTATATTTAATTTTGATATTAGCTTGCCAACCTCTTGTAATATGTGTAATGCTTTAGGTTGGTCACTATCTCCAGACGAAAAAAGATAACGGGATTTATGTTTAATAATATCCTTAAAGTATTTCCACTGAAATTCTAAATCATCTTTAATATTGTCATAATACAAGTCCGGTTGAGCCCAAGCAATATCTTCAATTGAGTTAACGATGTCTTCTATAACTTCAAACGGCTCAGCGTTTAATTCGATGTGTTCTTGAATGAGTTCGTCAGGAGTATAAATTTCTCCAAGATAACCGCCCTCTCTTGAATTGTAACTCATAAAATTGGCAGCATCTTCGTAGAAATTTGAAATTCCATCCATAATAAATTCCATTAAATCTTCAAGGGGAACGACTTTTAATTCCTTGCCACAATAATCGCAAAAGCCATCTTGATAGTTTTTTTTAATGAAACGGTTAATACTTTTGTCTTCAAAATGCTTGATACAAATGTTCTTATCTGGAATACTACTTAAATTTCTACTTTCCAATTCAAGCCACCTCTGTTTTACACCTCCCATATATCTGATTTGTTAGAATACAAATTTAGTGAATTTAAAAAAGTGCTTCTACTCCCATAATCGAAATCAAAACCAATATAGCGACGTTCTTTTGCTTCTTTTCTTTGGTCGCTTATGTAGAAAGAAAAGAAGTTGTTATGATACAAAAAATGGGATAAAGAATATCCCACGCAATAATGCTGCAACCTGTTTGCTAAAATGAAGAAGAAGGAATTGTGTGTGGTGCATTTTGGCAATGGAGTTGCACCTATCTAAAGCAAAAAGACTGCCCGACCATCGGGAGGATCTGTCTTTTTGCCGCCCGACTTTTCGGGTCAGGCGATTTTTATCGGGTGGGTTCGGAAGCCTTTCAGATTGTGAAAAAAACCTTTGTATTCGGTCATTCCCCTGCGAAACAAATTCCACAATAAGGAGCAACCCATTTGTGTCAATGATGAATTGATAAACAAATCTTGATGTTCCAATGCTTCGGCAAGTGAGCAACTTGGTGTGTTGTCCTCTTGTTCGGATTGCATCAGCAATTCGCCAAATTCTTCTGTAACAAATGGCAGGCTTGCCACCGTTTGGTACTTTTCTGAGTTGGGTTGTTTAATTTCCCCGATTGTAGATAACAGCACTTGTCCTGTATTTTGGCTATTGCCGAAATCCAGCCAATACTTTGGGGTATCTCGGTAATTTCTGCGGTTGCTTAATGCTTTCAGTATTTCAGCAACACCAAACCTTGCCTGTACATTATCTACGCAAGTAATTGTAATGGTCGCCTGTGCTTCTTCGGGTATCTGTCCGAAATTATCCTTTTCAAATTTTCGGTTCTCGGCTTTCCAATTCGTACCGATACAACGGTTTACACGGTTAATTAAAGCAACGGATTTATACAATCCTGTTTCACTTTCAAAAAAACGCTGTCTGCCTAAATTTGCAGTCGTGATAATATCATCATCCCACAACCTTACGGACAATCCTGCGTGTCCCAAAGCCGTCAGACTTTCGTTTATCTCTAACAAGGCTGTCAATACTTTTGAGCCTGTGCCACCTGCTCCGATAAGGTTTACTGTAATCGGGTTGGTTGGGTTTAACAGATAGTTATCTGTGAAATGTATTTTTGTTTTCTCGTTATTCATCACAATAGATTTTTAAGGGTTTTACTGTTCTTTTTTAATGCTTCTTTCGGAAAGGGTTTGTTTGTATGAACAAGGTCTTTCCAAAGGGTTACGATGTTCTTTTTGGTCAAGTTCTCGCACAATGAATGGCTGAAATAAGAATTGAAAAAATAATGCTCCCAAGCCTGTATAAATTCTTCAACCGAAGCCGAATTTTTAATGTCAATGCTTACTGTTCCCATACATACGTTGCCTTTTTCGTAGATATTGAAAAATGGGGCGTAATGCAAAGGTGTTTTCTCGGTGGGTCTTCTGTCGTTTGCCAAAGCAAATACAGTCAGACTGCTTTTACTCGCTAACCAAAGCATTGCAGGTACTTGTGCCATTCCGTTGGGAATGTCCAAACCGTCCACAAAATACAGTTGCCTTTGCTGTGCTTTGGTGTACCATAGCACAGTGCCTTTATCAAGGTTCGGATTGATATGCAGAACATTGGTAGGCAAAATTCCTTTTGACTTTAAAAAGGCGGTGTTCTTTTCTTCATCGGTCTGTAAACACTTTGCCAAAACATTGGCTTCTTTTACGGTCAATGGGTGGGCATTGATAGGGTTGCCATCCTTATCCATATCGAAATGCTCTACATAGGTTTCTTTCTCTGTGCTGTTGGTTTCGTAAAAAACCAATGCTGATTTAGGAAAATAAAGCGTTCCGAAATTTGCTGTTATGTCGGTTGCATTGTTCATTATTCTGTGGTTTTATAATTATTCAATAGGTATGAAAGGTCGTCCAATAGTTCAAACATTCGGTTCTCAAAATCAAGGTTTCCAACCGATATTTTCTTGCCGTCAAAGGCTTTGCTAATGGTCGGTTCTTCCAATACTCCGCACTCGTTAAACTCGTTGTTGATGCTGTCTTTAACGCTTTCATACAACCAACCTTTAGTATCTGCGATAAAGGAAATATACTTTTCCATTCCGATAACTTCGTTTTCGCAATCATCGGTATAGGGGTCTTGTTCGGGCATTGGTGCGTTTCGGAAAATACTTGCTGTCGGGTATTCCGTGTAAAGAGCAAAGGCATTACAAGCCACGTTCCAACATTCGTGGTCAAATGTATCACGGCTTTTAAAACGGCTTAAACGCTGTTCAAATACCGTTAGATTGATACGGTTGTATAACTTCTGCTCAATCTTGTCGCCAATGGTTTCCGCTTTCCTCAATTCATTTTTATAACTTTCGGTTTCTTCCGTTTCATCGTCATTATCTATCCAATCTTTATGCGTTTCATACAGCCAATACAAATAACTGTCCTCCTGTCTGTAATACGGTATTCGGGCAATATGGTACAGATAACTGCAAACCGAAGTCAGTAAATGTGCGGTGTGTTTTCGCTGTTTGTCGTGCAACATTTCAAAGAGTGGAACAATAGGAATGTAAAACAGCGTTGTACCTGTGTCGTATCTTTCCTCACTCGTTAAAAAGGTTTTCTTACTGTCCAGTATCAATTTAAAACCGTCCCAATTTCTAAGGCTTCGTTTCATTTTAGTGTCCATATCCCACATAGCCAGTACCATATTGTAGGGATAACCGTAATCCTGTTGGGTTGGCATTGGCTCAATGCTGTAATGCTCGGCAAGTTTGGAAAGGGACTGATAAAAATCCCTTTCCGATTTCTTACAAGCCTGTACAGATTGTGCTGTTTTCAATTTAGGCAGAAACGTACATTTTAAAAAACCATTGGTAGCATTGCTATCGGTACGGATTTCCGTTTGTCTTTTTGTACTTGGTCTGCGTCTTTTGGTCTTTGCATCCATTGTGCGAACTCGCCCAACTGTCGGTGCAACTTCTGTTGCCTTTGCTGTTCGGGTATATGGATTGTTCCCGATATTTTGTTGCGTTGCATAGTTCATTGCTTTACGGTTTTAAATTATCCTTTTGTCCCCATTACGCTTTCAAATCTGTACTCGACTGCATCGTCCTTAATCTTCGGTGCTGATACCTTTGCAGTTGTCAAAATCGGGTACATATTGGCGTAAAAATTCATTACTGCTTCCACGCTCCAACCTGTTTCGGGGTCGGTCAATGTGATTTCCTGTCCTTTATCTTTGAGTATAAAAACTCTCGGTAATACTGTTGCTAATAACATAAATTCGATTTTAAGGGTTAATACTGTTCTTCGTTCTCGTCTGCTTCATCAATGGGATAATCGGCAGTAGCTTCTACCGTTTGTAGTGGCTCTGCGGTTGGTTCTTCCATTGCTCCGAAAAGGCTCGGTGTTGCAAACTTGTCGGACAATGATGTTTTGCGTTTGCGTATCTCATCTGCTTTTTCGGGAAACTCCGTAATGTCAGGTACTTTCATCCACGCTTCACGGAATTTGCCCTCTTTCTCCAGCTCGTCCACCTTTGCCATACCGTCTTTGTATTTCTTGTCTTTGGCTTCTTTTTCCTTTTTGGCTTTCTCGGCTTTCTGCTTCTCCATTTCGGATTGCATTTTGACTGCTTCCATTTGCTTCATAAAGGCTTCCATATCGACCATTAAACCCGAAACGGTTTGTATAGGTGCGGTTATCTGCTGAAAAAATCCCTCGTCAAACTCTTGGGGCGTGGCGTTAAATGTCAATGGGGGAATGAGGTTTTTGGCACTATCTCCGCATTGCTCATTGTTGAGAATAATCGATACAATTAGGTTATTTTCTACTCCCTTAGAAATGTTCAGTTGCAATACTCCTGTAAAATCCAATTGCTGTATTTGATTGAAAAAATTTGTGTTCATTGCTCTTAAATTTTAATGTGTTGTTACTTGTTCTTTGATTGCTGTCAGTTTCTCGTACATATCCACCCAATAGGCTTTTTGCCTTTTGTCAAACTCCGAAAAACTTTTATCCTTATGCCTGTATTCCTTGTAGTCTGCCGTTATTCTTATGGCTTCGTCAAGGTCTGTTACTTCAATTAGGCAACCGTTTAAATCTGTGATGTACATTGCTTTGCTGTTAAGAGTTTAATTTTTCGGAGGTATAAATCCCATTTACATAGTAGCCGAATGATTGTTCCCAAAGGCGTATTAAACCGTTAGTATCTACATAGAATTTTTCTGTTCTATTGCAGTAAATAATGTGTATGGTTTCGTCTATGTGCTTCTTTTCAAGGCTCTGTGCTTTAGCCAGATTTTTTGCTTCTTCTATTGTATTCGCTTCCATATTGATTTTTTATAGTAGGCTACCACCGTTTAAGGCGGTAGCCTGTTATTATTTAATTAAGGTTTAGGATTTCCGCACCGTCCAAAGCAAATGCAGTACATAATTCAAATGCTTTCTGTGATTTGAGTTGTGCAGTTCCACCCAATACAATGCTCTGTAATTTGGCTTCATCATTCTTATAATTTCTTACGTTCTGATAGTAGCCTGTAACAGCGTTATAAGCTCCGAACAATGTACCTTTGGTGGTATCCATTTGCTGTGTGTCGCTTATCATAGCGTATGCAAATGCGTCTTCAACGGTGTTTTTGAACACGGTGGAAATTTCATCGTCTGCACCTTTTTTGATAAGGTCAAGCGTTTCCTTGTTTGGGCAAAGTGCCAACTGGATTAGCTTTCTTACTTCTCGGTCATTCACTTTTACTTTTGTCCACTCGTTGAAAATACCCTCTAATTGGTTGCTCAAAGTATTGGCAAGTCCCATAATCTTGTGGGCGTTCTCGATACGTTGTTTTGCTCCCGAAGTGTGTTTGATACGAACTACATTGGTCATACTGCGTAGTGAGGCATTCAGTGTGTTTTGGCATACAATCCTGATAGGAGTAAATGCGGCTGTGATACTTCCGCTACCATCGTGCGAAGTGGTTAAGAAAATGTACTTTTCCGTTACATCATCGCCATTGCCTACACGGATATAGTCGGGTAGTTTCGCTGTGATAAAAATGCGTTCTCCGTTGCCTAACGCTCCTGCGGTTTCATATAGAATGCCCTCGCCACCACCTACAATAGCATCAAAGAAATTAAAGGCTTCACGGTTTTGTACAATGTGGTAATCCTTGCCGACTACGCCCAATACTGCATTGTTATCGGTGCGTATGTTGGCGAAATAGTTAGGTACAGCTAATTCGCTACTGCCTATCTCTATGCCGTTGGCAGTTTCGATAATGCCCGAACCTTTGGTAAATAGAGGGGATTTTTCGACCTCATAATCTAACCCTGCGTGTATAATAGCTTCTTCGCTTGTTGGGTATTGCTCCACGATTTGCCCTAAACCGTGCCACGCTTTTTGTTGAACGCTAAAGAATGAATAACGTCCTGTTCTCTCGTTGAAATTGATATTATGTGCCATAATGTTTGAAATTTTGATAGTTAAAAAATGATTGAATGTTAGTTGTTAAAATGGGAGGTCGTCATTTACTCCCTGCGCTGTAAATCCGTTGCTTTCAGATTGTGCAGCAGTAGCCTGTACGGTTTCTACTTTCTTGCTACCTCCGTGTAATTTGATTTGTGAGGTATTGAAGTTTAGCCCCGAACGTGCTTCGCCGTCTTTGCCTATCCACGCCCTTGTGCTTACCCTGCCCGTGAGTTCTACCAATGTGCCTTTTGTAAGCAGGTTTGCTACTTTTGCCGATAGCCAGTAGGCACAATCGAAATAGGTTGTTTGCTCTACACGTTCGCCCTGTTTGTTACGGTAGCTTTCGTTGGTCGCAACTGAGAAGTTTACTACCTGTTTTTCGTTCGACAATGTGCGTACTTCCGCATCTTTTGTCAGTCTTCCTATGATGTTCATAATCGTCCTGTTTTAAAAGTTTTACATTTTGTTACGTTCGCTTTCTTCGCTTCCTGCTCCCTGTTAGTGGCTTTCTCCGCTTCGCTTCGCAAATCATTTTTCCAAAAGAAAAACCGGAAAAAAGAAAGCAGATAATCCAAGCGGGCTATGCGGAAAAACCAAAAGGAAACGGAATAAGTCCCGGAGGGTGGCAAGGCAACACACTACAACCGGCGAAGCCATCATTTTGCCTTGCCATTATGCCGTAGTCTTTTGGTTGGGGAGGTGCGATGGCAGCCCGCTATAACTTAGCTGCCTTTTTACCGGTTGATTGTGGAAAATTTATTATCTAATAAACCTTTTAGAATAAATGACCAGGCTATGAAAGCCTGTGATAGAGATTTGAAAATGGATTAATGAGGGCATAAAAAAAGCAGAACCGTTAAGTTCTGCTCGCTTATGAAGTAATAAAGATTAATCAGATTGCTGTTAAAAATGCTTCTTCCATAGCTTGAAATTTTGGGGCAACTAAGTCCATATCCTTACTGATTTTCTGGCTTGTGATTTTAGCATAAATCTGAGTAGTAGCAATATTTTTATGTCCCATCATTTTGCTAAGGCTTTCAAGTGGTACACCCTCGGTCAAGAACATTGTTCCAAAAGTATGTCTTGCCGTATGAAAGGTTACTTTTTGTTCTGTAATAATTTCTGCTTTTCCAATCAATTTACCTACGTGGGTATTACAGGTTGCATTGGTCGGAACGGGGAAGATAAATTCATTTCTTGTTGTGCCCTGATATTTTTCAATGATGCGTTTTGGTATTTCCATTAGTCGAACATTGGATGCAACATCTGATTTTTTCCTCTTGCTGATAATCCACTGATGTCCATCAAAGAATGATTGAATATTGTTTCTTGTCAATTTTTTAATATCTGCGTATGCAAGTCCGGTAAAGCAACTGAAAATAAAAAGGTCTTTTACAAGTTCATAGCGTGGGTGCGATGGTACGCATAGCATAAATCTTTCAACATCTTCTTTAAGAATGTACCCTCTGTCGGTTTCTTCCATACTAATTTCATAATCCTGAAACGGATTATCACGTATCAAACCTTTCTTAATAGCCAATTCAACCAGACTTAATACAGGCATTGTGTAAACCCAGACCGTATTATGAGAGGACTGTAAATCATATCGAAGATAAAAATCAAACTCACGAATAAAGTCGGCAGTCAATTCCCGAAAAGCCATATCATCACGATGATAACGCTCTTTTATAAATGTGGTAAGATGATTGTAAACAGTGATATATTTATTATAGGTACTCTGGGAGCGTTCTTCCTTTTCAACCAATTTTTTAAAATCTTCATTTTGGTCGTTAAAGACTTTTAGTATTGCATCATCCATTACACCTACACCCAAAAAAGATAATTTTACTTTTTGGGCAGTAGCAAAGCCCTCGTGCTTCAGCATATCTTCATATATCTTGTCAATACGCCCTCGTATATTGTCCAGTTTTTTGTTAATGCTCAAAGCTGTGGCACTTTTGCCCTCAACTCTTCCGTATTTTAAATCCCAATTATTAGGGTCAATTTCTAACTTTGTTCCCAAAGTTTTAGGTGTTCCATCAATGGTAATACGTGCCATAATTGGGGCGTTACCATTCTTTTTCAGTTCGTTCTTTTTCAGATAGAAAAGCAGTTTGAACGTCGATTTTTTTGTCTGCTCCATAACTCGAATGTTTAATGTTTAAAATTAAATTACATTGAGTTACAAGGAAATAGAGAAAACAGAGCAAAAGACTGAAGTATAATCAGTTAAGTTGTATTGTTACCGTTGTCAATCGGTAACGAATTAGTAACCTAACCTTGTCATTTTAAGCACAAAACCTATCAGACACCGAGTTCCAAACTAAGACTACAATTTTACAAAGCTTTGTATAACAACGGTTTTAACCGTTTTGCTTATTTTTGCTTTTTACTAACCTTTTTTCTATAAAAATGGTAAAAGCCGGTATAAAATAAAGTATTACGGGTGCCCGCTTATATTCGTCAGTTGATTGATATTTTTGATAGAAGCATCCAGGTCGGCTGCAGTTGCAGCTATGCCGTCTATCACTTCTTTATTGGCGGGGTCGTTTATATCACTGTTGTTGAATAGCTGTGTCAGGCCCATAATGGTAGCCACATGGTTGCGCACTTCGTGCGATTGTAACCTTGCTATTTCCTGCAGCTTTTTGTTTTGTTCTTCTATTTCCTGTGCATGCTCCCTGGTTGTCGCTTTTTCTTTTATATATATGCGCAGCAGATAATCCGTTATCATATACACAAACGAAAGGCATATAAGGAACGTGAAGATGTAATCGGTAAAATATTTGGTACGGTCTGCATATGCTATGGGTATGATACCGGGGTACAAATACTCTATACCCATCAGGGCTACAGCCAGCAATGCATGCAGGGCGAACCAGAGCAGGTGATAACGCCTGCGTGTGATGGAAATAAGTACCTGGAAGTTGAGAAAGAACAGGCAGATGTTAGGCCCCTTCATGCCCGAATCGTAGTAGTAGGTAATAACCAACCCCGAAAAACTGACAATAGCAAATATGGCAACTGCCAGGGTATACTTTTTGCGAAACCGGGAAAGGTAATATACAATGCCTTGTATCAGGGTGAGTGCTGCGGTTACCCATGCTACTTCAGGCAGCACCACTACCATATTGATAGGCTGAAAAACCAGGAAAATGAACAGGATAATAGCCCCCAACGCGTTCACCCTCCGGTTTTCAGAGTTGAACTCTTCCGGGCTACCTACTATATAATCCCAGGCCTTTTGCACCCGGGCATTTCGATAAATGGTCTTCATTAAGAAAAGACGGGCAAAAATGGTATTGATGTATAAGCTGTCGGTATTAAATATACATAAAAATAACTAAGGATTTTCCTCTATTTTCTTCGTCAGTTTATTTATATTTTTTATCACATCGTCCAGCTGCTCTGTTGTGTTCACTATGCCTTTTATCAC
The DNA here is from genome assembly GCA_902168085.1 of uncultured Bacteroides sp. Lineage (GTDB taxonomy): Bacteria > Bacteroidota > Bacteroidia > Chitinophagales > Chitinophagaceae > Polluticoccus. The sequence goes on from CABHOP010000082.1 coordinate 11,123, forward strand.
TTCTATATTGGCGGGGTCGTTCGCCTCTTTTTCATTAAACAATTGCGCCAGCCCCATTATTGTGCTCACATGGTTTCTCACCTTGTGCGATTGCAGCCACGCTATTTCTTTCAGTTTTTCGTTCTGCTCTTCTATTTTGGTTACATGTTCCTGTATGGCCCGTGCACGGTCGTCGGCCAGGCGCTTTTCATGGTTATACCTGTTCAGCAGGTAGTTGGTAATGATGTATATAAAAGCGAGGCACAGTACATAGGTACCCAGCACATCCATATAGCGCTCTGCAGTGCTGCCGTAGCCTACAGTTACCCATCCGGGGCTTACATACTCTATGGCTATCAATGCCACTACGGTCAATAGGTGTATGATGGCCCATACCAGGTGCCAGCGTTGTGGCGTAATGGACAGCAGTACGTAGAATAATAGAAAGAAAAGAAACAGGGTTGGCCCGCTTATCCCTGCATTCACCCTGTAATTAATTATCAGCGCCGCATAGCTGAATATAGCATACGCCCCTATAGCATAGTTGAACAGCCTTCTGATGCGCGAGAAATAGTATATGAGTGCCTGGATAACAATAAGCACCCAGGTGATGTATGTAGATATTGTAAGGCCCGCTATAATGTTTACCACCAGTATGCATAATAGCATACCCAGCGTAATGATACTAAGTGAATTGATAGTGCGGTTCTGTACAGAAAAGTCGTCTGGCCGGCCGGCAAGCTTTTCCCATACCTGTTGCAGTGTTGTGTGTTTTTTATCTTTTGTCATTTGCAAACCCCTTGTGGGTTTAGGCCGCTAATATAGCAATATGCACTCAGTAATTATAGCCTTTTCGTGCCGTAGCGCTTTATTTACAGCACGTTACAGCATAATTCTTAATGATTGGTTAACAGTTATAAAACAGCTTGTTAACTGTATTTAAAGAACTCGTTAACCTGCCCCAAAAATTTCTACAGTGCAAAGCGGCACTGCATCTTTGCATCATCAAACAAACACAAGACAAAACAAAAAGTAAAAAACACACCAATGCAAAAAACAACCCTGTTCATCGCCATACTTGCCTGCCTGGTAGCAGCAGCAAACATTTAAACAACAAACTCAAAACAAAAAATGAAATCGTTATCCTTATTACCTATCGGCATCTTATTACGCAGTTATCTGCTGGTGGCTTTCATCCTGGTATATGTGCAGCAGCAAAAGGCAAAGCGTGCAGAAAAGAAAGCAGCACAACCGGCATCATAATGGCCAGCCCCTTTTTACCTTATTCAGGCAATGCCTGTTTCCAAATGTAAAATCCCCGGAAGACGGGGATTTTTCTATTTACTTACTTATATAAAAATTGCTGCCGCCCCATTGATTGCCATTTACATTGAAGGAGGAGATACCTTTGGTACATTTGGTTTCATCATCATTGCACCTTACTATTTCAGAATGGTGCCCGTCATCGCGGATGTCTGAAATATGATAACGGTAATTCACCGCCGGCAGGGTCAATACCCAATCGTTACCGGCTTTAATGCGGTTTTGCGGGCCGCTGGTAGGGTTATAGTCGCTAAAGCGCAGCGTATCGGGGCGCCCCGGCACTACCGGCGCGGTACCATTATATATATATTGGGTTGAATCCAGTGCCTTCGTGCGATTATTATCCCACTGCGCATAGCGTTTCACTATAATGCTGCGCGATGCACCCCTGTCAAAACCTATGATGAGGATGTTCAGTTCCTGAAGGTCGCAGTACTGCTTCCTTTTACAACAACCACCGACGGTTGCCATCATCAATACCAATAAACTGTAAACCAATATGGAGCGCATGACCTATCTATAACGTTAGCTGGCAAAAATATATTTTATTGGCCTGCAATGACAAGTCGTTTTGTCATTTCTTCGTTACTATTAGCAGCTTTTATTATATAGCTGCCTGCGGCCAACCCCTGCAGTGGTAGCATACCGTTAAAAAACCTGGCTGCTGCAAAAGATTTATAATAGGCCACCCTGCCCTGCACATCATATATCGCTATGGTAAAAGGCAACGGCTGCTGCCATTCTATCTGCAGGTTGGTAAATCCGCCGGCAGGGTTGGGATACAGCCGCAGGTTATCGCTTTTTATAACTGTAGTTATGCCATCGGGCACTTCTTCATACTTATAGGTTATTTGCGATGCAGGGCCGATGTAAGAACGCCAATAGCCTGCACCATCATCTACCCATTGAAACAGGCGGTAAACAGTAGGCAGGTCGTGGCCGTTATACAGCCATTCCTGTTTGAAGAGATTGACGAATGCAAAATTCTGAAAGCGCTTTTCTATCACAGATGCCACGTTGCCCGATAAGTCATAGCTATATTGTTTCCGCCTGTCCGGCCCCCACGATTGTGTGGCAAAATCCCAAGTGTTGATGGTTTCTATGTCTATTGCCCCCGCTGTGGTATATGTATATAAATGATCTTCTGAACCCTCCCACCGCATAGCCGGTTCAAACCAGCGGTAATAGGTATGGCTGGCCACACGGCCGCCACCATCGTAGGCATACACCTGCCGCGTGCCCGGTTCCAGGCCCAGTGTCAGCAGGTTGATGCGGTTGACCGTGTAGGTATCTATCCTGTTCGCTGCATCATAATGGTATAATTCCTGCTGCCAGGTATCCCATTGCACCAGTGTATCGTTCCATACCTCAAAGCGATGCTCGGTCATATTAGTGCCTGTGTATAGGTATATTTCACGTGCTACTTCCTGCCACATCCCGTCCATTTTCAGGTGATGAATAGTATCCAACAGCATACCGGTGCTGTATTTGTATCTATCTACCTGGTCGGCTACCCATGCGGTGCCACTCCACTGCTCTGTCAGCACACTATCATATTGCGTACCTGCCAGGTAACGATAGGTAAACCGGGTAGTATCCTGCCAGGCACCACTTTTATATTGCTGGCGTTTGTGGGTGGCTATGCGGTTGATACCATCGTACGTACGTATATAGCGGTTTTTAGGCCCCGGCTGATACAATGCAAAGGTATCATACGCATGGTTGCCTGTTTTCATATTGCTGCTACGCCCGCCCGAATAGGTATAGGTAGCCGAATCTGTCAGTACATACGTGAAAGTATCGCCTTTGTAGGTGTTCTCATTTATCAGCCGCAGCGTGGTACTTTGTGCCACGGCGCCCTGTGCCCACAGCAGCGGTACTATCAATAGCCAATACAGTTTCATGCTCATTTATTGCCATATAATTTAGGGTAAAACAGGGTAAAAACCATAAATATTTTTAAATCAGGTATTTTATAAAATCCAAACTAATTATATCTTTAGTTCATTATGCGCCGAATATACTCTCTTTCTGTACTGACATTCGCTACCATTTTAGCAGTTAGCTGCCAAAGGAAAAATGAACCTATACCTGCCGAGCCCAACCCTGTGGGTGGTAAAGGCGGTAATGCCGAACTGCGTGTAACAGCTAAACACCACGAGGCTACAATGGATAGCTGCACCATCTATATCAGGTATGACGCCAACGCCATGCCTACCGACATGAAATGGGATGACACCATGAATGTAAAGGTGGAAAATGGCAGGTACATGGCCGTATTTACCAACCTGAAGAAAGGTAGTTATTTCCTGTATGGCAAAGGCTGGGATTTTTCGCTGGAAGGTGAGGATAAAACGGTAACGGGCTGGGCCTCCTTCCGCATACCGGATACAGCAGCCAGGGTATACGATACGTACCTGAATGTATCTGAAATACACATAAAATAATCGAACGGGTTATAAGTAAAGTATAAAACCATCCGCATAGGGTGGTTTTATCTTTTTATACAATAAATACCGATGTGTAAAGTTATAATATTGAATGCTGCGCCTCTTAGTTATATGGCATTTTTATAAAACCTTTGCGCCCGTATCATGGCTGCTTACCTTTCTGTGCGCGCAACTGCTATACGCTGCCGGCACCGAAACCTGGAGCGCTTCCATACTGCTGAAGCTGTTTTCCTACTTTTTTATATACATCATAGTACGCTATAACAGGCGTAAGGAAATGTTCTTTTACTACAACCTTCACTTGCCTGCTACCCTTCTGTGGCTGGCATGCTTCCTTGCCGATTTCCTGTTATTCACCCTATGCATGCTAATAGCCGCACGCCTATGAGCCATACCCTTGAAATAGATGGCGTACAATTGCAGTTCGGCCACCGCCCCATCCTTAGCGATGTATATGTACGTTGCGATACCGGCAATATTACAGGCCTGCTGGGCCGTAATGGTTCCGGCAAATCCTGTTTTATGCAGGTAGCCTTTGGTACCATGCATGCTTATGCACGCTCCGTACGTTGCGATGGTAAACATATCCGTCGGGCCTATACAGTACCCGGCCTGCTCAATTACCTGCCGCAGTTCCATTTTATACCGGCAGGCATAAAGGTATCTGCAGCGCTACAATATTATGGCATCGCCCCGCAAACCCTACTTGCACACTTTCAGGAATATGAACCTGATATGGATAAAACCATGGAAGAGCTATCGGGGGGACAAAGGCGCATGATCGAATTGTCCATCATCCTGTTGGCCGATACAAAATTTTCTATCCTCGATGAGCCTTTTACACACATTATGCCCCTGCATGTAGAAAGCATCATGGCGCTGATGCAAACAATCAAACATCGAAAAGGCATCATCGTTACCGACCATATGTATAAACACATCCTGCAAGTATCCGATACCTTGTACCTGCTCAACAATGGTAAGACGCATCTCATCTCCCATCCCGACCAATTAGTGCATTATGGCTATGTATCGCATATCTTCAACGAATAAAAACAGCATATTTATTTTCCTGTTATTGCCTGTTGAAAGGCGCATTACCTTAACTTTGCCATAACATGAAACAGGTATTGGCCATATCCTTATTGCTGTGCATGTGCTTCCAGTGTGTGCTGAAGCTGGGTATCGTAGCATGGTACCAGGCCAATAAAACCTATGTAGTTACTGTGCTCTGCGAGAATAAAAACCAACCACAGAAAAAGTGTAATGGTAAATGCTACCTCCGCAAGCAGCTGAGCAAAACAGAAAACAACGAAAATCACAACAATTCACAACAAAAATCTCAGGCACCGGAATGGGTCGATTTCATGCCTGTTGAAAACATCAGCATCACCCTGCACAATTACCCCGAGAGCAATACACATCATTCAATATATACAGCACCTGCAGGTCATCATCCGCTGTTATCCATCTTTCATCCGCCGCCTGTAGCATAGTATGCTTTTACATGCTGTATCATCCGGTACAGCTATCTATTTTCCATTATAATTTGATTTTTTAAGATGAAGCATATCTTATGCTGGCTACTGGTGCTATACGGCACCGCAGCCACAGCATGCGATGTATGCGGCGCATCGGGCAGCAGCCAGGGCCTGGGTATCTTACCCCAGTTCTACAGGCATTTTGCCGGTGTACAGTACCAGTATCGCAGCTTTTCCAGCACCCACCCCGGCCTTACCGAACAGTCGGCCAGGGAGCATACGCAGGAACAATACAATACCGTGCAGCTATGGGGCCGTGCTAATGTGGGCAAACGATTGCAGCTATTTGCCTTTGTGCCTTATATGTCAAACACCCGCCATTTCGAGGAAAGGAATGCTACGGGCAGTTATCATGGCCTGGGCGATGTATCGGCGCTGGCCAATGTGGCTTTCATTAAAACACCCGATAGCAACCGCGTGCGCCACATGCTGCTGGCAGGTGCGGGCATTAAAGCACCTACCGGCAAGCGCTATAGCCAGAATGCACAGACAGATGACGGCATACTGAACATACAGCCCGGCACCGGTAGCTGGGATGCATTGCTGAATGCCAACTATACGCTGCGCTATGCACTATGGGGCCTCAATGCCGAAGCATCGTACACGCTTACTACTGCCAATAAGGAAGATTACAAGTATGGCAACAGGTTGGGCACATCGCTGCAGGCATTTTACTGGTTGCAGGCGGGCAGCTTTACCATCCTGCCACAAGCAGGCCTGCGCTACGAATACACGCTGCACGATTATGACAATTACACGCGTAAATGGCTAAACGAGCAAACGGGAGGAAACATGCTTTTTGCTACTGCCGGTGCGCAGGTGTATTATAAGCAGCTGGGCCTGCAATTTTCTTATTTCATACCTGTGCATCAGTATTATGCCGCCGGTTACGTAACGGCCAGGCAGCGTATAGATGCAGGGATATTTTTCTTGTTTTGATTTACCATTATAAAAGATGAAACATTCATTATTCATACCCGCTATAATAGTGGCCATGCTAACGATGGCTGCCTGCCAAAAGAAAGACGAAACGCCGATGCAACCCGACAAGGTAAATATCAGCATCGCATCACCTAAAACAGGTGACGTATATCGCAAGGGCGATACCATACGCATTCTGGCTTCCGTTAGCTATATTAGTCAAATGCACGGTTATACCCTTGCAATAAAAAACAAGGCTACCGATGCCACTTTGTGGAGCACTGAAGAGCATGTACATTCAGACAAGTTTGATGTAAACAACTACTGGGTAAACACCATCGACAGCACGGCACAATTGGTACTGGAATTAGCCGCAGAGATAGACCACGATGGCAATGGAGGCAGCAGTAGCACTATCTTTAGCATCCAACCATAACTGGTATAATTATTGTCTATATTAATTACTTAAACTACTCTAAAACGAATACCTCATGTATATCAAAAAATTAAAAAATTTATCTTTATTTGCTTTGCTGGCCATAAGTGTAGCAGCCTGCCAGAAAAAGGATGACGACAACAAGACCGTTACACCCCCGCCTACCGGCTCTGCTACCGGAGAGGTAGGCTTTGAAGTATCCAATTACTTTGGCGATAAAGCTCTAACACTAAACACCGAAACGTATACAACCGCTTCCGGCGAAAGTGTTACCATCAGTAAGTTCAATTATTTCATTACCAACATCAAGCTGAAAAAAGCAGATGGTACCGAGTATGTACAACCTGAGAGCTACTACCCGGTAAAGGCAGATGTGGCAGGCTCTCACCACTTCCATATTAAAGATGTACCTGCCGGTACGTATACCAGCATCAGCTTCCTGGTGGGTGTAGACAGTGCGCGCAATGTAAGCGGCGCACAAAGCGGCGGACTGGACGTTAATAATGCTGCCAGCGGTATGTTCTGGTCGTGGAACACCGGTTATATCATGGCACAATTAGAAGGCACTTCTCCGCAATCTACTGCTACCGATAAAAAATTCGTGCATCATATAGGCGGTTTTAAAGGTGAGTTTAATAGCATACGTAGCGTAACCATTACCCTGCCCCAGCAAATGGTGCTATCTGCCGATAAAGAAAGTACTATCAAGCTGAAAGCGGATGCAAACAAATGGTTTGGCACCAACATTAAAGTAGCCAATGTGACCAACCTGATGACTGTAAATGCTACTTCTAAAATGATAGCCGATAATTATGCTACCATGTTCAGCGTTACATCGGTAGTAAATGAATAAAATTGATAAAAAAGACCTATGAAAAGTATCATAAAAATGATGTTTGCAGGCATTCTTATTGCAGGCATCTCATCCTGCGACAGGGAAGACCCGGCACCTGTAAAAGAGGATATTGGTGGTAAAGGCGGCAGTGCCGTTATCAATGCCATACCTCGCCATCATGGCAAAAACATCGATAGCTGTACGATATACATCAAGTACAATACACTGGATAAGCCCAACCCGGTTTTTAACGCCGGCCAGTACGATGATTCTGTAAAATGCGTGAAGGTGAATAACAACCCTACAGCTACTTTCACGGGGCTTAAAAAGGGTAAATACTTTCTGTATGGTGTAGGCTGGGACCCACAAGGTTTTGCAGTAGAAGCCGGTAAACCGGTAACGATTACTGCCGAACAAACCTTTGAAGTAATCATACCCGTTACCGAGGGCGATTGATAATATAACATAGCCATTCCGTTTTAAAAACAGCTGCCATTGGCAGCTGTTTTGTCATATATACGTCTGCTTGTTTTTGACAATTATTTCACAATACTATGCCAACGAAACAAGCCTGCAGCGTGTCTTTATAAGTAGAAGCAGAATGATAACCGAATAAAAGATGATGTTATGAAGACCTTATTGAACAAACCCCGGAGTCTTGCGTTCTCTTTTCGCTTTCTTCATTACAAATGGCGTTTCAGGCTACGTTTTAGTGTTTCATACGTGTAGGTAAAAAAGGTGCGCACATATCGTGTATGCGCCTTTTTTTCTTCTATGCTATGTTTTCACAAAAACGCCCCTGCCCATCCGCCTTTCATCGAAGGACACCTCTACTATATATGTAGCCTCCGGCAGTTCTTTTATATTGATGATATGGTGCGTGCCGGATATGCCGGTGTTCAGCAATACGGTATTGCCGTGCATATCCAGTATCCGGATACCGGATACACAAGCCACCGAAAATATAGTCAGCTCATTACCTGTAGATATGGGATAGACAGTGAGGTTCTTATCCATGGCAGTTTGCGGTTACCGGGTTCTCTCCCCGTTTGCAAAAATGCACATGGTTCCCTATCCTTCCAATACCCCGAATACGGTATTTATAAGGCGTGAAAAATACTTAGTTATCCAACTTTACTTCCAGCAGTTTGGGCCAGTTTTTGCCTGTTATAAAGATGCGGTTCTGTGCCGCATCGTAGGCTATGCCATTCATTACTTCGGGGCTGGTTTCATCGCCCGGTATAGTAGCGGGTATGCCCACACGCTGGCGCAGGTCGCGCATATCTGCTATAGCCACTACCTTGCCCGTAGCGGGGTCTATTTTCAGTATCAGGTCGCGTGTCCACTGGTTGGCATAAATATAGCCATTGATGAATTCCAGTTCATTCACCTCCAGCACCGGGCCATACTGGTCGGTTATTTCTACTTGTTTTGTCACCTGCATGGTGGCAGGGTCCATAAAGTATAGCTTACTGCCGCCATCGGTATATATCAGGCTGGTACCATCATTGGTAAGCCCCCAGGCTTCTGCATTTATAAAGTTGAATGTTTGCAGTTGTTTCATGGTTTTTAGGTCGTACACAAAACCCATTTTCTCCTTGTAGGTCAGCTGGTATATTTTCCCGTTCAGTACCGTAAGCCCTTCTCCAAAGTAGCGGCTATCCAGTTTTCTCTGCTCCAATACCTTACCGGTTTTCAAATCCGTTTTCCGCAGTTCCGAACTACCGTATTGCCCCGTACTTTCATACAGGTAGCCATCTACAAACTGCAACCCTTCCGTAAATGCTTTGGTATCGTGCGGGTATTCCGCTACCACGCTGTAAGCTATCAGCTTAGGTGCTGCTACTTCTGTGCTCACGCTATCGGTGGGTTCCGTACCTGTTTCTGCAGTGTCATTACTTTTATCTTTACATGCAGCAAGCAGTAACATGGCAAGGGTGGCAAAACGTAATACGGTCTTCATCTGCTTTTTATTTTCGGTGCTAATATAGGCCAAAAAAATGCCCCCGTAAGCTACGGGGGCATTTTTAATATATCGTATGAAATTCTAGATTTTGTATTTAATAAGCCTCAATATCTCCAACAGCATATCGGGGCTAAAAAGTTTCTTTTTGCAGTGCAGTATGCGGCTTAATATCTGCTGGTCTGTTTTCAGGTGTTGTGCCAGTTCGGCCTGTGTCACTTTACGCACCTCCATGTAGTTCTGCAATCCCTCAGCTATCACCTCATACATATTGCGGGGTGGCTTTTTCGATGCCAGTATTTCATTTACGCTGCCGGCACGTGCATATTTCAGGAATTTATCCAGAAAAGCCTGTGTCAATGGCGTTTCCCCGTTTATCACTTTTGAATAATAATAGGGTGTCACCTTTATCTTTTCAGCCATCTCACCTTTGGTAGCAACATTACGCCTCTTCATAAGGATAGCTGCTGCCTGCTTCAGCTGTATCGGCTTCACATCTTTTATATGATTTGCTTTGGGTGGCATAAGTGATTTATTGAGTAGGTAAAGATAATAAAATATTCATAAATACCGCATTTAATGTAAAATTGATAACTTCTAAATTATCTATGCTGGTATATTATTGACATACACTACCTTACTTGTCATAAACCGGTACCGGGGCCTTCTGCATGGCCGGCCTGTTGGTTACCGGCCTCACTATCGGTGCATTGGCACTGTCTGTTTTAACCGTTGCTGCTGTGGTGGCATTACCGGTTGCCTTTTTGCCCGATGAGCAGGCTGCAAAACAAATTACCGACATCAGCACTACCAGTGCCGAGGATATTTTTATCATACTCATTATACGCTGATTATTCGTGGTAGCCCATTACTACCATTTTACCCTGCATGGGTTTGGAAGTAGTGCCGTCAAAAACATCTATTATCACATGTGCGCCTTTAGGCACGGGTATTTTCATATTGCCCCCAAAGCTGAAGGTTTCCAGGTTTTGTATTTGCGGCAGAATATAGTTCTTCGTTTCACCGTTGGCCAGCACTACCCTTACGCCTGCTGCGGGCTGGTTTTTAGTTACTACATATACCTGCACATTCGTTATCATCATAGAACCGTTAGGTTCAGGTGCCAGTTTCAGCATAGGTGTAATGGTATCTACCTTAAAAGGGCGCGGCTCTGCCGCCACAGTTTGCGGTGGCGTTTTGGCTACAGCTTTTTTAGTGTTTTTGCAGGCTATTACCGTACACAGCGCTATAATGGCAATGATCGTATATCGCATAGAATAAGGGTCTTAAATTAATTACGCACCATCATGAAATAATACTCAGAATTAGGAAACAGGGCCATCATAGTATCCCTTGTTTCGGCGCGGTATTCCGGTGGTGTGCCGGTAGGCAGCTTACCTGCCGATATGTAGCCCAGGCTGGCACCCTCTGCACTCATAAATTCGATATACGGATCGTTCAAACGATGCACTTTAAAATTCAGCTTATCGGTAGTGGTTTGCCCCGAACCATTCCTGTAGGTAAAATCGGCGGTGAAGTTTTTGTTCACAGTCAGCTCTTTATACTTTTCAGCCTCGCTCATACTACCCCAGAATGATACATAACCTGTAGATGCGCTTACCAGGTAGGCATCTACTGCCCTCCATTTGCTGGAAAGATCATCCGTTTTCAGGAATGCCTGGCGGGCATATCCTGTAAATGTGCTCTCGATGAAATAGGTATTATTACCCTCTGAAGGCAAAAATGCTACCTGCGCACCATTTTGCGGGTACATATCGTTAAACCAATTGCTGTAATAATAATCGTCCGTATGCCAATCCATATAGTAGGTTTTACCCAATGGTATTTCACTGGCTGGTATGGTAGTAATGGTGGACTTTTTCAATACTTTTCGCACCAGCGGGCTTACATTATTGCCATAATCTTCCATGCTACGGTACACGCTCAGCACCACATCTTTATTCACGCGATTATTAAACGTTAGTGCGGTGTTGTCCTTGCCTTCTTTCTTACTGCATCCCGAAAATGCTATTAAAGCACCCAAAGCAAGTGCATATATTTTATTCATTCTATAGCTGTTTGTATCTACTAATGTAGCGAAATTTTGGCAGATGACATGTGCATGTGCCTGTTATAACTTGCGGTTAAACCACCATCCCGAAACAGGTCAGGCCTCTAATGCTTACTTTTGCCTCAAACCATTACATGCTTAAACACATTTTCCTAGGCTTTGCTTTATTGTATTGCTGCGCGGGCACGGCACAAACCCACGACCTCCCTCCACTACAAAATGGCGACTTGCTGTTTCAGGATATGGACTGCGGACCCATATGCAATGCGATAGAAGAAGTAACGGAAGGCTTTGACGGGCACGACTTTTCGCATATAGGGCTGGTAACGATTCAAAAGGACAGCACTTTCATTATAGAAGCCATAGGCAAAGATGTGCATCTGACACCATTAGCCGCATTTCTTTCTCGATCGGGCAATAAAGTATATGTAGGGCGCATAAAGCAGGCATACCAACCACTGGTGCAGAAAGCTGTAAAGGTAGCACTGCGCTATAAGGGCATCCCTTATGATGATGTTTTCATCTACAACAATAAGAAATATTATTGCTCTGAAATGATATATGATGCGTTCAAAAAGGCCAACGGCAATAAACCTTTCTTCGCACTGGAACCGATGACCTTCCGCATACCGGGCAGCGATGCCTATTACCCTGTGTGGGTTTCATACTATGCCGACCTGAAAATGGATATACCAGAAGGCAAGCCGGGCATCAACCCCGGTGGCATATCACGGTCTTCAAAAATCACGATACTGAATAAGTAAAAAGGGCTGCCGATTGGCAGCCCTTTTAAAATATCAGAACAGAACCATTAGTGTTTTACCACTATTTTCTGTGCTTGTATTGTTTTATTGCTGGTTTGCATGATGAGCATATATTGCCCATCTGCTAATGAAGCAGTATTGAATGTGTACTTAACGGTACCGGCATCCATTGTTTGTGTAAACAAGGCACGGCCTGTCAGGTCGAACAGGGAAATGCTACCTGCTACGCCGATGGGCAATGTAACCGTTACTGTATTATCTGCCGGGTTAGGATATACGTGCAGGTCCATACGTTGTGGTTGTTCTGCAACGCCGGTAGCCCATCCTTCATAAATGAAGAAATCATCTATCGCAGCTTCTACGTTGTTTTGTCCATTGTCTACTTTCGAACTGTTAACAGCATCGGTAGCTACAAAGCGCATCTGCACATGCTTGCTCGATGTCAGATATTCATCTACAGCAAATATCCTTCTCCTCCACTCATAATCGGCCTGGTAGGTACTTTCAACAGTTCTCCACAATAAAGAAGCGGTATCGCGTATTTGCACACGCCACAGGTCTGTACGCGGATTTGTATTTCTACCACCGCGGTCGTTGCCATGCCACCTGTAATATTCGATGATAGGTTTGTTGAATCCTGTAAGGTCGAGCGCGGGTGTGGTAGCGGTTGTTTTACCGTTATCTACGTCTGCCGAATTATAGTTGGTTGTGGCAGATACGCCATTACCTGTTACCAGGCATTTACCGGCACCGCTGGTGTGGTCTGCACCTGTTTGCGCTATAAGGCTCAGGTTGGAGCCGAAAGGCTTCCAGGTAGACTGAACCGGCACGGCATGTATCCAATCGCCACCCGTAGCGTTATCTGAAGATTCGGCCAGCGACCAGTCGGTAGATGCATCTTCAAAAGATGTACCGCGTATTTTCCTTACACCTACGGCAAACTGGTAAGGGATGGTTACCTGTGCCGCATCGAAAGATGCATTGTACCTGTTAGGGAAAGAGTGGCCGCCTGTACCTGTAATGTCGTACACCACAAAATAGTATTCGATAATAGACCTAGCAGGCTGGCCGGGTATGGTAGCATTGAAGATAACACCGCCTGTAGCTGTATTGCCGCCATTAGTCATCGCCAGTGTATCCCATGTGCCTACAGCACGGTTGCGATATACCAGTTTCATTTGCTGGAAGAAGGCAGGCTCTGTAAGTACCAGGTTGGCGGTTACAGGTATCTCTGTGTTTTCCTGCTCGCGGTTATCCAGTTCTGTATGCTCCAGCAACGCATCGCCCATCATAAAGATACCATGGCGTGCAAATGCGTCTACTAATTGTTTCATATGTGGCGTGCCATTTGCCAGGTCTGCATCGTTATCATCATTAATCAGTGCAGAGCGTAGTACTTCCTGGTACACTTCCAGTTCAGTACCTTCAGGGCCATCAGGCACATCATACAGTGTTTTTGCAAACAACAGGGTCATGGTATCTGCGCTATTGATATTCACACCAAAATCCCACCATGCGCCTGCAATTATTTCACCATTATCGTGCACCTCGCCAGTCCATTCCATCGGGTACCTTTTAGGCGTGGCATTGTAAGTGCGGATGTTGCTACCACCTTTAAAAGCCTTACGGCCCAATACCGGGTCTTTAGTAACACTCAGCGCCCACACATCTGCATACCCTTCGTTCAGGCCACCATTGCTCATGCCACCGCTACCTTTTATAAAACCATAAAAGCGGCCATTGATACCGTGCCCGTATTCATGGTACACTACATCACCAATGTTGGCAAATGAATTACAACCGCTATTCTCTTCATAAAAGTTGATAGAAGCGCCATTATAGAATGCATTACAACCACCGCCGGCTGCAGATATTTCCACTACTGTAGTTAGCGAATTATCCAGGCCGGTAAAGCCACTGGCATCGGGGTAATGTTGTTTCATGAAATCGTGCATACGGTTGGTATGGTAGTATGCATTGATATGGGGCACACCTGCCGGAGCGGTAGGTGGATATACAAACGTAGTGCCATTGCCATTTACCGTAGTGCTGACAGACGGTATAGTACCGGATGCCCCGCCAACACGCACCGTAGACCATTTGCCCTGCAGTTTCACATCTACAGTGGCAGGTGGATTGGTAGTGTTATCTACATAATAGCCTGTATCATTGGTATAATTGGTATTGCCGCCCAATACGATAGCCAGGTTGGCCAGCGGTTGGTCTGATGGCGGGTCTACCATGTTGTCTTTATATACATTGCCCTTTACTACCAGGTCCACTTCTTCCTTCACCTCGTTGATGCGGTACAACACTTCACCCGTCATAGCATTCACATAACCAGTTAGGGCTACGGGCATATATTCATCGTGCCTGCTGAGGCCGGATACGGTATAGTGCCATGCCGGTTGCAATGTGTAGCCATTGTTGCCGGGCACGGGAAACCATTCCCATTCATTATCAACGTTTTTCGACTGCACATTCATCACAGCATTCATATCTGCATTCAGGGCAGTACCATCCAGTGTAGCCTGGCGGGTAACAGCAGGGGCAGTGCCTGTTATTTCCTCCGGCTGGCCATACGATTTCAATGAGATACGCTGCAGGCGGCCGTCTTTTGTAAAGCGCGCCATCAGCTGAGAGAACACGACCTTGCGACCGTTGATATACTGCTCATAATATGCAAAAGAAGCATGTGGCGCATCCGTAATCTTCTGCAGGCGCCATTCCGATTTATTGATACCCAACTGTTTCAGGTTGTTATCCATCAGGTAGGCCATCTTATCGGCAATAGACATGCCGGGCACTACCATAGCTTTACCGTAAATATCGCGCACCTGGCCCGTCAGTTTGTCTGTTGCAGCATAGAAGCCGGGGAAAGCAGCCTGCACGCTGCGCTGCGAGGCAGTTACTGCCTTTTTGTTTGCGATGCCAAGCTGGTTATACCCATCGAAAGCCGAAATGGTATAATCTACGTGCTTGTGATCCTGGGCAAATGATGGGACAGAGATAGCCACCATACCCAATGCAAATAGAGCTTTTTTCATTTATAAAAAACTGGAATGTTATTGAAGACAAGCAAAATACTTAGATTAAACTTCAATTAAAAATTATTGCAGGTATAATGATAGAAATATGACAATCGGGGGATTGCTAAAATCAATGAAAAACCTTAAATGATTATCTTTTCTATCCATTAATAGCCGCAGTGGCAGCGGGTTTCGTTATAATCGCAAAAAAAAGTTTAAAAAAGGTTTTGTAAAAATGCATCCTTGCGTATCTTTGCGCTCCCAATCGGGGAATTGATCCTGTAGCTCAGTTGGTAGAGCAATACACTTTTAATGTATGGGTCTTGGGTTCGAGTCCCAACGGGATCACAGAAAAAGCCGCTGAATTTCAGCGGCTTTTTGTTGTATCTATACTACCATTGATTGATTTTAGCAACGCATTGAATGCGCTGTAGCTACTACCTTAGTTTTATAACTACTTTCCCTTTTGCACGGCCTGTTTCTACATACGCCATGGCCTCGTTCGTCTGTTCAAAGGGAAATACTTTATCTATAACGGGTTTTATTGCGCCAAACTCGATGAGGCTTGTGATTTGTCTTAACTGATCGCCCTGTGCCTTCATAAATAGAAAAGAAAAGTTTACACCAAGTCGCTTTGCCTGTTTACGAATGCCCGAACTTAACAGTTTCAGCAGCGTCCTAACGAAAAAATTTGCATTGATTTGTAAGCCAAATTCAGGATCGGCCGGGCCGGATATAGAAATGACCGTACCTCCGCGCTTCAGTACTTTTAGAGAGTTTTGCAATGTCTTTGTACCCTGACTATTCAGCACCACATCATAATCCTTCAGAATTGTTTCAAAATTCTCTTTTCTATAGTCGATAATGATATCAGCCCCCATACGCTTGACCAAATCTGTGTTTGCAGCACTTGTTGTGGTAGCAACCGTGGCGCCCAAATGTTTTGCCAACTGAATGGCAAATGTGCCAACGCCGCCTGATCCTGCCTGAATGAAAACCTTTTGACCTTTTCTAAGATTCGCTTTTTCAATCAGTGCTTGCCAAACCGTTAAGCCTACCAGTGGAATAGAAGCAGCCTCTTCCATAGAAAGATTTTTGGGTTTTACAGCAGCATCATTTTCATTTACAGAAATGTACTCTGCAAAAGTGCCTATTCGATAATCTGATACACGGGCATATATTTCATCACCAACTTTAAATTTGCTGACCTTCGTGCCGATTTTTGTCACAACACCTGAAACATCATGCCCCAATGCGAATGGTGCTTTGTAGGGTAAAATTATTTTGAATTCGCCGTTTCTGATTTTTGAGTCCAACAGGTTTACGCTTGCTGCATGTACCTGCACTAAAATATCATTATCTGCTACATTTGGTGTTGCTACCTCTTCCAACTGTAGCTTTTCTTTTTTACCGTACTTATTTACAATAAATGCTTTCATATTTATGCTGTTTACTTAGTTAAAAAGTCAATGGCGTTGGAGATAAAGTCTTCATGATATTGGAAAATGCCACCATGTCCTGAATTGGGATATATTTTTAGTTGAGCATTCGGGAAACGCTTTGCCATATCTTCAGACAATGTTGATGGAACCATTCTGTCTGCATCGCCATTAGCAATAAACACCGGCAGTTTGAACGCGCTCAAATCCATTGGTTTTTCATTCCCCCAGCTTTTTATGGCTTTCAATTGTTTCTTCAGCACATATAGTTTCACTTTTTCATCACGATTTTCTTTTCTTTCTTTTAGTCGACTTAGAAAATCTCTTGCAGCCGCTTTACCCACTTTATTTTGATTGAAAAATAAATAGAACTTGGGGTCTCTGAATGTCAGCAACCCTTTGAATATGTCGCCGTAAGTTGATCCAACAACATCGGGTATGCCTGCGCCGCCTCTGGGCCCTGTACCTGCTAGTATTGCCTTGCGAACTAATTGGGGCTCTGATAAGAGTATCTCCTGTGTAATAAAACCACCCATAGAGAATGCTACAACGTCTACTTGTTTGTATCCCAAAGCATGAATAAAAGCAATGCCATCTTTAGCCATATCGGCTATGCTTTCTCCCTGTATTCCTGTGGTAGCACCCACACCTCTATAGTCGAAAGAAATGATTTGGCGATGTGCTGCAATGGCATCCATAATTCTCGGGTCACAGTTATCAAGATTCGCCGTTAAGTGATTGAAGTAGATAACGGGTATATCACCTTCTTTACCGTAAGATCGATAGGCGAATTTTATTCCGTTAGCTTCTACAAAACGTGTAGGAACTGTTGCGTAGTTATACGTCTCATTTTTAGCATTACTGCTTTGAGCATTTGATGTTGTCATTTTTATTAGTACTAATGATGTTAGAAAAAGTATTTTTTTCATCTCTATTTGGTTAAGAACATTTTTCGAAATATTGCAGGCAAAGTGTTTCATCCTGATGAGTTTCGAGGTGCCTTTATGCCTGGTGCCGATTACATTGCAACCTTTACTGCGCTACTTGTTTGCTATTAACAATCCCAAGCCCGAAGAAGCGCCTGTAACTAATACTGTTTTTCATTTTCATATATTATCTGTACTTTTACTTGCATTTTGCAAGTGCAAATATATAAAATTACTTGCAATTTGCAAGTAATTTTATTTAAAATATTTTTATGATACAGAAAAAAAGGTCGGACTGCCCGATTAGTACTTCACTTGATATTTGGGGGGATAAGTGGTCTTTGCT
>CABHOP010000083.1 GCA_902168085.1 uncultured Bacteroides sp.
GGTACAAGCGCATGCATGTTGGCGTTTAAAAGGGTTACCTGTTGACTTAGTGATATGGAATGAGGATCATGGTTCGTACCGGCAGCTGTTACAGGAGCAAATATCAAGTTTGATAACCTCGGAAATAGTTGGCGCCAGCATATATGACAGTCCGGGTAGAATTTTTATCAAGTCTGTTGACCAGATATCTCCCGAGGACAGACTATTGTTTACAAGCGTTGCACGTGTCATTATTCACGATAATAACGGAACCCTTGCAGAGCAGGTGAACAAATATTTAAAGGAACCTGTATTGCCACCCCTTTTGGAATTGAAGCCAGCGACAACCTATCTGAGCGGAGATAAAATCAGTTTACCCGGGGATCTGAGCTTTTTCAACAGTCTCGGCGGGTTTACAAAAGACGGGAAAGAGTATAAAATCATAACGGATAAAACGCACCCTACCCCGGCACCATGGGTGAATGTTATTGCCAATCCCGATTTTGGTACAGTGGTCTCTGAAAGCGGCTCTGCATATACCTGGGCTGTAAATGCCCATGAATACCGGATTACACCATGGGGCAACGACCCGGTGAGTGACGAAGGCGGCGAAGCATTTTATTTACGGGATGAAGAAACCGGCCACTCCTGGTCACCGTCACCGTTTCCCAAAGCGGGGAGCTCCGATTATATCACTACCCACGGCTTTGGTTATACCTCTTTTGCCCATATAGAACAGGGTATTTATTCGGAAATGTGCATACATGTAGATGCAGTTTTACCGGTTAAGTTTATAGTAATAAAAGTGAAAAACAACTCCGGTTGCGAACGTAGGATTTCAGTCACCGGGTTTTTGGAGATGATACTGGGGGATGTCCGTTCCAAAACAAATATGCATGTCATATCGGGATACGATAGTAGTTCCGCTGCACTGCTGATTCGCAATGTATATAATACGCCTTTTACCGAAAGGGTGACATTCTTTAAGATAAATGATCCCGGCCAGTCAAGCTTTACGGCAGACCGCACCGAATTTATCGGAAGAAACGGCAATCTCAGAAACCCTGAGGCGCTGTTTAGGAAAAAACTTTCAGGACGACGTGGTGCTGGTCTTGACCCCTGTGCAGCCATGCAGGTAAAATTTGATCTGCCGGCTGGAGAAGAAAAGGAAATAGTATTTCAGCTTGGTTGTGTAAAAAATATGGACGAAGCGAAAATTTTAATGCGGAAATTTTCAGACAGGACGGCTGTTTCCGCTTCATTACAGGAAGTAAAAGCATACTGGGAAGATGTATTGGGGACAGTGCAGGTAAGTACTCCTGACACCGCATTAAATATTCTGGCTAACGGATGGCTTGCTTATCAGACGCTTGCCTGTCGCATATTTGCCAGGACGGGTTTCTATCAATCCGGCGGTGCTTTTGGATTTAGAGATCAGCTGCAGGATGTGCTGGCGCTTTTGCACACCCGTCCCTTAATTGGGCGTGCACAGATACTTTTGTGTGCTTCCCGGCAGTTCGCAGAAGGCGACGTGCAGCACTGGTGGCACCCTCCCGAAGGCAGAGGTGTGCGCGCGCGCTGTTCTGACGACTTGCTGTGGCTGCCATTCGCTGTTTGCCGTTATGTGACCACTACTGGAGATATCGCCATTTTGGATGAGCCTGTCTGTTTCCTGGAAAGCAGTGCCTTGCGACCGGAAGAAGACTCACACTACGACCTGCCGGGCAATGGCAATATTCAGGCCAGCTTATACGAACATTGCTTACTGGCTATACGACGTGGTTTACAAATGGGCAGTCATGGATTGCCGCTAATAGGATCCGGGGACTGGAATGATGGAATGGACCGTGTCGGAAACAAAGGTGCAGGAGAAAGCGTTTGGCTGGGATTTTTTTTATATGACATATTGATGAGTTTTACGGAATTGGCGAATACTTATGGAGATACAGCCTTTGCCGTGATATGCAAAACGGAGGCTGATAAACTAAAGATGAATCTTGAAGCATCGGGTTGGGACGGAGAATGGTACCGGCGTGCTTATTTCGATGATGGCACACCATTAGGCTCTAAGGATGATATGGAGTGTAAGATTGACGCCATTGTGCAGAGCTGGTCTGTATTATCCGGCGCAGCCGGTACTAAACGCGGGCAAATGGCAATGGCTGCTTTAGACGAATATTTGGTGAAGAGAGACACAGGCATTATCCAACTGCTTGATCCACCTTTCGACAAATCCAACGTCGACCCCGGATATATTAGGGGGTACGTACCCGGTGTGCGTGAAAATGGCGGACAATATTCCCATGCAGCTATCTGGGCATTAATGGCATTTGCAAAAATGGGTAAGCGCGACGTGACGTGGGATCTGTTTCGTATGATACATCCTATAAGCCACACTTCTGATGCACAGCATGTGCAGACTTACAAGGTGGAGCCCTATGTAATGGCCGCGGATGTGTATGCCAATGAGTCGCATAGAGGGCGTGGCGGATGGACCTGGTATACCGGGTCTTCGGGTTGGATGTACCAGTTTGTCATCAGCTCACTGCTTGGCCTGGAACGTGTGGCAACCCAACTTCGTTTCAAGCCCTGCTTCCCACTGGAATGGCCATTTGTGACAGTGATGTATCGTTATAAAAATGCCACTTATAAAATTAAAATCTTCCAGGTAGCCGGCTCAGGTTCGCGGTGGAAAATGGGAAATGAAGACGGAGCAGGTGATACTATATCACTTACTCACGAGACAGGGACCCATTTGGCAGAAGTATATATAGAGATTTAACCAGTCAAGTTTTAATTCAACATCATGAAAGTAATATTTTACAGCACCAAGGAATACGAACGCCCCTATTTTCTGAACGCAAACAGAGACGGTCATGAGTTAACATTCGTTGAGCATGCTTTAAGCCCAGGTACAGCGGCTTTAGCTCAACACCATGACGTGGTCGTAGTGTTTGCCGGCGACGATGTATCGGCAGCCGTAATTACGGAGTTATACGTGGCGGGTGTCAAACACATTGCTATACGGGCCGTAGGCTACGACAATGTAGATATAGCCAGGGCTCGCGATCTTGGAATGAGCGTTGCTAATGTGCCTGAATATTCTCCCTATGCCATAGCAGAGTACGCGGTCTCTGTTATATTATCTCTGAACAGAAAAACAATACTTGCCCATACACAAGTGCAGGCACACAATTTTTCTGTGGGACCACTTATCGGCTTTGACCTCCATCAAAAAACGGTCGGTATAATTGGCACCGGTAGAACAGGGAGCATTATAGCCAAAATATTGAATGGCTTTGGCTGTAAGCTCTTAGGTCACGACATAAAGAGAAATGAGGAATTAGAGAAAAAATACGACCTGAAATATGTCTCACTAAAAGAGCTCTGTCTTGCTTCCGATATTATAACATTACATGTTCCGCTTAATAAGGATACCCGGTACATGATCAATAAAGAACTATTTGACATAATGAAACCGGGGGTAATGCTTGTCAATACCGCCCGTGGGGCGGTCATAAAAACGGAGGATGCAATAGATGCGCTTGACAACGGAAAAATCGGGTATTTAGGCTTGGACGTCTATGAAAAGGAAACAGGTATTTTCTTTTATGATCTTTCGACACAGAAAGTGAAAGATCGGGTTTTGTTGAACTTAATGGGCAGGCCCAATGTAATGATTACACCGCACCAGGCATTTGCGACAAAGGAGGCATTAAGCAATATTTCAGATGTCACGTTTTACAATATAGATTGCTGGTCTATGAACAAAAGATCGCTTAATGAAATAGCAGATGTATAATTTGACATCTTATGTCATTTTTAAAATAAAATAATCTTATTTCTCGATATAAGTAGATACCAATTCTAATAAGTTTGTGTTGTACGTGATATTTGGAAATAACATTGTAGTCATTCTATTTTTTTGCGTAGAAAGGAGCTATATGAACAGCAATTAAATTCATTTTAAACAGTTCTTGCTATAATATTAACTTACTCTCGACTTGCACTGAGCCATATCACACTTTTCTTCTAGAATACTTTAGTCCACACGGTATATTAGACGTACCTTGCATCTTACAAAGAATAGCGGCATCGATTTCATGTTCTTCATTCACATACTTAGCGTGTATTAATTCGACTGTTTATCTCCTTATCACATGTACTGATTACATATTAGTTTCTGACTACGATTATTTCGGTCGTAGTGTAAATTTATCACAATGCTTATTACTACATCGGGGACAGATACAGAAGATAGTTCTATTGAATACCGATGGATGGATATCGTGATTTTAATATCCGCCGTACTGGTGCTGGTTAGCGGAGCAATACTATTTTTTAATTAGAACGATTTCTTCGGTTTATGTAATGGATTGCTAAAGGATACCAGCCCCGGCTGTTTGAAAGGTATTTTCAGGTGCCTGGGGTAAAGGCTAAAGGCACAGGGCTCGGGCTTGCAATTTCCAAGGATTTTATCGAAGCGCAGGGCGGCCAGATTTGGGTGGATAGTGAAATCGGGAGAGGTTAACTTTCAGCTTTTCTCTTTCAATCTAGATCATCTATAGGTGTTTGTTGAATGGCTATTTGAGCCAATTTGCTAATAAAGCTAATGATCTCTTTAGCTATATCTAACGAAATATCGTCACCGTAACTTTTATATAATTCTACAACTTCTTCAGGGGTAATGGGTGGTATATCTTCCCCCATATTGTTGTAATCAATGTCAAATTTTCTAGTCAAAATCGAGATGTAGGAATCGAACCCTAATAATATTGATAATCATTTGTTTACAAAATAATAAGAGTCAACAAGTATTCAAATTATATTGACTCTTAGTAGATTAAATATTTTAGTAGCCCCGCCAAGAATCGAACTTGGATCTAAAGTTTAGGAAACTTCTATTCTATCCATTGAACTACGGGGCCGTGTAATTCTCGGGCTGCGAAAATAGTAAATCCTCTTTTAACTACCGAGGTTTTTTTCATATCACATTACATCTGATGTAAATAGTATGATGAAGGGTGTGACAGAACTGCTGGGTTTCAAAGCTGCTGAAAAAAATCAGCAAATAAACCTTACACTGTCGCCGGAGCCTATAGTGGCACAACTGAATAAGGAAAAAATGACAAGGGTTATCAATAACCTTGTCAATAATGCTATTAAGTTCAGTCCGTCAGGTGGCCAGATTAACGTAACTGTGTCAAAGCGCGACAATGACCTTATTATCGCCATTAAAGACAATGGCATTGGTATCCCTGATAATATCAAGGATAAGATATTCGACCTGTTTACGGAAGCTAAGCGCTTCGGTACTTCAGGAGAGCAGCCTTATGGCCTTGGATTGTCTATTTCTAAACAAATAGTTGAGGCACATGGCGGTCATATCCGGTTCGATAGTGTACATGGTGCAGGCACCACTTTCTACGTCAGCATGCTATTGGTTTAGTTCCAGCGTAGCGTATGCAGTATGTGCTCAATATCTGTTTTCAGGAACTCATTCACCGGTTTCAGTGAGTCTGCATTGGGGGTTACATCAAAGTACAGCGCCCCGCGCAGAAAATGTTTGCTGGAGTCGGTAGCGAAAAACTGGTAAGCAGATGCGGCATTACCACCCACCTTATAAAACAGCCCGTGTACATGCGTAGTGTCATTATGAAACACGTTTTGTTCTATATAATCTGCGCGCTTATCATGCGCATCTACCGACATCGTATAGGCATCTTCTATCAGCTTGTAAATCGGCTGCGCCGGTGTTACCTGCTTATAGCTCAGGTATATCCTGCCGCCCAGGGTGGGGAAGTCAATATTTATCCAGTACGGGGTTTCCGGCCTGGCACCTGTCATGTTAGTATCCTTTGTTATTTCACCGTAAACAGGGTACTCAAAGCTGTACGGGAAAGTTGCATTATTAAATTGCTGGTATTGGCGTTGGGGCAGGTCTATCTGGTAATAGCCACGTGGTTTAGGCACATATGTTTCAGGTTTACACGAACTTATCAATGCTATAAATAGAATGGCCAATAGATAACGCATAGCGTCAAAACTATAATAAAAACACTAAATCCATGGCATTTCTATAAGGCATCCTTTCCACTACTGGCTATCTTTTGCTAATTTTGCCACTTCATTTAAATCCTTTCCTTTTTATATGCAACAAGATCAACAAGCAGAACAGCAGCTGAATATAGAACTGACAGAAGATATGGCCGATGGTACATATGCCAACCTTGCTATCATTACACACTCGTTTGCCGAGTTTGTATTCGATTTTGTAAGCGTAATGCCCAATGTACCTAAAGCAAAAGTAAAATCACGTATCGTGATGACGCCGCAGCATGCCAAACGCCTGATGCGTGCACTGGTAGAGAATGTAAAACGTTTTGAAGCACAAAACGGGCCTATCAAAGAGCAGGAAACGGTTGCAGCCCCTTTCAATTTTGGAGGCACTACGGGCCAGGCATAATATTAATGTATATTAATTCTTAAGATGAACGATAAAATTTTAATACTTGATTTCGGTTCACAATTCACACAATTGATAGCACGTCGTGTGCGTGAGCTGAATATCTACTGCGAAATTCAACCTTGTACTAAACCGGTGACGTATGATGAAAACCTGAAAGGTATCATCATGTCGGGTAGCCCGTTTTCTGTAAACGATGCCAATGCACCTAAAGTAAACATCAAGGAGATGGGCGATCGTCTTCCGGTATTGGCTGTTTGCTATGGCGCACAGTTGCTGGCACAGCAATCTGGGGGCGAAGTAGGGAAATCTACACATCGTGAGTATGGCAGGGCGCATTTGCAGGATATCGTTCATGAACCGCTGCTGGCTACCATCAACAATGGTTCGCAGGTATGGATGAGCCATAGCGATACCATCAAACAACTGCCGGAAGGCTTTAAAGTTATTGCCCGTACCGAAAGCATACCGGTAGCGGCTTACAAAGCTGCCGATAATTATGCTAACAACCCGGTATATGCTATCCAGTTTCACCCCGAGGTGACACACAGCACCGATGGCGGCCAGTTGCTGAAAAACTTTGTACTGGATATCTGCGGTTGCAAGCAAGACTGGACACCTGCTTCGTTCGTTACGGAAACGGTGGAACGCATTAAGAATGAAGTAGGCGATAAAAAAGTAGTGATGGCTCTCAGCGGTGGTGTCGATTCTACGGTTGCTGCCACACTTATCCATCGTGCTATTGGCGATAATCTGTATTGTATTTTCGTTGATAATGGCCTGCTGCGCAAGGATGAGTTTGAGCAGGTATTGGAAGGGTACAAGCACTTAGGCCTGAATACGAAAGGTATCGATGCCCGCCAGCGCTTTTATGGCGAACTGGATGGTGTATCCGACCCTGAGCAGAAACGTAAGATAATCGGGAAACTGTTCATAGATGTTTTCCAGGAAGAGGCTAAGGCGTTGCCGGATGTGTCTTTCTTAGGTCAGGGTACTATTTATCCCGATGTGATAGAATCTATATCTGTAAACGGCCCTTCGGCTACCATCAAGTCGCATCACAACGTAGGCGGACTGCCTGAAAAAATGCACCTGTCGCTGGTAGAGCCATTACGCTACTTGTTCAAAGATGAGGTGCGTAAAATAGGTAAAGAACTGGGTATTGACGACATGTTCCTGCAGCGTCATCCGTTCCCCGGTCCCGGCCTGGGTATCCGCATACTAGGCGCCGTTAGTGAAGAAAAGGTAAAACTGCTGCAGGCAGCCGATGCTATTTATATACAGCACCTGCGCGATAGTGATATGTACAACCAGGTATGGCAGGCAGGTGCTATCCTGTTGCCGGTGCAAAGTGTAGGGGTTATGGGCGATGAACGTACATACGAATACACCGTAGCGCTGCGCGCGGTTACATCTGTAGACGGTATGACCGCCGACTGGGCACATCTGCCATACGATCTTTTGGGTAAGATATCTAACGACATCATCAACCTGGTAAAAGGTATCAACAGGGTGGTGTATGATATAAGCTCCAAACCCCCTGCAACTATTGAGTGGGAATAAAGCAAACGGAATGAAACGTACAATAGGTCTAATGATATTACTGGTGGCACTGCTCGGCTGCTATAGTCAGCCGGCACATGCCCAGTTTTGGAAAGAGTGGTTTAAACGCAAAGAAAAGTCTAAATCGAAACCAAAGCCAGCCCCCAAAAAACCGGTAGTAAAAGAAAAGCCTGTTGTAAAGAAGAAAGAGAACATACAGGATTATCCTGCATCTGTTAAGAAAGACAGGTATAGGGTAGATGTGTTTGCGCAACTATACCTGGATGAACTGGTACGGGATGGTAAACCTGTGTTTAAAGGCAGAATACCTGAAAAAGCAATTCAAGGTCTCGACTTTTATGAAGGTCTGAAACTGGCTGCTGATACCTTGAGCAATTTTGGTTACAGTATTGACTTGTATGTCCATGATATCACCAACCCTGCCGAAAAGCCGGAAGCACTGATAGCGGCCAGGAAACTGGAAAATACCGACCTGGTAATTGGTGCTGTAAATGCACCGTATATACCGGCACTGGCCAATTTTGCAGCTAAAAAGAAGGTGAACTTTGTATCTGCACTCTCGCCAACGGATGCAGGTGTGCGAAACAATCCTTACTTCATCCTGTTGCAGCCATCATTGCAAACACACTGCCAGGAACTGGTAGCAGCTTTTAATAAAAAGCACAAAAATAAAACGCCGATACTTTTATACCGCACCAACGTATCGGTAGATAGCAATGCATATGGCTATCTGGATATAAAAGATGGGGATGCAAAAAAAGTGCTGTGTAATACCATGCCTTCTAAGGCTAAGCTACAGCCACTACTCGATAGCACGAAGGTCAATTTGCTGATCGTATCCATATTGGATAATGATGTGGCTGAAAAACTGTTGTATCAGCTTAACGAATGGTTTCCGCAATACGATTTTGAAGTATATGGCATGCCGTCATGGAAGTCGATGAATTCCTTGCGTAAGCCCGATGCATATCCGCATGTGGTAGTATATATCACCTCTCCTTTTTATTTCGATCTTTCTACCGGCTCAGGTCAGGCTGTGGCATATGGCTACAAAAAAGATGTGGGTAGTAATAAACCGGGCGAAATGGTTTTCAGGGGCTATGAAACGCTGTATTGGTACGGTTACCTGCTTAATAAGTATGGCAACATCTTCAATGATAAACTAAAAGACAATACTGCAGCACCTTTCACACGCTTCGATATCAAAGCCAATAAGGATAGAGAAAACAATATAGACTACCACGAAAACACCCACCTCTACCTTTACCGATATCAGAGTAGTTCCTACATGATAGAGCAGTAACTGCGCCTATTTGGTTGCTATGTCGTTGTGGATGATGTTGCCCGTTTTGGTCACATTGCTGCCGCTGATGGGCGGGATGGGTTTGCGGGGGCCTTTTACATTTTGGGCCAGCCTTCTCTTACGCATGTAATATAGTATAGCAAACAGCCCGAATGATAATACCAGTATGCTCAGTATCCCGAGATTAGGGTTGAAGTCCTGCATCAGTAGCGATACGGTGATGATAAGGATATTGGCAGTTATCAGTATGGTTACAGTACGCGAATGTGTGAAGCCCAGGTCCAGCAGGTAGTGATGTAAGTGTGTTCTGTCGGCCTTGAAAGGGGAAGAACCTTTAGCCAGCCTCGTTGCGAATACACGGAAAGAATCGAACACCGGTACAAATAGTATCGATAAACCTATCACCAACGCTCCGGCAGGCGAGTGTACGATAGTAGCAACAGCCTTCGATGAACTATACGAGTTTACAAATATGATGCACAGTACAGATATCATATAACCCAGCAGCAGCGAACCTGTGTCGCCCATAAAAATGCGCGCCGGCGACTTGTTGAATCTCAGGAAACCGGCAATAGCACCCATCAGGCTGAATGCAAGGCAGGCACCACCTGCATTACCGGTAGCAGCCAGGCACACACCCATGGTAAAGGTGCACAGCAGCCCTATAGAGCCGGCCAGCCCGTCAATACCGTCTATCAGGTTAAAGGCATTGGTTACAAATATGCAGCCTACTATGCTGAAGATAACGCTGTACCAGTATGTAAGCTCGTACACGCCAAAGATACCGTGCAGTGATGTCAGGCGTATATCGGCAATGCATACTGTGATGAAGGACGCGATGAATTGCGCCATGAATTTCTTGGATGGGCCCAGCGATACTAAGTCATCCATAATACCGGTAAGGAATAGCAGCAGGGTAGAGGCAATAATATAATTCCAGTTCCTGAACGAATCAGGGTTCAGAAACAGGGAGCAAGTAGTAATAAAGGCAAAGAAAATACCTACGCCACCCAGGTTGGGCACTATACGCTGATGCACTTTGCGATGGTTATCAGGCACATCAAACAGGCGTTTCTTGGCCGAGATATACATGATCTGCGGTATAGAAACCATACTTATTATAAGCGCGCTTATAAAAGTGAGTAAATAAATAAGATGTGAGGGCAACGGCATCATACTTTCTGGAGGTAGCTGATAGCTTTACGAAGCTAAGTTGTAAAGTTAAAATAATAATATTATCCTTTCATGATGTGTTTAACAAATCGTTATTTTATAACGATAATTAAAATATACCCTAAAAGGACTAAATCATATTTTTCAGGGTAGCCACCAATCTTTCTGCAGCTTGCCCATCCCATAGGTAAGGGGCATTGCCACTGTGCCAGTGGTTATGCTGCAGTTTATCTATAGCTGTTTCCAGGGCATTGCTTTGCGTATCGGCCAGCAGGTTATAGCCTATATCGCAGGTTTCCGGCGTTTCGGTATATGGATACAATGTAATAGTAGGACAGTGCAGTACGGTAGCTTCTTCCTGCACTTGTACACTATCTGTTATCACACCTTTGGCGTGCGCCAGCAGGTAGGCAAACTGCGGATAACCTATCCGGTGCATAATATGCAGGTTGTGGGCCTGCACACCTGCTACTTCCATCACCTTCTTAATAGATGGCAGCACCGGCATGATGACCGGTAGCCCTTTTGTATGCTTTAATATACGCAGCACTATGTTTTTTAGCGTAGCTGGGTAGGCCGTATTATAGGGCTTATTCAGTGCCAGTACATAATACTTCTTTTCCTGCAGTTGCAGGTTGTTCCAGAAGGTGGGTTGCAGGAACTGTGGTTTCAGTTTCAGCAGGCTGTCTATATGCGTGCTGCCTATAAGAAAAAGCTGCTCGTCTGTAAAGCCGGCATTGCGCAGGTGCTGATTGGCACTATGCGAAGCCGTAAAGAAATATTGCGATATCGAGTCGGTAACAATACGATTTATTTCATGTGGATTGGTAGCGTCGCCCGTGCGCACACCGGCGTTCAGGGATGCGATCTTGATATTGGCCGTTTTCCTGGCGGCTAATGCACAAGCCATTGCCCCTGTCGAGCGGCCGGTTACCAATATCATATCCGGCTTGTGATTGTTCAGTATGCGCTCATAGCGCAGCATAATGGCAGCCATGCTGGCCGTTTCGGTTGGTTCCTGTATATCCAGTATTAAGTTAGGCTTATCAATTTCCAGTTCCGAGAAAAGCTCGTTATAAAGGCCTATGTCTGTATCCTTCCCTGTATATATAAACCTGTATCCAAACCTCGTGCCCTTACGTTGCTCGTTTCGTATAGCTTCCAGTATAGGGGCCAAGCGTAAAATGTCCGGTCTGTCGCCTGCAATAATATCAATTAGCATATGTTAGGGTCGTTTTCCACGAACATCTTGTAAATATAACAATACAGCTTATTGTTGCAGCTTGTGAAGGATAGTATTTTCATTATTTTTTAGCCATTCAGCGATTGGGCAAAGGCATACAGGTTAAAACCGGGTTGCTGCATGGCACCGGCTATTTGCTGCGCCAGTTGCCTGCGGTTGATGTCTTTCATACGCTCCTGCACCAGCAATTGCCAGCATTTTTCTGTCAGCAGGTGCAGCCTTTTATCGAGGGCGTTGTTATGGGTGGCAAAGTATTGTTCAATAGCCGTTGCCAGGTTTGCCACACCATTCATTTCCGTAGCTATGGTTTTTATTACAGGTATCTCATCGCCATTGTCGGCCTTCTCATGCACCAGTATCCGCAGGTTGCGGTATAGGGTGTCGGCAGCCTCGCGGTCGGCCTTATTCACCACAAATATGTTGGCTATTTCCATGATGCCGGCTTTCAGGGTCTGCACTTCATCACCGGCTTCGGGCACTAATGCTACTATGGTACAGTCGGCCAGCCCTGCTATTTCCACTTCGCTTTGCCCTACACCCACGGTTTCTACCAGCACATAGTCAAAGCCCGCATTCTTTACCAGGTCGGTTATTTCTATGATCTTAGGGTGGAGTCCCCCCAGCGCCCCCCTTGTAGCCAGCGAGCGTATAAACACATTCGGGTGATTATAAAAGTCTACCATACGTATACGGTCGCCTAATAGCGCTCCGTAATTGAATGGTGAAGACGGATCCACGGCTATCACGGCTATTTTCTTCCCCTGGCCTATCCAGTGGTGCAGCAGTGCATTTACCAGTGTGCTTTTGCCGGCACCGGGAGGGCCGGTAATGCCCACTACCTTAGCCGTAACGGTATCGCGCAGCTGCATCAGCAGTTGATGATACCCCGGCAGGTCATTCTCCACCCATGTAATACCTCTTGCCAATGCCAGGTAGTTGCCATCATGTATCTGCGATAGCAATTCATTTATCTTTTGTGCCTGTCCGTCTTCTGTTTTGGCCATGTCCTTCAAAATAGCAAGCTAAAATAGCTATATAAATGTGATTTCTCTATTCCCATGTGAAACGGAACTGAGCATCGCATTTTGAATTGAACTGTTGCGGTTTTATCTTGCCGGCACTAAAAAACGCTGCTATGCGTTAATAGAAGAAACCCCTTTGGTGAACACGACTACCCATACGCAGAAATGGCTTACCCGTACCAATATCGCAGTGTTTTGTGCACTGGGTATGCTTGTGGGCTTTTTATCATCAAGGGTAGTGCTCACTTTGTTTACAATGGGCTTTGGTATCGCCGGGTTGTGGGGCGTACATCCTAAAAAATGGTTTCGCGACAAATGGTGGCTGTTGGGCATCAGTTGGATATTGTTTTATGTCGTCTCTTATTTCTGGACGGCAGATAAACATAACTGGAGTTATCGTTTCGATGTAAAGCTACCCATATTGCTCTTGCCCCTGGCATTTACCTTGCTACCTGCTTTTTCAAAGCGGCAGCTAACGTTTTTTACTGTCATTGCATCGGGCATATTTGTAGCCAGCGCGGTCTACAGCTTGTCGTTCTTCATGGTCGATCCCGCGTTTTATGCGGAACAGTATGTGTATTCGCATGTATTGCCCACACTTGCCTATGGCGATCATATTCGCTATAGCCTGGCGGTGGCCTTATTCATTATATGGAGTGTTTACTACCTGCCGCGTATAGAACATAAAGGTGCTAAATGGTGGGTCATCATAGCTGCCATCTTCCTGTCTGTATACCTGCACATCCTCGCAGCGCGCACCGGGCTTGTTATCTGGTACTTGTTTGTGGCACTATGGAGTCTGCGCTTACTATTTACCCAAAGCCTGCTGAAAGGCATAGCAGTTATGGCATTACTGGTAATAGGCAGCGCATTGGCCGTTCGTTATATCCCAACGCTTGAAAAGCGCGTGTGGTATATTAAGCATACTTACGAACTGTATCAAAAAGGCGATATGGCATCGGGTTATAGCGATATGGGCCGCCTTATCTCTTACGATATAGCTACCGATAAAATAAAGCAAAACCTGCTCACCGGGGTAGGTGCCGGCGATATGCTTGCAGAAATGAACAGCGGCTACGATGTAAAATATCCTGATGTACCTGCCGAATACCGATTGCTGCCGCACAACCAGTTTCTCATAGTATGCCTTGGCTGCGGCATAGTGGCCTTTGCCTTGTTTATGGCCTGGGTATGTTATCCGCTTCGCTGGGTTAAAAGAACGCGCGATGGTTTTTTCCTCTTTACAGTATGGCTTTCTTTGCTGCTGGCATTGTTGGTAGAACCCATGCTTGAGGTGCAATTAGGTGTATTCGTATATTTGTTTTTCCTGCTGTGGCAAAGGCACGCCATGCAGCTAAAACAGTAAGCATTCATAGCATGACCAATTTTATACCCATTTTTCCTCTCGAAGTAATTATCTACCCCGGCGAACCGCTCAACCTGCACATCTTTGAGCCCCGCTATATGCAGTTGATAAGGGACTGTATAAAAGACAATAGGCCTTTCGGTCTGGCAGTGGTGATGGACAAAAAGATAGTAGAGTATGGTACGCTGATAGAGATAAAAGAATTGGCGAAAGAATACGAAAGCGGTGAGATGGACATCCGCACTACAGGGGTAAAGGTTTTCAGGATACTGGAGATCATTAAAGAGATACCCGGCAAAATGTACAATGGCGCCATCGTTACCTATCCTGCCAATGTAATGGAGCATGGCGATTCTCAGATATCGAAGATATTGGTAAACGAGGTGAAACGCCTGTGCGACCTGATGGGCGTTGCCGAGAAATTCCCTGCAAATAAGTCCGCACTTATTTCTTACGAAATAGCTCGTTACGCGGGGCTCAGCAAGCAGCAGGAATATGAATTGCTGGAGCTGATGTCTGAACTGCATCGACTGGAATATTTGCGCAGGCATATGACGGGCACCATTAATCCCATTATTCAAGACCTGGAACAGCTTAAAGCACGCATACAGATGAATGGCCATTTTCGCAATCTGTCGTCGGGCGATATTAATATGTAGCGATTATTTTCAGGGCCTTTCCCTTTTTTAATTGTTTTTACTATTTTGGCTATACCTAAAAATAATTAGCATGTCTCTAAATCTATGTATCGATTGGGGTAACAGCCGTGTGAAAGCAGCCATTTTTGACGCAAACGACCAGATCCAGGATCTCAGGCGTTTTGCAGAAGATGATGCAAGAGATGGCATTGCAGCACTCCTTTCGGAATACAGCCCTGTCAAAGGCATACTTTGCTCCGTTACGGATAAGTCGGTAGAGGTAGAGCCTTTGCTAAAAGAAAAGATGCGTGCACTGGTGGTTATGAATAATAACACGCCTGTTCCTATCATGAATGCCTATACTTCCCCCGGTTCATTAGGTGCAGACAGGATAGCTATGGCTGTAGCAGCACATATGGCCTTCCCTACGAATAACAATTTAGTAGTGTGCCTGGGTACTTGCATTACGTATAATTTTATTCAAAAAACACGCACATTCCGCGGCGGGGCTATATCCCCCGGCTTGCACATGAGGCTGGCGGCTATGCACCACCTTACGGATAAACTGCCATTGGTGAAGCCGGAAGGCGAATTGCTATTGCTGGGCTACGATACGGAAACCTGTATGCGTAGCGGTGCAGTATTTGGTATGGCTGCGGAAATAGACGGCATAGTATCAGAGTTTGCAGCTCAATATGCTGATTTTAACGCTGTATTAACGGGTGGCGATGCACCTTTCTTTGAAGGCAAACTTAAAAGTAAGATATTTGCAGACCCCAATTTGCTAATGAAGGGGCTAAATATAATACTAAAGCATAATGCGCCACACATACGCTAAGTCCCTTTTATCAACCGTATTCGTAATTACAGCTTTAGCTGCCAACGCTCAGAATTCAAATAAAGAAAACTCCCCTTACTCACGCTTCGGTATAGGTGAGCAACGCAATGGTGTTAATACCTTGCTGAAAGGCATGGGTAGCATTTCATCTGCATATACCAATCCGTATGCGGTGAATACAGATAACCCCGCATCTTATGCTTCACTGTTGCTCACCACTTATGAAGCAGGTGGCGAGGGTAGTACACGTACCGTGCAGGGTGGTACGGATAAATACCGTACAGGTATGGCTACCTTGTCTTATATGAACGTAGGTATACCTATAGGTAAATATGCCGGTATGAGCTTCGGCTTACGCCCTGTATCAAGGGTATATTATTCGCTGAATGATACTACCGCTGTAGATACTTTCGGTTCGGCTATTAAAAGCTATGAGGGCGATGGGGCATGGAACAATGCATTCATTGGCTTTGCCGGTAAATACAAAGGCTTCAGCCTTGGGTTCAACTTTGGCTACACTTTTGGCAAGATAGATAACATCAGTTCCCTGGAACCACTAACTACCAGCGAAAAGGTGGTCAGTTCGCGTTTTGCTACCTATACACGTGTAGGCGGTATTAGCTGGAAAGTAGGTGCGATGTATGAGCATGCCCTGAAAAAATCATTGATGATACGCGGTGGTGGTACGGTAACGCTTTCACAAACGCTCAATGCCAGCCGCGATCAGTATTGGCTTTCCTACAACAACTACAGCAGCCAACTCGATACTGCCCATCAGTCAAGGAAAGTAAAAGGGGACATTACCATGCCGCTTAGCTATAGCGCTGGTATCCAACTGGCTGGCAATGACAGGTGGGTAGTGGGCATAGACTATACAGGTGCTAACTGGGGCGATTATAAAAGCTATGGTACTACCGATTCCCTGGCAAGCAGTACTTATAAAGTAAGTGTAGGTGGAGAATATACTCCCAACCCTGCCAGCATGCGTAAATACCTGCAACGTGTTACCTACCGCTTAGGGGCTTATTATGGTACCGATCCGGTAGAGCTGCGCAATACACAGCTCGATTACTATGCGGTTACAGCCGGTCTTAGCTTACCTTTCAAGCGCAATACATCACGCATCCATACTTCTATAGAAGTAGGCAGCCGCGGTACAAAGACCAATGGCCTGATACGCGAGACTTTTGTGCGTTTTGGTTTAGGCATATCTTTGAACGACAAATGGTTCATCAAGCGTAAGTATGATTAATATTCCCAACAGGTACAATATATTTTCAGCAATTGCCCGGAGCATATTTCCGGGTATTTTGTTTTGTACCCTGCTGGCTTCCTGCACCAACGACCCAAAGGAAATAGATGCGCTTGTGGGCAAAGGCACCGCGCGGGAAGATGTAGCCCACGACGTAACCTTACTGGTAAGCGAGAACGGGCATATGAAGACCCGCCTCTTCGCCAAAGAGTTTGTACGTAATGATGTGGCTAAACCTCCATACATCGATATGCGCAAAAGCGTGCGTGTAGAGTTTTTCAACGACAGCCTGCAGGTAGAAAGTGTGCTCACGGCTAAATATGCCCGTTATTATGAAAGGCAGGGCAATATCCTGATACGTGATAGCGTAACTGTGCTCAACAAAAAGGGGGAACGCCTCAATACCGAAGAGCTGGTATGGAACCAGAATATCCGTAAGATATTTACCGAGAAGTTTGTACGCATCATAACGCCTACACAGATAATATATGGTAATGGACTGGAGGCGAATGAAGACTTCACCTGGTACAAAATATTGAACCCTACGGGCATTGTACAGGTAAATAAAACAGACCTGCCCGAATAATTTTTCTCCCCCGCATTATACCCCCTGTATCTATGCCGCTATTTATTAAATTTGCGGCTCGCATATCTTATTTCTTTTTTTAAATCTGGATAATGAAAAAAATACTGTTATCACTCGTCGCGGCCTTTACTATGCTACAGGTTCGTGCCGACGAGGGAATGTGGTTACCGCAGTTGATAGGCAAGAACTATGACGAAATGGTTCGCATGGGTCTGAAACTTTCTAAAGAAGACCTGTACAATATCAACCAAAGCAGCATGAAAGATGCTATTGTACAGTTTGGTGGCGGTTGCACCGGCGAAATGATCTCTACAAGTGGCCTGCTGATTACCAACCACCACTGTGGTTACGGCAATATAGCCGCACTGAGTACGGTAGAGAACAACTACCTCGACAATGGCTTCTGGGCTTATAGCCACGACCAGGAACTGCCTGCCAAAGACTTGTCTGTTATCTTCCTGCAAAACATTGAAGACGTAACGGCAGAGATCAATGCAGCTACCCGCAAGCTGAAAGGCGAGAAGCTGGCAAAGAAAATGGAAGAAGTAAAGAAGAAGATTGAAAAGCGTGCAGAGAAAGACGGCAAGTTTGTAGCCAGTGTAAAGGAATACTTCAACGGTAATCAATACCTGCTGCTTACTTATAAGAAATATACAGACGTTCGACTGGTAGGTACGCCGCCTAAATCAATGGGTAAGTTTGGTGGTGATACCGACAACTGGATGTGGCCCCGCCATACGGCAGACTTCTCTATGTTCCGCGTATATGCGGGTAAAGACAATGAGCCTGCTGAATATTCTAAAGACAACGTTCCTTACCAGCCTAAATGGCACCTGCCTATTAGCATTAAGGGGGTAAACGAAGGGGATTATGCTATGATATTTGGTTACCCCGGCCGTACCAATCGCTACGAAGTTTCTTACGGTGTAGATATGGCTATCAACGAGGTGAACCCTGCTATCGTTAAGATACGCGACAAACGCCTGGCTATCATGAAGGCCCATATGGATAAAGACAAAGCCGTGTACCTGAAGCTGACTTCTCAATATGCAGGTATCGCCAACTACTGGAAGTACTTCATAGGCCAGACAGAGCAACTGAAACGCCTGCACGTGGTAGAAGAGAAAGCAAAGAAAGAGGCTGAGTTTACTAAATGGGCTGCTAAAAATGCACCGGAGTATAAAAAGCTGATGACTGAATATGCCAAAATCTACAGCGGTTATGCGCCTTATGCTAAGCACGCTATTTACTTTTCAGAGTGCTTTAAGGCGCCAGTGTTGGCTAAGTTCGGTGCGGGTGTAGAAAAACTACAGAAAGAGTTGGAGAAGAAGAATCCGAATGCAGATACCATTAAGAAGCATATCGATGACTTGAAGAAAATGCGCAAATCCGGCATCAAACTGTATGATAAAGGCACAGAGCAGGAAATGATAGCGCAGACACTGAAGATGTTCTATAATGATATTCCTAAAAGCCAGCATCCTGACCTGTACCAGGCTGTAATATTCAAGAAATACAGCAGCGATAATATGGATAAAGGTTTCAACGATTATGCTGCTTATGTTATAGATAACAACTTCTTCCTGGATAGCAATAAGTTTAACGACTTCTGCAAAGACCCAAGCATAGAAAAGCTGGAGAAAGATGCCGCTGTGCAATATGCTATGAGCTTCGTGCGCAACTACAAAGAATATTACGAGCCTAAAGTAGATGAGTTTAACAAAACCAAGAAAGAACTGAGCAAGCAATATGTAAAAGGCCTGATGGATATGAATAAAGGCAAGCTGTTCTACCCGGATGCCAACTCTACAATGCGTATCACTTATGGTAAAGTAGGAGGCTACACACCACAGGATGCCGTTCACTTCGATTACTTCACCACACTGGATGGTTATGTAGCTAAATACAAACCAAACGATGATGAGTTCGACTCTCCGAAAGAACTGCTGGACCTGTATGCAAAGAAAGACTATGGCCAGTATGTAGATAAGGATGGTACCCTGCACACCTGCTTCATTACCAACAATGATATTACCGG
This sequence comes from uncultured Bacteroides sp., assembly GCA_902168085.1. Taxonomy (GTDB): domain Bacteria; phylum Bacteroidota; class Bacteroidia; order Chitinophagales; family Chitinophagaceae; genus Polluticoccus. Next base: position 19,468 of record CABHOP010000083.1, read on the forward strand.
TGGTAACTCAGGTAGCCCTATCATCAATGCCAATGGTGAGTGGATAGGTATAGCCTTCGATGGCAACTGGGAAGCTATGAGCGGCGATATCGCTTTCGATAAAACGTACAAACGTACTATCTGTACAGATGCGCGCTTCATCCTCTTCATCATAGAGAAGATGGGTAAAGCCCACAACCTGATAGAAGAAATGGACATCCGCAAATAATACCCATGAGGAAAGTAGATGTAAAAGAAAGCAGGATCGTCTTCGACGACTTCTATAAAATGGAAGAAGCTACCTTTGCTTACGAACTGCCCGATGGAACGATGACAGAGCCTTTAACAAGGCTCTGTTTTCATAGGGGGGATGGGGTAGCGGCAGCGGTGTACAACACCGATACCCGAAAGGCCTTCCTCGTAAGGCAGTTTCGTTACCCGTGCTATACACATGGCGAAGGCTGGATACTGGAAGTAGTAGCAGGTATGCTGGGTAAAGATGAAGATGCTACAGCGGCCATGCAGCGCGAAATAGAAGAGGAGATAGGCTATAAGGTAGCAGCTATAGAGCCCATATGCCATTTTTATGTATCACCCGGGGGTACGTCCGAACGTATCTTCCTGTTTTATGCAGAGGTGAATGAAGCCGGCAAAGTATCGAACGGTGGCGGGCTGGACCACGAGGCGGAGAACATAGAGGTAATAGAGATGATGCTGGATGAGCTAAGGGATACCCTGGCCCGTAACGGCATACCCGATGGTAAGTCTATCATGGCTTGCAACTACCTGCTACAAAAGCATACTACATAATGAGAACGCCCTGCATCGCAGGGCGTTTTGTTATGATAAAGTCTTTTCCAGTGCTTTGAACATATCGGCTGGGGGCACCTGTTGCCATAGTACGCTGTATATCTTGCTGGCTATAGGTATTTCCAGTTGCAGGTCGGCAGCTATGGTTTGCATGCCACGTGCTGCATAATAGCCTTCGGCCACCATGTTCATTTCCAGTATGGCATTCTTTACAGAATAGCCCTTGCCCAGCATGGTACCAAACAGGCGGTTGCGGCTGTGCAGTGAGTAGCCTGTTACCAGCAGATCGCCCAGGTAGGCGCTGGTATGAAAGTCGGGCCGCTCGTTAGATGGGTGCACTTTTTCAAAATGCTGCTCCAGGAAGCGGTACATTTCGCGGTAGCAATTGGTGATATACACACTCAGGAAATTATCACCATAGTCCAGTGCATGCGCCATACCTGCACCTATGGCGTAGATGTTCTTGAGCACGGCGGCAAACTGGGCACCCCATATATCGTGGTTGTGCGTGGTATATATATAGTTGTTGTGAAATGCCTCTGCCACAGCAGCCGTCAGCACATCGTCAAGCCCGGAGAAGGTAAGGTAAGACAGGCGTTCCTGTGCTACCTCTTCTGCATGGCAGGGGCCGGTGATGGCTACATACCGCTTCAGGTCGAACGCAGGGTTTCGCGCCAGGTAATCATTCAGTATCAGGTTGCTTTCCGGCAGTATGCCTTTTATGGCCGATATGATGTTTTTACCCATCCACATATCCGCAGGTACACTTTCCAGTACGCTTTGTGCATAGGCCGATGGTACGGCAAACACGATGGTTTGACAATTGTTCAATACCTGCTGCAGGTCTGCAGTAGGGTGAATAGTACCTTCTAAGAACCTGACCGATGTAAGATAGTTAGGGTTGTGATGCGTGCGCTGCAGGTGCTTTACTGCATCTTCATTGCGCAGCCACCATTGTATATGCCTGTTATTGTCCGTCAGTATTTTGGCAAGTGCCGTGCCCCAGCTACCATTACCTACTATGCCAATGTTTCCGAGTATACTCAATGTAGAATGTCTTAGTTTATATCAGTCTATTTGTCTTCTTTTTCTTTGCTGTCGAAGAGCTTGTCCTTATCGGTGATGGTTACAGATTTCTTGTCTTTCAGTGTACGGGCTATGGCGCCATATGGTGCTATTACTACTTCTTCATTCTCCTTCAGGCCCTCGGTTATTTGTATATACAGGTTGTCTTGTATGCCTGTCTTTACATCACGCATATATACCTTCTTGTCTTTGCTGTTGTACACAAATACTACCTGGCGTATATCGTTGTTCTCTGTGCTCTGCGCTTCTTTCATTTTATTCTTCACACTATCGGGCCAGTCGCGGGTAGTAACCGCATTAACCGGTACCGACAGTATGTTGCGCTCGCGGCGGGTTTGTATCTCTACCGAAGCACTCATGCCGGGTTTGAATACGAACTTACCTTTCTCTAAACCGGCTGCAAGGTCGGCATAGCTGGAAGGCAGTATCAGGATGTGTACCGTATAGTTGGTTACCTGGTCGGTACTCACCTGTGTAAGGCCGGTAGCCTTGCTGGATACACTTACTTTAGATACCACACCTGTGAACTTGCGGTTGCGGTAAGCATCTGCCTCTATAATAGTGGTATCTCCAATTTTTACTTTGGCTATATCTGTTTCACTTACATCTACCCGCACTTCTATACGGCTCATATCAGCAATGGTCAGCATTTCGGTACCGGCCATTTGTGCTGTACCTACTACGCGTTCGCCCAGTTTTACATTCAATGCCGACACTATACCCGCACGTGGGGAAACGATAGTTGTCTTGCGCAGGTTTTCGCGTGCTTGGCTAAGGCCGGCACTTGCTGCCTGTACGCTGAACCGGCCACCTGACACGTTGGCGCGTGAAGCCTCATAACTGGCTTTGGCACCCAGGTAGGTAGCTTTCAATTGCTCAAACTCCATGGCAGAGATTACCTTGTCTTCGTATAGCTTTTTATTCCTTTCATAATTGGCCAGTGCCTGCTCGTATTGCGCTTTCGATTGTGCTACCATTTCCTGCGAATTGGTAACCCTCGAGCGGGTTTCGGAAACGTTCGCCTCCGACTGGTTGACCATAGAGCTATAAATAGCAGGATTGATCTTCACTAATAGCTGTCCGGCACGCACACTATCGCCTTCGGCTATGGGCAGTTCTATAATCTCGCCGCTTACTTCGGGGCTTATTTTTACCTCTGTTTCAGGGTATATTTTGCCACTGGCCGTAACGGTTTCGGTGATTGTATGTTTGGCAGCTTTTTCAATAGCCACCTTGGTACCATTGTCGTTCGATGATTTGCTTATAGCAATCAGTATCACTATAAGTGCTATACTACCGCCTACAATCCACCAGATGGTTTTCTTTTTCATTTGTGATGTTGCAATTTGTGATTTGCAATATTTGGATTAATATCTATTAAGGTATCAGCGAACCTCGCTACCGTTCAATGCCTCATCCAACGGTGCTACGAAAATAAGCTTTCCTGCGTCGTTTTGTGCCATCAATATCATACCCTTGCTTTCTATACCACGCATTTTGCGGGGTGCCAGGTTGGCCACCACGGTTACGCGTTTGCCCACAATATCTTCCGGCTTGTAGTGCTCTGCAATGCCCGATACCACGGTGCGCTTTTCAAAACCCAGGTCTATTTCCAGCTTCAGCAGCTTATCGGCCTTTTCCACCTTTTCGGCACTGAGAATGGTACCTGCCCGTAGGTCTATCTTTGCAAAGTCGTCAATGGTTATTTCCGGTTTCTGTTCCGGTATGTTACTTGTTGTTTCCGCAGTTGTTTCTTTTTGTTCCACTTTTTGTTCCGCCTGGCTTTTTACAAGGTTAGCATGCAGTTTTTCTACCTGTGCTTTTATTTCTTCATCTTCTATTTTACGGAAGAGCAGCTCCGGTGCGCGCAGGGGGTAGCCTACGTTCAGCAGGTTTATCTTACCCGCGTTTTCCCATTCCAGCATACGGTCTACCACCTTCATCATGCCGCACATTTTCTTAGCCGTAAAGGGCAGGAACGGATTGGCGAGGATGGCCAGGTTGGCCGTGAGCTGCAGGCACAAGTGCAGGCAGTTATCTATCAGCTTCTGGTTGTCGGGATTTTCAGCCAGTGTTTTCGCAACGATCCACGGCTCTTTATCCTGCATGTATTTATTGCCTTTGCGGGCCAGGTCTATCACTTCAAACAGGGCATCGCGAAACTTATAGTTTTCGATGTTTGCCTCCACATTTGCCTTGGCATTCTGTATCTCGTTTATCAATGCGCGGTCGGCATCGTCCATCACATCCTGGTGCAGCTTTGGCACTTTGCCATTGCATAGCTTATGCATCAGCACAAAGGCACGGTTTATGAAATTGCCGAATATAGATACCAGTTCGCTATTGGTGCGGTCCTGGAAGTCTTTCCATGTAAAATCATTGTCTTTTGTTTCCGGTGCATTGGCACAGAGTACGTAGCGCAATACATCCTGCTGCTCTGGGAAGTCTTTAATATATTCATGGACCCACACAGCCCAGTTGCGGGAAGTGGAAACTTTATCGCCCTCTATATTCAGGAACTCATTGGCCGGAACATTATCGGGTAGCACATAGCCGCCATGCGCCTTGAGCATAGCCGGGAATATGATGCAGTGGAATACGATATTATCCTTACCTATGAAGTGTACCAGCTTGGTATCTTCTTTTTGCCAATAGTCGCTCCACATAGGTGTCAGCTCTTTGGTAGCGCTGATGTAGCCAATAGGCGCATCGAACCACACATACAGCACCTTGCCTTCGGCACCGGGCAGTGGCACGGGTACGCCCCAGTTGCTATCGCGGGTCATGGCGCGGGGGTGCAAGCCATTATCCAGCCAGCTTTTACATTGGCCATACACATTGCTTTTCCACTCGTCTTTTTTACCCTCGACGATCCACTGTTTCAGCCACTCCTCATATTTATTGAGCGGGAAGTACCAGTGTTTGGTAGGGCGTTTTACCAGTGCGCCATTGCTAAGGGCACTGCGCGGATTGATAAGCTGCTCGGGAGAAAGGGTAGAGCCGCATTTCTCGCACTGATCGCCATAAGCATTGGGATTGCTGCACACGGGGCAGGTACCTACGATATAGCGGTCGGCGAGGAAGGTTTTAGCCTCCTCATCGTAATACTGTTCGCTTTCCTTTTCTTCAAACACGCCCTCATCGTACAGCTTTTTGAAGAAAGCCTGCGATGTTTCGTGGTGGGTAGGATTGCTGGTGCGCGAATAGATATCGAAAGAGATACCCATCTGTTCGAAGCTGTCTTTAATGATAGCGTGGTATTTATCGACCACCTGCTGCGGGGTAACGCCTTCCTTCATAGCACGGATGGTGATGGGCACGCCGTGCTCATCACTACCGCATACAAACTTGATATCGCGTTTTTGTGCACGCTGGTAGCGTACATATATATCTGCGGGCAGGAAGCAACCGGCCAGGTGCCCGATGTGTACGGGGCCATTGGCATAAGGAAGCGCTGCCGTTACTAATAACCTATTGTAATCCATTCTGTAGAAAACTAAATAACCAGGCTGCAAGATAGCGCGAATTGGTGGATTGACGGATAGCAGGCGGCCTGTTAAATTCGTTAATTATGTAATATAGTTATGGTGAATTTAATTATGTGTTGATAGTTTTTGATAGTTTTTCGCTGATTTTACGTTTTTGGAAACAAAAGAAACAAAAAATGCCCTGTTGTTTATTATAGCAAATATACTGAATTTATATGAATAATAAAGGTGGACGTTTGTGTTGTATAAATATAATACTATATTAGAAATATGAAGGCTTTACTGGTTTCCATTATCCTATATTGTATATCTGTAATAGCGGTAAATGTGCAGGATGAGTTGTTATATGAAAAGGCGGCACAACTGAAGTTGATTTATGAAAAGTCGCAAAAGGACCCCAATAAGCAAAAATACGAGTCAGCATTTTTTGAGGAGTTCCCGGATGATTACAAGACGTTTGCTGCTATATATGGTTACGAAGATACTAACGTGGGCAACCCCGGTATTCTATATCATTACAGCTATCATCATATAGCGAAGTTTTTGGGTACAATGACATCGGTAAACGACACCATGTATTATAATAAAATCATTGCCATATCAGTTGATGCCCATTGGCAGGCCGATGCTGAATCCTTTTTTCAAGAGATTATGAAGGAGCGAACATTCAAGAACATGGCATTAGTACATTACATACTGTCTCAATACCCTGAGGATAAGGTATTACAATTCTGGAAGTTTTACTTTGATGGGCCGCATCCTGCTAAAACGATAGATAAAGATTTACATAGCTACTTTAAAAGAAGAGATGCCAATATGTGCAGGCTGATTGTGAAAGCTCATGCTTTTGTTGTAGAAGACTGGGAGAACCACTAACTATATTATAATTAGCATCAAATGGTTCAAATTAAATTATTGATAATCAATAATTTAATTTGAACCATACTTTAATCCTGTGGTGCTGCTAACTGCAAAGCATCACATGAGCCCCGGCAGGGTCTTGCACCAGGCAATATTCGCCTTGTTCGCCCATTTTCCTTTTGCCACCAATGATCTTACCGCCCAATTCTATGCACTTAGCTATGCTTTTGTCGAGGTCTTCTACGGTGATGTACATGAGCCATTGGGCTGGTAAATCAGCATTGCCGCCGCGTGCGTGGCATATGCCACCGGCAGGGTTGCCGTCGGGAGCGTTCATAACATAGTCGTTATAACCTTTCATATCGAAGGCCTGGCGGCTCCAGCCCACTACCTGGCTGTAAAAATTGCTAACGGTTTCGGCATCATCAACGGTCAGGTCGTGCCAGGAAATGTAGCCTATTTTGGGTTTTTCCATAATGTATTTCGTTTATGCTTGGTTGAGTGATGTTGTTTTATCCTTTTTCCTGCTGACAATGAATGAAGATACCAATGTTACCAGCAGACCTACCGGTAGGGGTTCTAAGAAGGTGATAGCTGCTTCCGTTATTACATTGTCATACAGATGTTTATATTGGCTCATTTCAAGTGATTTTGCAGCTATCGCTGCTGCAGAAGCTCCTTTTTCTTTCATCTGCTGCAGTTCGTAATTCATGTAATCTTCCAGGAAATTGGGCATCATGGTGCGCTGGATGATGACCCATGCTATAGCATAGCACAGGCAACCTATAGCCGTGATAAGGATACCTACCTGGAATGCCTTACCATATGAAATGGTACCATTGCCCTCGTTCTTCCGATAAGACAGCATGCCGAAATGTATAAGCAAAAAGGTTAATAACATGGAGGCATAACCTACCAGCATGCTATGGCCCATATTAGCCGATTTTATCATGGCTGTCATGATGAAGAGGACGATGACGAAAGCGCCGCCTGCCAGGAAACCGTAAGTAAGTACTGTTTTTTTCATATACGTTGTTGTTTCGAATTTATGCAAATGAAGGGGAATGGTGCGGAAAACCTTTCATACCAAAGTATGAATTTTGGTGAAAATGGCTAAAAATGAGGGTTTTGTACGAAAGTAGGAGTCTAAGCGATGAGGTTGAGGTCTTGCGCCTTCTTGACGGCAGCCGTCCGGCGCTTTACATCCAGCTTCAGGAAAATATTAGAAGTGTGGGTCTTCACTGTGCTGACAGATACAAATAATTTATCAGCTATTTCCTGGTTGCTGTGGCCGTGCGACATTAGTTCCAGTATTTCGAACTCGCGCTTGCTGATGCCCAGTTTTTCGCGCAGTTGTTCATCTACCTCGATAGGGAAGGAGGTCATAATGGGTTCGGGTGTGGCGTAAACGAGCTTTTCTATGACCACTTCCTTTTTCCTTGTGAGCCTTTGACCCGCATATATGCCGGTTATAGTAAATATCAGCGCTAATACACCACTGTATAATTCAATTGAATGATTGATAATTAACAACTTGTATTGTATTAGCTGAAGTGATATAGCCGCCACCGCTACCAGTATACCATATATTGCAAACCGTTTTATCATATATACATGGCGAAGATACTGCATAAATGAAAAACCGGGTAAGAATACCCGGTTGTACGTATGGGAAATTATAAATATGCACTATGCCCTTGAAGGTTGCAGCGAAACCTGTGTCTTTACGCGATGGTAAAAGATATAGGATACTGCCAGCAGTGCCCCGAATATCAGCGGACTGGTAATGCCATCGCCAATAGCCAGGTGCGACCAGGCTGCACCAATGATATCAATCGTAAACCCGGCATAGGCCCATTCCTTTAACGTATGTGATTTTGTTTGTAAGAGTGCTATTACTCCCAACAATTTGGCAGTAGCCAGGATGTGCAGGAAATAGGGCGGGTAGCCCAGTAGTTTGAAACCTGCTACTACTTCGGGATTGCCGGAGAGGTACATAACGGCACTCATGGTGAACCCTAAAGAAATCAATATGGTGGTTACCCAATAGATGATCTTATTTACTTTCATAATATTTGAATTTTTATAAAAGCAAAACTCCGTACATTTGCTATATAATATATACCACTATACAATAGTATACCGGTATACAAAAGGATAGCAGATTATGGAACATGAATTAGGAGTGAAGCCCATGAGTGCAGAATGCCTGCAACACCTGAAGCCCGTGCGCGACTCATTAGACATACTGAACGGGAAATGGAAAATACCCATCATTGTGGCATTGCTGCACCACAACTACCGTTTTAAGGAACTGCACAGGCTGATAGACGGGGTAACACCCAAAATGCTATCGAAAGAGCTGAAGGAACTGGAGCTAAATGAGCTGGTGAAACGAACGGTGTTTGACACTACACCTGTGACGGTAGAGTACAGTATTACACCTTATGGCAAATCGCTGGAAAAGGTAATATTTGAGCTGGGCAAGTGGGGCAGTGAACACCGTGCACGCATTATGAAAGGCAAGGAAAGTATTAAGCATGCACGCTGCCCTGAAAAGGAAACGGTGCTGCCGGGTTAACCGAGTATTTGCTTCCAGCTCTCTTCCAGATGGGCCTTCATGTGAGTATCCGTAAAGTCGAACTTGATGGGTACTACCGATGCATAGCCGTCATGCAGTGCCTGCACATCGGTGCCATCCCCTTTGTCCAGGTTTACGAACTTACCGGTCATCCAGTAATAGTTACGGCCACGGGGATCGGTACGGCGGTCGAACTCTTCTTCCCATTTGGCATATGCCTGGCGGCATATCTTCAGCCCTTTATAATCGCTGCCCGTTACCTTGGGTATGTTCACATTCAGCAGGGTATTGGGTGGTGCAGGTACGGTGAGCAATTGTTGGGCAATGGTGTGTGCCACTTCCCGCGCTATGGTGAAATCAGCATCGTATGCAAAATCGAGCAGGGAGAAGCCCACGGAGGGAATACCCTCGATGGCTGCTTCCATAGCGGCACTCATGGTGCCGCTGTATATGATATTGATAGAATGATTGGCACCGTGGTTGATACCACTTACACAGATATCGGGCTTGCGGTGCAGGATGATATCGCGTGCCAGTTTCACACAGTCAACCGGCGTGCCGCTGCACTCCCAGGAATCGATACCTTCAAAAATCTCTACCTTATTGAGGCGTAAAGGCTCGCCGATAGTGATGGCATGACCCATGCCCGACTGCGGACTGTCCGGAGCTACCACTATAACCTGCCCCAGTGGCCTTACCGCTTCTACAAGGTTCCTGATGCCGGGGGCTGTGATTCCATCATCGTTTGTTACTAAAATTACCGGCCTGTTGTCTGCTACCATGCTTCAAATTTACCAATCGCTGCGTACTAATTTCTGCCTGCCGACAAAGTAATATAAAGTTATCCAGCAGAAAGAAGCCAGTACATAACCCCAATCGGGCAGGCTTTGCGGCATATTGGCCATCGTCTTCATCATATCCATCAATGGGAAGGGCAGCAGCTCATCGCTTGATTGCAAAGGCAGGAAGTTGCCAATGCTGTGCTTTATCTTCCAGTTGATAAGGCCTCTTAGCAGGGTTTCCAGTATCATAGAATACAGGAAGAATAGACCTATGGTGATGCCGCTGCGCTTGAAGAACAGCGAAAGCAACAAGGCGAAGCCATAATAGTTGAGCGCTATAATGAATACATAGAACAGCTTACTGATCTTGCCCGGGAAATAGTCCATAGAGCCATAGCTGGCACCGAAAATGATACCCAGTATAAAAACGTAAAGCGTAGTAAGTATGGCTAATGAGAGTACCACTAGCCATTTGGCATGATAGAACTGCATGCGGCTCCAACCGTCAATTACATTCTGCCTGTTGGTGCGAAACTGGTATTCATTGGTGGTGACAATAACCACCAGCACGGAAAGAAAGGCAACGAATACCCCGGCCCAGAAGCCCAGGTTTTGCCATACATATGAAAAGGTATAAGCCTGGTTGAGGATATTGATATCGCCGGCGCCTATCTTGAGGAAGCCACCGCTGATGCCGTAATTCCAGAAGGCGAGGAGCAAGGTGAAGAACCCAATAAGAATCCAAAACGTACGGTAGCGTTTCAGTTTCATCCATTCTATAGCGAGTAAAGATTGCATGTGTGTGATGTTTAGTTGTTGGTAAGTTCCATGAATTTGGTTTCGAGGCTTTTCTTTTTCAGCAGCAGGTGCGATAGGGTGATACCATTGGTGGCTGCGTATTGGTTAATCTCTGCAGGTTGCAAGGTATCGCTGCAAGAGAGCGTAAGGATGCCGTTATTGCGTTTTACATCTTTAATGCCGGGCATGTGTTGCAGCACAGCTTGCAGATTTACCAGGTCGCCGGCGCTTACTTCTATCTGGTCTTCGCTGCGCAGTACTTCATTTACGGGGCCGTTCAAGAGCAAGTCGCCACGCTTGAGGATAGCTACGTGCGTACAAACCTTCTCCACCTCATCGAGCAGGTGGCTGGCCATTACTACGGTGATACCCTGCTCATTGAGGCGATGTATCAATTCACGTATCTCGGCAATACCGGCAGGGTCAAGGCCATTGGTGGGCTCATCGAACACCAGCACTTTAGGGTTGCCCAGCAGGGCCGATGCTATGGCCAGGCGTTGTTTCATACCCAAAGAATAGGTTTGGAACTTACTATGCTTTCGCTGGCTGAGGTTTACAATATCCAGTACACGGTCTATATCATCGGCACCACGCTTTTTGATGGCAGCGGCTATTTTCAGGTTATCGACCGCAGATAGATAATGATAAAAATTAGGTGTTTCGAGCAGAGAGCCTATCTGGCGGCGGGCAGCAACTGCATCATCATTGCCGAACCATTGGTAGGTGCCGCCGTCGGCCTTCAATACATCGAGCAGGATGCCCAGCAGGGTTGGTTTACCACTGCCATTGGGGCCTAAGATGCCAAATACACCGC
>CABHOP010000084.1 GCA_902168085.1 uncultured Bacteroides sp.
TAAGGTTCCTCGCGTATCATCGAATTAAACCACATGCTCCTCCGCTTGTGCGGGCCCCCGTCAATTCCTTTGAGTTTCACCCTTGCGGGCGTACTCCCCAGGTGGAACACTTAACGCTTTCGCTTAGACGCTTACTGTGTATCGCAAACATCGAGTGTTCATCGTTTAGGGCGTGGACTACCAGGGTATCTAATCCTGTTTGATCCCCACGCTTTCGTGCCTCAGCGTCAATAAGACTTTAGTAAGCTGCCTTCGCAATTGGTGTTCTGTGACATATCTATGCATTTCACCGCTACTTGTCACATTCCGCCTACCTCAGGTCTATTCAAGCTCTTCAGTATCAAAGGCACTGCGATGGTTAAGCCACCGTCTTTCACCCCTGACTTAAAGAGCCGCCTACGCACCCTTTAAACCCAATAAATCCGGATAACGCTTGGATCCTCCGTATTACCGCGGCTGCTGGCACGGAGTTAGCCGATCCTTATTCTTACCGTACATTCAGCTCTTTACACGTAAAGAGGTTTATTCCGGTACAAAAGCAGTTTACAACCCATAGGGCAGTCTTCCTGCACGCGGCATGGCTGGTTCAGGCTTGCGCCCATTGACCAATATTCCTTACTGCTGCCTCCCGTAGGAGTCTGGTCCGTGTCTCAGTACCAGTGTGGGGGGTCATCCTCTCAGATCCCCTAGACATCGTCGTCTTGGTGGGCCGTTACCCCGCCAACTAACTAATGTCACGCATGCCCATCTTGATCCTATAAATATTTGAACATTTCACCATGCGGTGATGTGTTTTTATGCGGTGTTAATCTCTCTTTCGAGAGGCTATCCCCCTGATCAAGGTAGGTTGCATACGCGTTACGCACCCGTGCGCCACTTTCATGGGGAGCAAGCTCCCCAATCGCGTTCGACTTGCATGTATTAGGCCTGCCGCTAGCGTTCATCCTGAGCCAGGATCAAACTCTCCATTGTAATGAATGTTTGTTTTCCTAACTCTATTGTATCTCAAATAGAATCAGTTTTTTGCTCTAGTGTTAACCAGAGCTTGTCTTCTCTATCCGAGCGATTGTTTTGGATAAATTCTTAACAGAAGTTTATCTTCTTCCGTTATACTACATTTTATGATTATCTTTTTTAAGAACTTTTTCGCTTTCCCGTCCCGGTGCCGCTTTATCTCGTTTGGACTGTTAAAGTCACTTGAGTTTTTGATTTCATTTGCCGTGTGCGTTGCGCTTCCGGCTCCCCGTTTTGTTTGGGACTGCAAAGGTAAGAAGTTTTTCGTTCCCTGCAAATTTATTTGAAGATTTTTATTTCTTCTTTTCGTTTGCCCTTTGCCTGGTTTTCAATCGCTTTAAAGCTTCGCGCTTTTGCTTTTTGACCTCCCCGTTTCGGGACTGCAAAGGTGAGAATATTTTTTGAATCCGACAAGAAGTATTTTAAAATTCTTTTTTGCCTTTTCCTTCTCTTGCTTTTCAGTTTTAAAGGCCGCTTCGCGCCGCCTCTTCCCCGTTTTGGGACTGCAAAGGTGAGGGTTTTTATCCAACTCTCCAAATTGTTTTGGAAAGTTTCAGTTAATTGGCTGGGGATGTGAAGGTTATTTTTATTTAAGGGAGGGAAACCGCCAAAATTCGAGGGAAGGGAATGATCTTTACTTGCTGGGAATAGTGTTCTATCTCTTGGTTAGTTATATTATGCAGGATCTTAGCTTTCTTATAGCCCCAACGGTTCTACGACGGACAACCGACGAAGGACCGACGGTTCTACGACGAAGGGACATCAGGACCATTTCGGGTCAATTCCGGCAAAATCGGACAATAATGACACCTGGGCAATGGTAAAATCGTAGAATGGAAGATGCTAATAGTTTAAAAAAGCGAGATAGGCGGATTGCATCATGTATATCCAATGCAGAAAGTCGAAGACCCAGCCAAAATCCCAAAAAAAATGACTAAGACGGAACTACCTTAATAAATAGCCCACAGGAGAGCAATCCAGCCTGACTCATATTATATAATTATAAAAACAAAACCCGGAAGCATATTACTACTCCTCCTTGGTTTACAATTTTTACTTGATAGAGGCCTCCAGAAGGTCAGTCTATGACAATGGTCTGTCTTGGGCTTGCCTCTCTACCATCCAGCCTGGATATTCTTTTCCTAAGGCACTGACTGTATTTATCTTTTCGAGATCCACAATCGACAAGCATATATCGATAGAACTAATATTATCGCGTAGCTGAGTCAGGCTTTTGGCTCCTATAATAGTGCTGGTAATATTTTTCTGTTGCCTTACCCAGGCAAGGGCGATTTGAGCGGCTGACGCATTGTACTGCTTTCCTATTTCGAGAATCACATCTATTATATTATACGCGTTATCCTTATTTATAGGAGGAAAATCGAACTTGTCCCGCCTGTTTTCTCCGCTGGATTCGCGATTTCGTGTAAACTTTCCAGACAGAAAACCTCCGGCTAATGGACTCCAGGGCATCACGGCAAGTTTTTGATCTTCGGCAAGGGGCAAAAGTTCCCGTTCAATGTCTCGTCCCGCCAGGGAATAATAATACTGCAAACCCACGAACTTGTTCCATCCATTTCTCTCCGCTATTCCGATGGCCTTCATTACCAACCATGCGGGCCAGTTACACACGGCAATGTATCTTACCTTTCCCGTTTGTATAATATCGTTCAAAGCTCGCATTGTCTCTTCCACAGGAGTCATTGAATCTACCCCGTGAACATACAATATATCCACGTGATCGAGCTGTAACCGTTGCAAACTTTCATTTACTGATTGAAATATGTGATAACGAGACAACCCGACATTATTCTTTCCCTCTCCCATTTTGCCTCTCACCTTAGTCGCAATAACAAGTTCATGGCGATTTAAACCTAAATCTTTAATAGACTGGCCAAGTAATTTCTCTGATTCGCCGAAAGAATACACATTTGCGGTATCTATAAAATTTATTGCAGAATCGACCACCTCTTTTATCAAACTGTTCACCTCCCCTTGCTGAATATTTCCGATTGCTTCCCATATTCCCTTGCCACCAAAAGTCATAGTGCCAAAGCAGATCTCGGAAACCAGTAAACCTGTGTTACCTAAAAAATTATACTTCATATTATATGCTGATTATTCTCCAAAAGACAACGTGATACCGAAAACTTTGATTGTTCTCGATCATGAAATGACGCAGAGAAAAGAAAATGATGGGCATAACCCTGAGAAATTTTCAACAATCAGAGTTGATAAGCCTGACCAATACTTAGTCAAATGTTAAAGCTCGATATGGTGCTTTGTCTGAGTATCCCCAATATTATTTTGTATTGAGAATAAAATACTCAAAGTAAATTTATCCATCTGACAATCAGTACATTTACAATATTTTCAGAGTTTACACGTAACATTTAATAATATTTCAAGTAAAACAACTTGTCCTTCCCATAAGGGCATGTTTTTCATAGGTAGATGTAGGGTTGAACTTTTGTTCAACCCTTTTTTTATGGTGCGCATGGGCACATTTTTTTTACTAGGAGGTGTAAGTCCTCTATGGCCCCGATAACGGGACCATTAGCTAAGCGGCAAGGATTTGTTCCGGGCGACTGGAAATCTGAAGGAAGCCGAAGGCAAAGCGCTGGCCTAATCAACAGATACCGTATATGGTACCGCACGTACGGAGGTGGATCGAGGAATGCGCAGAAGTAAAGCTAATTTTCGCCTCACTCGATCCACACAAAAAAACCGGCATACAATAATTCATATGCCGGCATCCTATCAATTAAAAAATTGTTTATTAAATTGTTGGAGCAGTATCAGCTACCCCGGTGCTCTGTACTTTAGATTTAACTGTGTCAACTGCCTGAGCACCTAACTGCGAAAGTTTATCAAAACCTTGCTTAGCTTTATCTTTTATAGTGCCCCCTGCTCCGCTTAAAGAGTCGGACAAATTACTGCGGGTATCTACCCCACTTGCCGGAGCAAGTAGAACCCCTAAAATTGCACCTGCTGCCAGGCCTATTACTGCTGCGGCAACTATCTTGCCGGTATTGTTGTCGCTAGAATCCTTAATAAAGGCTTTTGCATCGCTTAATATGTCATTATAACTTTTCATGGTATAAGATTGATTTACGGTTTTAGTATGTATTTGTAGGTTCAACAGCGATTGCAAAGAATGGTTCTCAAAAATGCAATAATTTTTAAACAACACGCAAATGATTGAAAATCAACAACAGAACAAAACATTCAAGTCTTAAAGACAAAAGAATGCTGCCATATTTAAACACACAAACACAAAACCGGGGGCAATCGGATATTAACAGGTTACACTCGCCATTAGCAATACCCTCTTCTCGCAGTAATCTAATATATTACCAAGAAATCCGCCCGACAGCATACGGAGCGCATTATATTACAACACATAAAATTTGAGTAAAACAAGGACAATGTTTCATAGGTTAGCTGAAAACTGGAAACTTTGAAAGATAGAATAGGAGAGCGTAATCTTTCAATATTTACTACTGTACAAGCCCATTTTTGACCGAGAAGCGTATTAAAGCTGCAGTATTTCTGGTATTTGTTTTATCTAACAGGTTTTGTCGGTGGCCTTCTATCGTTCTTCGACTGGTAAACAGCTTATTAGCAATCTCGTTGTTGGTCATACCTTCAGCGATTAAGGCCAGCACCTCCAGCTCTCTTCTGGAAAGTTCAACTTCAAGCTTTATCGATGGAACATTTTTGTTTAGCTGATCGAGAAGTTTAAGGGACAGTTCGGCGCATATATACCGTTCTCCAGCTGCTATGTGTCTGATCGCAAAGATCATCTCATCCTGGCTTACTGTCTTTAAAAGATAACCCTGAGCCCCCAAACTAAAGGCTTTATTGATGTATTTGCCATCCTCGGTAAGAGATAGCAATATAACCTTCGAATCGCATGAATTTGCTTTGAGTTGCTCAATAAAATTGATATTGCTGCTCTCTGTATGATTTAAGCCAGTCAGTACAATTTCGGCCTGTACATCCTGAGTTAACTTTTTTATAGCTTCTTCATCACTTTTAGCTTCCCCAACAACTTTAAAAAAAGGATCTTTCTCAATAATTGATTTAATTCCGTCCCTTACAATATTATGATCTTCTACTATAAATATACTTACCAATTTAAGTTTGAATTATTTGAATTTTTATTTATGAAGCTCAAATATCTCTTTTTTATAATTGCGCAAGCACCCGCATAAATACCTGATTTTTGGCAAGTATAAACACGTGATAAAAATCAAAACAGGACACTAAGTATCTTGATAATTAAACAGATGTACATTTCAATTCGTAATTCATGGGGGAAACAAACAAATATCAGATCGGCGAATTTTACCCCTTTCCATTTTTGCAAGCCATTAAACGATGGATTTGTTTGCGATGAACAGAGCAATAGCCTTTAATAAATTTGTAATTAAAGCCAGATTTCGATTGGCCACATCCCCGTTCGATCCAATTTACTGGTGACACAGTTAGGTCGAGCCTAAAGCTTTTCGCATCAGAGAGGTTTATTTTCTTAGTATTTATAGAAAAGAATGAATAAGCAAACACGTAATTGGGACGCTTGAATGGTTTATAAATATGGTGCCGGTATCTCCATAACTGAGATCCGGCACGTTTAAAATTGTGAAATAGGGTGTTAAGGTTAGCCCTGCTGCGAATGGTTTCTTGTTTTTTTGAGGCTATTGTCTCTGGAGCTGGTTAAAGCTTGCCTCATTCGATAGGGCAATTGCCCCTTCTGTTGGTTGATTTTTGTTTCCATTTTAAAAGTTTAAGGATGAGTTATCCCACCCGGCTCTGAAAACGACAGTCCGGTAAGGGGTATGATTAAATTGGGTTGATTTTATTTAAGAATGCAAGGATATGATTACCTGGGATTTTTATTACATGATGGTATCGTTATAAACTGATTATCCCTGAACATTTTGGCGGCCTGATTTCTGCTTAAAGATTTACCCGGAGCATTACAGTGACACACTTTTTATTGTAACCTATCTTTAATGTTTGCAAATCCAGCAATTAATAAAGGCGTAAAAATGATAAGCAAGAGACAGGGCAACAACCAAATATCAGAAGCCGAAATTCCGGTAAAGGCTATGCTTTGCGTGTAATAAACTATGATGAGAAATACCACAGCTATTGATATTTTAATCCCACGAAGCATTTGAATGCCTTTTCGGTATTCCAGCTCAGCATTCGCTATGGTTATCGGCTCCGAATAGTTAAACACCTGTGGAAACCTGCACAGAACCGAAAGAACAATCGCTATGGCGGTGGCTATTACCGGCAACTGAAACAAAGAACTTTTATGATCAAATCGATCTGGCATACCCGAAAAGTCGAAATGCACCGGGATCGTGTCTGGAAGAACTTGGTAATTATAAAATGTGAGAACCCATAACGCTATCAAAACAGCCCAGCCTAAGCCTTCGAGCATATTATCTGCTGAAGTTGGGGTAATTTTTAAAAGCGGCCTTTTTTCAAGGCTACTAAATGTGTTTATCTTTACCATATTATCTTTTGTAATTTGGGCATTTAACCCTCTAAATAATTTACCTCTGTTCCAAGTTCCCGGTTTAACCTTCCGAATAATAAGTCTCAATCGTAATCATTGCAGTATCCAATCAAAGATTTTACTACTGGCATCTTGGAATGGTGAATGCAAAAGTACTCCCCTTCCCGAGCTGACTTATCACATAGATCTGTCCTTTCTGAGCTTCTATAAAATCACGGGATATTGCCAGGCCCAACCCTGTTCCAATTTTCCGTTTCGAATCTGTAGGCACCTGAAAGTATCGTTCAAACACCTTCTTTTGATATTGCATCTCAATGCCTGGCCCTTTATCTGTTACTGCAAATTCTATCATATCATGCTTGGGCTTAACTTCAATAACTATTTCGGATCCCTGGGGGCTGTAACGTAGCGCATTGGACAGGAAGTTTACCAGCACCCAGGCGGTTTTTTCTTCATCGGCCTTTATGTGCTCCAGATCATCCGGAATAAGTAGCCGTATATCCACCTCTTTTTGATCAGCCTGAAACTGCACAGCATCCCGGGCATAATCAACAATCTTTACCGGATGCACTTCGGCTATTTCAAGGTGGATATTTCCACTTTCTACCTGCGATAGATCCAGTAGCTCACCAGTTATCCGCAGCAGCCTTCCTGCATCTTCCTTAATGTTTTGGATAAGCGATTGCTGCTCCTCATTCACCTCTCCTATCCGTTCATCCTCCAAGAGTTTTAAACTTAGTTTTATGGAGGCGATAGGCGTTTTCAGTTCATGAGAGATGGTTGCTATAAAATTCGTTTTAGCCGCATCCAGCTCGTGGAAACTGGTAACATTGTTCAGTATAATAATCTTTCCGATCGCTTCGTCTTCATTCTTTACATCAATGGTTTCACGCGTAAAGTACCTTTCGGACGTTTCCGTTTTAAAACCGATCTCCTTGTTATCTTCCTTCTCAAAAACCTGCCTGAACCATTCATTCTGTTTTGCCAGGTCGGAAACATTCTTGCCTAAATCAGCTGTAGTTAACTTCAGCACAAACCTGGCTACTGTATTGATAAACAAAACCTTATTATCCGCATCCAACACAATAATCACATCGCTCATATTGTCGATAATGGTTTCGATCCGCTTCTTTTCCGAAAGTACCTTTGCAAGATTGCTGCTTTCATATTCGCCCAGCTTTACAGCCATGGAGTTGAACGCCACTGCAAGTTCTCCCAACTCATCGTCTGTATAAATCTTCAATTGCTGATTATACTGCTTGTTCGCAATAGCCTTAATACCATCCATTAAAGCTAGCAGAGGATCAGCTATATAGCCAGGAAAATTGATCAGGAATGAGAAGCCGATAAGCAAACAAACGGCTGTTATAAAACCTAAAACCAAGGTTACCTTTTCTGCTATTTCCTGACTTCGGATATTCCGGATATAAATTGCATGGAGGTTGATCTTCTCAATCCGGTCTATGCTTTTATGAATACGGACAACCAAGTGTTTCTGCTCCCTTACATTCTGCGTATTGGCTAATGCATTGAAGTCGGCTCTTAATTGGCTTGTCATGTCCACCTCGCCTGGTTCTGTAATTTTCTTTTCCTGTTTTTTAAGGTAAGTATCAAATAGATCCAGCTGTTCCTTTTTCAAGGTTTCGGCCTCCAGTAGGTTGTTGAGCTGCCTTACATATTGCAAGCTGCTGTAATTCGATTCCAGTATTGCTTTTGAATTTGCAGACAACTGTTGCAGATAATAACCTGCAAGTACTCCAACTATCAGGTTTAAAGCGAACAATAAGCCCAGCCCCAGACGAAGCTTGTTTTTAATCTTCATCTCTCCGCAGTTAGGGTTAATTTCTTTGTTAACTCCATAAGTTCAGCGGGCTGGTGCTGAAGCGAATTTATTTTCATCTTACATAACTTTGTCATTTGTTTCTCTTATTGCTATCTATATGCCAAAACTGGAAAAAGCCCCTACAGTGGCTGTAAAAGGGCTTTTCATTTTATATTTTACCTGAATTATTTCCAATTTGAAAAAGCGTTTTTCATTATGAAAGTCAGGCAAGCTGGTATTCATCAATTTTACGGTACAAGGTAGTTAAGCCGATATTCAGCATTTTTGCAGCCTCGGCTTTGTTCCCTTTACAGAGATGAAGTACTTTTTGAATATGATTTTTTTCAATTCCGTCCAAACTTAAAGTAGCCGGAGCCTTGCCTGTATCCAACTGATATTCGAAAGGGAGATCACTTTCGGTCAAGCTTTCACCTTCCGCTAAGATCACCATACGTTCCATTACATTTTTCAGCTCGCGAACGTTTCCTTTCCAGGGAAGAGTCTGCAGTTTTGATTTCAGTTCCCCTGTGATTTCCTTTACCCTCTGATTGGATTTAATATTGAATTCCTCCAGATAAGTTTGAGCAATTAAGGGGATATCGTCCGTTCTCTCTCGCAAGGCAGGCAGAGCTATTTTGAAAACGGATATCCGGTAGTATAGATCTTCCCGAAAAGTTCCTGATTTAATTTCTTCCTGTAAATCGCGATGGGTTGCGGCGATTAAACGTAGGTCCACTTTCGATACTTTGGTTTCGCCTACGCGGATATATTCGCCGCTTTCGAGAACGCGCAGCATCTTAGCCTGCAGGTCGGGACTCATCTCCCCTATTTCATCTAAAAATAAAGTTCCACCATCAGCCTCCTCCAACAGTCCTTTTTTATTTTTAACCGCGCCTGTAAATGCACCAGCGGCATGCCCGAACAGTTCGCTCTCTATCAGTTCCGATGGTATGGCCGCGCAGTTTACTTCTATCAGCGGCCCATTGGCGCGCGGGCTCAACTCATGTATGCGGCGCGCCACCAGTTCCTTACCCACCCCGTTTTCGCCTGTTACCAGTACACGTGCATCGGTAGGTGCTACCTTCTCTATCGTTTCGCGCACCTTCTGTATCCCTTCCGATTCGCCTACCATTTCTGCACCCTTCGATATACGCTTGCGCAGTTGCTTGGTTTCCGTCACCAGGCTTTTCTTATCCATCGCATTGCGGATGGTTATCAGCAAGCGGTTCAGGTCGGGTGGTTTGCTGATGAAATCGAAAGCACCTTTCTTCACAGCCTCTACCGCCGTTTCAATATTACCGTGTCCTGATATAACGATGAATGGAATATCCGGCTTCAATTCTTTCGACTGTTCCAGTACTTCCATGCCATCCATCTTTGGCATTTTTATATCGCAGAGTATGCAGTCGTAGTTGTTCTCTTTTATCTTTTTCACCCCTTCCACACCATCTGCAGCCTCATCTATCACAAACCCTTCGAAGCTGAGTATCTCCGATAGCGTTTTGCGGATGGCTTTTTCATCGTCTATTATCAGTATGGTTTGAGACATAGTTTTATTTCTTTACTTCCTGCCCGTTTTTATATGTAATGGCTTTCAGGAATTTTCCCTGTTCGTCAAACAGTTTCCATTCGCCGTTTTTCTCATTGTTTTCGTATTTGCCCTCGGCTTTGCTATTGCCATTTTCATGATACTCGCGCCAGGTGCCGGTTTTGCTACCTTTTTTATAGCGGCCCATTTCGCTCACTTTGCCGTTTGCATAATAAGCTATGGCATCACCGTTTATTTCTCCATCGTTATAATCGTACTCTACAGATTTCTGCCCGTCTTCATAATACCAGGTAGAGCGGCCATCACGCAAATCATTTTTGTAATAGCCTTCTTCCTGTATAGTAGCTGATTTATACCACTTGGTGTATTTGCCATGCTTCTTGCCGTCAGAGTAAAATGTTTCTTCAAATATGGGCCCGCGTATATAATAGGTGCGGCGGGGGCCTTCCAGTTTGTCATCTTTGTATTGTTCAACAAAATCTACAGAACCCTCCTGTATGATGCTCATAGCCAGGCCGTCTTTTTTACCATGCAGATAGGTGGTAATGCGCCTGGGATACCCTGTATTCCAATAACTGCTCCATACGCCTTCACGTACTTTATTGTGAAAATGGCCTTCTTCCACAACGCTTTTATCATGGGCGGCGCGCACTTGCATAAATTCCCATCCATCGCGGTCTTTTCTCGTCAAAGTATCTAATGTTTGGGCTGTGGCATTTAGTGCCAGGGTATTAAGTGCTAATAAGGGGAGTAGCAGGTAACGTTTGCTCATGCTCATAATTTGAAACCAAGTTAAATAATTAATTGTTTTTGCTTTCCTGTTTAAGACAGTATTAACGATGCTGATAGTTGTATAAGCATGCTATTTTGTCATATTGTCAGTAATGGGTGTAAATTTGTAATACAATTGATGTACGTACATTAAAATAAAATAAAGGAAAACAAGATATGGCAAACATAATATATCATCCCGCAGATCAACGCGGCCATGCCGACCACGGATGGCTCAATGCAAAACACTCTTTCAGTTTTGCCGGCTTTTACGACCCATCGAAGATACACTTCGGTGCCCTGCGGGTGCTGAATGACGATATCGTATCGGAAGGGATGGGCTTCGGCAAACATCCGCACGATAACATGGAAATAATAACCGTGGTGTTGGAAGGTGCGCTGGAACACAAAGACAGCATGGGCCATACACAAGCTATATTGCCGAACGAGGTGCAGGTAATGAGCGCCGGTACGGGCGTATTTCACAGCGAATACAACCACAACCGCGACCAGAAAGTAAACCTGCTGCAATTGTGGATATTCCCTAATAAGAAGAATGTGAAACCACGCTACGATCAAAAACTGTTTGCGCCGGAAGAACGCATAAACCAGTTGCAACCACTGGTATCGCCCATAGATAACGAAGATGCCGGACTGAAAATACACCAGGATGCGTGGATATACCGCACTACGCTGCAAGCAGGCAAAACGCTGGAACACCAGCTGCACAATGAGAATAATGGTGTATATGCCTTTGTAATAAACGGTAGTGTGGATGCCAATGGCCAGCAGCTGAACAAGCGCGATGCTGCCGGTATCAGCGATACGGATACCTTGAAGCTGGCTGCCTCGGCAGATAGCGATATATTATTGGTAGAAGTGCCCATGCTCAGTTAAAGAGCAGGGGCACTTGCCCTTTGCGGCTTATGGCCTAATATGCTAACTTAGTAGAGCAACTATGGATGAAATAACAAAACACTATACAAACGGCGAGGTAACCGTGGTTTGGAAGCCAAATACCTGCATACATTCCAAAATATGCTGGACAGGGCTGCTAACCGTTTTCGACCCGCGTAAACGCCCCTGGATAAACATGGAGGGTAGCGATACACAGCACATCATAGCACAGGTGGAAAAATGCCCGTCGGGTGCGCTCAGTTATTTCATGAATGAGGGAAAGATAAATGATACAAATCCGGTAGTAGATGTAGATACCATAGTAGAGGTAACGGCCAATGGCCCGCTGCTGGTATATGGCAATGTCACCATTCGCAATAAGAATGGTGAAGAAGTAAAGAAAAATAAAGTGACGGCCCTGTGCCGCTGCGGTGCATCATCCAATAAGCCTTATTGCGATGGCACCCATGTCAAGATAGGGTTTAAAGATGAATAGATACGCGTGGATGCCTTTGAACAAATAGCAAGGTTAAAAGAGAAATTCAATCAACCATTACCTGGCCTGGATGCACAGAACAGGATGGCCTCGCGCGTGCGCCCCCTTCCCGATAAGATACCTGCCGATGCGCGCGATAGTGCGGTGCTGGCACTGTTATACCCGCACGATGAGTCGCTGGCGATACTGCTTATAAAGCGGATAGATGATGGTAAAGCACACAGCGGGCAGATAAGTTTTCCCGGCGGCAGGAAAGACCCGGAAGATATAGACCTGGCAGCTACCGCCCTGCGCGAAACGAATGAAGAGGTGGGCATCATGACCTCACAGATAGAAGTACTCGGCGGGCTTACTTCGCTATACATACCCGTCAGCAATTCGCAGGTTCACCCGTATGTAGGTTTTGCTGCACAAAAGCAGCACTATATATTAAGCCCCGGCGAGGTGCAATACACGCTGGATGTACCCACCCGCGAGCTGTTTGATAACAATAAAAAAATAGTAACACATATTACCCCCGCTGCCTTCCCTACCATCACGCTCAAAGCGCCTGCCTACAAGCTGGATGAAGACCACCTGGTATGGGGCGCTACTGCTATGATATTATCTGAACTGGAAGCGATGTTTGAAAGCATTGCCTAAACTACGCCGTCTTCCTTACCGGGCACTGTACGAAACACCACATCCCACAATACAGAACTGACACCAAAACCTTTTTCAGGGGTTTTATAATGATGCAAATGGTGATTGCGCCACAGTGCTTTCATAAATTTGGGTGGCGAATAGGCATGTATGGCATAATGCATGCTACCATAAGCCATATACCCAAACAGGAAGCCGGGGAAAAACGCGTAGGCATTTGCGCCCATCACCCAATACAGTAAATAGAACACAATAGTAGCCACCACAATGCTGGGAAGGGGCGGCATAAACAGTCGTTCCTTATCGCGCGGGTATTCGTGATGCACACCATGCATGGTGTATATAATGCGCCGGGCACGATCGCTTTCGGCAATCATGTGGAAAATGTAGCGGTGCATCATGTATTCAAAGAAGCTCCAGAAAAAAGCGCCGCCCATGAATAAAAGCGCTTCGCGGCCGGCCGGTACACCCCTGTAAGCACTGCCATAATAAAGCATAAAGAAAATGACAGGGAAGTACATGCTGTATATGACGATAGGATGTGTTTTGGTGAGTGCTTCGAGGTTTGGATTCTTAAATAACTGCGCCTGCCCTTTGTTCCTTATCTTTTCAAAGTGCATAGTAATGTGCTTATATAGTTTCCTTTCACAAAATTAATGCCGTTAGCATTTCAATTTATCATATTCATTTATGGTGGTGTTACCTAAAAACTATATAGCCCGCGAATATCGCGGGCTATAGAATCAAGTGTAAATGTGTATAAGCTATTTATTCAACTCTCTTTCGTCATCTTCAGGTTCCTCTTCCATCAGGAAGTCGGCCGATTTGTTTTTGCGTACGGCCCTGTCCATCCATAGCAGCAGTGCGGGTTGCAGTGTCAGGTTGAAGAACATGGCCAGCAGCAGCGTCAGCGATGTCAGGTAACCCAGCGATTTCGTACCATCAAACTGCGACAGTGCAAATACGCCAAAGCCCGCAACTAATATCAGCGATGTATAGATAATGCTAAGCCCGGTATCATGTATGGTACGTTTTACCGTCATGGCAATATCATCGTCATTGCGGACCAGTTCCTGCTTAAAGTTTACCAGGAAGCGGATGGTAACATCTATGGTAATACCTAATGCCACGCTGAATACCAGCACCGTAGATGGCTTGATGGGGATGCCCGCCCAGCCCATGATTCCTGCTGTTATCAGCAATGGCACTATGTTGATGACCACCGATATCAGCAGTATCCTCCAAGAGCGGAACAGGAATATCATACAACCGAATATCATAAGGAATGCCAGTATCAGGCTATCGCGCAGGCTGTTGATGATAAACTTGCTACCCTCCAGGAATACCACGCTGGTACCGGTAAAGGTTACTTCATATTTCGTAGTGTCAAACAGTTCCAGCGTTTTAGGTTTGATGCTGTCCAGTAGTATCGGCAGCCTTACAGAGCCTACATCGGCCATGTTCACACTCAGGCGTGTTTTGCTGCGGGTGCTGTCCATAAAGGCAGTTATCAGCTTATTGAACATGCTGTTCTTATCGCCCTTGCCACCACGCAGGTAAGGCTGTATAAAGGCACCGTCAAACATGTTAGGTACACCATAGTTGGTACTATCGCCATCGTAGTAGGCTTGCCTTGCAAACTTCACACCTTCTACTATCGACAAGGAATGCCCAATCTCCGGAAACTGCGACAGGTAGCTGTTCAGCTCATCCATTTTTTGCAGTACGGGCAGGCTCACTGCGCCATTCTTTTTCTTCGTGTCTATCACTATCTCCAGCGGCATCACCCCTTTAAAGTTGCGCTCGAAGAACAAAAGGTCCTGGTACACTTTGTCTTCCTTCGGCAGGTCATCTACTATATGTCCTACGGTATTCAGGCGCATCATACCCATTACCGATACCGCACAGGCTACAATGGTGATGGCATATATCCATACCCTGTGGCCAAATACCCAATTAGTGATGGTATCCAGCAGGCGGTTCATCCAGCTGCTTTCCAGGTAGCTGGTGTGGCGGCCTTTCGGCGCCGGCAAAAAGCTGAACAGCGCCGGAATGAATATGAGCGATATCACGAATATCACCATGATATTGATACCCGCCACCAAACCAAACTCTTTCAATATGGCACTCTTGGTAAAGAAGAATACACCGAAACCTATAGCAGCCGTCAGGTTGGTAAACAGGGTCACGATACCCATCCTGTCCACCATGCGCAGCAGGGCCTTGGCTTTATTGCCATGTATATTATACTCCGAGTGATATTTATTGAGCAGGTACACGCAGTTGGGTATGCCTATCACTACTATCAGTGGTGGTATCAGCGCTACCAGCAGTGTTATTTTATAGCCCAGCAGCACCACTGTAGCCAGAGACCACACTACACCCACCGCTACCACCAGCATAGATGCTACTACGGCTATGAACGAGCGGAAGAACAGCGCAAGGATAACTGCTGTAAGTATGAAGGATAAGGCAAGAAAAAATTTCATTTCGCTCTGCACTTGCCCCGCCATCATCGTACGTATCAGCGGCAGGCCGGAATAGTGCATTTCTACCCGGTGCTTTTTGCCAAAGGCATCACTAATGGCCAGTATCTCGTTCACCACACCGGCGCGGTTCTTCGAGTTCAACACTTCTTTGTTGATGCGCAGGGCCATCAGGTATGCCTTGCTCTCGGGGTTGTAAAGAAAACCTTTATAAAAGGGCAGGTTATAAAAAGCATTTTTGATGCTATCGGTATTATTCAGTGTTTCAGGCGTTACCAGTTTCACTACTTGTAGCTGCCCGGTAGCCGTATCTTTTACCAGGTTGATGGCTGTAGGAATGCTTAAAACATTCTCTACCGCTTTTACTTTTTCCAGTTGGTGCACCAGTTCGGTATAGTCCTTAAAAAAGGCGGCATCGAAAAAATAATCGGTCTGCACGCCTATCACCATCATATTGCCATCTTCGCCAAATTGCTTGCGGAATGCCTGGTAGTCTTTATACTTCGGGTTATCGGTAGGGATGGCATTGGTAAACTCGTAGCTCAGCTCCACCTTCGATGCGTAATAACCCATCACTGCTGTGCTCAGCAACAGTACGATCAACAATACTACCCGGAACTTAATAATAAATGCTGCTATGCGATGCCACATTGGCTAATAGATTTGATATAAATGTGGGCGCAAAAGTAGCGAAATATGAGGACTTGCCTTGTTAAGCTATGCTTATATGGCAGTAGGTTATTTCTTTAGCGGATAGTAAGTAATCCCATTAGGATAGCCCCCGACAGGTACCGCTCCGGTATTTTCAGCCTGTACTTCTTCACCATTGAAGTAAACATGTTCTATCACCAGTCTATCCCTGTCGCAAGGCCTGCCTGATGACGGCATTACATATCCGTCAAATCGTATAGTATCTATATCCCCATCTTTATGATGCAGGTATATAGTGCGGCAGTTGCTATTGGTAGTGGAAGGCTCATACATCCAGTTAAAATAGAACGATAACCTGCCTGCAGAGTCTTTATTATAAGAGAAAGCGCTGGCATTCAACCTGTAATCGTTGCAGCTTTCTTTAGCTACAGGTATATTGGCGGCTGTAAAGTCCTGGTATTTTTCCAGCACATCAGCCCCCGTATTTTTATCTACCAGCCTGAAGTTGGGCGATTGTGGCGGTGCTGGTAGGCACTCGGTATCCGTTATCCTTTCTTTATTACAGGCCGCAAGCAGTACCGCAACTGCGGCTATCGGGAATATAGATTTCAAATGGTGCATGCGTTTTACCCTATGTATCAATCAGGTAACAAATAATATGCCTAATCCACTATTATAAACTTATCAGCATCATTCAGGAAGGGTAGGTGCTGGCGGGTACTGGTAAGATGTTCCTTATCCAGCGTTATGGTATGCACTGCTTCTGTACCACTATGTTGCCATAGTACCTCGCCCAGCGGGCCAAAGGCACTGCTATCGCCACTGTATGTCAGGTCTTTGGCATCGGTGCCTACACGGTTCACGCCTACTACATAGCTCATGTTTTCTATAGCCCTTGCCTGTAGCAGTGTCTTCCATGCCAGGCTGCGGCGTTCCGGCCAGTTGGCTACATATATCAGCACGTCATAGTCATCATTGGCATTGCGTGCCCATACCGGGAAGCGCAGGTCATAGCACACCATCAGGCATATCCGGAAACCTTTTACGCTGCATATCAGCCGCTTATTCCCACTTGTAAAATGCTGGTCCTCATCGCCATAGGCAAAAAGATGGCGTTTGTCATACATGCCGATATTGCCATCGGGCTGCACCCACAGCATGCGGTTATAATATTTACCTCCTTCTTCTATAATGGCGCTGCCCGTCAGTATACAGCGGTGGTGTTTGCTTATATCTTTCATCCACTGCACCGTAGCGCCATCCATGGTTTCGGCCATGGTGGCTGTATTCATGGTAAAGCCGGTGGCAAACATCTCCGGCAGCACTACTACTTCTTTCTTCCCGGCTATACCGGCTATCATCTGTTCGTACTTCTGCAGGTTGGCCTGTTTGTCTTCCCAGTGTATGTCTGTTTGTACCAGTGTGATGTTGAGCGATGTATGTGCCATCTTTATCCTAAAGGGAATTTAGATTTTTTGAATATTTTTGTTGCTAATGTAACTCTAATACAAAGGTCATGAGAAAATTAATATTCCTGTCATTCATTTTTGCGCCTGCCTTCAGCTTTGCCGGCGACAAAAAATCCCTTTCCGGCAACTGGAAAGAGGTATCGCGCAAAAAAGTAAACAACGACGCGATACCATTTACCGATAGCATCCGTTTCGAGTTTCTTACGGGCAATGAATACATCTGGCAGAAAGCAGGTGGTTTTATTTATAAAGGCACCTACAAGATAGAAGGCAATGCGCTGGATATAGGTATGCGTGCGTTCACCATTGTAGAGCGCAAGCCCAACAAACTGGTATTGAAAGATGAAGCGGGCATTTACGAATTCGTATCGTACAAGCCGGCACCTAATACGCCGGCAGCCAAACGCCAGGAAGTATATGCACCGATAAACAACATACAGCAGATGGTGGGCCACTGGTCGGTTTACAAACGCACCAGCGATCATAAAACAGAACAGATAGATTATACCCGCCAGCTGAAAATGGTGGATATATACGACAAGCAGCAGGATGGTAAATGGGGTACCTTTCATGCCCAGCGCGATGCCGATGGCGCACCATCTTGGTACATCGAGAACTATGCTAACCAAACCATCTACTGCGATGGCAAAGACAAGCGCCAGTTCAAAGTGATAAAATGCGAGAACAATGAATTGATACTGAGCGAAGCTGGTGTCACCTACTACTTCAAGCAGTTTAAATAGATAGGTTCCATAAAATGGAAAGCCCCGCATTGCGGGGCTTTTATTATTTCAATCGTACCATGTAATACTTCATCACCGCCTTATCTCTCGTCTTTGGGTTTAAGAATTCAGGTGTCAGCTCACTGGCTTTAAAATAGTCGCCCTGCTGCACAATGTCATAATTGTATTTGCCATCCAGTGCCGCTATGCCTTCAGGCGATGTGATAAGATATTTACCCGGTACAAAGGCAGTAGAATCGCCAGGTATCTGCCGGTTGGCATAATAGTGTATCGAATTCATCGGGTGCGTAAAACGGTAGAAGATCACATCCTTCCCATTGATGTTATGTTCGCGTATATATTTGCCCGTTACTGTACCCAGTTGGTACTTCAATAGCTGGTAATAAAAATGGTGGGTGATAAAGATATTGGCCAGCATAATGGCTGCCGCGCTTACCCAAAACATTTTCG
Organism: uncultured Bacteroides sp.; assembly: GCA_902168085.1. GTDB lineage: Bacteria > Bacteroidota > Bacteroidia > Chitinophagales > Chitinophagaceae > Polluticoccus. The sequence goes on from CABHOP010000084.1 coordinate 18,524, forward strand.
CATTTACTTTTTTATGTAGCGCTACCACCAGCCACACACCAAATGCCGCTACCCACAGCGCTATGCCGGAAATTCCTGCAGGGAATACAATAACAAGCGTCAGCAAAGCCGCTACCATCACCAGCACCGATACCACCCACTGAAAAGGCTTCATTACTTTATACAGCCCTGCATATTTACCATCTGCCATATCGGCTATCAGCTTGGCTACCATAATGGCTGCCAACGGAAACACGACGAATATATAGTGCGGCAACTGGTATTTGGAAGACCCCAACGCAATATAGGCCAGCACAAAACCACCGGTGGTAATGAACTCCTGCCCCGCCACCAGCCTGAATTTTTGTTTGACTACTTGTACCAATCGCATTATGAGGGCAGGTACAAACAAAAACATCCACGGCAGAAAGGCCCAGAACATACCTACAAACAGGAACTCGAAAGGTGCACCATTATCCCAGGGGCTTTCACCCGTTATCCTGCCAAAGCTTTGCGACCAGTAGAAGAAACGCAGGCCGCTTACGCCTGTCAGTCCATTCACAGTTTTTTCCGGGTGCATATCAAACTGCTGGTACAGCCCGATGCTCATCGGTACCAGGAATAGTGCTATCAGCAATACATCTACCAAATGGTAGGGGTTGAATATCTTTTTCCATTCGCGTTTCAGCACCCAGTCGCTGCCGAAGCAGAACACGGGTACCAGCAGGGCTATCGGCCCTTTGGTCATCATACCCGCCGCTATGGCCGCCGTGCCGCCCAGCACATAATACCACCGTCTTTTTATATCACATTCCTTTATCATCCACAGCGATGTGATCACGCAGCTCATCAGTATCGTATCCGTACGCACATCGTTCGTCATCAGGAACATACCCTGGCAGGTGCCTAATATCAGCGCAGCCATGCGCGCGGTCTTATCATCATACAGCAGCCTTGCAAGGCGGTACACGGCATACAAGGCCCACAGCGCAAACAGCACCGATGGAAACTTATAAGCGAAATTGTTGACGCCAAAAGCTTTGATGCTCAGTGCCGTTACCCAAAACAGAAAGGGGGGCTTATCCAAGTAGTCGTGCCCGCGATCGTACAGTTGCAGGTAGCTGCCGCTTTCGGCCATCTCGCGGCTTATTTCAGCATATTGTGTCGCATCAATATCCATCATATCTACCCTGAAGGCAGACAGGTGCAATATGGCCAGCAGTATAAAAACCCAGTTCGGAATCTTTGGCATGAGTGTCGTTTTCGCAATCGCAAAATTAATCGCAATTTTAACGAATGTTGCACCTGCGTTATTATCCGTTCGACCTGGCTTTTGAATACCCGTTTACCATATCAAAGGGCACCAAGACGCATCAGCCTACTTTAGTGGTTTCTTTAGGCTTAGGGCAGCTACGCGGGCATGGCGAGGCACCGGCTATTCACTATTATAATGTTTCGGTGCCTGATATGATAGCTACCCTGGAGGAAAAGAAAAATATGATAGAACGCTATGCCCTTACCGATCCGCAACGGTTCTGGCATTTCCTGCACCATCTGATACCCGGGCACAACTTCCTGATAGCAGCGCTTGACATGGCAGGGTGGGATTTGTTTGCCCAAATGCGCCGTATGCCGCTGTATCGTATTTTGGGCATCAATTGGCGCCCGCCTGTCAGCGATTATACTTTGGGTAGCGATGTGGCCGATGTGATGATAGAAAAGATGAAAGCACATCCCTCGCCCGTGTACAAAGTAAAATTCACAAAGGTGGCAGATATAGACCTGCTGCGTGCTTTAAGGCAGCATACCTCTGCACCCTTCCGTATAGATGCTAATGAAAGCCTGTCGTTCGATGATATAAAGGCATTGCTACCCGAACTGCAATCTTTAGGGGTAGATATGATAGAACAACCGCTGCCTAAAACGGAATGGGAAGCGATGAAAGAGTTGAAAGCTATGAGCCCTATACCGCTCTTTGCCGATGAAAGCTGCGTGGAAGAGGAAGATGTAGCCCTTTGTGCCGATAGTTTTCATGGCATTAATATAAAGCTGACCAAATGCGGCGGCATCACACCCGCCCTGCGTATGATACAGGATGCCCGCAAGCGCGGACTGAAGGTAATGCTGGGCACCATGAATGAAAGCTCGATAGGCTCGGCCGCACTGGCACATATAGCACCTGTGGTAGATGCACTGGATGCCGATGGCCCGTTGCTGTTAAAAGAAGATGTGGCGGATGGCCTGCGCTATGATAACGGCACTATACAGATAAGCGGCGCGCCCGGCCTGGGCATCCGTTTCCGCGGAGAGAAATTTGCAACTAAGTAATTCCTGCACTTCGGTTTATCTTTGTTGCCCATGCAATTGCTACAAAACGTTTCGCTCAAGCCTTACAATACTTTTGGTATCGATATACCTGCTGCGCATTTCATCGAAGTGTCGTCGGTAGATATGCTGCCTGCTGTTACAGATGCTACTGCCGGTATGCACAGGCGGGTATTGGGTGGTGGCAGCAATGTATTGCTTACCCAACCGGTAACGGGTGCGGTGATATACAATAACATTAAGGGCATTCATAAGGATAAGGAAGATGATAATCATGTATGGCTTACGGTAAATGCGGGCGAGGTATGGCACAGCTTTGTGATGTATGCCATTGCCAATGGCTGGGCAGGTGTAGAAAACCTGGCGCTGATACCGGGCACGGTAGGTGCAGCACCTATACAGAACATAGGCGCCTACGGCATAGAAGCAAAGGAAACCATTGAAAGTGTAACGGCATGGCATTGGGAAGACAAACGCTTTTATACGTACTCCAATTTTGAATGTACCTTTGGCTACCGCGATAGCATCTTCAAACATCAGTTGAAGGATAAAGTATTTATTACTTCAGTAACATTCAAGCTGAATAAAAAGCCTTCGTTCAATACCACCTACGGCGCTATAGAGCAGGAACTGCATAAGATGGGTATTACAGAGTTATCCATCCAAGCGATAGCAGATGCAGTCATTGCCATCCGCACCAGCAAGCTGCCCGACCCTAAACAGATAGGCAATGCCGGCAGTTTCTTTAAAAACCCTACCATACCTATTGCACAGTTCAATAACCTGAAGCAGCAGCATCCCAACATACCATCTTACCCTGTAGATGCACAAACCATAAAAGTACCTGCGGGCTGGCTCATAGAGCAGTGCGGCTGGAAAGGCTATCGCCGTGGCGATACCGGCGTACATGAAAAGCAGGCATTGGTGTTGGTAAACTATGGCCATGCCATAGGCAGCGAAGTATGGCAACTATCAGGCGATATATTGCAGTCGGTTGAAGATAAATTTGGTATTGTGCTGGAGCGCGAAGTGCAGGTGTGGTAGCTATACCAGCGGCATCTTTATAAAGAAGGTCGTTCCTTTTCCTTTCATTGTTTCAAACCATATCTGTCCTTTCCAGAACTCTATGATCTTTTTGGTCATGGCAAGGCCCAGGCCCGTACCCGATGTTTTGGTTGTAAAATAAGGTTGGAATATTTTATCGATTACGTCTGCATCTATACCCGAGCCGTTATCAGCAAATGCTACGATCACACTCTTATGTTCTTTGGTAATGCTTACAGTTATATGTCCTGCCACACCTTCGGGTATCGCCTGCACGGCATTTTGCAGCAGGTTGGTATATACGCGCAGCAGTTGGTTGCGGTCGGCATTTATCACCATAGGCTCAGCATGTTTGCTTACCTCCACTTTCACATTCTCATCGTTTAGGTACAGTTCCGTAGCGGCAGCCACCAGTTCGTTTACATCTATATTTTCAGGCCGTGCTTCCGGCATCTTCGCAAAGTTGGAAAATTCCGACGCGATATACGACAGGTTATCTATCTGCTCTATCAGCGAGTCCGATACTTTTATGGTTAGCTCTCTCAGGTTGGGATAGTTGCTCTTCAATGCCTGCTGCAGGTACTGAATGTTAAGCTTCATTGGTGTCAGCGGGTTCTTTATTTCATGCGCCACCTGTTTGGCCATTTCACGCCATGCACCTTCGCGCTCGCTTTGCGCCAGCATAATGGCATTCTCTTCCACCTTTTTCACCATCTTGTTATACTCCTGCACCAGCAGCCCTATCTCGTCATCATAGGGCCATTCTATCGGCTCGTTTGCTGTCAGGCTCAATTTCTCAAAGCGTTCTATTACCACGTTGAAGCTGCGGGTTATCCAGCGAGTTATCAGTACGGTTATTAGTCCTGAGAGCAGGAATATAAAGGCATACAGGTTTATCAGCGCCACCAGGATATTCGATATCTGGTAGCTCAGTTCTTTTTGCGATGAGAAGTAGGGTACATTGATATAACCCAGCGCATTACCTGCTTCATCGCGTATGGGTATGTAGCACGATAGGTAGCTCAGCCTGCCTATCGTTTCTTCCTGCATCAGCAGCGACGTATTCTTTACCGATAGCTCATAATATGCATCCTGCCGCATGATACGTGCCAGCAATGCGCGGTCATAAATATTATCCTGCGATGTTACGTTCAGTATACCGCTGGCGTTGAAGACATTGATATCTATCTTCTGCGCATTGGCCAGGTTGGTGATGTAATATTTAAAGTCGGCGGTATTGGTTGCTTTGTTAAAGGCTATGGGTGTAGAAAAAGCATTTTGACGGTTCAGGTATTGCATTACAGAACGTTCGGCCACCTGCATCACCACTAATAGTTTCTTGCGTGTGTTCTGCTCATACTGTATGGTAAAATACACAATGGTCACCATACCTATAATGAGGAACGATACCAATACGATCCCCAGCATAGAAAAGTGTATGCGCCTGCGCAGCGTAAAACCTACAATGCGCCCGCGGTGCTTCGGCTTTGCTAAGTAAGATAATGTGGACCTATACAATAGGATAAGTATCACCACCACTACTTGTATGCCGAAAAGATAAGAGAACAGTGTAATAGCCTCCAGCCAGGTGTGTTGCATATGCACCACCACTACCGTTTTCGATTTATCATAGCGATACCACAGTTGCGATGCGCCGTCTACTTCATAATAGGTGTACTGCTTCGGCTGGGTTTTATTAATGAATATGGGGAAGGCATAATCATTAGTTTGTGTCAGCAGCTTTTTATTGGCATAGATGGCATATGAATATTCGGCGGTATTCTGGCTGCCGCGTACATTGCCCGGTTGTAATAGCTCAGGATACACTGTTTCCCCTGTCGATTCTTTTACCGCAAGGTCTATAAATACATACCCCAGTTTATGGGTATTGTCATTATCCCTGTACACGGGTATCTGTGCCAGGTAATAGTGCCCGTCTTGTGCATATTCTTTATAATAAAGCGTACTGTCGGATGTGGGTATGGCCGAACGCATTTGCTTTACCAATGCCAGGTAGCTCGATGTATCACCGTTATACAGGCTTCTGCCTGCTGCATCAAACAGGTATATGCGCGACTGGTATTTATTCAGTTGCCCGCCCAGGTACAGCACTTCAAAACGCTCATTAATGCTGCGCCTGCTGTCTTTATCCGGCGCCTGCATAAAGCTTTTAATGGCCCTGTCTCCGCTGATGCTTTGCGATACATTGCGGAACGACACATCTTCCATCAGGTAGTCGCGCTGCTGTATGATCTCTTCTGCAAAGCGTTCGCGTATGTTGTGCTCCTTTATATTGTTGAAGTATTGCAGGATGGCGGTACAAAAGGCACATACAAAAAATGCCCAGAACAGCATATGCGGTGCCAGTATATCATTGGTATAGGCCAGTCGCTTCACATCCAGCAGCATTATAAATACCACCAGCCATAGCAGCAGGTAATAAGAAAGGTTGCCCGTACGGCTCGTATCGCTGAGCGTTATCAGTATAATGCCTACTATCACCAGTAGTGCATACTTCATCCAGCGTTGCGGTACCAGCGCGCTCAGTTGCGTATTCAGCAGGTATATTACCAGGCAGCAGCTTAGCGTGATGATGCCTATGGTAAACAATCCATAAATGGTGTACTTATTAATAGTGTAGAAATGAATAACATCGAAGGAGATGTTGGAATCCAGCACCAAACTGCTGATAATATTAATGAACCCGAAAGAGCAAATGAGTATTGCAATACTGATACCCACAGCAAGTATGTTACGCAGCCACTTGGGCAGCTTGTCATATATTGGTTTAGTGAAGGGAATATTGCCCAGCAGGAAGGCGATGATCCACAACAGGCATAAGGCGTTTAACAGTAGGTCGCCCAACGACTTTAAGAATGCGCTGCTGGCATACAGCCGGGAATCGAATATCGGCATGCTTTCCAGGTTGAAGGGGAGCCCCGTAGTATATGAAAGCAAACGAAGCCCCACTACAAGGGCTATGGTCATGGCCAGGCCCAGTATATGCGACCGCCTGCGCGACAACCCGATGCTGATGAGTTGTAACCATATTATGGAACTGAGCATAGCCGCCAGCATCAACCCCAGCATCGGGCTATCTGGCATCCATACAGATAGGTCGGCACTGTTGAATTTCAGGTAAAAAACATCCGCACCGCTCACATCTTTTACTGCATAGCCGCCTTTCACGGGGTTAGATAGTATCCGCGTGCTCATCGGTATGTGGTTCCCCGCTTCAAAATGTGATACCAGGTATTTATTCTCGAATGGAAAATTCTTTACAACCGGGAAAAGCACGGTCAGCATCATGTTTTTGTCTTTCCCATCCGGCAGGATGCACTGTTTTATATACACACCGCGCTCATTGAAGAGTACCTGGCTTTTGGTGGTGTAAGAGCCGTTATTGCAGCTCTCCAGTGTTTTGTTGTTGTTCCAGAAAATGAGTGTGCCGTATCGATAGGCATATACATGATAGGGTAACGCTGTTAGCTGCTGAATATCATTATTGGTCAGCTTCTCTGCAAAGATGCGCTGCACCAGTTCTTTATCTGATAACAACCTGCCAAAGCCTTTCTGCTTGTTTTGCAAGTCTTTCTCTATGGCCGCCGCCATCTGGGCCGGACCCATGTTCCTGTCATGGGTATAAAAGCGAAAAGCCGCCGAGCACCATAGTATAATGCTAAGCAGCAACCAACCTTTATATGGATATTGGCGAAACACCTATATTACGATTCCTGTTCTTTTGCCTGGTTCCACAATGCATCCATTTCAGCAAGGGTCATATCGTGCAGGTCTTTTCCTATCTCCTTTGCTTTGGCTTCTATATGCTGAAACCTGCGGATGAATTTCTTATTCGTTTTTTCTAATGCCAGTTCCGGGTCTACATTGGCATAGCGTGCATAGTTCACCAGCGCAAACAGTACATCGCCAAACTCTTCTTCTATTTTGTCCGGCTTTCCGGCATCTACGGCTTCATATAGTTCTGCTATTTCTTCGTCCACTTTTTCTTTCACCTGCTCTATGTCATCCCATTCAAAGCCCACCTGTTTTGTTTTCTCCTGCAGGCGCAGCGCTTTTATAATAGCAGGCAGTGATGGCGGCACACCGCTCAATACCGATTTTTTGCCTTCCTTCATTTTTATCTGTTCCCAGTTCTGCTTTACCTCTTCTTCATCTGCTACCTTCACACTGCCGTATATATGCGGGTGGCGTGCCACCAGTTTATTGCATACGGTTTCTATCACATCTTCCAGGGTAAACTGGTTTTGTTCCTTGCCTATGCGGCTATAAAAAACGATGTGCAGCAGCAGGTCGCCCAGCTCTTCTTTTATGCCTTTCCAGTCTTCATCGGCAATGGCATCTGCCAGCTCGTAAGTTTCTTCTATGGTTTGCTTACGCAGGGTTTGTATGGTCTGCTTCTTATCCCACGGACAGTTCTCGCGTAGCTCATCCATTATCACCCGCAGCCTTTCCAACGATTTCCAATATTCTACCATTATCTTATTATTTCAAATCAACTAATTAACAAGTCAACCAATCAACTAACTCCCCCATTTATATCCGCTTGCATGCAGCCCCGCCAGTTGCAGCACACGGTGTATCACCGTATAGGCTACTTCTTCTATTGTTTGCGGCTTGCTGTAGAAGGATGGTGTAGCCGGGCAAATGATACCACCTGCTTCTGTCACGGCTGTCATATTGCGCAGGTGCACCAGGTTATAAGGTGTTTCTCTCACCACGCATATCAGCTTCTTGCGTTCTTTCAGCATCACATCTGCGGCACGGGTTATCAGGTCGTTGCTGATGCCACCCGCTATGCGCCCTACCGTACCCATGCTGCAAGGGCAGATGATCAGTGCATCGTACCCCGCACTGCCCGATGCAAACGGCGCCATAAAATCATTTTTATCCCACACCTTGAAAGGGTAGGTTTTATACAGTGTATTGTTCAGCTCATGCTGCCACACGGTATGGGCATTAGCGCTCCATACCAGCCCTACTTCTGTCACTTGTTCGCTCAGTTGCTGCAATGTTTCCAGCAATACTTTGGCATATACCGATCCGCTTGCACCTGTTACCGCTACTGCTATTTTCATCCGTTGCTCTTTATATTATCACAAGATATTAACAAAGCTACACGTAATTAATCGTAAATTAGCTTACGTAAAAACAGGAGGAAAATGAAACCTGCGCTACTCCTTGCAGTAGCTTTTATCAGTCTTACAACCATGGCACGCGCCGATGACAGGAAGGCAAATAAAACTACTGCAACCAATACTAAAAAAGAGGTGGAATGGATCAGCTTTGAAGAGGCTGAAAAGCGTATGCAAAAGCAGCCCCGCAAAGTATGGATAGACATCTATACCGGTTGGTGTGGCTGGTGCAAGGTGCTGGATAAAAAAGTATTTGCCAATCCTGAGGTGGCGAAGTACATGAACGAAAAATTCTACTCCATCAAGTTCGATGCAGAGCGCCAGGATAGCTTTGTTTTCACAGGTAAAAAATGGGGTTTTATGCCCGAATACCGTGCCAATGGTTTGGCCGTACAACTGATGGGCGGCCAGATGTCTTACCCCACCAGCATCATGATGACCGAGGGCTTTGAGAATCCTACACCCATAGGTGGCTACAAGCCGGTAGAACAAATGGAAATGTTCATGAAATATGTGGGCGATGATATTTACAAAACGGTGAAGTTTGAAGACTATATGAAAGACTTCAAACCCGCGTGGAAGGAAGTACCCGAACCGGTAACCCCTGCCACAGTCCCTGCAGGGCACTAAGCCTTCTCTACGATATATTTCATATCACTCTGGTAATATTTACATACACTCGTTAGCCCGCAGCGTTCACACTTTGGCCTGCGGGCTACGCATATATAGCGGCCATGCAGTATCAGCCAGTGGTGGGCTATGTGTACCAGCGCTTCCGGTATGTTGGCTATCAGTTGTTTTTCTGCCTGCAGCACATTTTTTGCATTGGTAGTAAGCCCTATCCGTGCACTCACGCGAAACACGTGCGTATCCACTGCCATATTCGGCTGCTCGTATATTACAGAGGTGATGACGTTGGCCGTCTTCCTGCCCACACCGGGCAGCTTCACCAGTTCTTCTACCGTATCGGGCACTTCACCACCATAGTCATTCACCAGCATTTTGGCCATGCCCAGCAGGTGGCGACTTTTATTATTGGCAAAGCTGATGCTGCGTATCAGCGGTTCTATATCTTCAAATTCAGCCTTCGCCAACGTTTCAGCCGTAGGGAATTTCTTGAACACTTCAGGGGTTACTATGTTTACACGCTTGTCTGTACACTGTGCAGAAAGGATAACGGCAACTAAAAGCTGGTACGGGTTTTCATAATGCAACTCCGTTTCCGCCTCCGGCATGTGTTTCTGAAAATAGTCTATAACATAAGCGTAACGCTCCTTCTTCGTCATGCATCGAAATTATAGAAACAGCAGAACATATAAACGACGATTGAAAAGAATCCATGAATCCATCAGGGAACCGCAGCCCGGCACAACAGTAGTAACCAAGCCTCATCGGCAGCCACCGACAATCACCCTGTGATTGATTGTCGGGCTCTTTTTTTGTTTCTTTTTTGGAGAAGCAAAAAAGAAAAACCGCTCACTGCGAAAAAAAATGTGATCTTATATAGACCACATTTTTCAACTACTCGCTATCCGGTTCAAATTCCAGCACTACAGAGTTCATACAAAAACGCTTATACGTAGGCGGTGGACCGTCATCAAATATATGCCCCAGGTGAGAATCGCAACGACCACAGGTCACCTCTATACGGTCCATGCCATGGCTATGGTCGGGCTTGTACACCACGCTGTTTTCGCGTATCGGCTCATAAAAGCTGGGCCAGCCACAGCTGCTTGCAAATTTTGCATCCGAACGGAACAGCGGGTTGCCACACACGGCGCAGTAATACATACCCTTGGCCGATGTATTCCAGTACTTACCCGTAAAGGCATATTCCGTTTCGGCATTGCGGCCTACTTCATACACCTCTTTCGGTAGTAGCTTCTTCCATTCTTCATTGCTTACATTCAGCTTCGCGGTGTCGGTACGCGAATAATACGGGTTGTTTTTATGTCCTTCATTCATAGTATCCTTCTTTTGGGCATTGCTGCACTGGCTGAATAGCAGCAACACGCTTAAACATATGGCATTTAATATCCGCATGGTCAATAATCCTTTAAGTTAACGCATTTATAAACGAATGGTTCAGTACGGCGGATTTACATGCACCTGTTAATCTTCTGCAAATATCCTTTGGTATCGTGGTGACTGTTATCACCATTTTCTATAACGCTACTCAATACGCACTATACGTCAACGCCTTATTTTTACGTTATGAACAATAGGTACATTACCGCGGCCGAAGCCGTAAAGCACGTGCAAAGCGGCCACAGGGTTTTCATACATGGCAGTGCAGCCACACCCACACCACTTATCGAGGCGCTGCTGCAAAGGGCAGGCGAAATCGAAAATGTAGAACTGGTGGCCATCAGCACCTTCGGCGATATCAACTGGAAAACGGATGCCATCAAAAAAAGTTTTTTTCTCAATTCGCTCTTCGTTTCTGCCAATATCCGCGAATGGGTCAATAGCCCTTATGGCGATTATATCCCCATCTTTCTTAGCGAAATACCACGCTTGTTCGAGAATAATATTCTGCCGATAGATGTGGCCATGATACAGGTATCGCCACCCGATGCACATGGTTACTGCACACTGGGCACTTCTATCGATGCGGCACTGTCTGCAGCCCGCAATGCCCGCATTGTGATAGCACAGGTCAACCCCCTGCTGCCACGCACGCATGGCGACGGGCATATACATATATCGGCTATCAACGAATTTGTGTACCACGAAATGCAATTGCCCCAGGTAAACTATAGTGATGGAGCAGATATAGCCGTACAGAAAATAGGTGAACATATAGCTGGCCTGGTAGAAGATGGTGCTACACTGCAAATGGGTATTGGTGGCATCCCCGATGCGGTGCTGCGTTCGCTTACCAACCACAAGGGCTTAGGCATTCATACCGAAATGTTTTCCGATGGTGTGGTGCCGCTGATAGAAAAGGGTGTGATAACGAACGAATACAAGAAAATACGCCCCGGCAAAACGGTTACCACTTTTGTGCTGGGTACTAAGAAGGTGTATGATTTTGTGCACGATAACCCTTCGGTTGCATTTATGGATGTGTCTTTTGTAAATGATACTTCTATCATACGCCGCAACCCTAAGGTTACAGCCATCAATAGCGCTATCGAAATAGATATTACCGGGCAGGTGTGCGCCGACTCTATTGGTAGCTACCAGTTCTCCGGCATCGGCGGCCAGATGGATTTCATGCGTGGTGCTTCTTTATCAGAGGGGGGTAAACCTATTATTGCGCTGCCTTCTATTACGGCAAAGGGTATATCACGTATTGTGCCCATGCTCAATCCCGGTGCGGGTGTGGTTACTACACGTGGCCATGTGCATTATGTGGTTACAGAATATGGTGTAGTAAACCTGTATGGCAAAAGCATGGAGCAGCGCGCGCGCTTGCTCACCTCCATCGCCCACCCCGATCATCGGGAAGAACTTACACAAGCCTGCTACGAACGCTTTGGTAAATAATAAAAAGGGATGGCCGTAACAGTCATCCCTTTTTATTTAAATGTTATGCTTCTTATATCACTACGATCTCGTGAAAATCGGGCAGTGTATAATAGCGTTGTGCCAGTGTTTGCAGTTCTTTCGCCGTTATCGTTTTGTAAATACGGATGTTACGGTTAAAATGCTCTATGGTCATACCGTTCAGTATCAACGTACGCCAGCGGTGCAGTATAGAGAAGGGGCCATCCAGGTCGCCCAGCAGGTTGCCCAGCAGGTAGTTCTTCACCAGCAGCAGTTCTTCTTCATCGGCAGGCTCGTTGCACAGTTGCTCCATCTCGTAGTATATCTCTTTGATGGCAGGTTCCACCACATCGCGGCCCACTTCGGTGTGTATGCTCATCTCGCCACCATTCAGGTAAGACGATAACGAACAGTAGATGCCATAAGTATAACCTTTCTCTTCACGTATATTGCTCATCAGCCTCGACCCGAAATAGCCGCCAAACAAGGTGTTCAGCACTACCATCGGTATAAAGTCTTCGTGGTGACGGTTGGGAAACAGGCGGCCTATGCGTATAGCGCCCTGCACGCCGTTGGGGTCATTTATGATGTGCAGCTTCTTTTCGGTAGCAGGTTCTAAAGCAAATACCGTCTGCACAGCTGGCGTTTGTACCAATCTGTCCTTGCCGAATATGCTTTCCAGCAGGCTCACTTCTTTGCTGCCTACCTTGCCGCCCATAAATATCTTTACACCCGCCAGGTCATACTGCTTTTTGTAAAAGTCCAGCAGGTCTTCGCGGGTAATGGCTTCTATCTTTTCTTTTTGTGTATAGCGCCCGTATGGATGCTCTGGGCCAAACAGGGCCGCATCTATCTGCTGGTTGGCTACAAAGTCGCACTGGCGCAGGTGCACCATCAGGCGCTGTATGGCATTCTGCCGGTGTATATCCAATTCCTGTTGCGGAAAGATGGCATCCGTCAGTATTTCGTACACTATCGGCAGCAGTTGCTCCAGGTGCTTGGTGAGTGTATGCAGGGTCAGCGTACTGAAGTCGTTGCCCGGCCCCACTTTCAGGCTGGCGCCGTAAAACTCCAGTGCTTCATGTATCTCGTGCGCCGTACGCTTCGATGTGCCGTTCTTCAGCAATCCTGCCGTAGCTTGCGATACGCCCTGCTTCGGCTCCTGCCACAACCCTGCCGGGAACACCCAGCTTATTTCCACCACATCCTGCACACCGGCATTCAGCCAGTACAGGGGTATGCCATTGCTTAGTTGCTGTTCGTGTATGGCAGGTAATATATAATCAAACGATACGGCATCTTTTATAGCCGGCGGTGTTTTCCTGTCTGTCATCATCGTATCTTTTTTTTAGTCTTTAATGAACAATGCACGCAATTCACCAGCGTCTTCGGGTTTCATTTTGCCACCCAGTATCAGGCGTATCTGCCTGCGGCGCAATGCCCCTTCATACATTTTTATCTCTTCCTCCGTTTCAGGTACCAGTTCGGGTACTTTGCGCGGTTTGCCATGTGGGTCCAGTGCTACAAAGGTCAGGTAAGCCTCATTGGTCAGGTATTTATATTGCGCCCACAGGTCTTCGCCCCATACTTTCAGGTACACTTCCATCGATGTATTGAAAGAGCGGGTCAGCTTGGCTTCTATGGTCAGCACATTGCCCAGCTTTATGGGGTTGTTGAAGGATACATTGTCTACCGATGCGGTTACTACCGGGCAGTTGCAATGTTTTTGTGCAGCTATGGCGGCGGCTATATCCATCCAGTGCATCAGGCGGCCACCCATCAGGTTGCCCAGTGTGTTGGTATCATTGGGCAGCACCAGTTCCGACATTATATTATAAGTATCCTTCGGACTTTTCTTAATCATGTAGTTGCTTTAAACGGCATCAAAGGTAATGGAAATGACTGTGCCACCGATGGCACAAAAAATAAGGGGGCTATTACAGCCCCCTGTTATTATACGGTCTATTACCTTGTTATCCTTCTCATGTTCCGGAACATGTCTATCGATGTCCAGATGAGTGTGCCTATGGCTGCTACGTTCACTAAAATGAAATACTTCAGCATGGCTTATCCTTTTACTTTGTTCTGGTATTTCTGCGGGTTGCCGGTATAGGCCGTTTTGCAGGTTTCACTGCAAAACCATACGGTGTCCGTACCATTCACCGTGTATTCTATCCAGGTGTCTTCTTTTTCCATTTCGCACACCGGGTCTATCGGCCCTTTAGGTGTTGCGGCTGCTTCCACAGGTGCTGCTTCCGCAGGTTGTTGTGTTTCAGTAGCGGCGCTTTCTTCTGTGTTGCTGCTGTTGTTGTTGCAGGCAGTGAAAGCTACCATGGCTGCCAGTGCTGCTAAGGTTATATATTTCATATCCCGGTTGAATTTTTACAAATGTAGGCATTAATCACACCCGATTATTCATATACACCACATGTAACCCACCTCCCCTTGGGGGAGGCCGGGAGGGGCTACCACGTAGTATTAAACCTTACCCCCAGCGTAAACCACCTGCCCGGCATAGGCACGGTGCCTATTTCTTTATACTGGGTATCCAGTATATTGTTTACATCGGCATATACATTCCACTGTTTCCAGGTATAGCCTACGCGCGCATCCAGCAGGGCATAGTCGTTGGCATTGATGCGGTACAGGTAGCGCATATTGGCATTCACCTGCAGCTTACCCCACCATGTAGTGCGTACCGATGCCGTAGCCTGGTGGCGCAGTGCCTCAATAGCATATTTCGATATATCGTTGGCCGGTGTATTTATTTCAGGGCTCAGGTAGGTGTAGTTGGCATTCAGCACTATGTTCTGTGCATCACTCATACCTATATGCTCACTCAGCTTATAAGTAGCCGTCAGCGTAGCGCCCTGCACATTTACCTGCTGGTAGTTTTGCGGCTGCCAGGGCGATGCATTGGTAGCACGCACCCAGTCTATAAAGTCGGCAGTATTGCGGTAGAAATAGCTGGCCTGTCCCCACAGGTAGCGGGTATTATATTGCACACCACCTTCGGCATACTTTGCATGCTCCGGTTTCAGGTTGGCATTACCCACGTTGGTAGGGCCTATGTAGTACAGGTCGGTATACGTTGGCAAGCGTTGTCCCATGGTAGCATTGGCAAAGGCTTTCCATTTCGGCAGAAAGCGATAGCCTACATCCACACCCGGAAATAGCTGAAAGTCGTAATCGGTATTGTAGTTGCCATACACACCCGCACCGGCATTCAGCTTGTCGTTAAAGTAGTGTTTGTATTCTGCATATACGCCCAGGTTGCTACGGTCGCGGGCACCTAGCCTGTAGCTGTTGATGCGGTCGTTACGGTATTCTACACCTGCACCTATAATGCCTTTGCCCACTTTTATAGTGCTCTGCACCTCGCCCGTCATCACATAGGTTTCGTGCAGGTTATGATACACTTCGGGCTTTTGCTTTATAAAAATGTAATCATCGTTGTTATAACGATAGCTTACCCGCGGGCGTATCATCACTTTATCGTTCGGGGTAAAGGTGTAGGCAATGCTACCCAGTACCGTCTCTACTTTCTCGGTCGAATTGGCATCGGCAGGCGCGCTATAGTACCCGTTACCACCAAAGTCGTTGCGGATGTAGCCACCCATGGCCTCCAGTTTGTTCTTATCGTTCAGCTTTATCTGGTTCTGGTAATACAGGCGGTAGGCGTTGTAGGCTGTATTATAGCGGTAGCCCGTACCCTCGTCGTGACTTACAGATAGCATATGCCCCTGGTTTTTGCCTGCAATGCTGGCCGTAGCCTGTGCACCCCAGCCATAGTAGCTGTCGCCCGTTGCGGTGTCTGTTTTAAAGCTGCTGCCGGCATATACCTGTGCGCTCACGGTGTTTTGCTCCGGTATACGAGTTACAATGTTCACCGCGCCTGTCAATGCATTTACGCCATATACCATGGCTGCGGGCCCGCGCAGCACTTCTATTTGGTCGATGCTCGTTAGTGGTATGGGCAGGTTCAGCGTGTGGTGCCCCGTTTG
The DNA here is from genome assembly GCA_902168085.1 of uncultured Bacteroides sp. Classification (GTDB taxonomy): domain Bacteria; phylum Bacteroidota; class Bacteroidia; order Chitinophagales; family Chitinophagaceae; genus Polluticoccus. The sequence continues at coordinate 34,521 of CABHOP010000084.1, forward strand.
CGGGTCGCTCATTTTTACGCCATTCACCAGTATCAATACCTGGTCAAAGGTGCTGCCGTCTATACTGATGTCGGCCTGCGTGCCATTCGGGCCACGCTGGCGCAGGTCCACACCTGCCACATACGATAGTAATTCATTGGTCGATTTTACAGGCAGTGCTGCTATCTGTTTGCTGTCCAGCACCTGTATGTTCCTGTTCTGGCGTCCGTAGGGTGCCTGTATCCGGTTCTCACGGATGATGATGGAATCCATCGGGTTGCCTTGTTGTGCTATGGCATGTATGCTCACCAGCATCATACCTGCACCAAATAACCATTGTTTTTTCATACGCTTATTTTTGAAGCGCCGCAAAGGTATAGGCGATGGCTATTGATAATCAAAGAATTACGGGCATATTTACAATCGTAACATTTCAATGTGTGGTATTCCGTCTTCTATATATACGGTGCTATTTGTATGGAACCCAAATGAAGTATAAAAAGCTTCTAAATACAATTGCGCGCCTATACGTATAGGTTGCTTGCCAAATACTTCTTCCAGTTTGTCTATCGATGCCTGCATCAATTCTTTACCCGCTCCTTTCCTGCGAAAGGCCGGGTCTGTCACCACGCGCCCTATCGAGGCTTCGGTATAGGATAAGCCTGCCGGTAGCAGCCTGCTATATGCGGCCAGTATGCCATCTTCAAAACCCAGCAGGTGCAGGCTTTGCTGGTCTTTATCATCCATATCCTGAAACACGCAATTCTGCTCTACCACAAATACCAGGCTGCGCAGTTTCAGCAATGCATACAGCTCGTGGTTGGTCAGCTCGTCAAAAGTTTTCAGTTTCCAGTTCATGTACTATTTTGAATGCCCCACACGCCCCTTGCCGGAAAGCAGTATCAGGCCACCTATGATTGCTGCCATAGATAACGTAACGATGTGGTAATATTTATACAATAATGGTGAGAACATATAGAAGAAAACAAGGAACAGGAACAGCATCACCAGGCAGAATTTAGCATAGTCTATTCTTCCTTTGTTTTTACGGTAATAGACCAGGCCGGCTATGTTCAGTAATATCATAAACGATGCCTGTATGGCGCGCATTATAAATACCTGCTGTTCCACAGCACCGGGCAGCCAGTTCCTGAACTGCGATGCAAAATAGATGCTGGGTACAAAAGTGTACGATATTCTTTCTTCTCCATAGCCCTTCCATTCTTCTATGGCGCAATGGTTGTGATAAGCCACACCGTCTTTCAGTATAGAGGGGTCTTTTATATAAAAAGGCAGTATGTAAAATACCAGGAAGGCCAGCGCTACTGCAGCCCACATGCCTATATTGGCCTTGCGGGGTAGGTTTTGCCAGTAAATAATGGCAAACAAAGGCAGCCAGAATATCATGGTATACCTGGAGAGCAGGCATAGGATAAGGCCCACTGTTATCAGGTATATATTTTTGCTGGCAAGCCCTATGGCCAATACTATATAGTAAGCCGCTATCATCGTTTCCAGCGATACGGATATATCCATACCGGCCCAGTTGGTATAAAACAGCAGCATCACAACAGGCAGCAGTATAGCTATTATTTTTATAGCTATGTTTACCGCATGGCGCCATATATAAGCCCCCCACAGCCCGTTAGCCAGCAGCATTAGCAGTATGCCCACCCAGCGGTTATCTACCTTCAACAAATGGGAAATGGCCAGTGGCAGCCAGTTGAGCGGCATATATACCGGGTACGGGTGCCAGCTATATTCTTCCAGCGGATAATAAGGGAACACGCCCGATGTGTAGCGGGTATATAATACATCCAGCTGGGTGATGACATCAGATAACGCACCGGGATTATTATACTGCTCAAACAGCCTGTCGAAAGAGGGGACTGTAATACCTACCCCTGCCATACCCACCAGCGCACCTGTTATAGCAGCAGGTAACCTTGCAGGTAATAAAGGCTGTGTGACACCTTCGCGGCGCAGTATATATATATACCAGCCCGCTATTGCCAGTAGCGATAAGAATAAAGTGATGGGATTGCCATCGGTGCCCAGGTATTCACGGCCGTTTACTACACAAAAACATGAAAGGATAAACAGGGCGGTTACAAGTATAGGCTTTATCATGTCTTCGGTTTAGCAATACCGCAAAATAAACAACCTTTCGGTTATTTACTCAGGTGCATGCTGCGCTCTTTATACAACTGGCGGAACCATGGGTCGCGCAGGTCTTTTATAAAGCGGATGGCCTCACCGGTGCTCTTCATTTCAGGGCCCAGCTCTTTATTTACATTCGGGAATTTGTTGAAGCTGAATATCGGCTCCTTCACGGCAAAACCGTCCAGTTTCTTTTCCAGCTTCAGGTCTTTCAGTTTCACTTCGCCCAGCATCACTTTGGTAGCAATGTTCAGGTAAGGTATACCGTAAGCTTTGGCTATGAATGGGGTAGTGCGGCTGGCGCGCGGGTTGGCTTCTATCACATATACTTTACCGTCTTTTATGGCAAACTGTATGTTGATAAGGCCGCGTACATTCAGTTTCAGTGCTATTTTCTTAGCGATATCCGCCATTTCATCCACTATCATCGGCCCCAGGTTGAAGCAGGGCAGCAGCGCGTGGCTGTCACCACTATGGATGCCCGCAGGCTCTATATGCTCCATGATACCCATGATGTGCACATCTTCACCATCGCATATGGCATCTACTTCGGCTTCCTGGCAGCGGTCCAGGAAGTGGTCTATCAATATCTTATTGCCCGGCAGGTGTTTCAGCAGGCTCAGTACGCCTTTTTCCAGCTCCTCGTCATTGATAACGATACGCATTCTCTGTCCGCCCAATACATAAGAGGGGCGTACCAGCACGGGGTAGCCTACTTCGTTGGCCACTTCTATGGCTTCGTCTGTAGTGTATGCCGTACCGTAGCGTGGGTAAGGAATGTTCAGTTCTTTCAGCAGGTCGCTGAAGCGGCCGCGGTCTTCGGCTATATCCATGTCATCAAAAGAAGTACCGATGATGCGGATGCCTTTTTCGTGCAGGCGTTTGGCCAGTTTCAGTGCGGTTTGTCCGCCCAGCTGCACTATCACGCCATAGGGTTGCTCATGTTCTATGATCTCCCACAGGTGCTCCCAATACACGGGTTCAAAATACAGCTTGTCGGCAATGTCAAAGTCGGTAGATACGGTCTCCGGGTTGCAATTCACCATTATCGCTTCGTACCCGCATTCTTTAATGGCCAGTAGGCCGTGCGTGCAGCAATAATCAAATTCAATACCTTGTCCTATACGGTTGGGACCCGACCCTAATACAATTATTTTTTTCTTTTCGCCGGGAATCGATTCGTTAAAAACGATAGCAGAAGAGCTCATGAGCGGCAAAGTTAAAGCATTCACTCAAATCGTGGAAATTAAACCTGCAACCTACCAGGGGTTTTTCAGGTCGTTTTTGGTAAACAGGTGCTCACGCGTGATGAAGTTGGTGCCTGCAGGTTTCTTCAGCACCACGCCGTTCTTTTTAAACAGGCGCATCAGTAGCGCCACGGGTGTCAGTACCACCCAGTATATCAGGGTGAGCAGTACCGTGTTATTGATATAGCCAATGATGCCCGTAAGCCAGCCAAACCCATTGTGTACCAGCCCCGCAAATGCTGATGATGCCAGCCCCAGTATGCCGATGGCAAAGACCACGTACAGTATCTCCACCCTTTTGGTAAGGAAGAACAGCAGCACACCCACCAAAACAATGGCCAGTAGTGACTCTTTTATTTTTACGGCATTCTGCATTTAGAATAAGGTATATATGAACGGAGCCAGGCCCGTATTGGCAGCTATTATAAGTACGGCTATCAGCAGCAGCGCTATAATGATGGGCGTGAGCCACCACTTCTTACGCTCCTTCAAAAACAACCATAAGTCCTTCAAAAATTCCATACCCGCCAAAAATAGGGAAACAAAGTAAACTTGTCCTCGTTTTCAACGAGGATACATTGGTATGGCGTTTAAAACGCTCGGCCTGCCACATCCGCATTACAAATGCGGACGAGAACTCATAAAGAAAAAATCTCCCCTTGGGAAACAGAAGGGACATTACACACAAAAATAATCAGGGAACCACAGCCCGGTACAACAGCAGCAACCCAGCCCCATCGGCAGCCACCGACGAACTTTTCTCATGGAGCGCAACGGAATAATTACGCAGTAATTAATTCGTCGGCTCCTTTTTTGGAGAAGCAAAAAAAGAACAACCACTCGAGCCAAGCGATAATGAGGGTAAAGTCTCCCCTTTAGGGGACGGAAGGGGCTAATCCCCCGCAAACTCCCTTTTCCACCTCGTCGCATCCAAATTAGGCTGCCGCTCCTTATAAAACACAAAACTCCCCAGCACCAGCATATCCATATCCGTCTGCATAAAGCAGGCATACGCATCATCCGGACTGCAAACAATAGGTTCACCACGTACGTTGAAGGAAGTATTTATCAGCACTCCGTAACCCGTCAGTTTTTTAAAAGCATGCAGCAATTGGTACACCTGCGGGTTATCTGCTTCGGCTACCGTTTGTATCCGCGCACTGAAATCTATATGCGTGATGGCCGGTAGCTCGCTACGCTGCACATACAGCTTTTCCATCAGCGATAGGGTATTGTAATTGGCAGGCAACGGTTTGCGGAATTGTTCCTTTATAGGATGCACAAACAGCATATAAGGCGATGGCTGCTGCAGCCCGAAAAGCCTGTCGGCCTCTTCCTGCAGCATCAGCGGTGCAAACGGCCGGAACCCTTCTCTGAACTTTATTTTGATGTTCAGCTTCTTCTGCATCTCGGGGTTACGCGGGTCGGCAAGAATGCTGCGATGCCCCAGCGCCCGCGGACCAAATTCCATCCGCCCTTCAAACCAGCCTACTACTTTGCCCGATGCTATTTCTTTGGCTATCGTATCGGTCAGCAGTGCGGCATCCTCCACATGTTCTGCTTCGGCGCTGTACTTGTTTATCACCTTCACTATTTCCTTGTCGGTATACGCTATACCCAGGTAGGCCGCCTGCATCGCATCGCTGCCTATGTTAGTGCGTGGTTGCTCTTGCTCTATATGGTAGGCCGCCAGTGCCGCACCTACCGCGCCACCCGCATCGCCCGCGGCGGGTTGTATATATATATTATCAAAGATGCCTGCCTCGGTCAGTTTGCCATTGGCTACACAGTTCAGCGCTACGCCGCCTGCCATGCACAGGTTGTTGCTGCCCGTCAGTGCCTTTGCGGTGCGCGCCAGTTTCAGCACTATCTCTTCCGTTACCTGCTGTATGGCAAGGCCCAGGTTGCAATGATGTTGCTGCAGCGGCTCATCCTCACCCTTCCGCGGAAAGCCAAACAGCTTTTCCCATTTGGCATCGTTCACCATGCGCAGTGCCGTGGCATAGGTAAAATATTCCTGGTGCAGGAAGATGGAACCATCCTCGTACACCGTACATATATGTTCGTATATCAGTTGCTTAAAATGTTCGGTCTGCACATCGCCGGGGTTGCCATAAGGCGCTAGCCCCATCAGCTTATACTCGCCCGAGTTTACTTTGAACCCCAGGAAATAAGTAAAGGCCGAATACAATAAACCCACCGAATGCGGGAAGTGCAGCTCCCTTAGTGCAGTGATGTTATTACCCTCGCCCTTGCTGATGGAAGTGGTACACCATTCGCCCACGCCATCTATCGTTAGTATGGCGGCATCGTTGTAAGGCGATGGGTAGAAAGCACTGGCCGCATGGCTCAGGTGATGTTCGGGAAACAGCAGTACTTGTTTCCCATTGCAGGTTTCATCGGCCTCTTTCAGCCCCTTGCGCACATTATCTTTCAGGAACACCTTTTCTTTTATCCATACCGGCATGGCCCGCATGAACGATAGCCAGCCCTTGGGCGTATAGGCATAGTAGGTTTCCAGCAGGCGTTCAAACTTCAGCAGCGGCTTATCGTAAAATGCCACATAGTCTATATCATTTATGCCCAGTCCCGCTTCCTGCAGGCAATAGCGCACCGCATGTACCGGGAAGCGTTCATCATGCTTGATGCGGGTAAACCTTTCTTCCTGCGCAGCAGCCACTATCGTGCCATCTACTATCAAAGCAGCAGCAGCATCATGATAAAAGCAGGAAATACCGAGAATCCTCATAGGGAATGCCAAAAATAAAGAGTGCGCGGCAATTAGTGTGTTTTATTTATATGCGCCCGGATTACTGACCTTCATAACCAGATGCGGTGATATTATTTGTTGTGTTTTGTTGTGATTTTTCAACAAGTTCCGCAGGCCGTTGTGAGAAATAACAGGTTTACCGTTCTCTTCTTTTATGGTTACCGGTTCGGGCGGCGTGGTTTCCTGCTTTGTGACTACCGGGTGCACATAGGTGACGCTGCGCTTGTCTTTATAATCGCCTGCCATACGGTTATCAATATCTATGGCTTTCAGCATTTGGTTGATGGTGGGCTTGGCCATTTGTGTGCAGGACTGGCAACCTTTGCCTTTGTAGGTCTGTTCGATATACACATCGCCTTCTGCTATGCGTGCCAGTATCTCTCTTTTGCGCTGAACGGATAAAAGCTCTTTTCTTAATTCGTCTTTTAGTTCTTCTTCTACTTCGTGACGGATGCGATCGAGCGTAGATTGGATGGCGGCTGCTACTTCGGGGTTTTTAAGGAGACGGTTGGCTGCGGATTCCAGTGTGGTGTAAGAGGAGGACGGAGATTGATAGGCATTTTTGTAGGCTATTATTTTGTCTCCGTGCTTCAGCATTTCGGTGACGAATGCATACTGTTTTAAATTCATTGTGATAGGATTTTATTACAACAAATTTACGTGTTTTTATGCAATTTGTTATTTATATTTTACCGCAAAAGCGCTGAGACGCAAAGGTGATAGCTAAGCGGCGTGTATTTTTAACCGCTAAGATGCTGAGACGCAGAGGTGCGATAGCTTGGGATACGCAATGTTTTCAACCGCAAAGGCGCTGAGGCGCAAAGGTAAAGATGCAGTGCTTTTTAGTCGATAAGGCACTACAACTAAAAGTTATTTACAAAACGCCGGAAGCCATCTTTTAGAAGCGGGACATTGAAATTTACGAGAAAGCCTAATCGTTTGTTTGCCAGCTTTAGATAAGAAATGATCTGTGCATCATAAACCGGGTGCATGTTTTCAACGGCTTTCAACTCTATTATTATCTCTTGTTCTACCAGCATATCTATCTCATAGAATTTGCCGGTAGATAAGCCTTTATAAAATAATTCCACCGGTACCCTGTTTGCAGCCTTAATATTCCTAAGCTCAAACTCTTTCAACAAGGCATACTCATAAACGGATTCCAACAAGCCGGGGCCAATTTCTTTATGAACACACATGCAGGCGTCTAAAACTTCCGCGCTTAGCTCATTCAATCTATTTCTATCAACCATGAATACTTAGCGGCTTTGTGCCTTTGCGGTTAAAAAATAATAGGAAATAATCTACGTGCTCTGGAAGTTTAAACTTCGGCTACTTCTTCTTTTTCTTCTTAGCGGCTTTTTGTGCGGCTTCTTCCTGTTGTAACAGCAATTGCCAGTTATCGTTAGGTATGTCTTCAGAGAAGGCAATGGTTTCGCGGTAGTCGTCCTTATTTATTTTCATTTCCTGTATGGGCTTTCCCACATACTTGGTAATCTCTGCAAGGATGGGCTTTTCCTCGGTGCTGCAAAAAGATACCGCCTGTCCCTTCTTCACCCCGCGGCCTGTACGGCCTACACGGTGCACATAATTCTCAGGCTCATCGGGCAGGTCGTAGTTCACCACATAATCTACATCGGGTATATCTATCCCACGCGCATTCACATCTGTCGTTATCAAAACCTTTATGTCCCCTTTCCTGAATTCGGTCATCACCTGCAGCCTGTCGTCTTGCTCCTTGCCGCCGTGCATGGTCAGTGTTGCTATACCCACGCGCTGCATGGCTGCATGCACACGCTCGGCACGCACCTTGGTACGTACAAACACCAGTATCTTACTCTCCGGAAACTCGCGCACCAACCGCTCCAGGAAGAAGCGCTTGTCGTCCATCTCCACATATGCTACCGAGTGGTTCACATTCTTCGATACAGGGTCTTTGGGCGATATCTGTATACGGATGGCATTATCAACTATGCTGTATGCCAGCTCTTTGATGTTTTTATCTATGGTGGCCGAGAAGAATAGCGTCTGGTGCTTGCGTGGCATGAACTTCAGTACGCCACGTATATCGTTTATAAAGCCAAGGTCCAGCATATGGTCGGCCTCGTCCAGTACCAGCATCTGCACGCTACCCAGGTCCAGGTGCTGCTGGTTTATCAGGTCGAACATGCGGCCCGGTGTGGCTATCAGCACATCCACGCCTTTATCCAGCTTATTTATCTGCGGGTCTTGCTCCACACCGCCATACAGGCCCAGTATAGTAAGGCGCGTGTACTTGCCTATCTGTTTGAACACATCAGCTATCTGTATGGCCAGTTCGCGGGTGGGTACCATCACCAGGCAGCTTATTTCGCCATGCTTGGTGCGCGCATTGCGCTGCTGCAGCATGTGCAATATGGGTATGGCAAAAGCAGCTGTTTTGCCCGTGCCTGTTTGCGCTATGGCCAGTACGTCATCACCTTTCAATACAGAAGGGATGGCGCGAAATTGTATATCCGTAGGGCGTTTGAAACCCAGCTCTGCAAGGCTTCTTTTTATATCGGGCGAAATATGGTAATCCTCAAACTTCATATGAATGCATTGCCCGCTGTGCAGGCGGCTGTAAAGATAACGACTTTATACGGGCGGCTATTTGATAATATGGCGGATGCTATCGGCTATTACCTGTGCCACTACACGTGTGCCGGCAGATGTATAGTGCGTATAGTCGTAATAGTAGCGCGAATCGTGCGGCATGGCTGCAGCCAGGTTGATGACCGTAAGCCTGCCCTGTGCCTGCAGTTGCAGCAGCACATTGTTATACGTATCCAGTATCCTGCCTTGCAGCAAGGCATTGCGGCCTTCGGCTATCTGAAGGTTGGTAAAGTCTACACCCGTAGCAGGGTCTTTGAAGGCTGCAAACAGCGAGGGCTGCGTAAGGAAGATGGGCCGGATGCCGTTAGCGCGGCAAATAGAATCGAGCATGAGGATGCGTTTGCGGTAGGCATCGAGGTAAGGTGCCTGTGCAGCCACTTCGCGCTGCATGGTGGCCTCATCTATCTGCAGCTGCTTCTCTTTGGTATAGTCTATCTCGCGGTGCACCAACCCTTTTTTGCGGGCTATGCGGTAGCGGTAGATGTTCTCTACCAGAGAGCCTATCTCTGTCTTCTTCACCAGCGAGCGCAGCATGTCTTTAGTGCTGCGGGTATCCAGCTCATCGCTGTGATAGGTATCAAAACCGCCCATGGCTTTCTCTTCCATATCATTCACACCGGTAAGGAATATCACATAGTCGGGCTTCAGGCTCACAATATGATCGCGCAGCAGGATGATGTGGCCAAAGGTAGAAGTGCCATCCAGCCCGGCATTGTTCATCCATATATTGGGGGCTACCGTCTGGCGCAGGTCGGCTTTCAGCAATTCGGGCCAGGTAAGGCTATCGCTGTTGTAGGCACATTCGGTAGTACTGCCACCTATGGTGATGATCTTTATCCACTGGCCGCTCTTCGGCAGTTCATCGCCACGCAGGCCCAGCGAGTTGCGGGAGTAGTGTATCTCGCGTTCCAGCTTATTGCTTTCAGGGTTCTTGTGCACTACCTGCTGGTTGGCCGGCAGTATTATCCTGCCATGCTTTACCCGGAAAGGAAAGGGGTGGAAGATGCGCAGTATCAGCTCTATCAAAAACAGAGAAACCAGCAAGCCGAAGAACAATGCTTTCACATTACTCCAGAATGCCGGTCTCTTTTTTACAGGCTCCATCTATTAAAGGAAGGTGCTGTAGAAGTATGGTGTCTTGGCTTCAAACTCTGCACTGCAGGTATCTACCATTTTGTATACACGGGTAATGCCTGCCTGCTTGCGGAATTCATATACCTCATCGGGCGTGCAGTCTTTTACCAGTTCGGCTATCTGCTCGTCGCTGAAGCCCATTACTTTGGCTTCGCGCAGCAGCTCTACCGGCATTTTGCCCAGGTGGTTTATTTCCTTGATCCTGTTTTCCAGGTTCACAATGTCTTGTATCTGGTACAGGAACCAGCGGTCGATATGTGTTATCTCGCGGATGGTTTTGATAGATACCCCCGCTGCTATAGCCTCCTTAATGCGGAAGATACGATCCCAGGTAGGGCGCTTCAGCGATTCCAGCAGCTCTTCAGGGCGCAGGCGTTGTGCGCTGATGAAAGAAAGGCCGGTAGCATTGTTTTCCAGGCTCTGGCAGGCTTTCTGCAGCGCTTCGGGGAAGGTGCGGCCGATGGCCATTACCTCGCCTACCGATTTCATCTGGAAGCCCAGTGTATCATCTGCACCTTTGAACTTATCGAAGTTCCAGCGTGGCATCTTCACGATCACATAATCGAGCGCAGGTTCGAAGTAGGCCGATGTGGTCTGGGTGATCTGGTTCTTCAGCTCATCCAGGTTGTAACCGATAGCCAGCTTGGCTGCTATTTTAGCGATAGGATAGCCCGTAGCTTTAGAAGCCAGCGCCGAAGAGCGGCTCACACGGGGGTTGATTTCTACTACTATTATTTCTTCTGTTTCGGGATTGAGGGCGAACTGTACGTTGCAACCACCGGCAAAGTTGCCCAGTGCGCGCATCATACGTATCGCGGTGTTGCGCATCAGTTGGAAGGCTGTGTCGCTCAGCGTCATGGCAGGTGCCACGGTAATGCTATCGCCCGTGTGGATGCCCATGGGGTCGAAGTTTTCTACCGTACAGATGATCACCACGTTGTCGTTGGCATCGCGCAGCAGTTCCAGTTCAAATTCTTTCCAGCCCATTACGGCTTTTTCTACCAGCACCTCATGTATGGGCGATGCGGTAAGGCCCCTTTCCAGTGCGGCATCCAGGTCTTCCTTATGAAACACCAGGCCACCACCGGTGCCACCCAGCGTGAAGGAAGGGCGTATCACCAGTGGCACACCTATCTCCTGTGCAAATTCTTTGCCTTCCAGCAGCGAATTGGCCGTGCGGGCAGGTGCTACGGGGATGTCCATTTCAATCATCCACTGGCGGAAGAGCTCGCGGTCTTCTGCTTTGTCGATGGCTTTGGTATCCACACCTATCATGCGCACGTTATGCTCTTTCCACAGGCCTATTTCCTCGGCTTCCATCGCCAGGTTCAGGGCTGTTTGTCCGCCCATGGTTGGCAGTACCGCATCTATTTTATGCAACTGCAATATCTTTTCAATGCTTTCTACCGTCAGCGGCCACAGGTACACCTTATCTGCTACGATAGAATCGGTCATAACAGTGGCGGGGTTCGAGTTGATGAGTATCACCTCAATACCCTCTTCGCGAATGCTGCGTGCAGCTTGCGAGCCGGAGTAGTCAAATTCGCAGGCCTGGCCGATAATGATAGGGCCCGAACCTATAATCAGTACGCTTTTTATGGAAGTATCTAATGGCATCTTACTAAATGAATAATAGAAAAAACGAGTGCGATGGGCCGATACAAAAATCGGGCTCAACGCCCGAGGTGCAAAAGTAATGCAAAAAATGCAATAAAAAACGCCCCGAGAACAGGGCGTTTCTATTATTATTCAACCTAAGAAATACTAGTTTGTAATGCGGGCCGCCAGTGTTATTTCGTCATCAGCCTTCAGCTCGAAAATGGCGGTGCCGCCTTCTATCATGGCTATCATCATATTATCCAGTATGATGACATCGTAAAAAGTATTGCCGGAGAGCTGCTTTTTAAGTACCGGGCGTATAGGGTCTGTGATATCATACACATTCAGGCCATTGTTGCCGTTGCACACATACAGGCGATTGCCATTGAGGCCCAGGCCCCAGGGGCTTTCCATGATAACGCGGTTGCGCTCTATGGGTTGGGTTACATACTTTACATCATACACTATCAGTGCACTGACATTACCACCGCAACGGCTGCCGCTGCGCACGGTAACATAGGCCAGCGAATCGTTGGCCACTACAGGATCGCAGGCGCGTACGTGGGTGGCCTGTCCCAGTTTGGTAGGCTGTGCGGGATTGGCCAGCGAATAGACATACATAGCCGTGCCGGAGCCTATGAAGAGCTTATCCTTATAACTGAAAATGGTTTCGATGCTGAAGCCCACGTCTATATTGCCCTTCAACTGCGGATTGGCTGAATTGGCCAGGCTGTAGGTATACAACTTGCGGTCATCTACCACATACAGGTGGTCCATAGCTGTGGTGAAGCGTGCCAGAGAGCCACCCTGGCCGGTATTGCCATCGGTGCCGGTTGTTTTGCTGGTAGTACCACTGTCTGCTTTGTCGCAGGCAGTGAAAACTGTAGAAAAGAATATGAGCAAATATACTATCTTTTTCATGTTTCTTGCTTTTAAGGTTTAGGGGTTAGTTTCTGCATTTAGGATAGCTTAATGTCTTTTGTTTCCAGCCTACTACCTCGCCTTTAGAAGCATCCACACATTCGTAATAGCCGGTGCCCGGCGGGTGTGCAGGGTCTACCAGGTGAAAAACGGAAGTGATGCGGTCGGCTATTTTCACCGCGCGCACATCTGTTATATCCAGCACTACCAGGTCGTTCATGTTGTTCACATACATCATATTATCTTTGATGGCTATTTCCTGCGCGCCCAGCACATTGATGAAAGCCACCTTTTGCGGGTTGGAAGGTTGTTTCAATACTATCACATGTATGCCCTTGCCCGATTCTACCTGGTAGAGCGTATCGCCCTTTACATATATCTTACCACCCTTGTCTATCGTGCGGGGCTCCACCGATTTTATCTGTTTATTAGCCTCATCTTTATTATATACAGGTGCCCATCCATCTACCTCTTTGGGCGATTCGGGCATAGGCTCGGGGTCGCGGCCGTGCCTGCCGAAGGGGTCGCAAGATGCGAGTGCAAGAAGCAGCACAGGCAGGAGCGCCCATGCTATGGGTCTTTTAGTCATATAGTGGTGCGTTTTTTTAAGTGTTATGGAATAACAGATATGAGGGTGAAAAACAAATACCGTGCTAAAAATTTACAGGCATTATTATGAAGTGATTAAAATGTATATGTTATTACTATTTCATATTAGTAATTGTATTATTTCAACTTTCGGTTACAATTAATTTATCTTTACCTATTGTGCGAAAATTTTGCATTTTTCGGGTAAATCGGGGTAATTTTTCGCAACTTTGCCAATATTTTATCAAAAAATCAGCCGAAACGAGTATTTATGGGTTTGTTCAGTTTTTTAACTCAAGAGATAGCCATTGACCTGGGTACAGCCAATACCCTCATTATACATAACGACCAGGTAGTGGTGGACGAGCCCTCTATCGTTGCTATAGACCGCATTAGCAATAAGATAACCGCCGTGGGTAAAAAGGCGATGATGATGCACGAGAAGACCCACGAAAACCTGAAGACGATACGCCCGCTGAAGGACGGTGTGATAGCCGACTTTAACGCTGCTGAAGGTATGCTGCGAGAGATGATTAAAATGGTGTATCCTAAGAAGCCATTGTTTCCGCCCAGCTGGAAGATGGTGATATGCATACCATCGAGCATTACAGAAGTAGAGAAGCGAGCAGTGCGCGACAGTGCAGAGCAGGCCGGTGCTAAAGAAGTGTATATGATACACGAACCTATGGCCGCGGCACTGGGTATAGGTATAGATGTAGAAGAACCTACCGGTAACATGATAATAGATATAGGCGGTGGTACTACCGGTATATCTGTAATAGCACTGGCTGGTATTGTGTGCGACCAATCGATACGCATAGCAGGTGATGAATTTACCGGCGATATAATGGAAGCGATGCGCCGCTACCATAGCCTGATGATAGGTGAGCGTACTGCAGAGCAAATAAAGATACAAGTAGGTAGTGCCCTGAAAGAGCTGGACACACCACCGGATGATATAGCGGTGAATGGCCGTGACCTTGTAACCGGTATACCTAAACAAATAATGGTATCGTACCAGGAAGTAGCAGAAGCACTGGATAAATCTATCTTCAAAATAGAAGAAGCGATACTGAAAGCACTGGAAAGCACACCGCCCGAACTGGCTGCCGATATATACCGTCGTGGCCTGTACCTGACCGGTGGTGGTGCCTTGCTGCGTGGCCTTGACAAACGCATATCGCACAAGATAAAGCTGCCTGTTCATGTAGCAGAAGACCCGCTGCGCGCAGTAGTACGCGGTACGGGTATGGCGCTGAAGAACATCTCTAAGATGCAGCCTTTCTTAATGAAGTAATATTGTTTTTTCCGGCATTGGGAATTAGGAGTTTGTAATTTGATACATGTTTCGCTTTACGGATTCTTAATTCCCATTGCTAATAGTAATATAGATACGTGCGCAATTTCATCCTCTTCATACGAAGGTTTTTCAACCTGATACTGTTCCTGGTATTAGAGATCATATGCATTGTGCTGATAGCGCGCACGAATACGATGCAGGGTAATGATATCATGAGCTCGGCCAACACAGCGATAGGCTTGCTGTACCAAAAGCAGAGCGATGTGAAATACTACTTCGGGCTGAAGCGTATGAACGATAGCCTGCTGAATGAGAACGCCCGCCTGCGCCTGATGCTATCGCAAAAAACAGAGACCTATGATACACTGGCCGATAGCAGTGTGCGCGTAGCCATCCCCAGCAGAGATACGAATGTGAAAGTGGTGCAGTATGCAGACTATACCTACCATACCGCCAAGGTGATAAACAACTCTATAAGCGCAGCCAACAACTACATCACCATCAACCGTGGTACCGATGATGGCATTACCAAGAATATGGCCGTAATATCGGGCAGCGGCATTGTAGGTCGTGTAGAGCATGTATCGAAACATTTTGCCAGTGTGCTGAGTGTGTTGAGTGTGAAACAAAAAGTGAGTGCGAAACTGAAAGACGGCACAACCGGCTACATAGAGTGGGACGGTGAAAAGGCAGATGTACTGGTACTGAAAGATGTGCCCCAACAAATAAAAGTGAAGAAAGGTGATTCTGTATTTACAACTAGCTATTCCTTCTTCCCGCAAAACATACTGATAGGCAGGATTTTTAAAGTAGCCTACCTGAAGAAGAATAACCTGCAGCTATTATACCTGCGCCCCAGCAACAACTTCCGCAATATGCAGTATGTGTATGTAGTTGAAAATAAGATGATGCCGGAGCGTATGCAATTAGAAGATTCCATAAAAGCGAAGTAATGAGCATATACCTGAGAAACTTTCTGCGTTTTTGCCTGATAGTAGCCCTACAGGTATTGGTGCTGGATGAAATAAGCCTGCGCTGGTGGACCGCACCGGCAGGTTTCCCGGTATTCGTACCGCTGATATACCCGCTCTTTATACTATTGCTGCCTTTTGAAACACCTGTATGGCTGCTGCTGGCGTTAGGTTTTGTGCTGGGCCTTACTGTAGATTCGTTCATGAACACGGCAGGCGTGCATGCCTGTGCTACTGTGCTGATAGCTTACCTGCGCACCAATGTGCTGCATGCATTGCTGCCGAAGCATCTTTCTGAATACCCGAACCAAAGCCCCGGGGTGAAGAACATGGGCTGGGTGCCCTTCTTAGTGTACAGCTCTTTCCTGATACTGCTGCACCATATTGTGTACTTCACCATAGAGATATGGAGCGTGGGCAATATAGGCTACCTGCTGCTGAAGATACTGGCATCGGCAGCTACTTCCATACTGTTTGTTATTGCCTACCTGCTGCTGTTTACAAGGCAGGTAAGTGCAAGGAACTAATCCCTGCGTACGTGTCATAATCATACCCCTTTTTGTCGCATTTACACGCGCTGTGCCATGTTATGTGCTGTTACTTTTGTATTGTAAACTTTAAAACAAATAACATCACTAAAAACAAAAGCTATGCAAAAGATCACACCATTCCTTTGGTTTGACAATAACCTACAGGATGCCATTTCGTTTTATCAATCGGTATTTAAGAATGTAACCGTTCACAGCATCAACAAAATGGGCGACCAGGTATTTTCAGGTACGTTTGAAATAGAAGGACAAGCTTTCTATGCATTGAATGGCGGGCCGCAGTTTAAATTCACACCGGCTATATCTTTCTTCATCAGCTGCGATACGCAGGAAGAGATAGACTACTATTGGTCTAAATTGTTAGAAGATGGTGGCAGGGAAGATATGTGTGGCTGGCTGCAAGATAAATTTGGCCTATCGTGGCAGGTGGTGCCTGCTGCACTGGGCCGTATGATGACTGACCAAGATCCGCAGAAAGCGCAAAGAGTTGGCACGGCATTGCGGCAGATGCGCAAGCTGGATATTGCGGTATTAGAAAAAGCATTTGAAGGATAAAAGAAAGCGGGCGATAAATTAATATCGCCCGCTTTTTATTTCAAAACATCCGAGAAAGATTATTCAGCTGCCGGTTTAGACTCTTCCTTTTTTGCAGGATGGTCTATATTGAAGACGATCTTCTTCTCTTCTTCATTGTAGTCGGCCTTCACTACGTCTCCTTCTTTTATGCGGTGGTTCAGCATTTCTTCTGCCAGCGGGTCTTCCAGGTATTTCTGTATAGCCCTGTGCAGCGGACGCGCACCAAACTGCTGGTCGTAGCCTTTTTCAGCTATGAACTTCTTCGCCTCGGCAGTCAGCTCCAGCGAGAAGCCCAGGTTGTTCAGGCGTTTCATCACATCTTTCATAATGATGTCGATGATCTGGCCGATGTGGTTCTCATCCAGTGAATTGAAGATGATCACATCATCAATACGGTTGAGGAACTCAGGCGAGAAGGTACGCTTCAGTGCTTTTTCTATTACACCTTTGCTCAGTTCGTCTGCATTTTCCACTTTGGTAGCCGTAGCAAAACCTACACCTGCACCAAAATCTTTCAGCTGACGCACACCGATATTCGATGTCATGATGATGAGCGTATTCTTGAAGTCTACCTTACGGCCCAGGCCATCGGTAAGCTGCCCATCGTCCAGCACCTGCAGCAGGATATTGAATATATCCGGGTGTGCTTTTTCAATCTCATCCAGCAGTACTACGCTGTATGGTTTGCGACGTACTTTTTCAGTCAATTGTCCACCTTCTTCATAGCCCACATATCCCGGAGGCGCACCTATCAGGCGGCTGAGCGAGAATTTTTCCATGTACTCACTCATATCCACGCGTATCAGGGCATCGTCACTATCGAACATATAGCGGGCCAGTGCACGTGCCAGCTCGGTTTTACCTACACCGGTAGGGCCCAGGAAGATGAATGAACCAATTGGTTTGCGCGGGTCTTTTAGGCCTACACGGTTGCGTTGAATGGCTTTCACCACTTTTGCTATCGCTTCATCCTGCCCTACTACTGCACCTTGCAGGTCTTCGCCCATGCGGCGCAGCTTGGCACTTTCAGCTTCCACCATACGCATTACCGGTATGCCGGTCATCATGCTTATTACTTCGGCTATGTGCTCTTCGTGTATGGGGAAGCGTTTGTGTTTCGCTTCTTCTTCCCAGTCGGCTTTTGCTTTATCCAGTTCTTCACCCAGGCGTTTTTCTTTATCGCGCAGTGCTGCGGCTTCTTCAAAACGCTGGCTTTTTACCACCTTATTCTTCTCTTGCTTTATGTCTTCTATCTTCTTTTCCAGCTCCAGTATGTTCTCGGGCACATTGATGTTTTTCAAGTGTACGCGGGCACCTACTTCGTCCATCACGTCTATTGCCTTATCGGGCAGCAGGCGGTCGGTCATATAGCGGTCACTTAGTTTTACGCAGGCTTCAATCGCTTCCTGGTCGTAAGTAACATTGTGGAACTCTTCGTATTTAGCACGTATGTTGTTGAGGATGATGATGGTTTCGTCCACGCTTGGCGGGTCTACCATTACCTTCTGGAAACGGCGGTCTAACGCACCGTCTTTCTCGATATACATACGGTATTCATCCAGTGTAGATGCACCGATGCATTGCAGATCGCCACGGGCAAGGGCAGGCTTGAAGATGTTGGAAGCATCGAGTGAGCCTGAAGCGCCACCGGCACCTACTATGGTGTGTATCTCATCTATAAAGAGGATCACATCACGGTTCTTTTCCAGCTCGTTCATGATAGCCTTCATGCGCTCTTCAAACTGGCCGCGGTATTTGGTACCGGCTACCAGTGCGGCAAGGTCGAGGCTTATCACACGTTTATCGAACAGTACGCGCGATACCTTGCGCTGAACGATGCGTAGTGCCAGGCCCTCTACGATGGCCGTTTTACCCACACCGGGTTCGCCTATCAGTATCGGGTTGTTTTTCTTACGGCGCGACAGTATCTGAGACACGCGCTCAATTTCATCCTCGCGGCCTACGATGGGGTCAAGATTCCCCAATTCGGCCATCTTGGTGATGTCGCGGCCAAAGTTGTCGAGCACAGGTGTTTTTGATTTTGAACTGCCTGCCTGCCTGCGTTGCTGCTGAAACTGGCGGCGTTCGTCATCATCTTCAAACTCTTCAGAGCCACCGGGGTCGTTATAATCTGCACGTGGCGCATCGCCCTGCAGTATGGCCAGCTCATCCTTAAAGCGTTCGTAATCAACCTGGTATTGATGCAATATCTGGGTGGCTACATTCTCTTTGTTTTTGAGGATGGATAGCATCAGGTGCTCTGTTTCCACCGTGGGGCTTTTCAGCGCCTTGGCTTCCAGCACAGTGATGCGAATGACTTTTTCTGCCTGCTTGGTAAGCGGCAGGCTGTTGATGTTAGAGAGGGGTTTGTTGCCTTTGTCCTTAATAGCCGCTTCCAGTTCTTTACGCAGATCAAACAGGTCTACCTGCATGGTCTGCAACACACGTACAGCCAACCCTTCACCATCGCGAATCAGGCCCAGCAGCAGGTGCTCGGTGCCTATGAAATCATTTCCCAGGCGCAAGGCTTCCTCGCGGCTGTAAGAGATGATCTCTTTTACTTTTGGTGAGAAATTAGAATCCATGAAATCCGTCCTTGGTTTTAGTAAAATTAAATATTGTCAACAGTAGCGCAGTATTGGGTTTTGCTATATCAGTATTCAGTTTTTACTTTGCTGCCCCTTTCGCCTGTAATTAAATATACGAAAGAAATTGTAGCGCAGATATGTTATTTTTATTGTTACTTAACAGCTTGCACAAACACTAAAACAACTACGTTTGGATAATGGAATTCAAAATTGATACCAAACCGAATTTTATTATGCTGACCCCGGTTTCTAACCACCTGGATGCTAAATTGACAGCAGCACTCAGCCAAAAGTGGGAAGAACTTACACAAAGCGGCAGTGCCAACTTCATAATTGACCTGCACAACTGCCTGGATGCAGACAATGCGTCATTCAACGAACTAACGTTATTGCACGAAAACTGCTACAATGCAGGCCAATCGCTGGTATTTACCGGCATGAATGAAGAAGTGCTGGAGGCATTAAAGAAAGAAGAACTGGATACCGTACTGAATATTACCCCGACTATGGCCGAAGCCGTAGATATTGTAAACATGGAGATACTGGAACGCGACCTTTTTAAAGAAGATGACTAAAGCCTGACAGTATCAACGCCCCTTATATGAACTACAGGAATGAAAGTAACTATTTTAGGAAACAACTCTGCCCTGCCGGCCTTTGGAAGGCACCCCACAGCACAGGCTGTGCAGGTATGGGGGCAGGTACTATTACTTGATTGCGGAGAAGCCACACAGATACAAATGCAGCGCTACGGCATTCGCTGGCGCAATATGCAGCATATATTCATCAGCCATATGCATGGCGACCACTACTTTGGCCTGCCGGGATTGATAAACAGTATGAGCCTGCTGGGCAGGGTAGCGCCCCTGCACCTGTATGCACCGGCAGAACTGTGGCCTATTATAGAACAGATACAAGGCGTAGCGGAAACGGTACTTACCTATCCTTTCCACTTTCACCCGCTGACACCCGGCGTAAGTGAAAGGCTGGTAGATAACGAATATTTTTCGGTAGACAGCTTTCCAGTAGAGCACCGGATACCCTGCCACGGCTTTTTGATAGAAAGCAAAACGCGTGGCCGCAAGATACTGCCTGATAAATGCCGCGAAAATGAAATACCCCGCTATTTCTACGATAAGCTGAAGCAAGGAGAGGATTATGAAAAGCAGGATGGCACTATAGTAAAGAATGAATGGGTGACAACGGAAGGATTGCCACCTAAGAAATATGCCTACTGTGCGGATACCTTATTTACCGATAGCTTTCTGCCGCATATACAAGGTGCGGATATGGTATACCATGAATGCACCTACCTGGAAAAAGATGCAGAGAAAGCTGCGGTACGGTTTCACAGCACGGCCAGGCAAGCGGCGCAGTTGGCCAAGATGGCTAATACAAAGCAACTGCTGCTGGGGCATTATTCATCGAAATACCGGGAGCTGGAGCCTTTTGTAGAAGAAGCACAACTGGTGTTTCCCCATGTAACGGCATCGGTAGAAGGAACGACTTATGACGTGTAATAGGGAATCAGTACAGCAATAGTTTTTGCGTTTGGGAGCGGCCGTTTTCAGTAATGCGTATATAGTATTGGCCGGGCGAATTGTTACGTATGTTTATTATAATAACCCCTGCCGAAAGCTGCCGGGTAAATGGAGTTGGTTGCCCTAAAAGGTTATATACGCAGATATGGGAATGAGCATTGCCACCTTCTATATACACATTACCATCGGTGTATGTAGGGTATATCTTCCACAAGGGCGATTGCAGGGCGGCTATAGCTGTAGGGTTGCCCAGTTTTACAATCCACATATCCCCCTGGCCGCTATTGATGCCTGTGCCTAAATCGCCATCGCGCGATAAGGTTATTCCGCCGATTACCACGTTTCCTGTTTCATCCTGTGTCAGGCATTTAGCCACATCCCTGTCATTGCCTCCTAAACATTTTTGCCATAGGATATTGCCGGAAGCATCCAGTTCCATCACCCAATAATCGGTGGTATCGTGCTTGCTTATTATATCGCCATCCGTGGAATTGGTATAGCCTGCGCAGATGTAAGTGCCCTCTTTTGTTTGCAATATATCCTGCATGCCATCATCCTGCCTGCCTCCATAGCAGCGTTTCCACTCTATATTGCCGGTGCTATCCAGCTTTACTATCAAATTATCGAGCTGCCCGTGATTGCCTGATATATTAGTATCGTTTGAGGCAGAGGTACTTGATACGATAAACCCTCTGTCGTGTGTTGTTGCTATGTTGTACGAATAATCAATACCGGAACCACCGATGCATTTTTGCCACATAAGGTTTCCTGCTTTGTCCAGTTTTGCCAGCCACATATCGCCATTACCTAATTACTGCTTATATCTCCGTCATTAGAATAGGTGTTGACCAAAAGAATATAGCCACTATCCGCTGTAACCTTTATCCTGCTGTTTACTTCAGAGTTGGTGCCGCCAAAGCATTTTTGCCACTGTATGGTGCCTGTGTTATTTGTTTTTACAACCCATGTATCCGTATTGCCATGATTGCCCGATACATCGCCATCTGCAGAGCTGGTATAGCCACAAAAAATGTATCCGCCATCCGGCGTTTTAGCGATGCTTTGCCCTGTTTCCATGCCATTGCCACCATAGGTTTTTTGCCACAGTATATTTCCTGCAGCATCCAGGCATACTAGCCACACATCAGTACCACCTTTGTTGTTAGTAACATCCCCGTCATTAGAATATGTTTCGCCTATGATGATATATCTTCCGTCATCTATCAACACTTCGTGCGCATATTCGCTACTACTGCCCCCATAGCATTTTATCCATTCAGGCATATAACCTGTGCTGTCCAGCTTTATAACAAGCGCATCTGTAAGCCCTTTGTAGCCCGAAAGATTATTGGAAGTGGTGGACCCCGTTACCAGGTAGCCTTTATCAGGCGTGATGATAATATCCTGCGCGTCATCAACACCATAGCCGCCATGCAGATTTTGCCAGATAACGGGCGGTGCCTGTGCCACAGCCGTATTCAGAAGGTCGGCGAGTATAAGCAAGCAAGGAATGTATAGATGTTTCATAGGAATTGAGGATATATAAATGTATTTTATTTTAAACAAAAAAGCCCCGCGATAGCGGGGCCTTATATTATATAGTCCTTTTTATTACAAGCCTGTGATACAGATACCGATTGAGTATGGGGTGATGGCAGGGCCTTCGCCATCCTTATACAGGTTGGTAAGGTTGTAAGTACCCATCAGCGTAAAGTTGCCATAACCTATGCGTGCCGTAGCTGCAAAGCGCCATGTTTCCAGGTTCTTTTTGCTATTGTTTTTATAATTCACTTTAGTGCCGTCTTCCCTGCCTTTGGTATGTGTGCCTACCAGCGTACCTACGCGCATGCCTATAGCTGCTTTGAAGCCTTTGTTGCGGTTGTATCTATTGCCATAAACCCGAAACTCGAACGGTGCTTCGAGGTAAGCAGTGGTCAGCTTGTACTTTTTATAGTTGACTGTTTCGTTTACAAAGCGTGTGTATGAAACGGTATCTGTATTCAGTATCTGCTGGCCATCGAGGTATATATTTGATGTACCGATACCGATGCCGGCAGCGAAGCTGAAGTTGGAATTTTTAATAGGGAAATCGTAGCAGAGATAGGCATTGAAGCCACGGCCGATGCCGGTAGTTTTAATGCTATCAGGTTTTACCCAGCCTTCGTAATTGAACTGCAGCATCAGGAAATCGCGCGATGGTTTTTGTACGGTTGCTTTCTTCTCGCTTCCTTTTTCTACCTCCTGGGCCTGCATCATAGTGGGCACCAGTAACAGCGCCAGCAGGGCAATACGTTTTATCATAATTGGTAATTAGTGCGCAAATATAATCGTTGCCCTAATGATAATTTGTTAAAAGTCTATACGTTGGAGGGGTATATGCCATTAAATCTCTGCATAAAATACTTGCCTGAAATATTGAAATGCACTACCTTTGCCCTCCCAATAGGGTAGATGGAGGCATTAGCTCAGTTGGTTAGAGCGTTGGATTGTGGTTCCAAAGGTCGTGGGTTCGACCCCCATATGCCTCCCATTATTAAGTAGCTAAAGTGTCCGCCAGGCGGGCACTTTTTATTTTGCTCAAGCCCTGCGCTTCGGGGAAGAACAGCTTGATACTGGTGCCTTTATTGGGCGCGCTCCTGATGGTAAACCCGCCATTCAGCAGCTTCAGCAGGTCTTTTATGATAAGATAACCCAGGCCGTTGCCACGTTTGCCATCTACATTGGCCGATGACACTACAAACCTGTCTGACAAGATATTATTTATCTGTTCCTCGGTCATCCCCAGCCCTTCATCCTTTACTTCTATCAGCAAGCCATTGCGCAGCTGGCGGCTATTGATGGTGATATGTCCCCTTTCCATAAAGTTGAGGGCATTTATAACCAGGTTGTACAATACGATCTTCAGCGGCTCTATATGCTGTTCGATAATGAAGTCCTGCGGTACATCATTGGTCAGTATAATGTTCTTTTGACGCGCCATACCATTTACCAAGCCGAATATCTGCCCGATGATAGTGTGCAGGTCGAAGGGTTCGCGCAGTGGGGTGCGGTTCTCGTTCTGGTATTTTATCCAGTTGAGGATATTGGTGGTCAGCAATTCCAGCTCGCGGGCAGTGGTAACCATTTCGGCCAGCACCTCATCGCGCATCACATCGGATATGGAGTCATTATTTTCCAGCATGTTTTTGCCGGTGATATGCAGAAAGCGCAGGGGGGTAACAATATCGTGGCTGATGATGGAAATAAGGCGGGTCTTTATCCGGTTGTTTTTTTCCAGCGCTTCATTTTGCTGCCGTATTTCCCGGGTTTTTTCATCTACCAGTTGCGTAAGTGTTTTTTGGTCGACAGCCAGGCGTTTGGTACGGCGATATAATATAATAGCAATATACACGCTGATAGCCAGCGTGCCAATGGATAGGAGCCATATGCTTTTATACCAGATCAGGTCGGGTTGTATATGTAGCAGCAAGACTTTGAAGTTAGTAATTAACGTTGTACAAAGTAGCTAACTGCATGAGGTCTTTCAGGTTCCTGGTTTCTGTTTTTTCAAAAATGCGGTTTTTAAGTGTAGAAACGGTGTTCATGCGCAGGTTGAGCACCGATGATATTTCTTTGGTGCCATGGCCTTTCAGCAGGTAGTGCAGCACTTCCAGTTCGCGGGCAGACAGTGTTACGAATGGATTGGCAGGACTATCCGGGGCCTTCACCGAAGATGGATGGAGATGGTCGTTTTGAATGAAATTGCTGAGAAAAGTGATGGTTTCAGCTTCCGTACTTGTTTTTTCCAGGTAGTGATGTATCTGGTATTGTTTCAATGCCTCGCCATACACAGCACGGTTCAGCATAGAAAATATCATGATATGGAGATCGGGGTATATTTTTCTGATGTTGGGTATCACTTCCAGCGAAGTGCCATCTGAAAGGATGATATCCAGAATTAAATGTGTATGATCTTTTTTTAATAACTCAGACATTAACTCTACACAGCTTGTAGCTTCCGAAACATCTGCAACGCCCAGGTCTGTCTGTAAAATCAATTTGATACCCTTACGTATCATACTATGGTCGTCGGCAATCAATACATTTGGCTGCATGTTTATGGTAGTGTATCCCTTCTTACTGTAAAGATGAAATGAAAAAGCACGCGAATTTCATGAATTATAAACAAAAGGATGTATAGAATTTATTCTACACATGGCTTATTTTCAATCTTATATCTTTGCGCTCATCCTGCAAAACCGGGAAGGGATAAGAGAGAGAAATATATTAAGTATTATTCTTGTTATCGCCGTTATCCCTGCCGTATCACCACAAACCTTATTGGCAATAACAATAAAGATATATACAGGTGTCAAACAGGCATCCCCGATTTTTAAAAGTGCATCTGCATGATGCACTTTTTTTATTTCTGCACCCTCACTATCTTAGTATCTTTGCAATCATATACAACGTCGTAATTTTTTAAATTTTAAAATATGAGTTTAGAAGTAACAGGTAAACTGCTGGTAAAGTATGATACACAACAGGTGAGCGAACGCTTTAAGAAACGTGAATTTGTAATGGAACTGGCCGAAGAGATAAACGGTAATACCTATACCAACTATGCAAAAATGCAGCTGGTACAAAACAAATGCGAAATAATTGACAGGTTTAACGAAGGCGACCAGATAAAAGTGAGCTTTAATATAAAAGGTAACAGGTGGGAGAAAGATGGCCGTGTGAATTTTATTACCAACCTGGATGCATGGCGTGTAGAAGCGGCATCTGCGGGTGCCGGTGCTCCGGCAGGCAACTATAACGCTGCCCCTGCGCCATCTTACAACAATGCCCCTGCACCCAACAATGGCGGTGGCGGCAACTATTTCAACCCATCCCCTGAAAATGTGGATGACCTGCCGTTTTAATTTGTAACATTTCCGGGCCTGGCCCGATATATAAGTATCCCGTTCCGAACCGTTATCAGGAACGGGATATTTGTTTATAAACCATTACCGTTAATTTTATATAGCAACATATACATATGCGAACGCACATCGTCACATTACTATTACTGGCTGCCACCCTTTTTTCGGCCTGTAACAAGACACCCACACATGCCGACCATATACCGGCCACCGCTACTGCCGTACTGGGCATCAACACTGCTGCACTGGGCAAAAAAGTAGCCTGGAATGCCCTGTGGGGCAGCAAGCTGCTGAAAAACATGCAGCAAAAGATGAACGACAGCAGCATGATAAAAGAGCTGGAAAACAGTGGCATCAAAACCATGACCACCTACTATGCCTATGTGCAGGCCGATAGCCGCTATATGGGCGGCAACAAAGTAACAGCCGTGATACCGCTGGATGATGCGGGTAAATGGGAAGCTTTTGTGAAAAAGCAGTTTCCCGGCGTAACCATAAAGCAGCAGAAAGACAGGAAAGAAGCCCTGCTGGGCAGCGATGTATATGCAGGCTGGACCAATAACCTGCTGATAGTGATGAATACAGTGTATCAGCAGCAGGAAAACAACATGAACATGAGCGCCGAAGACATGGAAGCGCTGGACAGCATAGGCATGGATACGCCACCTGCACCCCGCAAGCCCGATGAGGCTACCATGGCGATGGAAATAGAAAAAGCACTGGGCACCACTAAAGAAAATGCCATAACCGGTAATAAAAACTTTGTGAAGCTGCAGGAAGAAGGGCACGATATAAGCCTGTGGGTAAACTACGAAGCATTGATGGCCCATAACATGCAGCAAGCCGGCAGCATGGCCGGGGGACTGGCCGCAGCAGGCAGCCTGTGGAAAGATGCTGCTATGGCCATGGGTATAGACTTTGAAACGGGCAAAATAGCCGGTAAGATGCGCTATTATACATCAGAAGAGCTGAGGAGTGTGTATAAGGAAATGGGCAAGGGCAATACCGATAAAGAAACGATAGACCGGCTGCCGGGCGATAACCTGAACATGCTGGCGGCAGCCCATATTTCTACCAAAGGCATCAGGCAGATGCTGGATAAACTGGGCCTGATAGGTTTTGTGAACATACCACTGGCACAAAAGGGGCTGACGATAGAAGATGTGGCCGATGCCATATCGGGCGATATGGCGGTATCGGTTACCAATTTTAAAAACATGAGGCAAACCATACCTGCCGATAGCCTGTACCCGGGGCAGCAGCCTATTACTACCGGCACCAGTGATGCCGATTACGTGTTTGCACTGAAAATAGGCAAGCAGGAAAAATTTGATAAACTATTGCAGGTAGCCCAGAACGATTCGATGCTGGCACCCGTAGGCAATGGCCGCTATGCCGTGCCCATGCTGATGGGTACGAAACTGGCCATCATCATAGATAAAGGCTACGTAGTGCTATCGAACAAAGATGAACTGGCGGCGGGCTACCTGGCGGGCAGCTACAAGGCACAGAAAAAAAACGGTAATGCAGGAAAGGTATATGACCATGCCAACGGCCTTTATTTTGATGTAAAAAGCATGATGGCGGGTGTAGATACGGCAGGTGCAAGGCCTGCGGATGCTGCCATGATGCACAATGCACGCACACTGGTAAGTGATGTGCTATTTACAGGTGGCGATTTTAAAAATGATGCCTTTGAATACGACCTGGACATCAACTTTATAAACAAAGAAGAAAACAGCCTGCTGTTACTGCTGGACTTGGCCAATAAAATGAACGAAAGTGAAACGGCAAATGCCCCTGTAGCATTGAAATAGCAGAAAATGTTTATATATTTAAGTGAAATTACCCGGCAGGACAAACCACCTGCCGGGTATTGCTGTCTTAGAATTAATATATAACCTTTGATTTCTTAACTATTTTTTATAAACTTGATGAAAATTTTTTCAATGGGTAATCGTACCATTATCTATAGCATGGGCGTAGTGGCAGCGATGGCACTAACGTTCCAATCCTGCAAACCGAAGATTAACGAAATTGATAATAACCAGGTTATTTCAAAACCTTACTCATTATATGTTGGAGACAGCTCAGGAACTATATTGAATACAAACGAGGGTTTCAACTATAAATATGTAGTATTCAATGGCGGTATCCCTGCCACGTCTATCATTACGGCGGGTAATAACATTTTGTTCTACCAATATAACCTGCACATTATAGAGAACAGCCTTACCGGTAATAACTCTAACCCTACCTATACAGATGTAGGTTTTGGTTTCGAGCAAAGCATTATGCACTACTGGGCAAGGTATAAGCGTGTATATGTGATATCTGCCTTGGGTAAAGGCATGGTGTACAACGATGACTTTGGCGAAGTGAATAAATGGAGGCCTGTAACCGATGAAAATGTACCAGCTGGCACAGAAATCACTTCTTTTACCGAGCTGAAAAGCGGTAAGCTGATAGCATTGGATAATTTCAATAAAGAAACATTCCGTCTTTCTGATCCCGGGCAGCAATGGCAAAAAACTACGGGCGGCACCAAACTGCCTGCTGGCCTTTTCTACCTGACGCACAAGGAAAACACAGTGATAGCAGTAGACTACAGTGGCCAGGCCGGTGCATTTTACAGTACGGATGACGGTACTACATGGAATGCCTATACAGGCTTGCCAGCAGGTGAGCCATTGCGTTGCGCTAATGCTCCATTTGACCAGACAGTGCTGATAGGTACAGAGAGCAAAGGCATTTATCGACTGAAAATAGGCACTACCAATTTTGAACCTGCCAGCATAGGCCTTACACAAAACATGACAGTACGTGCGATAGTGGGTAAAGAAGATTACTATAAGAACAACCGTTCTAAAAGATATGTATACGCAGCTACCAGCAAGGGCATCTTCCGCAGTGAAGACTTTGGTGATAACTGGGTAATAGTGAAAGAAGGCAACTTCGTTTCTGCTTACTAAAATTTATAGTCCGGGTTCTTCATCAAAACCCAGGAAATCATTCAGGTCGCGTCGTTGTTTTTTAGACGGGCGGCCTGTTTTGCTAAGGCGCTTACCGGTATGGAAGCTTTCCGTCATGCGCTTATCTACTTTCTCTTCTTCCGGTGTTTTATCTACATAGTATTTTATAGCCTCTTCGTAACCTAGGCGATTGTGCAGCAGCCCTGTTACTTCTATCACCCATTTGCGGGCAGGGGTGCGTATCTCGTAAGTATCGCCCACAGCCACCGTGCGCGATGGTTTTACATTGGCACCGTGAAACTTTACTTTACCCTCATCGCAGGCATTGGTAGCCAGCGTGCGGGTTTTAAACACGCGTATCGACCATAGGTATTTATCCAGTCTCAGCTTCTCATTGCTCATAGTGCTAAGATACATAAATGCCAAAACCTAAACTCTTTACTACCTTTGCAGGCATATGCATTCCATTATCATTTTTGCTTCCGGCAGGGGCTCCAATGCCCGCGCTATCATAGATCATTTTAAAACCACAGGGCAGGCACGTGTATCGCTTATAGTAAGTAACAAGACCGATGCCGGTGTGCTGGATATTGCAAAAGATGAGCATATACCCTTCCTGATAATAGACAGGGAAACCATAAAAGGAACACTACTGCTGGAACAGCTGGCAGCATATAACCCATCGCTGATAGTGCTGGCGGGCTTCCTGTGGAAGATACCGGCATCGCTGGTGGCAGCATATCCCAACCGTATTGTGAACATTCACCCGGCACTGCTGCCCAACTATGGCGGCAAGGGTATGTATGGCCACCACGTACACAATGCCGTGCTGGCCAATAAAGAGCGTGAATCGGGCATTACCATACACTATGTAAATGAAGTGTATGATAGTGGCGATATTATAACACAGGCCAGGTGCCGTATAGAAGAAAACGATACGGCTGATACATTAGCCAACAAAATTCACCAGTTGGAACACTTTTTTTACCCAAGGTCAATAGAGTATCTATTGAACCACGAGTAAAACAAGCTGTT
This sequence comes from uncultured Bacteroides sp., assembly GCA_902168085.1. Lineage (GTDB taxonomy): Bacteria > Bacteroidota > Bacteroidia > Chitinophagales > Chitinophagaceae > Polluticoccus. The sequence continues at coordinate 63,988 of CABHOP010000084.1, forward strand.
ATGGCAACTAAATCAAAGAACAACAACGTAAAGATCGGCATCACCGATGAACACCGGCAGGATGTAGCCAATGAGCTGCAACTGCTATTGGCCGATGAGCATGTACTATACGTAAAGACCCGCAATTTTCACTGGAATGTAGAAGGGCTGGAATTTGGTGTGCTGCACAAATTTTTTGAAGAGCAGTATAACCTGCTGGCCGACTGGATAGATGAGATAGCAGAGCGCATCCGTTATATAGGCCATTATTCTACCGGCAGTATGTACGAGTTTTTGCAGAACACAAGGCTGCAGGAAGACAACGGCGGTAAGCTCCCTGCTACACAAATGTTGCAGAAATTACTGGACGACCACCAGTCTATCATCCGCAGCATACGCGAATCGATAGATAAGGTGCAGGACAAAAATGATGACGTAGGTACGGGCGACTTCCTTACAGAGATATTGCAGAAGCATGAAAAGATAGCCTGGATGATACGTGCCCACCTGGCACAGTAGCATTACCAGTCGCTACGACGCATCTGTTTTTTAAAAGATTCACGGCGCTTGGATTCCAGGCGCCTTTCTTTTGCAGCCTTACCGGGTTTGGTGGGCTTGCGCTTTTTAGGCACTACCAGGCTTTGGGCTACCAGCTCCTGCATCTTTTGCAGGGCAATGTGTTTATTCTCCAGTTGCGAGCGGGTTTCGCTGCTTTTTACTACCAGGTAGCCATCTTTATTGATGCGGTTGGCAAGCTTGGTTTGTATCAGTTCTTTTTCTTCAGGGGTGAAGGCATGCGAGTTTTGAATATGCCACCAGGCTTCTACCATGGTTTCCACCTTATTTACATTCTGGCCGCCTTGCCACCACTGCGTGCAGTGCGATAAAATATTTCTGTGGTGAAGTTGTGCATGTGAATCGGGTACAAAAATAGCGATGAATTTTCATCGCTATTGTATGATTAATTTTTATGAAATTCTGTGATTAAAAATCCTCTTCCTCCTCATCATCATGCTCTGCACCAAAGTTGATGTTCAGCATACTGTTCAATATATCACCAAAGGCGTATCCACCGGCCTCTATTCCCTTCTTGCTGATGAGTGAGAATTCTGCCAGGCCGTGCAATAAAAACTCCATCAATAAGGTACTTTGTGCCTCATCTGCCTTGGGGTAAAACTGCTTTACGGCACCATACAGCCCATCTACACGATATAGCTTGTTTCGGTAAGCTTCATCTGTTTCATCCTGCAGCAGTGCTACATCATTGCCCTGCCCAAACCAATCTATAATGGTTTGATAAGGATTGGATTTAGCGCGCGCACTTTCCGGTGTGCGGCCTTTCTTAAACGATTGCGGATCGGGGAAATATTGGGTGAACATAGCCCTGATAGACTGCCCCAGCAAGCGGTAGGCTACATTCATAGCACCTTCCTGTTCGCCTTCATACACCAGCTCTATCTTACCGGTGATGGCCGGTATCACGCCTATGAAATCGGCAATGCGCACCATGGTTTTTTCATAACCATCGCGCAGGGCGCGGCGCTCTGCCGTGCTCACCAGGTTTTCGAAAGCCGAAATGGTCAGCCTTGCCGATACACCACTCTTCTGGTCTACATACTCGCTTTTGCGGGCTTCCATAGCCAGTTGCTCTATCAGCAGCCGGGCCATATCGGGTACTTCTACCTTCTGCAATTGCTCCGGCAATACATCAGCCTCCTGTTCGGTAATGGCCTTCGATATTTCTATCGTGCGCGGGTAGTGGGTTATTATCTGGCTTTCTATACGGTCTTTCAGTGGCGTTACGATGCTGCCACGATTGGTATAATCTTCGGGATTGGCGGTGAATACAAACAAAATGTCGAGCGGCAGGCGCAGCTTGAAGCCGCGTATCTGTATATCACCCTCCTGTAGTATGTTGAAGAGCGATACCTGTATACGCGCCTGCAGGTCGGGCAATTCATTTATCACGAATATACCCCTGTGCGAGCGTGGTATGATGCCATAGTGTATCACGCGCTCATCGGCAAAGCTGAGGCGCAGGTTGGCCGCTTTGATAGGGTCCACATCGCCTACCAGGTCGGCTACCGATACATCGGGTGTAGCCAGTTTTTCGCCATAGCGCTCGCTGCGGTGCAGCCAGGTAATGGGCGTTTCATCGCCATCTTTTTCTATCATATCGCGCGCATACAGCGATATGGGTGCAAAAGGGCTGTCGTTTATTTCACTGCCGGCAACCACGGGTATCCATTCATCCAGCAGGTTCACCATTTCGCGCGCCATGCGGGTTTTGGCCTGCCCGCGCAGCCCCAGGAATAATATGTTGTGACGTGACAACAGTGCCCTTTCCACATCCGGGATAACCGAGTCTTCGTAACCCAGTATACCGTTGAAAGGGGATTGTTTTTTTTGAATGGCCTTTATAAGATTGGCGCGTATCTCTTCTTTTACCGTTTTGGGCACATAGCCCGATGCCTTCAGTTCGCCTAATGTTTGAATGTTGGGATGTTGCATGTAAACTTATCCTTCGAGGGGATAAAGGTACAGGATACATGTATTCAAAAAGTTACGGTTTTGCCAATACATGTATAGCATTGGTTGATTGAAGATTACTTAATCATCTGTATCGCTGCTTTCTATCCAGGTATCCAGCTCCAGCAGCTTGCGCCCTTTTACTTCCTGCTTTTCGGTAAGGTCTACGATATATTCCGTTTTATCTTTGAAGGAAGTCCACTCGCCGGTTACTTTCCCGGCTTTTATAGCTACCTCCATTACGCCTATGTCTTCTTCGGTAAAAATGAATTTACCATCGGGCGAACGGGTTACATCCAGCTTTATATATTCATCGCTATCCTGAAATCTGTAGATAGCCTGCCATGCGCACACGGGTTCTGCACAACTGCCACGCAGGCCGCGTACATATAGCTCTACCTTCAGTTCGTTATCAAACTTGCCGGTATACAGTTTGCGTTCCACCACCTCTGTTACCACCAGTTTCTTTTCTTCCTCGTCGTCATCTACGGCAGCTTTTTTCTGTTTGGCTGCTGCTGCAGCCAGTAATGCGGCGCTGTCGGAGGCGGCACCTGCCGTATCATCCGGGTACAGCATCGCGGTGAGCTTTGCACGCTCCACCTTTATTTCGGCAGCCAGTTTTTGCTGGTATTCATCTATGGTTTCGGCTTCCAGCACATTCACAACCCTGCCCCCATACCATACATTGTTAAACCCATGTATGTCTTTTACCGTTACACAATACGTGCGGCGTGTAAGCAGGTCTTGCACAAAAATATAGCCACGCAGGCGGTACGGTACTACCCGTTCAAAGCCTATCAGTTCTTTGGGCAGGTAAGCTTTTTCCAGCTCGTAGCGGGCCAGCAACATATCGCGCCAGTGCAGCCCTGAATCGATGCCCTTTTTATTGACCGCTTTGAAATCAGCAATGATATCGGGATTGAAAGCCGGGTCGAACTGCTGCATGGCATGCAGGTTGCTGCGTAACTGATGGATGCGGTTGGTACTGATAACATCGTTGCTGGTATAGCTATTGGCCAGCTTTACCAGGTCTTCGTATTTAGGAAACAATGCTGCATAAGCGGAATCGTCTTGCCGGGCAAGGGTAAAGAGTATTTTGTTTACCAGTGCCTCCTCAGACTTTTGCTGGGCAAAAGTACCATCGCTATATAGCAAGGCGGTTATAACAATAAGGCTATGCAACCATTGTTTCATATGGTGAAAATAAAAAAAATAAACCCTCTTGCGAGGGTTTTATAATAGGCTCAGTACATTTTCTGCGGGACGGGCTATTACTGCTTTATCGCCGGCCACCACTATAGGCCGCTGTAGTAAAACAGGATGGTCTACGATGGTTTGCAGTAGTTCCTGCTCCGTAAATTGTCTGCCTTCCAGCAAGGTAGCATAGAGCGGTTCGCCGGTGCGTATGATGCCCGTAGCAGGTAGTTGCAGTTTGGCAAGCAATGCCTGCAATTCTTCTACCGTCAATGGTTCGTGCAGGTAAAACTTATAAGTTACAGGTACTGCCTGTTGTTGCAGTATCTCTGTAAGGGCTTGGCATTTGCTGCATTCACCATTGTGATAAACAAGTATCTCCTGCATTAAAACGTTATTTCTTTTACATCTTCAGCTATTGTCAATCTGCCGGCAGTTTTAGCTTTTATCTCTTCAATAGTTACACCCGGGGCATATTCTATGCAACGGAAACCATCGGGCGTTACATCAAAAACACCCAGGTCGGTCACTATTTTCTTCACGCATTTCACACCTGTAAGCGGCAGTGTACAGGCAGGCAGCAGCTTGCTTTCCCCTTTCGGGTTGGTATGCTGCATCGCTACGATGATGTTCTTTGCCGCAGCCACCAGGTCCATAGCACCGCCCATGCCTTTCACCATTTTGCCCGGTATCTTCCAGTTGGCTATATCGCCGTTATCGGCCACTTCCATAGCGCCCAGTACGGTCAGGTCAACTTTACCGGCGCGTATCATACCAAAGCTCATGGCGCTATCAAAAAAGGCCGAGCCCGGCAGTGTAGTGATGGTTTGCTTGCCTGCATTTATCAGGTCGGCATCTTCTTCCCCTTCAAAAGGGAAGGGGCCCATGCCCAGCAGGCCGTTCTCGCTCTGCAATACCACGTTCACACCCTGCGGTATATAGTTCGCTACCAGTGTAGGTATACCAATGCCCAGGTTTACATAAAAGCCGTCTTGCAGCTCCTTTGCTATACGTTGTGCTATCTGTTCTTTTGTTAAGCTCATACCCTAAATCCCTAAAGGGACTTTTAAATGGTTATAAAATTTTTTATAAGCCCCCTTCAGGGGGTTGGGGGTTATCTTTTCCTTATCGTGCGTTGCTCAATGCGTTTTTCGTAATTAGTACCCTTGAAGATGCGATGCACATAAATGCCCGGTGTATGTATCTCATTCGGGTTCAGTTGTCCCGGTTCTACCAGTTCTTCTACCTCGGCAATCGTTATTTTACCTGCCATGGCCATCATGGGGTTGAAGTTGCGGGCGGTGTCTTTGAACACCAGGTTGCCCATCGTATCACCTTTCCATGCTTTTACAATGGCATAGTCCGAATCGAAAGCATATTCCAGCAGGTAGTCTTTACCATTAAAGTTGCGCACCTCTTTTCCTTCTGCCACTTCGGTACCCACACCTGCCAGCAGGTACACCGCCGGCATGCCATAGCCGCTGGCCATGCAGCGGGTAGCCAGTGTGCCCTGCGGCACCAGTTCTACTTCCAGCTCACCACTCAGCAGCTGGCGTTCAAATTCGGCATTCTCGCCCACATAAGATGATATCATTTTCTTTACCTGCTTTTGCTGCAATAGCAACCCGATGCCGAAATCATCCACACCCGCATTGTTAGATATGCAGGTAAGATTATTGACACCTTTGCGCACCAGCGCAGCAATGCAGTTTTCGGGTATGCCGCACAGGCCAAAGCCGCCCAGCATCAGCGTCATGCCTGATTCTATATCTTTTATAGCCTCGTCAGCATTTGCAACTACTTTGTTCATCTGCAGTAAAATTTGCGCTAAAATAGGCAATTACGGGTTTGGTACGCAAAGTAGATGCGTATTCTATACATAGCTAATGGTTTATAACATATTTTTACCCTCGTTTAATAGACGGCATGAAGAAGATACTTTTCCTATCTACGCTGGAAAGCGTACCCTGGGGTGGCAGCGAACAGCTATGGAGCGATATGGCCCTGCGCTTGCTGGATGATGGCTACAAGGTGATGACCAATACGCTGGAATGGCAACAAACGCACCCAAAACTGAAACAAATAGCCGATAAGGGTGGCAAGGTCGTTTTTCGCCCTAACCCGCATACGGGCGGCAACATCAGTAAAGCGGCTACCGATAAGCTGAAAGGCCTGAGATGGAAAAAGGATGTCTTCGATTTTGCACCTGATATAGTATTCATTAATGAAGGCGGCACGTTTGATAATGCCCTGCACCAGCATGGCGATTGGTTGCGTTCCTTGCAGATACCTTATGTAGTACTTTCCAACTTCATGCCGGAATATTTATACATGCCGCCTAACGACAGGCATTTCTTTTACAATTTCCTGAGGCAGGCAAAAGAGCTGTGGTTTGTAAGCCGCAGGAATAAAGAAGTGGCAGAAAGGGTACTGGCAAAAGACCTGCCCCATGCTACGGTTATCACCAACCCTATAAAACTAAATACCCCTCCCGCATCGTACCCCGCTACCGATACCTGGCATATGGCTACCGTGGCCCGGCTGGAAACAGAAGTGAAGGGTTACGATATACTGATGGAAACCTTTGCACAACCGCAATGGCGCAACCGCAATTTTAATGTGAACATATACGGATCGGGCGACCATCTGGAATACCTGCAGGAACTGGCTGCCAATAAGGGGTTGCAGGATAAGGTCATATTCAAAGGCTTTGTAAACAATATTGTAGAGCTATGGGAGGCCAATCATATTATGCTGATGCCATCGCGGGGAGAAGGTACTCCGCTTTCGCTGCTGGAGGCCAACTATTGCAGGCGTGCCGCGGTGGTGACCGATGTAGGCGGCAATGCAGATGTGATAGAAGAAGGTGTGAACGGTTTTGTAGCAGAAGCGCCCGTGGTTACCTGCTTTGCCAATGCCATGGAACGCGCCTGGCAACAACGCGAGCAGTGGGAGCAACTGGGTATCAATGCGCGTATGCGTATAGATGAAAAATATACGACAGATGCCGTGCAGCAAGCTATTAACAGGCTACTATACTGAAGTTCGTTAACCGCTTGTTAACGAGATGCAAAGCCCTGGTTAACGCTGCCCCTGATTTTGAGAAGTGATTGTTGGATGTATGATTTTTGTATCAACAACAACAAACACGAACGCATGAACAAACTGACCATTTACTTGAAAACAGCCGTATCACTAACACAGTTACCCTTTTACTACTTGTCTTACAAGGCAGCTGAAATAAAATACAGGCAGCAGATGAACCCACCGACAGCACCTGTGCCTTCTGTAGCTATAGAGCCTGCTTTCGCATAGTGTAATAACCTTCTGTTAATAAACAGGAAGAACCACCACAGGTGGTTCTTTTTTTATGCGGAAAAAAAATTGCCGGATGCTGTAACATTTTTGCCCCTGCCCCGATATACTGGAAACGACAATTATGAAAAGAATTATTACTACACTTTTTATGGCGGCGCTGGCTACTACGCAGGTATCTGCACAAACGGTGCTGAACGCTACTGCCCTGCCCGCCAATGGTTTTGTTACTAACTTTTATGTAGGTGATAGTGCGGGTGCCGGCGCGGCAGGTGCTAATGTTACCTGGGATTTCAGTTCGCTGAACTATACGAATGCAGGTACTATTACGGTAGTGGACCCTGCCGGTACACCTAAATATTCAAAATATAGCACTGCCAACCTGTGCCTGGAAATAGATGCTATGGGCTTTATGATATACAACTATTACAAAGCCGATGCAAATGCCATCAGCAAGGTAGGCGAGGGTGTAAGCGGTACACTGCCATCTGAAATAGATTATCTGACCGATAATAAAGTTTGGGCCAAGTTCCCTTTCAACTATAATGAAACAACTACTGACAGCTGGCGTGGTGCCACCGGCAACGGTGTAGATACCATACTGTATGATGGCTACGGCACGCTGATAACGCCGTTTGATACGTTTACCAATGTAGTAAGGCTGCGTACTATCAGTAATGATTCTGCCTTTGGCCTGGATACTACCTATACTTGGTTTGCCACCACGCCCGTAGTGTTTGAAATAATGGAAATGGCCGATGGTGAATCACTGATACTGGAAGAAATGCCAACGGTAACTACCGGCATCAAAAACATAGCGCATGAAAATCCTGTACGCATCTATCCCAACCCTGCGAAAGAATACATAACGATAGATGCAGGAAAGGTAAAAGGAAACGTAGCGATATACGATGCCACAGGTAAACTGGTGAAACAGGCCGCGATAGATGGCACAACACAAACCATAGCTACTGCCGACCTGAAACCCGGCATCTATTTCTACAACCTGGTGGGCAATAACAATAAACAATATAAAGGCACCGTTACTATACAATAACACTGCTTCATATACATACAAACGGGTCCTGTTTAAACAGGACCCGTTTCTTATATGGCGTGCTTTATAAATACTATTCTGCTACTGCCTGCGGCTGATGTGTAACCGGGAAGTTGACCGAATTGGCAATGAAGCATTTTTTATGTGCCATATCGTGCAGCGCATTGGCTTTGTCTATCATCGATGCATCTTTTACCGTTACTACCGGATGCAGCGTCACTTCTGTAAACCGTGCAGGGTCGCCCATGGTGAGCACGCCCGTTGCATTGTCGGTATAGGCCGTAACGATAACACCCGCATCGGCACATAGGTGCAGGTACCACAACATATGGCAGCTGGATAACGAATACAGCAAAGCATCTTCAGGATTATGCTTACTGCCGTCTCCGCGAAAAGGTGTATCTGAAGAGCACAATATATCAGGCTTACCATCTATAGATAGTGTATGACTGCGTTCGTACGCATCATACTTTACAGTGCCTTCGCCTTTATTACCCGTCCATGTAACTGTAGCAGCGTAGTGGTGTTGTTGGCTCATTGTAATAGTTTGAACTAAAATTACAGCTTCTGCCATAATTGAAATAAGCCATTCATGATGAAACATGAATGGCGAAATGAATAGTAGCACTACTATAACTATTCCTTTACAATGCGGGTGGTAGCATCACCTATCTTTAAAAGATACACACCCGGTTGATATGCTTTTATATCCAGTTGCTGTGTAGCAGCAGGTACGCTGGCTAATACTTTTCCTGTTATATCTGTTAGCAATGCATCTGTAGTAGTATTGCCCTTGTATTCCCAACGAATGGTATGCGTTGCAGGGTTAGGGTACACGGTGAAGGCATTGCGGTTGGTAACCGTAGGTACACTTGTTGTGGGTTTCCGTATTTGCAGCACAGTAGATTCCGGTGCATCATCAAAAGTGGTACCCGTGCTCTGAACATCAGAAAAGCCGCTGCCAACTATCATGTTGAAATCGCCATTCGGGTCTAATACAGACATCTTCATACCCACTATCATTGTTTTGTTGTCGGGCCTTTGGATGCTTACGGAGCAAGGCATAGGCGCTGCAAGGGTGCCAATGTCTGCATGCACCACTCCCGGCTCCATAAGCCCGTTCTGGTAAACAAATAGTGCATGATCATACTTCATAGATGTGTTGGTGCCCGACCATGCCTGGCCTGTTGTGCCAACAAGGTTGGTATCCAGTCCGAACATAAAGCCTATATGGCTCGATGCCAGCATCTGCGAATGGGTCTCTATTTTAAACCATATACTGTCTTTAGCTGTATTGATGCGGTAAGATATTTTGCTGATGTCTTGCACATCCTGTGTTTCATCACCTGCTGCATCGGTAGTTAACAGTGTATATGTTTGTGCGTGGCTTGTTTGCGTTGATAACAATAAAATTATAACGGCGAGTAGATTTAATCTTTTCATAAATGGCTTTTAAAATAAACAATGGTTTCCGGCCGGGATTGAATGGAAGACCTATGGCTATTTATAAAAGGTTTGGTGCTGTTTATGAAGGTTTCAATCTGCTTGTACGTACATGCAAAAATTGTTTTAAATCAATAATTAAAAACGGCGCAATGCATTGCAACACTGACATAAGGTTTACGCAGGAAAGAAATTCTTTACGACACGATAAATATTTTTAAAAAAATACTTATGCTATACTAACTAGGTCACGGTTTTATCATGTGCTTAGTGCGATTTTTTTATTTACCGATATTTACCCTCTCATTAACTACCGCTAATATTTGCCTGAAAGCTTCAGTATCCATCAGCTCTGGTGCCGGTGTAGGTGTGTGCGGTTCGGCTTTATGGGCTTGCAGAAAGTATTGCATCCATATATTGCTATGCCATTCGCCCAGTTTGTAACCAATGTTTTTAAACAAGCCTATGTCTTCAAATCCCACTGCCCTGTGAAACGCTACACTGGCAGTGTTGGTTGAAAGAATGCTGGCATAAATGCTGTAATAGCCTTGCAGCTTCATCATATCGAACAGGGCGGCATACAGCACACGTGCTACACCTTTACGATGGTGTTTCTCTGCCAGGTACACGGTCGATTCTGCACACCATTGGTAAGCAGTGCGCTCGCGGTGGGTGCTGCCATAAACATAGCCTAATATCTCACCATTGCCTTCGCATACCAGCCAGGGATATTTTGCGGTTATCTTTTCTACCTTCTCTTCAAATGCCTGCAGCGATGGCACATCATACTCAAAGGTGTTGGCGGTATGTAATACGTAAGGTGCATACACCGCTAATAGTTTTTCTGCATCGGCAAAGGTGGCCGTCCGTATGTGTAGTTTGTTATCCATATCAAAAGGTTTAAAACAAAACGCCCCGCAGCAGTGCGGGGCGTTTCAACTCATTAGCGTAAGTACAGCAGCTCACGATATTTCGGCAGCGGCCATGTCTTATCATCTACCAGCAGCTCCAGCTTGTCTGCATGGTAGCGTATCTTATCAAAGTATGTTTTCACATCGTTGCAATACATCGCAGCGCGCTTGTGCATATCATCCACGTTATTAGCCTTCTTGCGGGCTTCAATCATCGCTTCTACATTATCATTAATGTTCTGGATGTGTCCGCTTATCACTTTTGCCAGGTTCAGTTGCGCCTTGTAGCTGCTTTCACCCAGGCCCACTTCTTTCAGGCCTTTTATGTTTTCTACCAGCACATTCTGATAGTTAACGGCTGCAGGCAATACATGGTTGGTAGCTATGTAGCCCAGTATACGCGCTTCTATCTGCACTTTCTTCACGTAGTCTTCCAGCAGTATCTCGTGGCGGGCTTCCAGTTCGCGTTCGCTGTAGATGCCGTTATCGAAGAATACTTTCTTGGCAGCATCGGTCACAAACGCATCCAGTGCCTCAGGTGTCGTTTTAAAGTTGTTCAGGCCACGTTTCTTAGCTTCTTCTGCCCATGCTTCGCTATAGTTATCACCTTCAAAGCGTATTTTCTTCGATTCGGCAATATATTTACGCAGTACGTGCATCAGGGCTATTTCTTTCTTCTCGCCTTTTTCTATCAGTGCATCTACTTCACGCTTAAAGTTTTTCAGGCTTTGTGCCATGATGGTGTTCAGTACGGTCATAGGCGAACCGCAGTTGGCAGAAGAACCTACCGCGCGGAACTCGAACTTGTTACCTGTAAAGGCAAACGGGCTGGTACGGTTGCGATCGGTATTATCCATCAGCAGCTCCGGTATTTGCTTGTGGATGTCCAGCTTCAGTATCACTTCATCCTGCTCGCTGAATTTATCTTTCACCCTTGTTTCTATTTCATCCAGCACCTCTGTCAGGTATTTACCTATATATACAGATATGATAGCAGGAGGCGCCTCGTTGGCACCCAGGCGGTGGTCGTTATTGGCAGATGCGATAGCTGCACGCATCAGGTCTGCATGGTCGTGTACCGCCTTAATGGCATTCACAAAGAAGGTAAGGAACATCAGGTTGGTACGTGGTGTTTTACCCGGTGCCAGCAGGTTTACACCTGTATCGGTAGCAAGGCTCCAGTTGTTGTGCTTACCACTACCATTCACGCCTGCAAATGGTTTTTCGTGCAGCAGCACTTTCAGTTTGTGGCGTTTGGCTACTTTATTCATCACGTCCATCAGCAGCGAGTTGTGGTCTACTGCTATGTTCGCTTCTTCAAATATCGGTGCACATTCAAACTGGCATGGTGCTACCTCGTTGTGGCGGGTGCGCAGGGGTATACCCAGTTTGTAAGATTCCTGTTCGAAATCCTGCATGAACTCATACACACGGTCAGGGATAGAACCGAAATAGTGATCTTCCAGTTGCTGGCCTTTGGCGGGCGAGTGGCCTACCAGTGTGCGGCCGCACATTACCAGGTCGGGGCGTGCATTGGCCAGGGATTCATCTACTACAAAGTATTCCTGTTCCCAACCCAGTGTAGTGGTTATTTTGCTTACATTTTTATCAAAGTAATGGCATACATCTACCGCTGCTTTGTCCAGTGCGGCGATTGATTTCAGCAAAGGTGCTTTATAGTCCAGCGATTCGCCATTGTAGGCTATGAAGATGGTAGGGATACACAGTGTTTTACCGTGGCCCGCTTCCATAATGAAGGCAGGAGAAGAAGGGTCCCACGCGGTATAACCACGGGCTTCAAAAGTGGCACGGATACCACCATTCGGGAAACTGCTCGCATCAGGTTCCTGTTGTATCAATGCATCACCGTCAAATATTTCAATAGCCGTACCATCGCTTTTAATGGTAAAGAAAGAATCGTGTTTTTCGGCAGTAGTACCGGTAAGCGGTTGAAACCAGTGCGTAAAGTGGGTAACACCACGCTCTTCGGCCCAGGCTTTCATACCTGCAGCCACCTGGTCTGCCATCTTACGGTCTATCTTTGTTCCCGATTTGGCTGAGTTCATCAGGCTTTTGTAAGCCTCATCGCTCAGGTATTCGCGCATAGCGCGACCGGTAAATACATTGCTGGCAAACATGCTGGTAATGCGCTTACCACCATAATGGGCTACCTTTTTTTCTTCGGAAGCCATTTCTTGCAGAGCGAGATAACGAAGTGATGACATTAGATTAAATTTTACGCAAATGTAAAATTAATCTCCGCAAACTGCCAAATTTTTAATCAAATTAACCTGAAAATGATATATTATTAAAATATTGTTTTATTTGCTGAATGGATGGAAAAGCGCATGATGTACGATATAAGCGCATGCAAATTCTTCACTTACAATGCCTTGTGCATTTATTTCTCTTTTAGGCTGTGTTAAATGCATAAATATTTTAATGTCAAAATAATCGGCAACGGCTTCTATTTCTCTGATATGGATATGGTCGGCAAATTCTACCCCGCGCCTGCCCTGCCATTTATAGGCGGCTTCTTTACTGCTCCAGGCCAGGGTTAGTAGTTGGCTATCGTTTTTAAATAGCGCCTGCTCATCTGCCGACAGAAATTTGTGCTGCAGTGCCTCCATACGCGGGTGCCAGCATTGTATATCTATGCCGCATTCCACATACGGGCTTACCACCGCAGCTACATAGGGCCACGAGTGGGAGATGGAAAAATAATATCCATTATTATCTATTCTTGGCTTGTCATGCTCATCCGGCTTGATATTCAGCAGGGGGAAATCTTCTTTCAGGTGCTTCAGCAGGAAGCGCCCTGCCAGGTACTCCATCCACCGTTTCTCCGATTTTATTTCCGGTGCCGGCAATTCGGTGCGCTCCAGGAAAAAACTTTCCGGCTCTTCTATCTTCCATATCGCCGCCAGGCTATACTTATCGCTGCTCCATTCTTTATATAAAGACATAGCATCAAAATTAGCTGATTAGCTGATGTGCCGATTAGCTAACAACGGATTTAATCAACACGCCCCAATATTCACATATTACAAACATTAGCTAATTAGCTAATCGGCATATCAGCTAATTGACATTATATTTGCCTCCATGATACTTTCCGACAAGCGCATACTGGAAGAAATGGAAAAAGGGACTATCAAAGTAGAACCTTACAAAAGAGAGTCGCTGGGCAGCAATAGCTACGATGTGCACCTGGGTAGCACCCTTGCTACCTATAAAGAACATATACTGGATGCTAAAAAGCACAATACCATAGAAACCTTCGAGATACCCGATGAAGGCTTTGTGCTCTACCCGCACATCTTTTACCTGGGCGTAACTATGGAGTATACCGAAACCCATGCGCACGTACCCTTCCTGGAAGGTAAATCATCTACCGGCCGACTGGGTATAGATATACACGCCACAGCCGGTAAGGGCGATGTAGGCTTTTGCGGTAACTGGACACTGGAAATATCTGTAAAGCAACCGGTGAAAATATACAAAGGCATGCCTATCGGCCAGCTCATCTACTTCCCGGTAGAGGGTGATATTGAAGTGAAGTACAACCAGAAATCGAATGCCAAATATGGCAACCAGCCCAACAGGCCTATCGAAAGTATGATGTGGAAGAATAAGTTCTAGCTATTCTTGAATGATATAAAAAGTAAAAAGGAGCCGCAAGGCTCCTTTTCTGTTATTGTAAAGTATCGTGATTAAAAAACATTCAGCTTCTTCTTGCCCTCGTAGCTGATGGGTATCCTTACCAGCACACCCTTTCCGGCCTTCACACTGCCTTGCAGTTTCACCGTTACCTCCTTATTGCTCATTAGCGATAGTGCATTGTTGAATACACCCGAAAGGTCGGTTATCAGCTTCACAGGTAACAGAAAAGTATCTGCCGCCGGCACATTAAACTTTTCATCCATCACCGCATGGCCTACCAGTGTGTTATTGATGTACAGGTTAATATCTGCATCCTTCAGCGTCATCCCGTATTTATTCGGATTGTAAAACTGCACATCCATACCCACTTCCGGGTTCAGACTTATCTTCTTTACACTGAAGTTCTTTACATCCTGGTACACCAAATCTTTAGGATTAGCGCAAGATGCTACTATCAATGTCAAAAAAATACCTACCAGTTTTACCAGCTTCATAGCTTACCCTTTCTTACGTTGCAGCACTTTTTCTACCGCAGCTACTATATTGCCCTTACCCAGGCCATATTTCTGCAGCAGTTCTACAGGCTTACCGCTTTCGCCAAAGGTATCATTCACCGCCACATACTCCTGCGGCACGGGATGATTGCGCGCTGCTACATTGGCAATGCTATCGCCCAGGCCACCATTTATTTGGTGTTCTTCGGCAGTAACCACCGCACCTGTTTTCTGTATCGATTTGATAACCGCAGCTTCATCCAGCGGTTTTATAGTATGTATGTTTATCAGCTCTACACTGATGCCTTTTTCAGCCAGTTCTTTAGCAGCCTCTACCGCAGTCCACACCAGGTGGCCGCATGCAAAGATGGTAACATCCGTACCTTCTGCCAGTACCTGTGCCTTACCTATTTCAAACTTCTGGTCTTCTGCCGTAAAGTTGGCCCATTTCGGACGGCCAAAACGCAGGTACACCGGGCCTTCATATTCAGCTATAGCTATCGTAGCCGCTTTGGTCTGGTTAAAATCGCAAGGCACGATAACCGTCATGCCCGGCAGCATTTTCATCATGCCTATGTCTTCCAGCACCTGGTGCGTAGCGCCATCCTCACCCAGCGTAAGGCCGGCGTGCGATGCACATATCTTCACATTCTTGTTGCTGTATGCTATGCTCTGGCGTATCTGGTCGTACACACGGCTGGTGCTGAAGTTGGCAAACGTAGTGGTATATGGTATTTTACCACCTATCGTCATGCCCGCAGCCACACCCATCATATTGGCCTCGGCAATACCCACCTGCACAAAGCGATCGGGAAACTCCTTTATAAACTGGTTCAGCTTCAGCGATCCCGCCAGGTCGGCACTTAGTGCCACCACATTCGGGTTCCTGCGTGCAGCTTCCACAATACCCTCGCCAAATCCGCCGCGGGTTTCTTTTTCGTTCAGTATTTTAATGTCCTGTATCATTAATTGGCCAATATGAGGCGCAAAAATACGCTTATCATTTGGTTTGTGTATAGCCCCAGTCCTTCAGCCAGGCTATTATTTTTTCTTTATAGTCGCCCTGCACCAGTATCAGGCCATCTTTGGCACTGCCACCCGCGCCACACTTGGTTTTCAGCTGCTTGCCCAGCGCCTCCAGGTCTGCCTCCGTGCCGCTAAAACCCTCTACCAGCGTCACCACCTTGCCCGCGCGCTGCTTGGTATCCAGCTTCACCCGCAGCTTCTGCTTATCCTTGGGCGCCGTTTCCGCAGCCGCTTCCTCCGGGTAATCATTATAAAAATCGTTATTCGTGCTATATACCAGCCCATCGGGCCTGCCCTTATGTTTCTTACTCATAAGTGTAAAATTAATGATTTGGTAGCGGGCTTAGAACCTTAAAAAGAAGGCCTCGCATTTCTGCAAGGCCTTTAAAGAGAAATCCTAAATGTTATTAAGGTCCTGTAACAACATCTACATATCCGAAGGGATACATTGCATTAGGAGGAGCTACAGAATAAGTACCGGGCTGAATTCGGAGACTAGCCACACCGTAATAACTCAGCACGAACGGAGGCAGAGGTATTGGTGCGCCGGCAATGGCGATCCCGCTTCCCCAGGTTTGATTAAAGATAATTCTCAAGGTGCCATAACCAGATATATCCTCATAATCTACGCTTATACTTCCGGGTCCGGGTGATGTCCCTAAAAAATATGAGCAAAGATTACTCATTTGGGTGTTATCGCATCTCAGGCCCGACTCGCATTGAGGACAAGCTACTAAAGCACCTTTCCAAAATGAAGAAGGTGTGGCAGCCGTACTAATCATTGTTGCATAAGATATCTGGCAGACAGATAACAGGATAAGGAGGATTGCAAAAATCTTTGGGTGTTTCATGATGATGTGTTTTAGTGAATTATAAAATTACAGCATACATATCAAATAAAAAACCAGTGTTTTAACTGGTTTTATAAATATAATACTATTGAATTTTGTCTCTTTTCTGCAAATTATGCTTAGCACACATTATTTGGATATTGTCTGCAATAAGTGATGTGCCACCTTTTGAAAATGGTAGAATATGGTCGAAATGCAAGTTGTCAGTACTTCCACATGTTACACATTTGCCTTTGTCGCGTTTCCAAACTTCTAGCTTAACAGAAGTAGGTATCATTCGATTATGATCTAAGTCGGTAACAGTTTTTCCTATTACTTCTTTCTCATTCAAGGTTAAATCAGTTACTTGAAGCTTGAACTTAAATACTTGCCGCCCATCTGCCTTTTCTTGCCAAGCGTCAATAAGTTCAAATATGCCATTGTAAACCCAGATACCGTCTTTGATTTTCTCATACACCTTTATTAATTCTGGCTCGCTGCCATTTTTATAATCCATAGCAGCTTTGTAGAATTTACCATTCTCTGTTAGTTTACCGGTGGATGTTAATTCAGGTTGATCGACAGTTTTAGGGCTCTGATTTATATTCTTTGGTACATCATGACCTTCGTATATCAATATTTGACCATCATTTTCTGTTCTGTCAGCGTAAGGAGCTCCTTTACGCTGGGACATTAAAATGATCGTTGTATTTCCTTTTGGTCTATAGTTCATCCCACGTTGAAGGCTTAGGCCTTCATGGAAACTCATCTCGGCATGAGAAACAATATCACCTGGCTTTATATTCACGATAGGGCGATTCATTTAAACTCTTTACTGTCAAAAAATTCTTGAAAGGAAACCTCGAGTGCCACAATCAATTTTTCCAAAACCTCTACAGATATATTTCTGCGGCCATTTTCTACATCAGTAACATACGTGCGGTCAACGTCTGCCTTATTGCCAAGTGCTTCTTGTGATATATCTAGTTTGTGCCTTAATTCACGTATTCTACCGCCTACTTTTTCCTTTATATCCATGGCCACAAAGTATTGGCTTGTGGCTTTTAAGTCAACGGACTTTAAGTGTCATATGGCTATCTTTAGGTCATGAATGTGAAATTGGAATACATGTACCGAGATGCAGGTAATTATAAGAGGCATGGAGAAGTCGTTTTCAGCAATGAAAATGACATACCCATTTCCAAAGTGAAGAGTGTAATCATGAGCAGTTTGATAGAAGGCGAATGGTTTCAGCCAACACTATGGAACCTACCAGATTTGCATTTTGATGATTGGGATGATGAATTGGATGTGCCCTATCATGAACTTATCAGTATTGAAGAAACCATGGAACAGGCTACATCTTACGATGCTCAAATCCTAATACAAATAATAGTAAATTGTAAATAATAACGTATATTTGCTATAATAAAAACCCTCTCAAAAATGCCCTATCGCACCACCACAACAAAACACAACATTTCACAACAAATTCCGCACTTAAATCATTGATACTCAATAGCACGAAAACAAAACCCTAAAATTCACAACAAAACACAACAAAATCTTCTTTGGCATTAAGTTTTATTACTTATTGGTGGAGTCCGGCACAAATGATTGTATAACAGCACCTGTTATGCGCCAAAAGGCACTCAGGCAGGTGCGCAAAACGTGAAGAGATGAAGATTACGGCATACAAGGTATCCCTTACCAGCTGGCAAACCGGCGAAGATGGCATACCAGACGATAGCACCAGGAAACTGCATACCCGCAGCTTTACCAACGAACAGCCACTGGAGGCCCGCCGCGCAGCCATTCAATACTACGAAGACCTGCACGCCGATATACTGGCCGCCAACGATACCATAGAAGGCACGGCCCACAACCTGGCCTATAGCCTGCAAGTGCTGCTGCATACTACAGACAGGCAAAAGCTTTGCGTGGCCTATACTACCAACTTGACGTTAAAAGACGGCTTCCCGCTGAAAGAACTGCTGGTAGCACTGGATAGCGAAGTAACCATCTACCTCCTCAACGATTACTCGATGGATGTAGGCTACTTCACCATTAAGCTGATGGATGACAATAAGTTATATAACGTGCTTTACGATACTGTGGCCGAATTTCTACAGCACAACCCCGAAGAGATACTTAACCACTAACTGGTGAAGCAGGACGGTTTTAATCCTGTTTTAATGCGGGAGACATGAATTAAAATGCCATTTAAATTGACTTTCAGTTAATAATTGTGTTGAAACCTTGCTTACCTTGCTAGGCCAATCACACCCATATAGTCGATAAGAGTCAAGAGAAACCATTTTACCCCGGGAAATAGTAGATATGTCACATATTTCGATTCCCATATTAAAGAAACAGTTATTTGCAGGACTTATGGGTATGACTCAACAAAACAAACGCCAGGCAAAGGCTACCTGGGAAACCGTAGGTATCCTCCTGATTACCTTCTTGTTAGGTATGCTACTGGAAATATGGCTTTTTGGCGGGCCATCAAATGTATTACCGTAGCCAATGAACGCACTGCGCGCAGGCGCTAAGCATATGTTATTAGAACCCACTGTTTAAGCCCCTAACTAAAACAGAACGCAAGCAAAAAGGTACTACCAAGTAGTACCTTTTGTTTTATAATTCATTGATAACCAACGCTATTTTGGCATCTTTTTCAGCTTCAGCAGGCTGAAGTCTGTCTGCTCGGCCACAATGGTATTGGTCAGCAGGCCCAGGCCTTCTATTTCCATCTCTACCACATCGCCGGGTTGCAGCCACTGCACTTTATAGTTGGGGTCGTTCAGCAGGCCGGTACCATTCAGCTCCAGGAAGCAGCCGGTACCTACCGTACCACTACCTATCACATCGCCGGGCAGTATATCCGCACCATAGGCGCAGCGCTCTATGATCTCTGCAAAGGTCCAGTCCATATCGCCTACACTGCCCTCGCTCACTTGCACACCATTCACGCGGCATACCATCTTCAGGTTGTAATTGGCGCCTGTATGGCCGGGCTTGGCGGGTATGCGGTAGGGTTCCAGCTCATCGGGTGTCACCATTATAGGGCCTATCACCGTGCTGAAGTCCTTACCTTTTGCAGGGCCCAGGTTCAGCAGCATCTCTTCCATCTGCAGGGTGCGGGCGCTCATATCGTTCATTATCATATAGCCGGCTATGTATTGGTCGGCATCAGCAGCCTTTACATTGCGGCCTTTTTTACCCAGCACCACGGCAGCCTCCAGTTCAAAGTCCAGCTTCTGAAAATGGTCGGGCATGCACAGTATATCGCCGGGGCCTTGTATGGCATTGTGGTTGGTAAAGTAGAAGATAGGATACTGGTCGAACTCAGGTATCATATCCACCTTCCTGTTGCGGCGTGCCGCCGCTACGTGCTGGCGAAAGGCATAACCATCGCGGCAACTGGTAGGTTGTGGCACAGGCGCCATAATAGTAGCACCATTGTATGGAGTGGCGGTAGCAGGTGTGCTCTTGCCGCTCTTGATGTCTGCTTCTGTTTGGCGGGCTATGGGTTCCAGCGCTTCCCAGTTGTTCAGCATGTCCTTCATAGTAGCAGGCAATGCAGGATTGGCAGCATTGGTATCATACAATTGGCCATCTATAAGAAGGGCTAACTGTCCGATGCCGTTTTTAGAATAAGTAACCAGTTTCATAAGCTGTGTTTGCGGCCGTAAAATTAAAGCTTATGCGGCGGATAAGAAATGTTTATTTCAATTGGCTTATTATTGTGATGCTAAAACCAGTCTATGATACCATACGAGCAACTATTTGAGAATAACAGGAAATGGGTGGCTGAAAATGTAGCCCGTAATGTTGATTTCCTCAAGAAGCTTTCGGCCGACCAGACGCCGGAGTACCTGTATATAGGCTGTAGCGATAGCCGTGTGCCTGCCAATGAAATCATAGGGCTGGAGCCGGGCGAAGTATTTGTACACCGCAATGTGGCCAACCTGGTTGTGTCCATCGATGTGAATGTGATGAGTGTTATCAACTATGCGGTGCGCCACCTGCATGTAAAGCACATCATTATATGCGGCCACTATAACTGTGGCGGTGTGAAGGCTGCTATGCTGCCGGCTGATATGGGCATACTAAATCCGTGGCTGCGCAATATACGCGATGTGTATCGCCTGCACGAAGCAGAGCTGGATGCAATAGCTGATATGGATGCCCGCTACGACAGGCTGGTAGAGCTGAATGTGATAGAGCAGGCGCTGAACGTACTGAAAACGGCAGTTGTGCAAGAGCACTATCTTGAGAACGGGTACCCTGCTGTACATGCATGGGTATTCAGCCTGGAATCGGGATTGCTGAAAGACCTGAACTTCGACTTTAAAGGTAACCTGCAGCAAATACAAAAACTGTATGACCTGACAGGCAGCGTGAAGCATAAATAGCCTTTAGCATACCTTTGCAACTGCATGTATTACCTGTTGCTGATACTATTATACCCGGTGGCCCTGCTGCCACTAAGGGTATTGTATGTATTGTCTGACCTGATCTTCCTGGTATTATTCTATATCGTTGGCTATCGCAAAGCTCTGGTGCTGGAGCAGTTGCAGTATGCCTTTCCCGAGAAGGGTGCAGATGAGCTGCTGCGCATACACAGGCAGTTCTTCCGCAACTTTTGCGACCAGTGGATGGAAACGCTGAAGCTGCTCACCATATCGGAAGCACAACTGAATAAACGCATTACAGCCAATTGGGAAGTCTTCCATCAACTATACGATGAAGGCAGAGATACCTACGCATTGCTCGGCCATACCTTCAACTGGGAATGGGCCAATGTAGCCTGCCAGTACAATTGCAGGCAGCAGTTTGCAGGTGTGTATATGCCACCCGACAATAAAGCCTTTGATAAACTGATGCAGCGCATACGCACACGCAGCGGTGTATGGCTGATATCGATGATGGCTAAGAAAGGCTTTGCCAGGCTACAAGGAGTGCGCTATATAGTAGGCCTGATAGCCGACCAGAACCCATCGAACCTGAAAGCGGCTGTGTGGCATTCCTTCATGAACCGCCCTGTTCCCTTCTTCCGCGGGCCCGAACAACTGGCGACGCGTAATAAAGCCGCTGTAGTATTTGCCGGTATAGAAAAGCTGAAACGCGGCTACTATAAAATAACCCTGCACAAATACAGCGATGATGCATCGCAACTGCCACAGGGGCAAGTGATGCAAGACTATGTGCGCTTTATGGAACAGCAGCTACGCCATCAACCCGCAAACTGGCTGTGGACGCACCGCCGCTGGAAGCATAGCGATAAAGCTACTTCCGCACATAATCCTTAAGATAGCCGCAGGTGCTAACGGCATTGGCATAAAACTTTGTCTTATTATATTGCTTCAGTTGTTTGAAGTAAGGGTTCTTTAGCGCGTTGCTATAATACAGTTTATCGTCGTAGCTATAATAGTTAACACCTTTAGGTGCGGGGCAATTCTTCTGCCAGCATTTGGCTGCCATAAATATGCATCGTGCTTTAAATTCGGCATCATTACTATTGCTGAATGCCTGCATATAATATTTTTCAGCCAAAGAGGCGTCATAGTAATTGCGTTTGGAAGCAGGTGCCTTTTTGCGTTCGTCACTCATGTAATATGCTTCGAATTCAACGCCGCTACGGTTATATTGTACTGCTTGCCAGCCTTTGCCATAATAGGTAAGGTTATACATGGCATTGGCATAAGAGTAAGCCGTGCTTGCATCTTGCGGATTGGCATCCAGCTTCTTTTTCATAGCTGCCAGCTTTTGCGCCAGCGTCAATTTGTTATACATTACTGCAGAGTCTGAACGGTTCCAGTCCTGCATATCCTGTATATGGCTTACAAAGCAATCGGGCAACAGGTATGCATTAATGGCAGAATCAGGTACTTTTTTAAAAGCCGCTATGGCTTTATCATACTCCTGCGCACGCAAGTGTTTTGTGCCCTGCATTTCATACAGCATACTTTCCTGGTAGTTGCTGTTGCGGGTTAGCCATACTTCATAGGGTGTTTTATCTTTCTTCCTGATAAAGGCTTTCACATGTTCCAGTTGATTAGTACTCATGTCATCCAGCAATTCCCACGATGCCCAGCCATTCATTGTATAAACAGCTTTTACGGTATCGCCCTGCTGCAGGTACTTATCCGTCATCAGTACATTGATAAAATGTGTATAGGCACCTGCAAAGTATGGGTCGTTCTCTGTCTTCTCATCTATCCATTTCAATGCAGGTAGTAGCTTACTTTCTGTTGCCTGGTCCAGTTGCCTGTTCTGTTTTAAAATTAGCAAGGCCGTGGTTACGCCATGTATATCCTTTTGGCGTGGCGTCATGTTTTCCTTCGCTGCTTTACCCAGGTAGGCTGTGGCTTCTGCATAGTTGTTCTGAATAAGGTAGATATAGGCAGCGGCCAGAAACCAGAATGCCTTATCGCCATTTTTGCCATCCTTCACTACGCGGCGGGCAAAGTCGTTCAGCTTTTCCAGGTAGGCAGGATAAACACTTTTCAAAGCATGGGCCTGGCTATCTGAATAATACCAGATGTTAGGCTTGGTTACGAACCGCTCTTCTGCCTTGCTTATTTCGCGGGTCATCACTTCTGTAAGCCCTTTAATATTAGCATCTGCATCGTATGCCTTCTGCATCATATCCAACCCTATGGTTGTGCCATCGCCGTAATCATGAAGGCCCTTCATAATGTACACTATAGCCTTTTCATGTTCGTTACGACATAGCTTCAGCACATCATCTATCTTGCCATTTACTGCCCAGCTAAAGCTGATATGTGATGATTGCTTCAATTCATCGCTCAGGTCGAAGGTTTTACTATACAGGTATGCAGCCTCATTCTTTCTGCCTGTTTTATACAATATACCTGCTTTCAATTCGAGGCAGCGTGGACACATGATGCCATTATAAGTTTTACTGCCAACCAATGTATTATATAATGACAATGCCTCATCATACTTACGCGCATAAAAGGCCAAACGTACCAGTTGGTATTTATAGCGCCATTGTATCGCTTCTTTTTTTGCAGCATCGTGCCGTATCCGTCCTTCAGCTAAGAGGTCGGCCATTTTTACCGTATCACGCGGCACTGTTTTCCACTCGTAAGTCTTCTGGTCATAATAGCCATCTTCAGGTTGTGCATATGGTTCGCACTGCTTGGCAAACAGCAGATAGCCGGCAGCCTCTTTATCTTTTTCTTTCACCAGCCATTGCGCAAACTTATTATCAACTACTTCTTTACGGGCCTTGCTGTTGCCTGTTGTGATTATACTGCTTAGTGCAGCATTAAGATCTGCAAGGCTATAGTTGTATACAAAGCTATCAATGTCTTGCTTTGGTACTTTGGATGAAGTGTAGGCATACCATTCATCTATGTTTACATCTTGTGTATAGTTATCATCTGCATACACCAATAGCGATGTGTAATAGAATGGAGAGTAGGCTGCATTCTTATTGATGTCGCGAAAAAAGTAAGATGGAAAATAATCGTAAGGATCATCGCCGCCGGCGCAGGCATGCACCCACTGTTCGAAAGGGACTAAGAAAATAACACTAATGGCCAGCGTGATATATCTCTTCCAGTTCATCATCTGAATATTTGCTTAAAGTTAGGCTATCGCAATGGAACAAGGCTATTTTGAAGCTATCGTTACCTATGCGTTTGGCTATGTATGTTGCTATGTGTGCTACGTCTTTACTGCTTACAGATTCTACCCGTAATACATCACCATTTTGCAGGTAATAACCATTGTAGAAGGTATCGGCAGTGCAGGTGTAGAGGTTGGCTTCTTTGTGTTGAAATACTTGATTGTCTTTAACGCCTTCTTGGTCCACATCTCTCAATATGCCTTTCAGCTGCCTGTTGCGAAACAGCAAGGTCCAGTTGAACAAAGGCAAGGCTACATCGAGCGGCAAGGGATAAGTTGCTATATTCTTTGTATAGTCTTTGGTATCGGTTACATCCAGTATAGAGTTGAGCGCGCCGGGCTTTTTCATATTGCCCATGTTGTAGCACATCAGCAATCCCCTGTCGGCAGGTGGTATGCCATTGCGTGCTGTATATTTCACCTGGTGCATGCGGATGGTGGCCGAAAGTGTTTTGCCCTTGAAGAAGGCTTGTTGCTTTAGCTGCGTCAGCAGGTTGAAGTACACCTCTTTAGTGCCCGCTGTCCAGTCGCAGTCTATCTGAATTTCTGTGGGGTGCATCTGTGCCGTGCTGCAAACCTCCTGCACATACTTATTGATATTGGTAGCCAGCAAGGTTGAAGTTTCGGCAGTTAGATGTGTAAGCGTACGTTGCGTGATGAATATGACAGGTGTATAGTGGATGCCCTTTTGCAGCGTGGTGGAAAAATGTATGGGTGCTACCGGTACGGCCTGCTGCACAGCATCGTTCCAGTCTACATCGCAAAGGCGGATATACATATCGTGGCACGCAAGGCTTTGCAGGCGCTGGTTTTCGTAGGCGGTAGGTTTGAAGGTGGTTTTCCAGTAGTAGATGCTACGTGTAATGTGCTGCTGCCTGTGGCTGCAGGAAATGCAGCACAGCCAGAGAAAAATAACGATGCCCGTGAATGCCTTTAGCATACGGTATTAAGGTATGATAATTTTTTGTGCAGCTGGTTTGATGGTGAACCTTATCTTGTTTTCGCAGGCATGTGCATCGCCATCGGTCTGCATCAGGCGCAGTTCAGGATGAAAGATCGTAATGTCTTTACCACGGTAATGATCTACATAAGGGCTCTTGGTAAGCGTGCCATTCATGGCGCGATATACCAGCATGCCGCCCAGCAGCTTGGGAAATTTCCTGATGATGATAAGGTCGAACAAACCATCGGTCCAACTGGCATCGGGTGCTATCTGGAAGTTGTAACCAAACTGCTTGCAATTGGCCACGCATACGATGAAAGCCTTTTCCTTAATGGTTTTGCCATCTATGGTGATGTGCCAGTCCCACTCATTATACGTCCACATATGCTTGGTGACCAGCCAGCTATACATGGCAAAGCCACGGCGTGTGCTCTTGGCAAACTTGCGCGATATCAGCGCATCGAAAGCTACACCTGCATTGCTTATGAACAACCTGTCGTTAGCATAGCCCATATCCATCATCAGGGTATTGCCTCTGTTGATGACCTCTATAGCTTCGCGTTCATTCATCGGTATCTCCATGGTGCGCGCCATGCCATTGCCGGAGCCTTTGGGTATTACCGCCAATGCGGTATCGGTGCCAATGATACCGTTCACGATATCATTTACCGAACCATCACCGCCTACGGCTACTACGGCATATGCACCTTTGTCTGCCGCCTCACGGGCCAGTTCGGTACCGTGTTTGGCATAGCGGGTATGTTGTATCTCGTAGGTGAACTTATTTTGGTCAAGCGTGTTATCTATTGCCTCTTGCACAGCCTTCTGCCTGTCAACACCCGATTTGGGATTGATGATGAAGACAAGATGTTGCTTGCTCATGATATTTGTGCTTTAAGGCTGAGGTCGAGGCTAACGGCATGGTGTATGATAGCACCTACCGATATATAATCTACACCCGTTGCGGCGTAGGCTTCTATGTTATCTATAGTGATGCCACCGGATGCCTCCGTTTCATAACGGCCATCTATCAGTTGGATAGCTTCTGCCAGTTGTTCGGGCGTATAGTTATCCAGCATGATGCGGTGTATATTGCCTTTGGCCAGTATGCGCTTTACATCATCCAGGCTGCGGGTCTCTATTTCTATTTTCAGGTCCAGGTTATTAGCCTGCAGGTAAGCATTGGTTTTATCAATCGCCTTTTCGATACCGCCGCAGAAATCGATATGGTTATCTTTCAGCATGATCATATCGTACAACCCCATGCGGTGATTGTGCCCCCCGCCAATATGCACGGCTTCTTTTTCAAAAGCGCGGAACAGGGGTGTGGTCTTGCGGGTATCTAGTATTTTAGACTTGTAGTTCTTTATCTTCTCTACATATTGATGTGTGATGGTAGCAATGCCACTCATACGCTGCATACAGTTGAGCGCCAGGCGTTCGGCCTGTAGTATGGTATGTACTTTAGCGGCTACTTCAAAAGCAGTTTCGCCTTTGGTGATGGTATCGCCATCATTCTTGTAAATAGTAAAAGACGCATCGGGCTGCAGGTAGTGGAAAATATCCTGTGCCAGTTGCACACCTGCTAATATGCCATCCTCCTTTATCTTCAATACCGCGCGCCCTTCGGCATCGGCAGGGATAGAGGCAAGTGTAGAGTGGTCTCCGTTACCAATGTCTTCCTGCAGTGCAGCGGCTATAAATTGCTTTGTATCCAATGACTATGCGCTTTTGTGTCGCAAATCTACTAAATACCTGATGGAAGCAACATACATAACTATTTATTAATGGGTAGATAAAAGATATTAGTTATTGCACCCATAAAAGGCAGCCATCGCCGTAGCTGAGGAAGCGGAAACCATTATCCAGTGCATAGTTGTAAATGGTGCGCCATTCTGTACCCACTATGGCCGATACGAGGAGCAGCAAGGTG
Organism: uncultured Bacteroides sp.; assembly: GCA_902168085.1. Lineage (GTDB taxonomy): Bacteria > Bacteroidota > Bacteroidia > Chitinophagales > Chitinophagaceae > Polluticoccus. The sequence continues at coordinate 90,970 of CABHOP010000084.1, forward strand.
GACTGCGGCTGGTGGAAATTGGTGGCCAACCCCCGCACGATGCGGAAGGTGTAGCCGGGCGCAATGAGTATCTGCGTACGTGTAACGAGGTGGGTTTGTTCGTTCGCCTCCAGCCAATTGAGTATGGCCTGCAGGGCTTCTATAGCAGTTATTTCAGTATGTATATCGTATGGATCCCATTGAGATACAGATATATCCTGCGTGATGGTGTGGCCTTGTAAAAGCTTTACGCCTATCCAATACAGGCTTTCGAGCGTGCGCATGGAGGTAGTGCCTACGGCCACAATATGGCCGATGTGTGTTACCAGGTTTTTGATGGTAGCCGCATTTACATCTATCCATTCGGCATGCATGTCATGCTCCTGCATGGTTTCACTCTTCACGGGCTTGAAGGTGCCCGCGCCTACGTGCAGGGTCACGAAATCTTTGCTGATGCCTTTTTGCGTAAGGCTTTCGAATACGGCATCGGTAAAATGCAGGCCGGCTGTGGGGGCGGCTACGCTGCCTTCGTCTTTGGCATATATGGTTTGATAAGTAGCCTCATCGCCCGCTTCGGCTTCGCGGTGCAGGTAGGGGGGTAAGGGAACTTTGCCTGTATAATGCAAGACTTCGGCAAAGGTGAGGTCGGCATCCCAGGTGAGCTCTATGGTAAAGTAGCCCGGTTGCTTATCTACTATGGTGGCAGATACGGTAAACATAGGATCGTCATGCACTATGGTCAGCACCATGCCGTGCTTCCATTTGCTGGCGCCACCTACCATGCAGTTCCACCATACTTTTCTTTTCTGCAGCAGGGCGGTTTGCAGTTCGGGGTATTGGGCGTGCGGCTCCAGGCAAAAGACCTCTATGGTGCTACCGGTATCTTTCTTAAAGAGCAGGCGGGCATACACTACTTTGGTTTGGTTGAAAACCAGCAGGCTATCGGGCGGTATATGGCTGGCGATATGTCGATAGGTATCTTCCTTTATAATGCCTGCATCATATATCAATAGCCTGGAGCTATCCCTTTCCGGCAGCGGATATTTTGCAATCTGCTCATCGGGGAGCCGGTATGTAAAATCTTCTATTCTTAGCTGGCTGGGGTGCATAAAAAACTAACGTATCTGCGGTACACTAATGCCGGTTATCTTACGATAGAGGTCGATAGCATAGAGATCGGTCATGCCGGAAATGAAATCGACGACCGATTGTATATCGTAATACAAACGTGCAGGGTCTCTGCTGATAGGAAACTGGCTGGAAACCAGTTTCAGTATCTTGTCGGACTTGCTATGCGTGGGGTACAGCACTGCATTTACAAATGCTTTCAACAATCCGCCAATTACATTGTAGCCTGCAATCTCTATTTCCACTACCGATTTGTAATTATAAATATGCTTGATGGAATAGGTATTTATCTCCTTTATCAAACCTGCATATTCATCGGGAAGGCAGCTAAGGAGGTCCTTTTCTAAAGTGCCTGCCAATAGCTCTGCTTCATGCTGCATAAATAATGCAGAAAGTTTTTCCACCATCAAGCCTATCCAGCTGGCACGAATGAATTGTACCTTCTGGTTATCGTCAACTATGTTGTTTACTTTCTTCTTAATGTATTCGATAGAACGATAGGGCGTTTTCTCCATCTCGAAGAAAGGATAGAAAAGCGATTGAATCTTTTCAAGCGATACTATGTGCAGGCGGTGTGCATCTTCAAGGTCGATGATACGATAGCAAATATCATCTGCCGCTTCTGTAAGATATACGAAGGGATGGCGTGCATACACATTATCGTAACCTTCTTTTTTAGGGATGCCCAATGTGCCCGCTATCGCTTCGTACACAGGTATCTCGCTATCGAAGAAACCTGATTTTTTTGTGGCGATAAGCCCCGTCTTTTTAAAGCCCTGCAAAGAGCTGCAAGGATACTTGACGATAGATGCCAGCGTTGTATAGGTAAGCCTGTAGCCACCCGGTTCTGTTTCATTAAAGCTATCGGTAAGTATGCGCAGCGCATTGGAGTTACCTTCAAACTTTTCAAAATCGTAACGCTGGTTTTCTGAAAGCGCGGCATGTAAAGTCTCCTTCGCCTCGCCATCCAGTTCCCTGAAAAAAGTACGTATGGCATCTTCGCCCGAATGGCCGAATGGTGGATTGCCAATATCGTGTGCCAGGCAGGCAGCAGATATTACCGATGAAAGCCCGTATTTATAGAACTCAATAAAATTGGCATCCTCATTACTATTTTGCTGGGCTATCTGCTCGCCCACGGCCTTGCCAAGTGAGCGGCCTACAGAGGCTACCTCTAAACTATGGGTCAGCCTGTTATGAACAAACACCGCGCCCGGCAAAGGGAATACTTGTGTTTTGTTCTGTAACCTTCGGAAAGCGGAAGAAAAGATAAGCCTGTCGTAATCGCGTAAAAAAGAATCTCTGACAGCATCGGGATTGATCACCTTATCCTTTGCATCGCCTGTACGCCTGGCGCTATATAAGCTTTGCCAATTCATGCTGTAAAGATGCAACAAACTTTCCTCAATAACGTTCCCTGTTCGTCTTGTAGCGTTTCAACCTGCGTTCGGCCCTGTCCAGCTTGCCTTGTATGGCATTCTTATCGTCTGCTTCCAGCTTGCCGTCTGCTTCCAGCTTTTCTATAGTTGCTTTTATAGTCTGCTGTTCTTTCATCAGTTTCTCATATTCCAGTTCCGTTATCTTCTTTGCCTTGTAGGCAGCTTTTATAACCTTCTCCTGTGACTTTTGTGTGGCCTTGAAGTTCTGCGCATAACAAATGCTGATGGCGAGCATAAGCGTAAGTGTGCAGCAAAGCATTTTCTTCATAAGGGGGGACGTTTTATTATATACCTGATTGTTGTTTTATCCTGTCGAGCAGTTTTTGCTCATCTGCTGTGAGCGGATTGCCGGAGGCAGCCAGCTCCTGTATGTTTTTACGGGCGGCATCTCTATCGCCCAATGCCAGTTCGGCCTCGGCCATATACAAGTAGGCTTTACCATTCTGCGGATTAATGCGAACGGCAGCCTTCATATCTTTTACAACCCTGCTTGCATAGGCTTTATCATTATTGTGTAGCCACATGCTACGGTTGCTAAGGCCCAGTAGGAAGTAGGCATAGGCATTACCCTTATCTCTTTTTACAAAGTTGTCCAGATTTTCAGCAGCACCTTCAAAATTGCCACGTACAAAATAGAGATTGCCGAGGGCAAGGTATAAAGGCGCAAAATCAGCATCTATCTCTTTAGCCTGTTCCAGGTAGAAATTGGCACTATCCAGCTTACCCTGCTTTTGCGCATCGGGCAGCACACTGGCAAACTGCATGTAGGTATTGGCCAATGTAACATAAGCACGCGGGTTGTTTTCCATTGAAGGCATGTATTGCCTCAGCAGCTTCAGCGATATATCGTAATTGCGTACCTGGTTGTAAAACAAAGCGGCATAGATAGCCTGGTTGGTTTCATCTTCTTCAGGATATTCCAGGATAGGGTTTAGCAGCTTATTTAATGCGGTAGCCCATGCTGGGGCTTCAGCAGGGTGTGGCCATGTAAAGAGTTTTTGCAGCGCAAGATTGCTATTGATAGGTTTGTTCTGGTCGTTTTGCTTCAGGAAGATGGTGCAGACAGGGTCGAGGTAAACCATATTGTATCCATGTCCCCAGTATAATTTTATTTGCAATGCAGATAGCTGCGATGTACTGAGCACTACATAGTTGAAATTATATTTTTTATCCAGCGTATCGAATTTATCGGGCTGGTTGTACATGCTGAAATAATCATCAAAGAAAGCTACAGGGAATACATCCAGGTCGCGCAGGTCGATATAAGATTTGAATGCAGGATACAGATCCCAAAGTAAATAAGAGGATACAAAGTAATCGGAGAAAGCAGGGCCTTTTATGCCATGCTGTTTAATAAAAGCGGATGCACCTGCAGGATTATGCAGCATAGAAGTATGTATGCCGAACTTATTGGGCGAAGCCGTGTATTTGTACCATTTATCAGACACGATGCTGATATAGAATATCGCAGCTATTGCAATGGCGATATACCCTGCGCGTTTTGATAGTGCCTGGTATATACCCATGGCCTGTACTTTGCCACTTATGGCTATCCAGCCGCCTAATAATGCCAGTGATGGTACCAGTGCGATTTGTGCAAACGGTATATTACGGTTGGCAGTAAGAGCGAGGTAACTGAATAGTAACAGTATCAGCAGGTACGTAGTGGTGATAGGTGTAAAGAAGGTTTTTATCTTCTTTTCTTTTATAGCAGTCCATACCATGCCTATCCAGTACAGGAATGCAAAGCCAGTAAGCATCCAATGCCATTTGGCCTGCATGGTCCAGTAAGCGGCATCTTTATAAGAGTATAGCTCTGTGGTATATTTATTAGCCCAAACCTGCCTGTATATTTCAAAGGGCTGTTTCCAAAGCTGTATGGTATTAGGGTTGAGCAGGATGATAAGTATGCAAGCAGCCAATATGGCCAGGGCACGTATGGCTTGCTGCAGGTATTCTTTTTGGCGTGTGAGGATGTAGGATATTACAGCGCCGCCCACGACAGTGCCTGCTATCACAATACCTACGGGGTAACCTTCATGCATATTGGCCCACAGGCATTGCAATGGTACCAGCCACCATATTTTTTTAAGCTCGAACGATGGGCTGCGCCAAAGCAGGAAAAGGTAAACGGCGCATAGCAGATGGCTCATCATCTCGGGGCGGCCTGCCATACGATATTCGCAAATGGCTAAAAAGAGCAAGATGAAAATGGCGGTAGCAAAAACAGGTATTTGTTTATGGAACTGCTTGCCTACGTATTGTATGGTGCGCACCAGTAAGTAAACGATAGCTATATTCACCAACGCCTGCAACAGTAAGACACCTTCAGGGCCCAATGCTTTTTCAAAAGCACCAATGATAACTTCGTACAGCCATTTTACATTTACCCATGGCCGGCCAGCCATAGTGTAGGAAAACATATCTGTTTTAGTAACCTGCCCATGTTCCAGCATCCACCTGCCGGATAGCAACTGCCACCATATATCGGGTTCGCGAAGTTGTTTCATGCCCAGTGCAAATGCACATAGGCCGCAGAGTATATATATGATCCTGTTTAGATACCGTTGCATAAAAATATTGGCTGAAAATACATCTTAATGCATTTTCAGCCAATTGTTATGCGTGCGACGCTTAATATTATTACTGTATCAATACCTTAGTACCCAAGTCTACCGTGGTACCGTATTTCACATTGATGTTATCTACCGTTACATCTATAAATGATGCTACACTTGCATCGTAGGTAACGCTATAAGTACCCTCGGGCAAGCCTACAAACATGAAATAGCCATCAGGACCGGGGATAGCTGTATATGTATCTACACCATTGGTAACATATACCGTAGCCAATGCAGGGCCGGGTAATACATATCCTTTTATGCGGCCATCTGTAAGCTGTGAGTAGGCACGTATTACAGGCTTCAGCATGTATTTGCCATTGCCAGTCTGGTTAATAGATTTTCCGGCATCGAAATCTATCCACACATCATAAGAACCACCTGCTACAAAGCTTTCTTTCAGGTTCAGCTTCAGGCCGCTTTCCTGTGCAGAAGGTGTATTCAGCGGGTAGCTGGTGCCATCCACTACCACCGAGTTGTTGCTGCCCAATACCAGGCGTATCTGTCCCACTTTACCCGCTGGTACATCTGCACGCAGCAGTAGTGTATCCAATCCATTGCGGAAATCGAGCAGGTTGTAAACACCGGGGCGGATGGGTGCCAGCGAAACGGCGGCACTACCCTCCATGGTCACTTCTACTTTTTGAATGTCGATGTACACTGCATCGTAAGCAGCAGGATCATCCGTAAGGTGCATATTCACCTTTGCGGTATTTTGCGAGTTTACCGGTTTGTCATCATTCTTTTGGCAAGAGGTAAACACCAGTGTGGTAGCCATTGCTGCAATAATCGCCGGGGCAAAAATTTTTCTTTTCATGTACAATTCCAGATTAGTTTAAAGACTAGGATATAAAAAACTATGCCAATAGAAATCCCGGTTGTGAAAACAACCGGGATACAACTGTAACTGTGTCCTATCTATTGGTCTAAACTCATCTAAGGCTTTATTACCTCGCTATTCTTTATTCGTCTCCTTTACTTTCTTTCAGGAAGAATGCATTCTGGAATTTACCCCAGTAAGGTTTGCTGATGTCCGCATCGGTTTCTTTAGCAAAATAGCCGTCTGCTTTTTCGAAATAAGGTAGTGCTGCTTTCTTACCACCGCCAAACATTTTAGGTGTAAAGAATTTACTGGTACCCTGCAGGTAATAGATGCGCGGGTTCTCTGCATTTATCTCCTTTGCTTTCTGCAGGTTCTCTTCAAATATCTTTCCGTATTTCTGCCAGCGTGCTTGTGGCTTTACGGCCATGCGTGCATTGGCTACCATGGCTGCCAGCACATAAGTTTCATCATTGTCTTTACCCAGTATGCCTACGGCTTCACTCAGTTCTTTATCGGCTTCATCTACATAAGCATCGCGCTTGGCTTCTTCTTTTTCCATGTAAGAAAGTACTGCTTTGGCGTAGGCATTGTAAAAGTGTGCTGTCCATTCGCTGTTCCATTTTTTAGCTATCATGGTCAGCTTGTTGCTTTGCTCTACTTTCTTCGTAAAGTCTTGCGTGGTGTCGAAGGCAGTAAAGGTTTTCTTCAGTGTTTCATTGTAGTCTTGCGCATGGCAGTTCAGGTATGTGAATGCTGCGATGGCTGTTAACAGAATGTAGCGTGTCATCTTATATGTTTTATGGTTTTATACAATTATTAAAGTTCGTCTTTATCAAATGCAGTCAGCGAGAAGTTGGCACCTATGAATACCGAGCGGTATAGTGCCGGACGCATTTCATAGCGCTGGCCATTGGCATAGCGGTAACCAAATACGTTCTTCTGGTTGGTGATGTTATCGATACCAACGTACACTACGGTAAACCATTTCCTGATAGAAGTAAGATAGTTGATATTGAGCGACAGGTTGTGAAAGTCAGGTGTTTTATCGCCCAGGAATACCGGGTTGGAAGGGTTGTAGTATGGCCTGCCGGTGGCGTAGCTATACGTCATGTTTATCTGCGTTTGCAGTTTTTCGATGAAGTATTTCGTAACCACATTCAGGTTGTGGTTGGCAATGAAATCGGGTTGCGATTCGGCCAGGTAGTTTTTATACAGCCTGCGGGTATCTATATAGCTGTACGATATCCAGTAGTCGGCATTCTTGATGCTTTTCTTATCTCTCCAGAACAGCTCTGCACCTGTGGCATAGCCGTGGCCGGAATTGTTAGCAGGCATGGTGATAGGGTCTAAATATCGTGTCTGGTTCGGGTCGAATGATTTGGTCAGGTATTCATATACCAGTTGGTCATAGTGTTTATAATAACCTTCCAGCCTCAGGGTGCGGTCGTTGTGCATATACTGGTAGTTGGCTATGTAATGCACAGAGCGCTGCATTTCCAGGTTCTTGTAATTGGCAATGAGGTATTGCTGATCGGGCGTTTGGTAGAACATACCACCTGCCAGCGATACTTGGCCGTACAGGCCTACTTTTACACCCGTGGCCAGGCGTGGGGCTACCACATTTTGTTTCAGCAGGGTGCTGTGCTCGTAACGCACACCGGGCTTTACTGCCAGCCAGTGCAGCGGCGACCAGTCCATCTCTGCAAAAGCAGCTACCTGTGTTTCTGTAAACTCCGCAGGGTAAGTATTCCAGGTGCGGTTGTAGTTGAAGTGCTGCAATTCGCCACCTACTAAGATACTCAGGCGCGTGGTGGCATAATACTTAGCCTCTGCACGAAACTGGGCGCGATAATCTTTGTTTACATTGCTCATGGTATCCCATTTCACATCGTCCTGGTTATAGCTGTACGAACCTGCTGTGTATAAGTTCCATTTATCTTTCAGCATTTGTCTGTAAGAAAGGCTGCTGTACAGGTTTTGTGTTTTCAACCCAAAGTCGAGCGTGCTGCCTGCATCGCCGGGGTTAGGCACGCGTGTGCCGCTGGTGAAGCGTGAATAGTTTACCAACGCTTTCAGGATGCCATCTTTATTGGGCTTCCAGGTAAATTTGGTAGAGCCGCCTGCGCCTTTGGGTACGTCGTAGAAGTCAACGTTTGTTTTGGCAATACCATAGAAGGGTGTCAGGTTGTTATAATAGCCTGTTGCTTCTATACTGGTTGTTTTAAAAAGCTTGGAGCCTGAAGCATATACACCGGCCATATTCAGGCCCAGGTTTACGGTGCTTTTATCGGGCAGGTCGTTACTGTTCAGTTCCAGTACCGATGACAGCGCCTGTCCGTAACGGGCGCTATAGCCACCGCTGCTGAAAGAAATACCCTTGAACTGGAAGGCACCGAAACGGCTGCGCGCTGCCACACCCGGCGCTGTGCTCAGGAAGGCATTTTGCGCTATGAGGCCATCTACTATCACTGCGGCTTCGCTGGCATCGCCACCGCGCACGAAAAGGCCGGTTTGCGTGCCCTGCTGCTGTGTGCCGGGTAGTGTCTGTATGGCTTTTACAATATCGGCCTGCGCACCTGCTGTGGTTACAATATCCAGCGGTTGCAGTACGGTCTTATTCTTGTCCGATGCTTCAAAAGAGCCGGCGGTGATAATCACTTCATCCAGCTGGCGCGATGAGCCTTTCATTTTTAATACTACATCTTTCAGGTCGCCATTTATGGTTACAGGCAGGCCCGCATTTTCATGTGCTACTTCCGTAGCCATCAGTGTTTGTGCGCCGGTTTCCGTGGTGGTGAAGCTGAAGTTGCCGATGCTATCGCTGGTGCTGCCGTCCAGTGTATTGTCAAGATACACGGTAGCGCCGCGTACCGGCTTTCCTTTTTCGTCTGTTACCTTACCACTGATGGTAGCCTGCGCCATAGCGCTGAAGCTGCCTGCCAGTAAAAAAGATAAGAGTAGCGAATGGTTCATAAAAATAATTGGAGGTGATTTTCTGATTGATGGAGCAAAACTATTGCCTGCCCACCTGCAGCCGAAATCCATTTCGGCTAAGCGGTAATAACAGTCGGTGAACAACCTTTTGCTGTCGGTAAAAGTTTTGTTAAAGTGACGCTTCTATGACGGAACGCTACTATAGTGGCACAATTCTTTCATTTTACTAGGTGAGCGATTTTTTTCATGTAAAAAGGGGCACTTTGTCAAAAGCGCCCCTTTTTCTATTTGTAAAGCGTGTAATTACATATTCCGCCTGTACTGGCCACCTACTTCAAACAGGGCTTTGGTTATCTGCCCCAGCGAGCAATACTTCACAGTTTCCATTAGTTCCTCAAAAATGTTCTGATTGTGGATGGCCACCTGCTGCAATTTGTGGAGTGCCTCCTGGCCTTTATCGCCACTGCGCTTCCACAGGTTTTGTACCGTGCTTATCTGGAATTCTTTTTCCTCGGTGGTAGAACGTATCACCTCCTGCGGTATCACCGTAGGCGAGCCTTTACTGCTCAGGAAGGTATTTACGCCTATTATCGGGTATTCGCCGGTATGTTTCAGCGTTTCGTAATACAGGCTTTCTTCCTGTATCTTGCTACGCTGGTACATGGTTTCCATAGCGCCCAGCACACCACCGCGTTCGCTGATACGGTCAAACTCGCTGAGTACGGCTTCTTCTACCAGGTCGGTCAGTTCTTCTATTATGAATGAACCTTGCAGCGGGTTCTCGTTCTTAGCCAGTCCCAGCTCTTTATTGATGATGAGCTGTATAGCCATGGCGCGGCGCACGCTTTCTTCTGTAGGCGTAGTGATGGCTTCATCATAAGCATTTGTATGCAGCGAGTTACAGTTGTCGTATATCGCGTACAGCGCCTGCAGGGTAGTGCGTATATCGTTAAAGTCGATTTCCTGTGCGTGCAGAGAGCGGCCCGATGTCTGGATGTGGTATTTCAACATCTGCGAACGTTCATTGCCACCGTATTTATACTTCATGGCCTTAGCCCATATGCGGCGGGCCACGCGGCCTATCACGCTGTATTCAGGGTCTACACCATTGCTGAAGAAGAACGACAGGTTGGGGGCGAAATCATCTATATGCATACCACGGCTGAGGTAGTATTCTACAAACGTAAAGCCATTGCTGATGGTAAACGCCAGCTGCGATATAGGGTTGGCGCCTGCCTCTGCTATGTGGTAGCCACTGATAGATACCGAATAGAAATTGCGCACACCTTCATTGATGAAGTATTGCTGCACATCGCCCATTACACGCAGCGAGAATTCGGTAGAGAAGATGCAGGTATTTTGTGCCTGGTCTTCTTTCAATATATCGGCCTGAACGGTGCCGCGCACTGCTTTCAGGGTATCTGCTTTTATTTTGGCATATACATCGGCAGGCAATACCTGGTCGCCGGTAACACCCAGCAACATCAGGCCCAGGCCATCGTTACCTTGCGGCAATTCACCCTCTGCACCACCGCCAAATACCGATGGATTGTAGGTAGGGCGCTTGATGCCTTTCTCTTTATATATCGCGTCTATCTTCTTGTTTACTTCTGCTTCCAGCCCGTTTGCTTTGATGTACAGTTCGCATTGCTGGTCTATCGCTGCATTCATAAAGAAGGCAGTGATGGTCGGCGCCGGGCCATTGATGGTCATTGATACCGATGTTTTAGGATCGGCCAGGTTGAAACCACTGTACAGTTTCTTGGCATCATCCAGACAGCAAACGCTAACGCCTGAATTACCTACTTTGCCGTAGATATCCGGGCGGTGGTCAGGGTCCTGTCCATATAGCGTTACGCTATCAAATGCGGTACTCAGGCGTTTCGCCGGCATGCCCAGCGATACGTAGTGGAAGCGTTTATTGGTACGCTCCGGCCCACCCTCACCGGCAAACATACGGGTAGGGTCTTCACCTTCGCGCTTGAATGGATAAATGCCCGCAGCATACGGAAATTCGCCCGGGAAGTTTTCGCTCAATGCCCAGTACAGTATTTCGCCCCATGCTTCAAACTTAGGTACGGCTACTTTAGGTATTTGCGAATGAGAAAGTGATTCGGTATGTGTTTTTATCTTCAGTTCCTTATCGCGCACTTTAAATACGTAGAACTCATCGGTAAACAAGTGCTTCTTCTTATCCCAGTTTTCCAGCAGGTGCTTGTTCTTAGGGTCCAGTTCCAGCTCTGTTTTAGCATACACTTCCTGCAGGGTTTTTACCAGGCGGTCTTTATCTTCTACCTGCGCTGCCTCCAGTGTTTCTATTGTTTTCCTGAGGCCAAACAGTTTTTGCGCAACTGCAGCCTGGTCTTTAGCCCATTTATCGTACTTGCGGTTGTTCTCAGATATTTCGCTGAGGTAGCGGGTACGTGCCGGCGGGATGATGAATATCTTTTCACTCATCTCGTCCGTTATCTTAAAGTTGGAATGTAGCTCTGTACCGGTCTTCTTCACCACAATGTCCATCAGCGATTTGTACATCGTATTGGTACCCGGGTCGTTGAACTGTGAGGCGATGGTGCCATATACCGGCATCTCATCCGGGTTCCGGTCGAATAACTTATGGTTGCGCTGGTATTGTTTCTTCACATCGCGCAGGGCATCCATAGCACCGCGTTTGTCAAATTTGTTGATGACAACGATGTCTGCAAAGTCCAGCATGTCTATCTTTTCCAGCTGTGTGGCCGCACCGTATTCGGGTGTCATCACATACATGCTCAGGTCGCTGTAGTCGGTTATCTGTGTATCGCTCTGACCGATGCCCGATGTTTCGAGTATAATGAGGTCGTAGTTGGCAGCTTTCAGTATGTTCACTGCATCCAGTATATGCTTGGATACTGCCAGGTTGCTTTGGCGGGTAGCCATCGAACGCATGAATACACGCTCATTGCGGATGGCATTCATACGGATACGGTCGCCCAACAAGGCGCCGCCTGTTTTCTTTTTAGAAGGGTCTACCGATATAATACCAATGTTCTTATCCTTAAAATCAAGGAGGAAGCGGCGTACCAATTCATCTACCAGCGAGCTTTTACCTGCGCCGCCCGTACCTGTAATACCCAGCACCGGGGTTTTAGATGTAGCAGCAGTTTCTGCTATCTTCTTCAGCATAGCCTGTGTTTCCGGCAGGTCGTGAAAATTCTCGGCAGCAGATATCAGGCGCGCTATCGATTTGGCATCTTTTTCATGCAGATGGCCTACTTCACCGTTTAGTTGGTTGCCGGTAGGGTAATCGCTTTTTTGTATCAGGTCGTCTATCATGCCCTGCAGGCCCATAGCACGGCCATCATCGGGCGAGTAGATGCGCGTGATGCCATAAGCATGCAGTTCATCTATTTCCGAAGGCAGTATCACACCGCCGCCGCCGCCAAATATTTTGATATGTCCGCAACCACGCTCTTTCAGCAGGTCGTACATATACTTGAAGTATTCTACGTGCCCCCCCTGGTAAGAGGTCATGGCTATAGCATTGGCATCTTCCTGTATGGCGCAATCCACCACTTCCTGCACGCTGCGGTCGTGGCCCAGGTGTATCACTTCCACACCACTGCTCTGCATCACGCGGCGCATAATGTTGATGGCAGCATCGTGCCCGTCGAAAAGAGAAGCAGCCGTAACGATACGTACTTTATTCTTCGGAGTATATGACATATATGTAAATTCTTACCAGTAAAATGCACAGGCACAGCCTGTAATAAGGGATGTAAAGGTACAAAACGGCAGGCAATAACGCATTTGCCGGGCAGCTTTTGTAACGATAAATGGCGGCCAGTAGCCGCCATTTATTATAAAGTAGTTTAATGAATTGTTTTAGAACAGCAGGTTCCTTTGGTTGAAGAAGTAGGTGAACCTTGGCATAATGGTCCACTGACGCTGCAAACCGTCAGGACGTGCATCGCGCGTGATAACAGGGAATGAGCCTGTGATATCGAGCTTGCAATCGGCATAGCGGCCAAAGCGAACGAAGGCATTACCAACGATGCTCATAGTAAAGCCGTCGGAACCATCTATTTCCCTCCATGCGCCGGTGCGGTCTTCGTACAGATCATTGCGCAGGTGGTACATAGCCAAAGCGCCCCCTGTTATACCCAAACGGTTATTTACCAGGTGGCCTTCCAGGCGTGCCATCACATCGCCATTGCGATACAGCTTGCGCGATATTTCATATTCGCTGTTGCTATATACGGGGTCGTTCATATAAGTTGAACGGTAGTAGTCATTCTGATTGTAGCGGAATACCGGTTGCTGGTAACCTACAGCCACGCTTACATATTCTTTGAACATAGCGCTGGCGCCCAGTATACCATCGGTGCTACCCAGGCCACTTTGATAAGCCATAGGCAACGGGCGGGTATTGCCATCGCTGCGGTTGGCAGTGGTCATGCTGAGCAATGCACCTGCAGTAGCCTGTACCGTCCACCATTCAGGGTCTTGTACGAATACATGGGTATAAGCCAACGACAAATCACCCAGTCCCCAGCCGTGCCCCAGGTCGCCGGAAGCAGCTACGAACGGTACGCGTACATCTATGTATCCCATACCTTCCATAAGGGGTACGCGCACTTCTACCTGCGGCATGTGCAGTTTTATATCCCTTTCGCCCTTGGCAAAAGTGTGCCCTAAGCTGAAGTGTGTTCTTGAGTTTTCGTAATTGTCATCGCTTACTACCAGAGATGATGCAGTGCGCATAGCACCTATTGAAGCAAACCCGGGATCAGAATCGCCCTGTGCCGAAGCGGTAGTTGCACCTACACTCAGCGCCACAGAAAGACAAAAAGCTGTCAGGTGTTTTATACTCATAATACTATAGATGTGTCTCAAATATAGTTTTATAAAAGTAAAAATTCATGTCTATAAGACATTTTTTTATAAAAGGAGCCCGCAGTATTCGCTGCGGGCTCCTTTTTGCTATTCAGGTTCTTATTATATCTTTTGCTGCTGCGGCTGCACGATGGGTATGTTCTTCAGTTCTTTTATTTTGCCGAAGCCACCCAATACATTGCGCAGGTTGTGATAGCCCTGGCGTTTCAGCAGGGATGCTGCTATTACCGAACGGTAGCCACCTGCACAGTGTACGTAAAGATTGGTATCCGTATCTATCAGTGCTACATTCATGGGGTCCATCAGGGTATCGAGCGGGGCATTCTGTGCGCCTTTTACGTGTGCGGCATCAAATTCAGAAGGCTTGCGTACGTCTATTACATCCAGCTTGCTATCGTGCGGCAGGTCCATAGCCAGCTCTTCGGCTTCAATATCAATGATCATATCCACATCTTCGCCGGCAGCTTTCCAGGCAGCGATGCCGCCATCGAGGTAGCCCTGCACGTTATCAATGCCCACCCTTGACAGGCGGATAGCGCTTTCTTCTTCTTTGCCGGGCTCTGTAACCAGTACCAGCGGCTGATCGAACGGCAGCAAGCTACCTGCCCATTCTGCAAACCTGCCTTCCAGGCCTATGCTGATAGAGCCGGGTACAAACTCTTCCGTAAACACACCTGCATTGCGGGTATCCAGTATCCAGGCACCATCATCTACTTTTTGTTTGAAGGCCGTTACATCCAGGGGTTGCATAGCACGTTTCATAACCTCGTCCATACTGCTGTAGCCTTCTTTATTGATGCGGGCATTGATAGGAAAATATGCCGGCGGCGTAGTAAGGCCATCGGTAACGGCTTTGATGAATTCTTCTTTGGTCATTTCCTGCAGTGCGTAGTTGCTTTCCTTTTGCTCGCCGATGGTGCTGTACGTATTAGGCCCCAGGTTTTTGCCACATGAAGAGCCCGGGCCGTGTGCCGGGTACACTATCACATTGTCGGGCAGTGTTTTTATCTTACGTTGCAGGGAATCATATAAATAACCGGCCAGTTCTTCCTTGCTCAGGTTGCCACTGAAAAGGTCGGGACGGCCTACATCGCCTACAAACAAAGTATCGCCGGTGAATACGCAATATGGATTGCCAGACTCGTCGTAGAGCAGGTAGCTGGTGCTTTCCAGTGTATGGCCGGGCGTGTGCAATGCCTTCAGCTTCAGGTTGCCGATGGCGAAGTCTTCTCCATCTTTGGCCATATGAAAGTTGAATTTGGCATTGGTTTGCGGGCCATATACTATGGTAGCGCCTGTTTTCTCTGCCAGCTCCAGGTGACCGCTCACAAAGTCGGCATGAAAGTGTGTTTCAAATATGTATTTGATCTTCACACCCTGGTCTGCCGCCTTATTGATATAAACGTCCACATCGCGTAGCGGGTCTATAACGGCAGCCTCGCCATTGCTGGCTATGAAGTATGCTGCTTCACTAAGGCAGCTGGTATACATTTGCTCTACTGTCATTTGTTGTGTTTTGTTGCAGTTTTTGCAGTTTTTTTAAAATTTCTTAGTCCCTGTTGCGGTTATTGAACAGCATAACGTAGTACAATAGTTGTGCTACCGATGCTATGGCTGCTACCACATAGGTACGTGCCGCCCATTTCAGTGCATCAGCCGCTTTGTCATGTTCGGCCCTGTGGGTGAGGCCGGTACTGTCCATCCACTTCAGCGCACGGTTGCTGGCATCGTATTCTACAGGCAAAGTTATAAGAGAAAATAATGTAGATGCTGCAAAAAGAATGATACCTATCAGCAGCACGGTCTGGTTTCCCCTACCGAAAAATAGCCCTGCGCCTGCTAAAAGTACCCATTGAGATAAAGTAGTGCTTATCTGCACGATAGGTACCAGCTTGCTGCGCAATTGCAGCATGGCATAGCCGGTAGCGTGCTGCACGGCGTGCCCGCATTCGTGGGCAGCTACGGCTGCGGCGGCTATACTGCGCCCGCCATATACATCGGGGCTCAGGTTCACCGTTTTATCGGTAGGGTTATAGTGATCGGACAGGAAACCGTGACCCGATACTACCTGCACATCGTAGATGCCATTTTCATGCAGCATACGTTCGGCTACTTCTTTACCGCTAAGGCCCTCGCTGAGGGGTTCTTCAGAATATTCACGGAATTTACTCTTCAGCCTCATACTCACTACCATACCTAATATCATAGGTAGGAGGAAGAAAATCAAAATATTCATTATTTATTTCTATCGTTTATACTTAATACATCAAATAGCCTACCAATGTAAAAATGGCAGTTTTGCTATGCTGCAAGTTACCGATTATACATAATATAAGGGTTGCGGGCATGACTATATGGCTATAAACAAAACGCCGGGGCTACCCGGCGTTCTACTGACAATCAAAACACGAAAAATGGTTACCACTTCAGCGTAATGCCGGCCATGTAATTAATGCCAGCCTGCGGAAAGTAGCGATTGTCTACTACGTTTTGCCCGGCGGTTTGATATACATACCATACATAGCCATTGCTTTCATATTTACGATCGAAGATGTTGTTGACAGCGAAAGTTGCCATTATCTCGCGGAATGGTTTCAAGGCTACACTATAACGCAGGCGAAGGTCGCACAGAGTGTAATCTTTAATAGTACGGTTTTCGTCGCCTGAATTATCGAGATATTGCTTGCCTACGTGTTTGCCCATTACATCCAGCTCCAGCGTTTGATTATCGAGCAGGTTGACAAACGGGGCAAACGTAACACCGCCACCGGCAATGAGGGATGGAGATAGCGCGATAGGCGTATTGCTATGTGTAATAGCTACTTGTGCATAATTGGGGTCATCCCAGTTATCTACATATTCCGTGAATTTTTTGATGCGGTTGTCAGAAAAAGTAGCATTGGCGTTCAGGCTTACCCAATCGGCCGGTTTGAAACCTGCCTGCAACTCGATACCCGCGCGGTAGCTTTCAGGTACGTTGGTACGGCTGTAGGCACCTACATCGTTTATTTTGCCTGTGAATACCAGCTGATCGCGATAGCTCATATAATACAGATTGGCAGCCGCGCTCCAGTTGCGCTTGCTTATTTCGTACCCTGCTTCCACATCATACAGCCTTTCCGGTTTGGGCAATGCTGTGGGGGATGCTTCAAAATCGTCGCGGTTGGGCTCTTTATTGGCAACCGCGAATGATGCATATGCCTTTTGCCTGTTGCGCGATGTGTTTTTTACCAAATAGGTGATACCCGCTTTAGGGTTGAAGAAATTGAAATTATTGACCGGGCGCAGGGTGGGGTTTTTACGGAAACCATTGATGATGTAAGACACATTGCGGTATTGCAGATCGCCAAAAAGTATGAGGTCTTTGCCGATGGTTTGCTGTGCTTTTACATACAGGTTCAGGTCATTCTTTTGAGAATTGAGCAGGTACCAGCGATAATCGGCAGGTATGTTGTGCTCTGCCCATTTTACGTAACCGTAGTGCTCACCCAGATATTGCGTCCAGCCACCACCAAAGGCTATTTGCGTCTTTTCTTTTTCATAAAGAAGCGAGAAAACAGAGCCATAATAGTGATTATCTAACCAAAGCTGGCGTACCATATCAGTTGTAGTAATAGTATCCGCGCCTGATGGTGTGATATAATTGCCTAAGCCATAAGTACTGTACGATTCGCCCAGCTTGTATTCTTCATAATAGCCATGGCCACGGGTAAGGAATACGGCAGCATGTGCGGAAAGGTATTTGCTGAATTTATGGTCGGCAAAGAACTGGTAGTAATCCTGCTGGTAATTATCGGTCTGGTTATTGTAATAGCTGCCATCCGCCTTTACACCCAGTTCGTTATAGGTGCGGTTGGTCGCCAGTGAATCGCCCGGTACTCCGTTCCAAGCCTGCCCGGTCTTTTCTTTGCCGGTCATCAGCATAAAGCGCAGCGCTGTTTTCTTGCTCAGCTGCCAGCCTGCCAGTAATTGTAAAGACTTCAAGTCGCTGGCAGAACGGTCGATAAACCCATCGGAATTGATCTTCGACAAACGGGCATCGAACTGAAACCCGTTTTTCAGCAAGCCGGTACCTGCTTTTACCGTATGCTTCCAGGTGTTGAAAGAACCGTAGCTATTGCTCACCTCTACGCCTGCTTTTTCCATTTGCTGCAGGTTGCTGATGCTCATAGTAGCGCCAAAGGCTGCGGCACCATTGGTAGATGTGCCCACCCCGCGCTGCAGCTGTACAGAGCCTGTAGAAGAAGCAATGTCGGGAAAATTGACAAAGAAAGTACCCTGCGATTCGGCATCATTTACGGGGATACCGTTCAGGGTCACATTCATACGTACCCCATCAGTACCGCGTACACGAACACCCGTGTAGCCGATGCCCGTACCGGCATCGGAAGTGACAACGGCAGAAGGTGTGTATTGAAGCAAATAGGGGAGGTCCTGGCCAAGGTTGGCCTTTTCTATGTCTATAGCTTTAATCTCTGTTTTCACGAAGGGGGCATTAGAGCCCGCCCGGAGCGAGCGTATCTCTATTGGTTCCAGCGTTTGCCTTTTGGCAAGCGTGTCTGTAGCCTGCTGTGCTACAGCGGCAGTGGTGCAGCACAAGGCTGCGATGGTCATAACATGTTTGTTGAACTGCTGCATGGCATTTATTAAATACAATTAATAATATGGGGCGCCATGCATGTACCGCAACCAAATACAGAAACCATCGGGTATAAGCGCAGGCCTTCACGCGTATACAGATGGATGCAATGGAATATGGCAGCTGATTTGCTCATCCCTAACCGGCATTACCCGGTCCAGGTTCAGCGGGTATAATCTCAGCCCTTATGTTTCAGGCACCCCGTTTTGTTCTGTTTAGAACATGTGGCAAAAGTATGACATTAAAATCGATTGGAGCGGGAATTTTAATACAGATTTAATTACTGAATATCCGTATCTTCGGAATCCATAAAAAAAGTAAGATGAATAAAATTACTACATTCTTAACTGTAGCTGCATTGGGCGCTGGCCTGAATGCAACTGCACAAACAGTGATTGACGAAAATTTCGCATCGACTTCGGGTACTGCCCTACCTGCGGGATGGACGCAAATAAAAAAAGGTGCGACCGGATGGAAAAGCGCTTCCGGCAAATTAGGTTTTACCAATGGCTGGGCTGTGCCTAATGTAAGAGACAGGTACGTGGTAGTAGATGACTGGAACAATAATGAGGTTAACGATACCGTATCGCTGGTGACACCTCCGTTAAACCTTACAGGTATCACCGGTGCTGTGCTTACTTACGATTACTACTTTGTAGGTGCTGCCTATGGTAGTGCAGGCCCTACTGAGAAAGCATTTGTAAACATATCTACAGATGGTGGTGCTACCTGGAATGTAGCAGATACGCTGGTTGGCGACCCTGCGGGCTGGCAGTATGCCGTAGTAAACCTGTCTGCGTATGATAATATGAACAATGTTCAGGTAGCATTTACATATCACGATGGCGGCGACCCGGCAAGGAAACTGGTAGGTGTGGCGCTGGATAACATCCGCGTGGCTGTGCCGCAAGCAGTAGAAGCGAGGCTGGTATCTATGACACCTGAAGTGGAAACTCCGAAAAGCTATGAAATTGGCGGTGCTAACCTGTCACTTGGCGGAAAAGTTTACAACTATGGTACTAACGCGATCAACTCTTTTACCGTTAAATATAAACTGGCCGGTGGTTCGGTAACCAGTGATGTTATCAACGGTGTGAACATCCCTCCATATGGTTCTGCTGACTTTACAAGCCCTACGGCACTTGTAATGCCATCTACCAACGGCAACTACCCATTAGAAATGTGGATAGAACTGCCCGGTGATACAAAAGCTGATAACGACTCTGCAAATACAGCTGTAACATCTGTTTCTTTCAAACCTGCAAAGAAGATATTTGTTGAAGAAGGTACAGGTACATGGTGCGGCTGGTGCCCAAGGGGTTCTGTATATATGGACTCTGTATTCCATACATATGGTTCGAACTTTTCACTGGTAGCAGTGCACAATAACGACCCGATGAAAAACACTACTTATGATAACTTCATAGGTGGCCTGGTGGGTGGTTATCCAAGCCTGGTGGTAGACCGCAGCCCTGAAGTACTGGATCCTTCAGACCTGATAGATGTATATAACGCTAAGAAAGATGACTTTGGTTTTGCTGAAATAACAATGGCAGACCAGGGCGCGGGCAGCTTTAACTTCTCGGCAAAAGTATCGGTAAAACCAGCTATCGACCTGAATGGTGACTACAGGCTGGCACTGGTACTGACAGAAGATGATGTAACCGGCACAGGCAGCAGCTGGGGCCAAGCTAACTACTATAGCTATCAGTACAACAACATACCACTGTATGGTGCAGGTTTTGCATGGCATACAGAGCCGGGTACCGTACCTGCTGAAAAAATGAACTACGATTTCGTAGGCCGTGCTATCATACCTAGCCCAACAGGTGCTGCGGGTAGCCTGCCAGCAACTATGACTGCCGGTACTACTTACGATTATACATTCACTACAACCATTCCTGAGCCTTACAAAAGGAACAAAATGCGTGCTATCGCTATCCTGATACGTAACAGTGATGGTGCTGTACTGAACTCAAATAACATGAACGTACCGCTGGGTATCAGCAATGTTTCTGCAGGTGTTGCAGATATGCTGGTGTATCCTAATCCTGCTACAGACAAAGCAACTGTTGACTTCACTATCAGTGAAAACTCAACAGTGAAGGTGGACGTTTATGATGCTATGGGCCGTATTGTTTCTACTATCAGTGAGCAATCTTACAACAAAGGTTCTCATAAAGTAGTTATCAATACAGCTACCCTGCCTGCAGGTGTATACAGCATCAAAATGCAAACTTCAACAGGTTCTATTTCTCATCAACTGACTGTTGTGAAATAATCTGTTACGGATATTCAATAAAAAAAGCACCTCGATCGAGGTGCTTTTTTTATTTGGGTAGAATACTACGCTTCAAAATACTCAATGATGCATTCTTTTAGTATCCGCTCCTGTCCTTGCAGCCCGGTGGTTTCTACGGGTTTTAGCTGGTCGTAATGCGGCCAGCCATCGGCATCGCGGCTGATGAATTCAAAATATCCCCGGCGGCTGAGCAGTGAGCATACGGCCACGTGCATCAGGTCTTGTTTTTGTTCTTTGGTGAATTTGCGGCTAGGCAATGCTCCCAGTTCATTCACACCTATCAGGAATAGGGTGCTTTCCATATCAGGTACCTTTCCGAAACGCTCACGCAGCATGAATTCTACCTGTATCCAACGTTCTTCAAAATTTTCCATATTGGGTGCAAAGCTACTATTATTGGGTTTAACGCAGTTTTAACGCCTGAAAAATAGCACAGGTGATATTTTTGAGAAGTAATATATTGCGCAAATAGTACGATAGCATATGGAACCCACCACAAATACATTTGATGTTCGCGAACTGAACGAACGCATACACCAGCAGAGCGCCTTTATAGACCTGCTGACAATGGAGCTGAACAAGACCCTGGTAGGCCAGAAGCATATGGTGGAGCGCCTGCTGATAGGCCTGCTGGCCAATGGCCACGTGCTGCTGGAAGGTGTGCCCGGACTGGCAAAAACGCTGGCCATCAAATCGCTGGCTACAGCTATACATGGCCGTTTTGCCCGAATACAGTTTACCCCCGACCTGCTGCCCGCCGATGTGCTGGGTACGATGGTATATAACCCTCAGGCACATGAATTTGCGGTGCGCAAAGGGCCGATATTT
The DNA here is from genome assembly GCA_902168085.1 of uncultured Bacteroides sp. GTDB lineage: Bacteria > Bacteroidota > Bacteroidia > Chitinophagales > Chitinophagaceae > Polluticoccus. Next base: position 112,538 of record CABHOP010000084.1, read on the forward strand.
GCCAACTTTGTGCTGGCAGATGAGATAAACCGTGCCCCGGCAAAAGTACAAAGCGCCTTGCTGGAAGCTATGCAGGAACGCCAGGTAACCATTGGCGACAATACCTACAAACTGGAAGAACCCTTCCTGGTGCTGGCCACGCAAAACCCGATAGAGCAGGAAGGTACGTATGAGTTGCCCGAAGCACAGGTAGACCGTTTTATGCTGAAAGTGGTGATCACATATCCTAAGAAAGAAGAAGAACGCCATATCATTCGCTATAACCTGAATCCGCAGGGTATGCCTAAGATAAACCAGGTAGTATCGCCTGACGATATACTTAAGGCACGCCACCTGGTGCGGGAGGTATATATGGATGAGAAGATAGAGCAGTATATACTGGATATCGTATTTGCTACCCGTTTTCCTGAAGAATATAAACTGAACAAGCTGAAACCGCTGATAAGCTACGGTGCCTCTCCACGTGCCAGCATCAGCCTGGCGCTGGCAGCTAAGGCATATGCTTTTATAAAGCGCCGCGGCTATGTGATACCGGAAGATATACGCGCTATATGCCACGATGTGATGCGCCACAGGATAGGTGTTACTTATGAGGCCGAAGCAGAGAACATTACCAGCGAACAGATACTGAACGAGATACTGAATGCGGTAGAAGTGCCATAGTAGCTGCTACCGGCAAAAAGAATATATCATTAACCAGCCTTGCAACTACTGCAAGGCTTTTTTATTTAAACTATATTTGCCCCACAATTTTTAATATATGCTGCCGATACAATTGCTAAGGCAAAACAAAGAGTTTGTACTGGAAGGACTGAAGAAAAAACATTTTAAAGAGCTGAACCTGGTGGAGGAAATTATCTCGATAGACGAGAAACGCCGCCAGATACAGGTAGAGAATGATACGCTGGCAGCATCCATAAACTCGGCATCGAAAAATATAGGCCAGCTAATGGGCCAGGGCAAAAAAGAAGAAGCTGAAGCCCTGAAGGCAGATGTAGCCAAACATAAAGAACAAACCAAAGAACTGGCCGAAAAGCTATCTCAACTGGAAAAGGAGCAGCATGAACTGATGATAAAGCTGCCCAACCTGCCGCACAGCAGTGTGCCGGAAGGTAAAACGCCGGAAGAGAATGAAGTGGTAAGGCAATGGGATAGCATGCCCAACCTGGAGGCACAAAAACTGCCCCACTGGGAACTAATGGAAAAATATAACCTGGTAAACTTTGAGCTAGGTACTAAAATAACCGGTAGTGGTTTCCCGGTGTATATAGGGCAGGGGGCAAAGCTGCAGCGCGCGCTGATAGCCTATTTCCTGGACCATAATATTGATGCAGGATATACAGAGTACTACCCGCCATATATGGTGAATGAAGCATCAGCATATGGTACGGGCAGCCTGCCTGATAAGGAAGGGCAGATGTATTACATGCCTGCTGATGACTTGTACCTGATACCCACATCGGAAGTGCCGGTAACGAATGTGTACCGCGATACGATAGTAGCTGAAAGTGAATTGCCTATAAAAATGACAGCCTATTCACCATGCTTCCGTCGTGAGGCAGGTTCTTACGGCAAGGATGTGCGCGGGCTGAACCGTGTACACCAGTTTGATAAAGTAGAAATAGTGCAACTGGTGCACCCGGAAAAAAGCTATGATGTGCAGGAAGAAATGGTAACGCACGTAGAAGCACTGTTGAAAGCGCTGGGCCTGCAATACCGCGTACTGCGCCTGTGTGGTGGCGATATGAGCTTTGCATCGGCACGTACTTACGACCTGGAAGTGTATAGTGCAGCACAGGAACGCTGGCTGGAAGTAAGCTCTGTATCGAACTTTGAAACCTTCCAGACCAACAGGATGAAAGCGCGCTTTAAAGATGGCAATGGTAAAACGCAACTGCTGCATTCGCTAAATGGCAGCTCACTGGCACTGCCACGTATGATGGCCTGCATACTGGAAAACCACCAGACACCTGAAGGCATTAAAATACCGGAAGTGCTGCGCCCCTACTTTGGTAAAGAAATGATCAGCTAAACCTTAGGATTTAGATTTTAGTTTTCAGAATTTTATATCATGATACAACGTATTCAATCTGTATGGCTTTTATTGGCAGCACTTTGCTGCGTGGGGTTGTTTTTCTTCGATATCTATCATGCAGAGATAGCGGTGAATGGTGCGAATACCATCCATGCGATAAGGGTAAGCGACCATTATCCATCGCTACTGATAGCACTGGTGATAACCATTATGCCGCTGGTGGCCATCTTCATGTTTAAAAACCGTAAACGCCAGAAACTGATAGCGATATTCAGCATTGTAGCAACTATAGGGTTTGTGACTATGGCATTGGGCAGGGTTACCAACTTTAGCAATGAGAATCCTGCAGCCGTGAATGGTAGCTACTGGATAGGCGCAGTATTGCCGGCTGTAGCAATCATCTTTTTGGTATTGGCCATACGCGGTATCAACCACGATGATAAGCTGGTAAAATCGGTAGACCGTCTTCGGTAAAACTCATATTTGCAGATACTAAAAAGGCAGGCTTCAAAAGCCTGCCTTTTATTTTTGTGATAAACAAATCAGAAGCTGAAAGAAACGCCGGCATTTACACCCGCATTGCTGAATGGCAGGCTGTAAGACATCTGCGTATTGCTGTTCTCGTATTTTTTGCTGTAGCTTGCCATTTTATCATTGGCAGACATGCGAGGCAATACATCAATGCCATTTGCATAATAGGCGGTAATCTCCCTTTCTTTTACAAAAACAGATAGGGAAGTAAGATTGGCTTCCGCCCATATATTCATTTTTTTAGAAGCTTTGACAGAGATGCCCATAGCACCGCTGTAGCCTAAGGAGAAATAGGTTTTGTATATAGCTTCTCCCTCGTAATTGTAGTTGGTGGCTATATCGCTTAATGTGCCGTTGAATTCATTTTTTATACGTGCCATCAGCGGTAGCACAAAACCTGCACGGGCATACATGCTAACCTTTTCGCCGGGTGTGCGCAGTACAAGAGCAGGATTCAGCATCAACGGTGCTTTTGCATAGGTAGTATTGCGCTCACTGAAGTACCCATTGTTATAGGGGCCTGCATACAAGCTTTCATTTTTCTTTTGCAGGAAGCCAATCGTAGCATTCAGTTCAATGCCTACATATTTGCTGAACATGATACCTGCACCGGCAATGGCCTGCATGCCTGAGCTAACGCCCGATTTTTTCAAATCGTAATCGGTAGTAGCACCGGTTATACTATTATAAGTAACCTTTCCATTTATAGGATTATCATATGCAAAATGAGCACTACCGGAAACAGGGATATTATGGCCGATGCCAACTTTTACATACACCTTTTGTGCGTGCGAAACAGATATGAGGGCTGATAGTGCCGTTAACAGGAGTACTGACTTTTTCATATATAAATTGATGCGCAAAGATAAAAGATTATATAAAAGCCACGCTACGTGCGTGGCTTTCTATTGAATGCAATGATGCATGTTTATTTACGTTTCATAGCGGCCTCTATTTCTTCGGCCGTAATAGGTATGCCTTTGAACAGGTCGACATTGCCACCTTTGGTAAGCCATACGTTATTTTCTATACGGATGCCTATTTGCTCTTCTTCTATATAAATGCCCGGCTCTATGGTAAACAGCATGCCTTCTTTAACAGGCAGCGTGCGTGTGCCAAGGTCGTGCACATCGATACCCAGATGGTGGGTAACACCATGATAGAAATACTTGCGATATGCAGGGTTTGCAGGGTCCTGGTTTTTAATGTCTGCTTTGGTTATCAGTCCCAGCCCCAGTATTTGTTTTTCCATCTCTGCATTCATCTTCGCTACATAATCAGGAAAAGCGATACCGGGTTTTAATATTTTTTTGGCATAGTTGTGTGCATCCAGTACAGCATTGTACACTTGTTTCTGGCGCTTGGTGAATTTACCGTTTACGGGTATAGTGCGTGTCATATCGGCACAATAGTTGCCATACTCGGCGCCAAAGTCCATCAGTATCAGCTCGCCGTCTTTACACTCCCGGTTGTTTTCTATATAGTGCAGCACACGCGCTCTGTCGCCCGATGCGATGATGCAATCGTAGGCATGGCGCGTAGCACGGTTGCGCAGGAATTCGTGTGTGATCTCTGCCTCTATCTCGTGCTCCATCACACCCGGCTTTATAAACTTCATTACGCGCAGGAAAGCCTTGTGCGTAATATTTACTGCTTGTTGGGTAACAGCAATCTCTTCTTTTGTTTTGATAGCACGCAGCTCCTTCATGATAGGGGCAGAACGCTCATATTTATGAACGGGGTAACGCTTCATAAAATCGTGCACATACAACAAGTCGGGGCGGAACAAGGTAGTATCCAGCCTGTCGTTCTCATTTGTATTCAGGTACACATACTCAGCATTGTGCATCATCACCTGCAGCGTAGTATCTATGCTATCCAGCCACTGCACGTTTTTGATGCCCGATAGTGCCGTAGCCTCATCGGCGCGCAGCTTATGGCCTTCCCATTTTTCCAGGTGTTCATTAGGGCGAATCAGTACCAATACTTCACGCGCGCTTGCATCCGGGTTGTCGGGGTACAATATCACCATCGATTTTTCCTGCACTACACCTGAAAGCCATACCACATCGGCATTAGGGCGGTAAGTATATATAGCATCACCATTGGTAGGCAATACAGGATTGCCCGGGAATATGGCGATGGAATTAGGTTTCATCTTCTTTATAAACCTTTCGCGGTTTTGTGTATATAGCTTGTTAGGAATTGGTAAGTATTTCATGTCCTTTTTAAAAAATGATAAATGAAGTTAAGCCTTGACAGCGAATAGCGCCAAAAGTAAGTATTAGTTTTTGCTAATAACTAACCCTACGTAGGAGTAGATAAAGATTTACAAGTGCAGCTGCGTAGCCACTACCTCCCTGCCAAAGAATACGGTAGCATGCTCCTCAAAATCCTTAGCATTATCGGTAGTGTAGAAAGAGATGTTGCCACCTTTTGTTAATCGCTGTTCCATTTCGGGGTGGCGCTGCAGGTAATCGGCCAGGCTATTTGCCACTATATCGCCCTGGGCTACCAGTTGGATATTCCCCGGCAGATATTTCTTCATTTTTTCCATTAGCAATGGATAGTGGGTACATGCCAATACGATGGTATCAATATCCGGTTCTTTAGCCAGCAGTTGTTCCAGGTATTTTTGAACAAAATAGTCGGCCCCGGGGCTGTCATATTCGCCATACTCCACTAAAGGTACCCACATGGGGCAAGACTTCTGGTGGACAGTAATATCGGGAAAGAAATGATTAATCTCCATCCTGTAAGACCCCGAGTTAACCGTGCCCTTGGTGCCCAATACACCTACCTGCTTTGTTTTGGTATAATTGCCTATTATCTCCGCTGTGGGGCGTATCACCCCCAGCACCCGGTTATCGGGTGCCAGGCGGGGCAGGTCGTTTTGCTGTATGGTGCGCAGGGCCTTGGCGCTGGCCGTATTGCAAGCCAGTATCACCAGTGGGCAGCCTTGCTCAAAGAACCATTCTACACATTGTAAAGTATATTCATGTATGGTTTCGAAAGTGCGGTTGCCATAGGGTGCACGGGCATTATCGCCCAGGTAAATATAATCGTACTGTGGCAGGCGTGCTGCTATAGACTTGAAAACCGTAAGGCCACCGTAGCCGGAATCGAAAACACCTATTGGATGGGATGCTTGCATGTAGCTGCAAATATAAAAAAGAGCCGTGCGAAAGCGGCTCTTTCAAGTATTATCTTACCGTAATGTCAGTACGAAACTATTAAGGGTTTCCTAAAACAAGGTCATACAGATGTATTCCTTTTTATTTACTGGTGTTTAAAGCTTAATTTTACGCGATTTTTTTACTTATGAGTGACGTTGCAACTACCCCCCTTCCGGCGCTGACGGCAAAAGATTTTGCTACCGACCAGGAAGTGCGCTGGTGCCCGGGGTGCGGAGATTATTCTATACTGAAACAAGTACAGACCATACTACCTCAAACGGGTATCCCCCGCGAGAATATTGTTATCATATCGGGCATTGGCTGCAGCAGCCGTTTCCCTTATTATATGAACACCTTTGGCATGCACAGCATACATGGCCGTGCTACTGCCATAGCCAGTGGCCTGAAGGCTACGCGCCCTGAGCTGAGCGTGTGGATAGTGACCGGCGATGGCGATGGGCTGAGCATTGGTGGTAACCATACCATACACCTGCTGCGCCGCAATTTTGATGTGAACATACTACTGTTCAACAACCAGATATATGGCCTTACCAAAGGACAGTATTCACCCACATCGGAAGAGCATAAAGTAACCAAGTCGACACCATTCGGCAGTATCGATCATCCGTTCAACCCGCTGGCGCTGGCTATGGGTGCCGATGCATCGTTTGTAGCCCGCAGTATGGACCGCGACCCGAAACACCTGCAGCAAATGCTGCTGCGCAGCCACGGGCATCATGGTGCATCCTTCCTGGAGATATACCAGAACTGCAACATCTTTAATGATGGTGCCTTTGAGATATATACCGAGAAAGGAAGCAAAAAGGAAGAGGTGCTGTTCCTGGAACAAGGGCAACCACTGCTGTATGGTGCTAATAAAGACAAAGGCATAAAACTGGATGGCTATAAGCCGCAACTGGTAAACCTTGCTGATGGCCATAGTGCAGACGACCTGTGGATACACGATGAAAAAGATTTTTTCAAAGCACAGATACTGACCCGTTTCTTTGATAACCCGGCAACACCGGGCCACTACCCGCGCCCGTTTGGTGTATTCTTCAGCGCAGACAGACCGACTTATGAAGATGGCATGAGGCTGCAACTGGAAGATGCCATAGCTACCAAGGGCAAAGGCGACCTGGATAAGCTGCTGGAAGGAAAAGAAACATGGGTAATTGAGTAGTTCATCTGTTGATTGGTTGATTAGTTGACCGCACTATCCTAAAATCAACTAATCAACCAATCAACTAATCAACCAAATACTTGGCGTCACTAAAGAAACTGGCAGGGCAAACCATGTGGTATGGCGTAAGCAATATAGCTGCGCGCATGCTTACTTACCTGCTTACCCCATACCTTGCATATACACTTACCGGCGAAACCGGCCGCTACATAATAGGCCAGTATGGTTATATCTACACATTGTTCCCGATAATGAATGTGCTCTATACCTATGGTATGGAAACCACGTTTTTCAGGTATAGCAAAACGGAAGACAACAAAGCGCTGTATAATACACAGACCAGCGCCATGCTGTTTACCACACTACTGTTCTCGTTATGCCTTTTCCTGTTCAGGGATAGTGTGGCAGCATTCGCGCAACTGGGTGAACATACGGAATATGTAGGCTGGTGTGCGGCCATCATCGGGCTGGATGCTTTATCGGCATTGCCGTTTGCTAAACTAAGAAATGATAACAGGCCACGCGTATATGCGCTTACCAAAGTGGTAGGCATCGTCATCTTTGTAGTTACCATAGTTTTTCTTTTCAGCTTTGGCGATAACATGGCAGCGGCAGGCGGTGCTTTCGCACGATGGTATCACTACCATTATGGTATCGGCTTTATACTCTTTGCTAATGTATTGCAGGCTGCGGTTACATTATTACTGTTATTCAAAGGTTGGAAGGAATATAAGCCAAGGATAGATACTGCATTGCTAAAAAAAGTGCTGCTGTATGGCTTCCCGATATTGATAGCAGGCTTTGCAGGGCAGATAAATGATACGCTGAACCGTGTCATGTTTATGGAGCTGAGCCCGGCTACCGATACGGAGAATGTAAAAGCGATTGGCTCGTTTACTATGGCTTTACGTCTTGCTGTGCTCATCAACCTGGTGATACAAGCATTTAAAATGGCGGCAGAACCCTTCTTCTTTTCTATAGCGCAGGACAAGGATGCACGCCCTACGTATGCAAGAGTAATGAAATGGTTTGTGATAGTGATGGCCCTGATGTTCCTGAATGTGACGCTGTATATGGATATATGGCGCTTGTTCATCGGTGAGCATACGCAGGCCATTCACCTGGTACCGGTCATGCTGCTATCATATATCTTCCTGGGTATATATTACAACCTTACGGTATGGTATAAACTAACAGACCGCACTTATTTCGGTACCTACATTATGGTGATAGGCTCTGTTGTTACTATCGTGTTCAACTGGCTGCTGATACCTGTATGGGGCTACAATGCCTGCGCATGGGGCACTTTGCTATGCTATGCAGTAATGATGCTTCTTTCCTTTATGTGGGGACAGAAATACTACCCCATACCTTACGAAGTACCTAAAATGGGCCGGTACCTTGGGGTGATGTTGTTATTGTATGCTATACAGGCGGGCATCAGTAAAGTAGTGGATGTACCAGTGCTAAGGATAGCCACAGGCACGGTTTTATTCGGCGCATACCTATTCTACATTTTGAAACAGGAAAAGCAGGAGTTGAGGAAATTTCCTGTTATTGGTAAGTTTATCAAATAAGATTAGTGCAGCAACTCACAAGGCTTCATGCCGGTAGCCTTTTTAAAAGAAGTGCTGAAGTGAGATATGCTGCTAAAGCCCAGTGTGTTAGCTACATCCGATACGGAAAGCCCTTCTTTCGATAGCATTTCTTTAGCCTTAGAGATCCGCAGTTCCTGCGTGTATTCATGAATGGTTTTACCCGTAAGTGCTTTGAACCCTTTCTTCAGGTAACATTCATTCATAGCTACCTTGCGCGATAATTCTTTTATCGTTAACGGATTATCTAAGTTCGCCGTAATCACACGTTGTGCTTCCATCACCTTATCGCGCTCGCTGTCGTTGGCCAAAAAGCGGCAGGCCGGTACGGGACATACGGTAAAAGGTAATGCAATACATTCCAGTGAGCGGCGCAACAGGTGCGTAATATGTTCTACCTGCAGCAGCGAGGTAGTAAAGGAAGTAAGGGCTGTAGCATTTTTCAGTTGTTGCAGCAGCGCCTGAGACTGGCTGCAAATGGTAAACTGCTGTTCTGTAACCTGGTCGAACCGGAAAGGTTGTTCCTTGCTGATCATTGACAGTGGGAACTGCTCAAAGAAGGCAGGTTTGAATTCTATCCAGCAGATGTCTGCCATGCCCGGCTGCGCAGGATATTGTAAATACATCAGTTGCACACAAAACTGGCCATCAGCAACCGGGAACAGGTTAAGGCGCGCGTGCTCCTCAGGCCAGGCCTGCTCGTCGAAGCTTACCTGTATATATTCTGCATGTATATGGCTATGAACAGATAGTGGCAAGCGTTGCAGCACCCGGGCCTGCTGGCCCAGCACCCTTTCTATAGGAGCTTCCTGGTATGCTTTTGCTATAACGGTTTTAACAGCCACAGCGCAAAAGTAGGCATTATACGTTTTATAGTGCCATTAGTTTTCGTTATGGCATAGATTTTTACAATCAAAAAACAAAAGGAAAGCAGGAAACTGCCGGGCAATTGATTACGTACATACAAAAAACAGAAGGATTATGATGCGAAAAATTTACTTGTCTTTACTGACCACAGCACTATTGGGGAGTGCGCATGCCCAGACACTGGTGGGCATTACAGCGGATGATAAAATATTTACAATGGCCAATGTGGCATCACCGGGTGTTATCAGCACTCCTGTAAGCATTACCGGCATTACATCGGGCCAGGCCGTTGTAGGTGCAGACTACAGGCCACTAACCGGCGAGCTATACGTATTGGGTTACAATGCTGTTAATGGCAATACACAACTGTATAGGGTAAATACTACTACTGCAGTAGCTACCGCAGTAAATGCATCTCCCATTGTACTTACATTGGGTACGGGCATGAATGTGGGTTTTGATTTCAACCCCGTGGTAGATAGGATAAGGGTAACGGGCAGCAATATGATGAACTACCGGCTGAACCCTGAAACAGGTGCCATAGCTGCTACAGATGCGAACCTGAACTTCGCAGTTGGCGACCCCAACTTCGGCACATCGCCGTCTATTGGCGCCGTTGCCTATACCAATAGCTATGTGGGCGCAACCACTACATCTTTGTACAACTATGATTATTTATTGAACGTGCTTACCAGGCAAGACCCGCCCAATGCCGGTACATTAAATACTATCGGCGCCAGCGGTGTTGTTGTAAATGCTATTGCCAGCACTATAGATATGGATGTGTATATGGACCCGGTTACATTGAGCAATACGGCTTACCTGGCTGCTAATGTAGGCGTGAGTACCGATGATAACCTGTATACTATGGACCTTAATACTGGTACCGTAACCAGCCTGGGAACGATAGGCAGCGGGCTGAATGTGAAGAATATTGCTATCAGCATCAACCGTATATTGCCGCCAGTAACCGGTAAGATGGTATTCGGGTTACAGAAAGGAACCAATACACTGATATCATTTGACAGTGATAATCCGCGTATGCTGCGCGGCTATGTGGCAATAACAGGTGTTACAGCCGGACAAACCATTGTAGGCCTTGACTTCCGCCCGGCTACTATGGAGCTGTATGCGCTGGGCTATAACCAGGCAAGCGGCCAATATCAGCTGTACACCATCAACACAACTACAGGTGCAGCTATGGCTGTGGGTACATCGGGCACGCTGAGCCTGGGTATGGATACACATGTAGGTTTTGACTTTAACCCGGTGGCAGACAGAATACGCGTGGTGAGCAGTGCCAATGGCATGAGCTATCGCCTGAACCCTGCGGATGGCAGTATTTCCGCAACAGACACCACGCTGGTATATGCTACAGGCGATGTAAGCTTTGGTAAAGCTACACGTATAGGTTCAATAGCCTATACCAATAGCTATAAGGGGGCTACCAGCACTACTATGTTTGGCATAGATGATACGCTGGGCGCATTTGTAAAAATTGACCCGCCTAACAGTGGTATGACATCTACAATCGGTCAGAACATTTTTGTATCGGCCATAGCAGATATGAGTACGGATATAGACTTCTTCTACGATTCTACGGCTTCTGCAAACATCGGTTTTATGACAGCGAATACAGGGGTAGCAGTGTATGATAAATTCTATACCATATCCAGCAACAATGGTATGCTGACACTGGTAAGTGATATAGGCCTTGGTGTGCCGGTTTCAGATATAGCCGTGCAACCGCAATTCAAAAATGCAGTAGGCATCAGCACAGTGGCAAATGCAAAACGTGTATTTGAAGTATATCCTAACCCCGCCACCAGTGAGATATATTTGATAGCAGAGGGTACTAACAATAAAACGCAGGTAGTGATAACGGATATAGCCGGCAGAGAGCTGAAACGCATGGCTTATAACAGCCAGCGCATCAACATTGCCGACTTGCAAGCCGGTATATACTTTATAACACTACAGGCCGATGGCGAGGTATTTGAATCTCAGAAGATCATTAAGCAGTAACCATTGTCTTTTTATATTAAAACGGGCTGCAAATGCAGCCCGTTCTTTTTAGTGTGCTCCTACATTCAAAAGTGCATTGATGCCTAAAAGCAAGAACATAATGAATATGATGAATGACCCGATGAACCACAGCAGCCCAAACTTGACCAGCGTTTTAAACCAGCCCTGCTTGTAAAAGCGCAACATAGCTACATATAGGTATACGAAATAGCCCAGGTTAAGAAAAGATGCTATCGCACTGGCTACACTGCCACAATTATGCAGGGTGCGTATAATAAGAAACGTAAGGAAGAAAAAGCAGTAGTAATGTATCACGAAAATGATATGGGACACATAGAAGAACTGCTTCCTGCGTATATACAGCAGCTTAAGTAATAGTGCTATTATAGGTAAGGATAGAAATAGCATATAAGGCATGGTGTGAAAGAAATTGGCCCGTATGCTATTAACAAAATCAGCGTCTGATTTACGCGATACTTCTCTCGCAGCTGTGAGTTTTCTTCTAAAATAATGTTTTATCGCGCCATCCCTCTCTTTTTCAGGCAATGCGTTTTGAACGGAATCGTATTCAGCCACTGTTTCATATGGGAGAAAGTCTTTGTTGTTTCCTTTATCCAATATGGTATCTCCATTTACGATTACCACAGTGCCACTATCTGTAACAATTGTAGGGATATTGCCGCTGTTGGCCGTATCAGAAAAACTATTAGTAAGTTCAGTGGTGCTTCTCGCCAGGTCCCTGAAGCTGGTATCCAGGTGTTTTGCCTTTTTTTCATCTATATGCACACTGCGAGGCACAAAGAAACTCATCAGTATCAGGAAGAATGCAGCTGAAATGAACAGGTACATCCTGATGGGGTTGATATGGCTGGCACGGCGCCCTTTAATATACTCTTCTGTTAGAAAGCCGGGCTTGAAGAACAGGTATTTCAGCGTAGTGAAGAACTTGCCATCAAAATGGGTAAGGTCTTCCAGGAAGTGAGCAGTAAGCTGCCAGAAGTTTTGCTTCGGCTCTACATTCTCCTGTCCACATTTGTGGCAATACCTATCGTATAGCTGTGCCCCGCAGTTAAGGCAAACTTTTTCGGTACGTTCGTGAAAATGGGACATAAGAATAGGAATTTACTGTTATCAATGCGCGCCCACTGCAAAGTATGAATTGACCAATAAACTCAATGCTATGATCAATATTACAATTACAATGGAAAAGGATAAGATGCTGAATTTTAAAAAAGTTTTGAACCAATGCTGTTTATAAAAGCGCAGCATTGCAATGTATAAGTAAGCAAACAAACCAATTGGGATCAGGATAACAAGTATATCTATTAATACCGGGATAGTGTAATATTTATTACTAAATAAAAACCCTATAAGAAAAAAGAAGAAAAGGACGCAGTAAAAATGCAAAGCAAATATTGCGTGTGACACGTAGTAATATTGGTTGCGGCGCCTTATGTACAAAAGGTACAGGAAAAGCGCAAAAATGGGCAATGAGATAAAAGCTATTTTAGAGATGGAATGCATGAACTTATCCCAGCCCTTTTCGAAGAAGTTATAAGGGTCTTCATCATATGCGGCATACATAGCTGCAAGTTTTCGTTCTCCCCATCTATCAAACCAACCGCTTTTTGAACTGTCTGGCATGGCGCGTTGCACAGAATCGTAATAACGTACGCCATGTCTGTATATGTCATCTACCAAAAGCACTTTAAAATTCTTTCCCTGTATGTTTTCTCCGCGTATCCCATATAATGCACTATCCTTCATTGCAACACGCATTGAGTCTATAATGTGATACTCTAATGCATCATCGTGTCTGGTAATGTAGTGGCTTTCTGTGGTTATAGAGAACATTAATATAAAGAATGCCGCCGATATAAACAGGTACATCCGTATCGGGTCGAGGTATTTCATACGCCTGCCCTTTACATATTCCGATGATAAGAAGCCCGGCTTTAATATGAGTGGCTTCATCGTGTCAAAGAACTTACCATCGAAGTGGGTAATATCATTGAAAAAATGCGTTACCAGATGCCAAAGGCTCTGTTTGGGCTCCACGTTTTCCTGCCCGCAATTTTTACAATAGCGGCCATCTACTATGGCATCACAGTTCAGGCAGTTGTTTTCTTTTCTGAGTTTAGAGTGCGACACGCGGCGGTTTCTTTAAAGCTAAAGTACTCAAAGCACCTGTTTTTCAAAATGGTGCAAAGGGTATTAATACTATAATAATGCTATTTTTGCGGCGTATCAACGTATAACCATGTATGGACGACAGTCATGAACAGTTGCGCTATCCGATAGGCCGCTTTAATGCGCCGGATGAGCACCACCCCGAAATGCAACGCGAATGGATAGCCGCTATTGAAGCCCTCCCCAACTGGCTGGACCATTGTATAGAAAACCTCGACGAAGCACAACTGCAAACCCCCTACCGTCCCGGCGGCTGGAACAGCATACAGGTAATACACCACATAGCCGATAGCCATATGAATGCCTACATCAGGCTAAAATTGGCACTGACGGAAGATAGCCCTGTGATAAAGCCCTACGAAGAAAAGCTGTGGGCCGAACTGCCCGATGTGGATATTGTGCCCGTAAATGTTTCCATCACCCTGCTGCATGCCCTGCACCGCAGGTGGGGTACTACACTACGCAACATGTCGCCCGAAGACTGGGAGCGCACGTATTATCATCCCGAACATGAACGGTACGTGCCCATGTGGGAGATGGCCGACCTGTATGCATGGCATGGCCGCCACCATATGGAACAAATAAGGCAGCTGCGCCAGCGTAATAACTGGTAAAACTATTTGCCGGGATGGCATTCGCTTTGTAGATTGCAGCAACTTTTAAAACCACCACATATGCAACAAGGCCTTTTACACCTGCACAATTTTCTGCGTTGGTTTGTATTGATATTCGCCATATGGACGATTTTTAAGACTTTTAGCGGTATGGGTAGCGGTCGTGCTTTTACTAAGGCCGATAAACGTCCTGCCATGTTCTTAATGATCACTTGCGATATACAACTGCTATTGGGCCTTGTATTGTATATGACAGGTGCATGGGGTATCAAGAACATACAGAACCAGGGCATGGGTGCTGTAATGAAAGATAGCGTGAGCCGCTTTTGGGCGGTAGAGCATATTGCCGGCATGCTGATAGCCGTGGTGTTGGTGCATATAGGCTATGCTGCTATCAAAAAGAACATAGCCGATAGCGCCAAGTTCAAAAAAGTATTCTGGTTTACACTGATAGCTCTATTAATCATCATCGCTACCATACCCTGGCCATTCCGCGAAATGATAGGCCGCCCATTGTTTCCGGGCATGCACTAATACATGAAGCGTTTACTGCAACCTTTCTATACCATCCTGGTGCTATCCACATTTGTGGTGTGCCTGTTGGTGGTGTTGCCTGTCTTTCTGATTGCAGGTAGCTTTGATAAAGCTGCAGCCCGCAGGGTGATATGGTATGTAGTACATTATTGGGCCAAAGGCTGGTTGTTTTTCATTGGCATGCCTATGAAGCGTTTGGGTGAAAGGCCTGATAGGCACCGCTACATTTACATTGCCAATCATATTTCCTACCTGGATACCGTGCTGATATATGCCGCAGTGCCCACCTATTTTCGCACACTGGCAAAAAAAGAAATGTCGCGCATACCAGTTTTCGGGTTTGTGTATAGGCAAGTGGCTATATTGGTAGACCGCAGCAGTAGTGAAAGCCGGGCCAAGAGCCTGCGCCTGATGTGGCGGATGCTGAAACATGAATGCAACATAGCCATCTTCCCTGAAGGTACTTTTAATGAAACCACCGCTCCGCTGAAGGATTTTTATGATGGTGCTTTCCGTTTGGCAATTAACACTCAAATGCCCATTCTGCCGATGGTTTTCCCTGATACCGTTCATCGCTGGCATTACAGCGCCTGGTGGAAACTGTGGCCGGGGCGCAACCGCGTGATGTACCTCGCGCCCGTATATGTAACGGGAATGACCATGGAAGATCTGCCTGCGCTAAAAGAAAAAGTACATGCCGCCATGGCTGCGGCGCTGCTAAAGTGCCGTAGTTCATACCCATTATAAGCCGTAAAATGCGTACCTTTGCGCAAATTTTTTAAGATATATGGCATTGCAAGTGGGTATCGTGGGCTTGCCCAACGTAGGAAAATCAACTTTGTTCAACGCAGTAAGCAATAGCGCCAAAGCGCAGGCTTCCAACTACAGGTTCTGTACCATAGAGCCCAACGTAGGACAGGTAGATGTACCCGATGAAAGATTAGCAAAACTTGCAGAACTGGTTCAGCCGCAACGCACCATCCCTACTACTATAGAGTTTGTGGATATAGCCGGCCTGGTAAAAGGTGCCAGTAAGGGCGAGGGCCTGGGCAATAAATTCCTGGCAAACATCCGCGAGGTAGATGCTATTGTGCATGTTATCCGCTGTTTTGAAGATGAGAACATCCTGCGCGAAGAGGGAGCTATCAACCCTGTAAGCGATAAAGAAATAATAGATACAGAGCTGCAATTGAAAGACCTGGAAAGTGTAGAGAAGAAAATGCAGCGCTATGAAAAAATAGCTAAAAACGACCCTAAAGCAAAGCGGGTATTTGATGTGCTGGCGAAATGCAAGGCACATTTGGAACAGGGTAAGAACATACGTGGCCTGCAACTGGAAGGCGAAGACCTGGAAGCGATAGCCGACCTGTTTCTGCTGACACAAAAACCGGTGCTGTATGTAGCCAATATTGATGAAGCTTCTATCCACACGGGTAATAAATATTCTGAAGCACTGGTAAAGACGGCTAAGGAAGAGGGTGCGGAAGTGATTGTAATGAATAACTCTATCGAAGCGCAGATATCTGAAATGGAATCTGCTGAAGATAAAGAACTGTTCCTGGGTGAATACGGCCTTACAGAACCGGGCCTGAACCGCCTGATACGTGCGGCTTATAAACTACTGAACCTGATTACTTACTTTACAGCAGGTGTGCAGGAGGTTCGTGCCTGGACCATCCACCGTGGGTGGAAAGCACCGCAGGCTGCCAGCGTGATACATACAGATTTTGAGAAAGGCTTTATCAAAGCCGAAACGATTGCCTATAACGACTTTGTAACCTTTAAAAATGAGGCTGCCTGCCGTGAAAATGGCAAGCTGCGTATAGAAGGTAAAGAGTATATAGTGCAGGATGGCGATGTATTACACTTCAGGTTTAATGTATAATTACAGCTACTATTATAAATAAAGCCCGTTCATACGAACGGGCTTTATTATTTATGCTGGTTAAAGAACTATCCTTCAGCTACACTATTTTCATATACAGGGTGGTTATGGCCATTGCGGCGTTCCTGAGCTTCTTTCGCAGCTTTTATAAAGGCTACGAACAGGGGATGCGGGTTTTCAACCGTGCTTTTATACTCCGGGTGAAACTGCACACCTACATAAAATGGGTGGTCTTGAACTTCTACTACTTCTACCAGTCCGGTTTTAGGATTTTTACCTACCGGTATCATGCCTGCTTTTTCGTAGGCATCCATGTATTCATTGTTAAACTCGTAACGGTGGCGGTGGCGCTCATTGATATGCGTAGAGCCGTAAATAGCAGCGGCACGTGAATCGGAACGCAGTTCACACTCATAAGAACCAAGGCGCATGGTACCCCCCATTTGGGTAATATTTTTCTGCTCTTCCATCATGGCTATTACCGCATCGGTAGTATCGGGGTTCATTTCGGTAGAATGTGCCTTGCCCATTTTCAATACGTTGCGCGCAAATTCTACGCAGGCCATTTGCATACCCAGGCATATACCAAAGAAAGGTATCTTGTTTTCGCGGGCATAGCGTATGGCATCTATCTTACCTTCTATACCACGGCTACCAAAACCGGGGGCTACCAATATGGCATCCAGGTTGTGCAATTTTTCTATTGCATTTTCCGGTGTCAGGTATTCAGAATGTATGTTGCGCACTTCTACTTTGCACTCATTCATAGCACCTGCATGTATCAGTGCTTCCAGTATCGATTTATAAGCATCCTGCAGTTCTACATATTTACCTATCAGGCCGATGGTTACTTTCGATTTAGGATAACGCAGTTTGTTCAGGAATTCTTTCCACTTCGTCATGTCAGGGTCATTGCCCTTAGGCATGTTCAGCTTCTGCAGGCATATTTCATCCAGCCTTTCGCGCATCATTTCCAGCGGCACGCTGTAAATGGTATCGGCATCCATGGCTTCTATTACAGCATCCTGTGTCACGTTGCAGAACAAGGCTATTTTCCTTTTCAGGTCTTTATACAGCGGCTCTTCCGTACGGCAAACCAGCACATCGGGGTTCAGCCCGTGCTCGCTCATCATTTTTACAGAGTGCTGTGTAGGTTTTGTTTTCAGCTCTTTTGCTGCTTTCAGGTAAGGTATCAGGGTCAGGTGCACTACCAGTGCATTGTCATCACCCATTTCCCACTTTAGCTGACGAACGGCCTCTATATATGGCAGCGATTCAATATCGCCCACCGTGCCACCCAGCTCAGTTATAACGATGTCATATTTATTGTCTTTACCCAGCAGTGTGATACGGCGCTTTATTTCATCGGTAATATGAGGGATAACCTGCACGGTTTTGCCGAGGTATGCACCCTCACGCTCCTTATTAATAACGTATTGATATATGCGACCGGTAGTCACATTGTTGGCCTGCGATGTAAATGTGTTCAGGTAGCGCTCGTAGTGCCCCAGGTCCAGGTCGGTTTCCGCACCATCTTCCGTTACATAGCACTCGCCGTGCTCGTAAGGGTTCAGTGTGCCCGGGTCCACATTGATGTACGGGTCAAACTTTTGGATAGTGGTACGAAACCCACGTGCCTGTAACAATTTCGCCAGCGATGCTGCAATAATTCCTTTTCCTAATGAAGACGTAACCCCTCCGGTTACAAAAATATACTTGGTCATAACGCTCCTGTTTTTTGCAGACCGGTAGCGCAGCTATAAATATTACAATAAAATCTGGGAAGTAGCTGTTGCGGTCGCACAAAGATAAAAACTAACCCAGCATTAAAAAAATATTCTCCCTCATTTAGCTAACAATCTGTGTATAACTAGAATTTCTGCAACAGAAGGTTAATCAAAAATCCCCCTGTTTATTTAGTATTTTTTAACATTTATAATTTTCATATCCAGAACAATAGCAGCACATTTGTCACGTTAGTGTAATAAACCACTAATGCCCCCAATGCGCCACTTATCCACCCTCTTATTATTGGTGTGCTTATGCACCGGAGCCATGGCCCAGTCCTATACCATAAAAGGTACGGTAGCCGATACGCTCAATGATAACAAACTACCTAATGCCTGCATTACCGTGATGCGGGCGCGCGATTCGGTTTTGGAATCGTTTGTACGCACCAAAGAAGACGGTAGTTTTTCTGTAAAAACAAAGGCAAAAGGTAAATTCCTTATTATGGCCACCTTTCCCGGCCTTGCCGATTATGTAGATATTATAGAAATAAAAGATGATACCCCATTCGACATGGGGCTGGTACCGATGGTATCTAGAGCACATCTGCTGCAGGAATTTGTTTTAACCCAGCAATATGCTGCCATCAAAGTGAAAGGGGATACCATAGAATACATTGCCGATAGCTTTAAAACCCGCGACAATGCAACCGTAGAAGCTTTGCTTAAAAAGCTGCCGGGCATACAGGTAGATAAAAACGGGCAGATAGTAGCGCAGGGAGAAAAAGTGCAGAAAGTACTGGTAGATGGCGAGGAGTTTTTTACAGATGACCCAGCCGTGGTTACCAAAAGTCTGCAGGCAAAGGCGGTAGATAAAGTGCAGGTGTTTGATAAGAAAAGCGAACAGGCAGAATTTACCGGTATAGACGATGGTGAAAAAACACGTACCATCAACCTGCAACTGAAGGATGATAAGAAGAGAGGCTATTTCGGTAAAATAATAGCAGGTGGTGGTACGGGCGATCAGCAATCGTTCTTCGAGAACCAGGCTATGTTTAATGCTTTTAAAGGCAAACGGAAGTTATCCGCCTTCGGTATTATGGCCAATACAGGTAAAGTAGGTTTAGGCTGGGAAGACCGCGATAAGTTTGGTGGTGGCGGTGGTGGTGTTACCGAGGTGACGGATGACGGTGGCATCATGACTTACTATAACAGCGATGACGATGATTTTGAAAGCTGGAGCGGCACCTATAATGGGCAGGGTTTGCCACGGGCATGGACTGGTGGGCTCCACTATTCCAACAAATGGAAGCAAGACAAACATCACCTGGGCGGCAACTACCGCTATGGCAAACAGGATATAGAAACAACAACCAATACACTTACAGAGTATTCATTACCCAATGATAAAAAGAACTTTAACAGTCAAACCAAAGATGTATATAGCGTAGGCCAGCGCCACCGTGGCGATGGGTTGTATGAATGGAAGATGGATTCCACATCTACCCTGAAGGTGACAGCCAATGCGGGTTATTCTAATACTAAATCTACATCTGTATATAATGCGGATAACCGGAATGAACTGGATTCATTATTGAGCACCAACGATCGTCGTGTTACCAGCGATGCAACAACTAAGAGTATTAACTCGACACTGGACTGGCGCAAGAAATTCAAAAAGAAAGGAAGGACGCTATCTGTAAATATTTCTGAAAGATACAGGGAAGCCATGAGCGACGGATTGCTGCTATCGACCAACATTTTATATGAGCGTGACAGCAATACAGGTAGCCTGCTATCAACAAAACGGGATGAAACCGACCAGCAGAAACAGAATGAGAATACTACCTTATCATTAAGTTCACGCTTGTCTTATACCGAGCCGCTATCTAAAGTTACTTTCCTGGAAGTGAACTATGCTTTTAAAGTAGATAATAACAGCGCCAAGCGTGAAACGTATAATAAGAAGAATCCGTTTGGCGATGTGTATGACACGCTGGATAGTACGTTTAGCAATAACTATGATTTCAATATCATGACGCATACGGGCGGTAGCAACCTGCGTTTCATGTTTAAGAAAATAAACTTTTCTTTCGGCGGTTCCGTATCCAATGCAGCTTTTCAACAGAAAGACCAGATGCAGGATACTTCCTACAATTACAATTTTACCAACTTTTTTCCCAAAGCGAATTTTCAATATAGCATCAGCAAGCAAAGCCGTATCCGTTTCGACTATAATGGTAGCACACGCCAGCCTACTATAGAGCAGATACAGCCATTGCGCAATAACCTGGACCCGTTGAATATTGCCGTCGGCAATGCAGCGCTGACACAGGAATTCAGGCATAACCTGCGCCTGTCATTTAATGACTACAAGATGCTGACCAACCGTTATATATGGGCAAGTGTAAGCATGAACCTTATAGACAATGCCATCAGCCGTTCTGAAAATATAGATGCTATAGGGCGCAGAACGTACCAGTATATTAATGTGGATGGCAATTATAGCGGATGGGGCTATATCAGCTACGGTACTAAGATAAAAGCACTGAACCTGCATACGGGCGTACATGCCAATGTAAATGTTAACCATATCAATAACATCGTAAATGGCCGTAAGAATATCAGTGATAACAATACGTATACTTTAGGGTTAGACTTTAGTTATGATTCAGAAAATGAGAAGTTTTCTATCAGTTACGATCCTTCGATATCGTATAACGATAACAAATCGACTATCAATACACAGACTACCAGTTTCTGGACAACAGAGCAAGAACTGGAGATATCTTATGAATTGCCCTGGAAGTTTGAATTGGGTACAGATATCAATTGGTACATCCGCGAGCAAACTTCCATTTTCGACAGGAACAATAATGTGTTTAAATGGAATGCTTATGTGAGTAAGAAATTCCTGAAGAACGATCAGTTGGAGCTGCGCATGTCGATGTTCGACATCCTGAACCAGAACCTCGGTTTCTATCGCTATGCGCAAAACAACTACGTAACAGAGGATAACTATAATACCATACGCCGTTACGGCTTATTGAGCCTTACATGGAATTTTACTAAATCGGCTGCCGGTGTACCACAACAGGAGTCTAACATTATCATAACCCCATAACAAACCCGGAATGAAACATATACTGATAACAATAAGCACAATACTGCTAACCATATCGGCTAATGCCCAATACACAGTACAGGGCAAGATAGAATATGAAAAGAAAGTGAACCTGCAGCGTATAATGGATGACCTGGATGAAGAACAGAAAGAATGGATGGAACGGTTCCGTTCGCAGTTACCCAAATTTACGACTACCTATTTCGACCTGTATTTCAATACTTCTAAATCATTATACAAACCCGGTCGTGAAGTGGAAGGCAATACCAAGCTTTGGTTTGCGCAATCGCCCGCCAGTGAAAATATTGTGCTTACCGATTTTAAAACAGAACGTGTAAAAGCCAATAAACAGGTATTTGAACAGAAATTCCTGGTTGAAGATTCTATGCGGCAGATAGAGTGGAAAATATCTGACGAGATACGTACCATAGCTGATTATAAATGTCGAAAGGCTGTAGGCAAGATACTGGACTCTGTTTACGTAGTAGCGTTTTATACCGAAGATATCATGGTGAGTGGCGGCCCTGAAATGTTTTCAGGATTGCCCGGTATGATATTGCAAATAGCCATTCCCCGCCTGAATACTACCTGGATAGCTACTAAAATAGATGTGGTTGCACCAAAGGAAAGTGATTTTGCTATCAGCGCCAAAGGCAAGAAGGTAAACCAGAAAGAGCTGTATGATAACCTGAGGGAAAGCTTAAAGGACTGGAAAAAGTATGCGGATAAAAATATCTGGTGGTCTATGTTATAACAGCCATTCAATCCTGCAAAACGCCCTTCGTATGAAGGGCGTTTTTATTATATCAATAATCCGCATTAACTTCAGTACGATGTTGATGCGGTTGTTATGTATTGTTTGCCTGCTGGGTTGTGGCCATTGCTTTGGGCAGCAACCTAAATGTGCCTACAGTTTGCTGCAGGCATCCCTGAAAGCCAGGGATACAGCCGCGACGTTTCCTATCCATACCGGCAATAAAGTAACAGCAGATGAAAGCACCGCATATCGCATACCCGTGGTATTTCATATTGTATTAAACAGTACGCAGATGTCTGTATTGGGTACTACTGAAAACATCCGGTCTTATATAGCTGTACAACTGGAAGTTATAAACCAGGATTTCAATGCACAGAGTAGCGATAGCACCGGCATCCCTGCCGTCTTTAAGCCGTTGCATGGCAATGCCAAAGTACGGTTTGAACTGGCGCATACGGCGCCTGATGGTAGCGCCAGCGAAGGCTATAACATATACATCACCACAAAGCAGGGTTTCGATTTTGAGAATGATATAACGAACAGCGTCGGTTTCAGCGATTCCAAATACAGTAATACGGGCGGCATAGATGCATGGGACCCTACTACCTACCTGAATGTATGGGTGATAAACCCGCTTGATAATGGCAAAACCAATACATTGCTGGGGCTAGCAATACCACCGTCATTTGTGGCCCGATACAATATACCTGATGTGGAGCAGGGCATCACCTTGAATTATCTTACCTGGAAAGGTATGGGTGTGCCACGTTACCGTACGCTGACACATGAACTGGGCCACTATTTTGAGTTGCGGCATATATGGGGCGATGATGATGGTAAATGTGCAAACACCGGTGGTAATGACGATGGTATAGAAGATACGCCGCCACAGGCCAAAGAAACATATGGCTGTCCCCATTTTCCTAAATACGATGCCTGCTCACCTGCGGGTTCGGGTATCATGTTCATGAATTATATGGACTATACAGACGATGCCTGCCAGCATATGTTTACCAAAGAACAGGTATCGCTGATGCGCAGGCAGCTGCAAGTGTATGGCAATTCCTATTCTTTAACGCGCCACCCGCAAGTGTTGGATTATCCTGCTGCAACTGCCATCAGTTATACTGTGTCTCCCAACCCTGCCAATAGATTTATAAACATCAGTTTTGCCCAAACCTCCGCGGGCCTGCAAAGTATTCGGTTATTCAATGCCATGGGGCAGCAGGTATATGAAAAAAAGGTAGAAATGCAGCAGGGGTTTTATAGTATTGATGCCACCGTATTCATGAAGGGCTTATACCTCCTGCAATTGAAATTTGCAGATAAGCAGGAAGTTCATAGAATATCAGTACAGGATTAAGGGAGTGATTATTTCAAGACACCCCGTATCTCCACCCTGTCATGCCCATGCACATCATCGCCGTTAGGTAATTTTTTATTTTTCAGGTAGCCGAAAGATTGTTGTTTGATACGGCCGGCAGGTATGCCTTTGCCTATAAGATAGGCGCTGATAGCTTGTGTACGCTTATCGCATATACGCGTGGCACCGTTGATGCGGGCGGTGTCTGTATAACGGGTTGCCCTTAATGTATTATATTGTTTCATGCCTAAACCATCGTAATTATAACAGCATACATACCCATTCACATGTATTTTCATTTTAGGGTTAGCCTTCACTACACTAACTAAGGAATCCAGCATTTTCCCCGATTTAGGGATAATAGATACCGTTTTGTATTTAAAGTAAATAGTACCGATAAGTGTACCATCTTCACTCCATTCTATTTTATCCTTCTGGCGTATATCACCCAGGAATATAGTTACCCTTCTGTCTTTAGGATAACCGGTTTCTGTTTCTGGCCGTGCTATCTCTCCTTCACCGCTTATCTTTTCTACTTGCGTACTATCTACCCCCATTTTGCCCAGATAGGCAGCCACTGCGTTCGATCGGTTTTGAGACAACGTTTTGTTGGTTTCTTCATCACCTAATACATCTGCATAACCCACTACACTGATAATCCTATTGGGCGGTATGGCATCTGCATATAGCAACGAGTCGAGTGTATGCTTAGCAGCCGGTGTCAGGGCATATGAACCAATATTGAAAAAGACCGGCACCTGTGGCGGCATATTTACAGCGCTTTGGGCAAAGCAAAGGTTATTGATGAGAAGGGTTAAGCAGAAAAGCAGGTTTCGCATAAGTGATAGATATATGCATCAATATACAAAATACCATAT
>CABHOP010000085.1 GCA_902168085.1 uncultured Bacteroides sp.
TTTTTTTTTTCAAGCAGAAGACGGCATACGAGATAGGAGTCCGTCTCGTGGGCTCGGAGATGTGTATAAGAGACAGGCTATAGCCCTGCCATTCATTCAGCATTATTATTTCCAATACCTGCCATCGGGCAAAAACCTGCTACTGGCCTACCTGTTCATACTGCCGCATTGCCTTATCTGCGCCAGCAGCATTGCTTTTACCTATTACCTGCGCAGCCGCAGCTATCGGTACGATATCCTTTTCGTGCTCTCCTTATTCGCTACTTTCTTTTACTCGTTTGCATTTATAGCGTTGCATTTGGATGATTAGTATATTGAATGTTTTGTTAGATAACTGTCATTTATTTTTATCCCATTTTTAGATAACCGTTAGTACACTATCTTGTCAATATATTTGGATTGACATGACAGACATTATTTTCGGCCTATTCCTTATCATATTTTTTACCTTTCCTTTCTTTTCCACCTGGCTTTATAAAAAAGTTTCACCGCTTCAAAACATCAATAGCAAATATTATTCAACATATCGCAAATGGGCACCTCTAAGTCTGTTACCACCTGTTGTTTTGATCGTTGCAGTATTATTAAATCAAAACCTGCTATTGCCACCTAAACATATCTTTACATCTGTTGCAGCATTAGTATGCCTGTGCTGTTGCACTATCATGTTGGATTATCTAAAACATTTGGCCAAAGTAACACCTGTATATAAAGTCTTAACATCGTTATTTACGATATTCACTTACCTCATTATTTGTCTTACCACTATCACGTTTCTTTCTTACACCGGCAGGGCACAAGCTCCTGAAACAAGTGTTTCGACAGAAGAATAGACAGCGGGGACGATACCCGCCATCTCTTAGTTCAGCTTAAACGACAAAATTTATAAACCCCTAACCCCTAAAGGGGCTTTCTCTTGTTATGATATAGCAATGCCCAATAAACAAACCAGCCAACCAATCAACTAATCAACCAGTCAACGAATCAACCAATCAACCACCTACGCTGCCAATCGCCTCAACTGGTTTTTACGCAGGGTAAAGAGTTGTTTCAATCCCGGCGAGTTGTCTATGCGTTCTTTATTATCGTTGTAAAGTTGTAGTAGTTCTTCTTCATTATTACACTGCGCTACTGCCTTCGTCAATCCCTTCAGCGACAGGAATACCGATGTAGGGATACCATCGGGGTGAGCCCCCTCGCCCCCTAAAGGGGGTATGTTATTACTATCTGGTAGCTGAATGGCATATCCTTCCACTTCCCCTTTCAGGGGGTCTGGGGGCGCTATCTCGGTTTCATCCAGTATGCCCAGCCCCAGCAGGTCCAGCGTAGCACGGCGTTTGGCTTTGGTCTCGGCCTTCATCATGGCATTGCATAGCTGTTCGCCACGCATATTATATATAGGCACGGCACCCAGGCTTTCCGTCTTACGCCCATCGGGGGTAGATGCCTGTGCGGTTACCACATAGCAACCACTCACAGTTTCACGTGTTCTTATCTCATGGCTCACCTTGTGCAGCTTATTCAGTTGTTGTGCGCCACCACGGTCGCAATACATTATTTCGCGGCCATTCAGCTTCAGTATCCTGAAGGGTTGCGATAGCGGGTCGAGGCCCAGTTTATCGCACACCTGGCGGTAGTAGTTTACTTTTTGCAAAGGCGTAAGCCTGCTGATATCACCATTGATGATCAGGCTGCTGATGATCTCCGCATTGTTTTCTCCCAAACGGGGCATGGTCTCTTCATTTATATTTTGTTCTTGTTTCATGGATGGTGTTTTTTACTTCTTCTTTTCTCTTGACAGAAAAGAAGCAAAAGGTCAAGGCCGTTGCGACCGGGCTAAAAATCTGTTGCGCTTCGTTGCACCGAAAAATGTTTACTATCTGCTTACTGCATGGCTGTGTTTATGACGCTATCAACCCCACTATCATTATTCAACACTTTTATCTCGATTACAATTACTCTTAGCTGCCTCGATGATTTTCAATTCGCTGCGGCCACTGCGCTACACAGATTTTCTTAACGCCCGTTCGCAAATGCCTCTGAAAAAAAATTACGCACTAATCAAACCTCGCTGCGTTCTTCACGCCTGTATATAGACTCTCTTATCCCTTATACCCCAAACCCCTAAAGGGGCTTCCCCTTCATAACCTATTCCGAATTATAGTTCCCCCTTGGGGGGCGGAGGGGGCCTACTCTCCCAGCAGCTTATACAGCAGTTCGTTCTTCGCTCTGCGGCTTTCGGCAAAGGCACCCAGGTGAAAGGATGCATAAGCCAGCTCGTTGGCATTGTTCAATGCTTCCGATATCGCGGCTATGGCATCGGGATAGGTATTGGTTTCACCATGGCAGCGGTCCATTATCTCGTCTATTTCCGCTTCGCGCTTTTGTGTGATGCCCAATGCACGTGCAAAGCTTTCATCATCGGTTTCCAGCGCCGTTACTAATATGTTGTTTCTCATGTTGAAAAGATTTACGTGATTAGCCCCCGCTACCCCTAAAGAAAGCACCGCTTTTACCTGGCACTTCTTTAGGAGATTGGGGTATATTTTTCTTGTTTTGTTTGTTCGACTTTTGTCGTGTTGTAGTCATTATACTACAGCACATTTTTTTGTTCCCGCATCCGGTTAACCAATCAACAAATCAACCAACACGGGGTTTTCATAGTGATGCATCTTTAGTGCTACCTATGCGGCAGCGCTGATGCCTGCTATAGGGGCCGGCGGTGTTAGTGTGATGCGGTAGGTGCCATCTGCATGATACAGTTCTACCTCGTAGCCTTTCAGCGTCAGCTCAGCCAATTTGCACACGGCGGTAAAGCGCGATGTGTACACCTTCGGGTTGCCCTGTTCATTGGCCAGCCAGGTAGTGCCGCACCAGTTGGTAAAGCTGGGCTTCTGGGTCAGTATGCGTTCTTTATAGTCTATCTCGCGATAGAGCTGTTCCTTCACATCGGCCGGTTGCGTGCTGTTATCTACAAAGCGGCGCAGGCCTTCCAGCATGTCGGGTGTACGGTAGCTGCGTATCCAGCTGCTAACGTGCTTGTAAAAACTTGTCTGTTCCATATTGCTATTTTTTATTGTTTTAAACTTAGCCCCCTCCGCCCCCCAAGGGGGAACTGAAAGGTTTTTATTTACCCTAAATCCCTAAAGGAACTTTCTCTCTCATCACTACACAAACCCTAAATCTCTTTAAGGGCCTTCCCCTACATCTCCACCCATCAACCAGTTCCCCCTTGGGGGGCGGAGGGGGCCAGGTACGTCACCAGCTCTGCCATGCTCACACCATACTGTGCATACGGCCAGTTATCGGCACCGGCATTGTTATAGTGCGGGTCGGTAGCATGTATCTCCGTCAGGCACCAATCCAGCCGGCAGGTTTCGTACAGCCATTGTTCAAACGCACAGCGACTGATGTGCAGCGTTTGTACAGGCAAATCCGGCGTAGCCCATTCCACCAGCACAGTTAGATATGTAGTAGAAAAAACTTCGATTTGTATATTTTTTGCTACCTTAGCCATGTGTTTTTTATTTTTTGTTTTGAAAGGCCCGTAGTTTCTACTATGGGCATTTTCTTTTAACACAGGCCTGTGGCGCAATACACCATACTGCCACGAAGCGCCGCACATCACGCCACCCTTCAGTGCCGTAGCTATCATATCGCTCACCATCGCATTATTTATAGTGTATCGCATAACAAATCGTTTACCCCAAACCCCTAAAGGGGCTTTTACTTATTTACTTCTATTCACACAACCAACCAACCAACCAACCAATCAACTAATCAACTATCCACACCAATCAACCAATTCTCGTCAACACCTCCCCTTTAGGGGTCGGGGGCTTTACGCCGCTTCTACAAACACCCTTGATCTGTCACTGATATACAACCGCAGCTTTTGCACCACCGGTGCGGTGGCGATACCCGTATTCAGCACACGTGTTATAGTGCTGCGGTGGATGCCCGTTTGCCGTGCGCAATGCGCTATCGTACCATACATCGCCAGCCTGCTGCGTAGTTTCCTTTGCTCCCTCGTCGAAAATTTTTCTGTTATCATGGCTCTTCGTGTTGAATTATTCTATACATTTGTGCAACAATGACGCTACATTGATGCATCAACAGTACAAATGTACAATTACTGTACAAATGTCCAAAAGTTTTTTGAAGATTTTTTTTGAATTAGTAAATGTGACAATTCGGCAATGTGCCAATGATGATTACACGCATTATTAATTATAAGCATTGCCGAATCGACTAATTGTCGAATTGCCTAATTGTCAAATTGTAAAAACCCACGTACTATGACACAGATACACGAAGGCGAAGCACTGCAGAATGCAGCCCGCATGAGCAAACTGGGTGTACACGGCCTGGCCGATGCCATGGGCGTGCCCCGCTCTACCCTTTATTACAACTTTAAGAAAGACGAGCTGGACGATGACTTTAAAACCAAAGCCGCCCAGGCACTGGGTATAGCCAGCACACGCCTGTTTGGCGGGGCATACAACCCCGATAACCACGCCCCCGCAGCACGCCTAACCGGTGACGACCTGCGGCGCATGAAAGCCTTTGGAGACGGTAGCATACCCGAAGGCATTGCCGTAGTGCCCATCATGGCACAGGCAGGCTACAGCAAGCACTACCTGGACCCTACCTATGCCGCAGAGCTGCAGCAGATGCACCTGCCCAACCTGCCCTACCGTGGCGAACGCTACCGCGCCTTCGAGGTAAGCGGCGATAGCATGGAACCCACCCTGAAAGAAGGCTTCCTGATCGTATGCGAAAAAGTGGAGCAAGACTTCTGGAACACCACCGCGCAGTTTTACATCTACGTAGTGGTAACCGAAGACCGCATCATGGTAAAGCGCCTCTTCCGCAAAGAAGACCACAGCTTTGTATGCATCAGCGATAATGAAGAATTCTACCCGCAGTTTGTACTGCCCATGAGCGAGATAAAAGAACTATGGCTCGTAAAACGCAAAATAGACTGGGATATGCCCCCACCGAAGAGGTTCGAGATTAATGTATAATTACAAATCCCCGCGTAGAGCGGGGATTTTTTTGACATGTTTATATTATTAAATTTCTGATTTCCGAATTGGAAATTGGAAATTATATAATACATTTGATGCATGACACACAATGGTATGAAGCCGCAAGACATCGTTGTGCTGCTAAAAATCCTGTTGTTGAAAGGTAAAGACTGGCAAAGCAAACACCTGGCAGCACAGCTACATATAAGCGCATCTGAAGTATCGAAATCGATACAACGCAGCGAGTTTGCAGGGCTTATCAGCGCCGATAAAAAACAAGTGGCACGGCAATCGTTGATGGAATTTATCCGGTACGGGCTGCATTACGTGTTTCCGGCAAGGCCGGGCAGCATGGCCAATGGCATTGTTACCGCCCATGCACACCCCTTTATGGCCGCCCATTTTAAGGCCGAAATGAAATATGTATGGCCCGATGCCCCGGGGGTAGACAGGGGGCTTTCTATAGAACCCCTATACCCATCTGTAACAAAGGCCGTGAAAGAAGATGAACAACTTTACAAACTGCTGGCGCTTATAGATGTGATACGCGTAGGCCGTGCACGAGAGATGAAACTGGCCATAAACGAACTGCAGAAGGAAATACTATGAGCCACCACATCAACATTACAAGGATAAAGGCGATTCATAACCTGCTGCAGCAAACAGGCATCAACTTTGCATTTGTGGGTGGTGCTACAGTATCGCTGTATGCGCAGCGCGAAACCGAAGAAATACGTCCTACCGACGATGTAGATGTAGTGGTAGAAATAGCAACCTATGGTGCCGGCTATACCCTGCTTACAGAAAAGCTGTTGCAGCTCGGCTTTATGCCCGATGCCGCCTCCGGCGTAATATGCAGGTACCTGCACAAGGGGCTGATAGTAGATGTAATGCCCGCAAATGCAGATGTATTGGGTTTTACCAACCAATGGTACGAGGCCGGGCTTGCCAATGCCGTAACCTATACCATAGACCCGCAGCATAGTATAAAGATATTCTCTGCACCCTACTTCATCGCCAGCAAACTGGAAGCATTCGATAGCCGCGGTGACAACGATGGCCGCACCAGTACCGACTTTGAAGACATTGTATATGTAATGAACAACCGCCCCACCCTTTGGGATGAGATGCTGCAGGCCGATGCCGCTGTAAAGCAATACCTGCAAGCTGCCTTCACAGCACTGCTACACAATAAATACCTGGATGAATGGCTCATGGCACATCTACTATCCAGCCCACCCATACCGTTCGGCCCTATCAAGGAAGGAATGCAGCGGGTGGCAAACGCCGATGCCCCATAAAAAAAGCAAAATAGACTGGGATATGCCCCCACCCAAGCGTTTCGAGATAAATCTATAAATGTAAATCCCCGCGTAGAGCGGGGATTTTTTATTTTGCGTTACTATACTATCTATGAATTCTATTAAATTAGTAAAACAACTACTAAACATCAGACTCCCACCATGGCAAAAGTTACATACCTTTTAGGCGCTGGCGCAAGTGCTGACGCTCTACCAACGGTTGCACATTTTGAAAATAGGATTGGAGGCATATTGCAACGCCTAGAGAATTACACGAAGTTCTTAGAGATATATATTCCAAACACAAATGAACGAAAAGAAGTAAAGGAGCTACTAAACACTACGATAAACGATTTTTATAGACTTCTTGAAGGATGCACCAGCCATAGAAGCGTTGATACTTATGCAAAGAGATTATTTCTTACAAAAAACAGTGGTGATAATGAATCTTTGTATCGAATCACTAAGTGCATTATTGTTCTATTTTTTGAATTACATAAATTTTACAATAACAA
>CABHOP010000086.1 GCA_902168085.1 uncultured Bacteroides sp.
TGGCTACGGCACATTTGTTTGCCATGCTGGTGGCCAATGATAAGGAAGAAGTAATAAGCGGCATGCTGAAAGGTCGCAACAGTGAGCAATACCTACCGCCGCATGTGCCGGTAGAACAGGTAGATAACCTGCCCAAGACAGCAGGTGTGTACTACTTCTACAATGCTGTTGGTAAGGTAGTATATGTAGGTAAGGCTAATAACCTGAAGCGCCGTGTAAAGAGCCACTTCAGTAACAATAAAGCAGGCAAGCAAAAACAGGATTTCCTGCGGGAGATATACCGCATCAGCTATAAGGAATGTGGTACCGACCTGATGGCACATATACTGGAAAGCACGGAGATACGCAGGCTATGGCCGGTGTATAACCGCAGCCAGCGGGGATATTTACCACGCTATGGTTTGTTCCTGTATGAAGACAGGCAGGGCTACCAGCGCTTTGTGATAGAGAAGAACAAGCACTACCTGAAACCTGTATATACCTTCAATACAATAATAGAAGGCCACCACCGTCTGCGTGAACTGATAAGCGAATTTGGGTTGAGCGCACGTCTGTGCAATCTTGCCAAAGTGTCTGAATGTGCCGATGGCGTGCATGCAGAGCATTGCGATGGTAACTGTGCTGAATCGCTAACGACGGAGGCATACAATGAAAGAGTAACACAAGCTGTGGCATGGCTGGATAAACATTTGCCCACCTTTGCCTATATAGATAAAGGGATTAGCCACGATGAACAAAGCTGCATACTCGTCAATAAGGGGAACTTCTACGGTATGGGTTATATCAACGATGGTGTATTGCCTGATACTATAGACCAGCTTCAAGAGAAGCTCGAACCCATGCCCGATAATGATTACATCCGCAACCTCATTTTCAAGCATGCAGCTACGTATCCTGAAAAGTGTGTAGCATTTTAGAAATCAGAACAACTAACCTCTAAATACCAAAATGAAGCCCCTTTAGGAGTTTGGGGTTATTGAGCCAGCCAGTATTTCCTCAGCAACCATTCAGCTACGGCAAATATCAATATCAGCAGGAAGTACCATTTCCAGTCTACGAGTGGTACAGCTGTAATGTCTGATTGTATGACAGGCTTGATACTCGTGTTCTTTGAAATAGAATCGTACAGCGAAGCCATACTGCTTGCAGGCACAAAGCTGCCATTATATTTGTTCGATAGGCCGTAGAGCAAAGCATAATCGGCACCGCTTTCCATTTGTTCCAGCGGAGTATGGGTTACTACAAAGCTGCCAGCTGCGGTGTGCGTAGTGCCGTTGTGCACAGTGCGTGCTGTGCAGGTATAGTTACCCTCTGCCCATATACCCGTGTTCAGCTTATAGGCACTACCTGCCCGTTCGAAAGAGAAGTCTTGTTTCTTGCCATTGGCATCTGCAATGCTTAGTTGCACATCCGGCGTATTCACTTGCTGGCTGGTAGCGTTCAGTAAGTAAGCATTCAGTGTGATAGCTTCCTGGTCGCTCCATACATACTTGGGTAGCGATACATAAAAAGGCTTATCATTCACATTGGCCGCCAGGAAAGCAATGGTTTGGCGGATACACTCATCTATAGTATTGTGTGTATTGAAGTTCTTGTACTCATAAATGCGCCAGCGCCACAGCCCCTCACCGATAGTAATAGCAAGTGGCGTAGTAGTATTGTGTACGGCCCACAAAGGTAATTGCCCGCCGCGTTGGTTGAATAGTACATCCATGCCGCCTATGGCTTCCATCTTTGCTACAGGTACATTCAGCGGTGGCATTTTGTCCAGCACGGCCTGCAGGTTTTGCGGAACTATAAAGCTACTGAACGCATTGTTGTAAGCAGGGTAGGCGTCTACAGGCTGCATTTGCATAGCCAGTTTGTAATTGCTGAACAATGATTGCGTAGCGCCTGGGTTCGATTGCATCCCCATTATAAACCACATAGGCTTTTTCACAGATGCTATGTCGCGCGCATTGTTCATTTGCATAGAGGGTAGCTGGTGCAGGATGACCACATCATAATCGCGGAAGGAAGGCAGCTCATAAGCCATGCGTACCGTTAGCTTATAACCATCCAGCCCTTGCAGCGCTTCTTTTATAGCATTAATATCGGGGTGTGGAGATGCAGCAGCTATCAGTATATCTTTCTTATCTTCTACTACTTCTACAAATACATCCTTCTTGTTATTGGCGGTATTCTTTTCGCCATCGGCAACAGGTGCCTGTATGGTGTAGTGGTGTAAGCCCGCCTTATCGGCCTTTACACTGAAGGATATGGATCGGTCATACCTGTCGCTATTTACGGCTATATTGGAAGTAGCAATTACATTGCCGCCTTCCAGCAGTTGCAGACTATTGTTATAACCATTGCAAAGCGTGGCCAGTACATCAGCCCGTATCTCGAACTGGCTATTAAGCGTAGCTGTTTTGTTGCTGTACACCTGTGTTATACGCAGGTCTTTCTGCCGGGCGCTATCGCCAATACCAACAGTGTATAAGGGGCTTTGTAAACTAAGCTGCTGATACAGCGGGTTGCTGCCTTGGTTGTAGCGGCCATCGCTGGCCAGTATCACAGCGCCCAGGTTTTGTGCACCGTAATACTCCTGTGCTTTCGATAAGGCATTGGCTATATCGGTGCTTTGCTGTGTGTAGCGAAACGCGCTATCGGTCTGCACATCCATGCCGAAGCCCCAGGTTACTACCTTGTATTTATCGCCCAGCTTATCTGCCAGTTGTTGTGCGGCTTTATTATAATTGGTGCTATCCTTCCCTAATGCCGTAGCTATAGATGCCGAATTATCCTGCAGGAAAAGGATGACCGGTTTCTGTGTTTCGTTTTTGGTGATGGTGATGGCAGGGGCCAGTATTAAAAGTAATGCCAGCAGCATTACAATGCCCCGTAGTGTAGCGGTAAGCCATGGGTGTGGGGTACCTCGCTTAACATCGGCACGGTATACCCCGTAGCCGGCTGCCGCCGCAAGGACGAAGGATATGGTCCACAATAGGATTTGCATCAGTCTTGCAAACTAAGGAAAAACTATATAGATAGGCGTTGCTGCTTATAATTATGTTGTTAAAAATCAATATTGCATGGCAAAGTTTTTGCATCTGTTGGCATATGCCGGAATTGACATTGCCAATAGCTGAACCTGCACTGCGATTGCAGCAAATTCATAATTTCGCGCTCATGCGCATGCACGAAGTAAAGACAGACGCGGATAAGAAGCTGTTTTTAGAATTGCCCGTTAGCATAAACAGAGGTAATGCCAACTGGATACGCCCGTTGGATAAAGACATAGAACAGGTTTTTGATGTAGAACAGAATAAGCTATTCAAGAAAGGAGGCGAATGTGCCCGGTGGCTGCTGAAAGATGAAGCAGGAAACGTGATAGGCCGTATAGCAGCATTTGTAAACAAGCAGTATAAGCAGGAACAGCCTACGGGTGGTATAGGTTTCTTTGAATGCATCAACGATCAGCAGGCTGCCAATTTCATGTTCGACCATTGTAAACAATGGCTGCAGCAGCGTGGTATGGAGGCTATGGATGGCCCCATCAACTTTGGGGAGCGCGAACGCTGGTGGGGATTGCTGGTAGAAGGTTTCCAGGAGCCGCTGTATTGTATGAATTACAACCCGCCTTATTACAAAGAACTGTTTGATAACTATGGGTTCGAGGTGTACTTTGAGCAGGTATGCTTTGCCATGAAAGTGAAAGACCGCCTGCAGGATAAGTTTTACCAGCGGTATGAAGAGCTATCACAAGACCCTAACTATAGTTATCGGCACATACGTAAAAGCAACTTGGAGAAATATATAAAGGACTTTGCCTACATCTACAATAAGGCGTGGGCCGGGCACGGTGGTGGTAAGCAACTGGAGGAAAGGGTAGTAGCGAAAATGTTTGCCCAGATGAAGTCTGTAATAGATGAAGACCTGATGTGGTATGTGTATTATAAAGATGAGCCGATAGGCTTCTGGATAAACCTGCCCGACCTGAACCAGTATTTCAAACATATGAATGGCAAGTTTGGCCTGTGGCAGAAGCTAAAATTTCTATGGTTGAAAAATTTTGGCAAGTGTAACCGCTTTGTGGGATTGGTATTTGGCATCATACCCGAATTTCAAGGTAAAGGTGTAGATGGCTATATGATAATGGCCGGTGCTAAGGTAATACAGCCTGCAGGTAAGTATGAAGACTACGAGATGCAGTGGATAGGTGACTTTAACCCCAAGATGATAAACATAGCCGAAAGCCTGGGCACTTACAGAAGCCGTAAGCTGCAAACATTGCGGTATCTGTTCGATAGGAAGAAGAAATTCAAAAGGCACCCGATGATAGGCGACCATTTGAAGTAGCGTTCTACTTCATCATGCCTATCAAAGTTATCACCTCTCTCGCTTCCTTTACATCATGCACCCTTAATATGTTAGCGCCTTGTTGCAGGGCTATTACGTGCAGTGCAGTAGTGCCGTTCAGTGCGCCTTCTGGGTTTGTGTTCAGTGCTTTCCATATCATGCCCTTGCGGGAAATGCCTGCCAGTATGGGTTTACCCAGCATGCGCAGGGTGTGCATATTGCGTAGCAGTTCGTAGTTATGTTCCAGTGTCTTGCCGAAGCCAAAGCCGGGGTCTATGACGATATCGGTAATACCTGCCATGTGACAATCATCGCATACATTGCGCAGGTAGTGCAGTATATCCAGCGCTACATTGTTGTATTGCGGGTTTTGTTGCATGGTTTCAGGTGTGCCCTGCATGTGCATGGCTATATAGGGCACTTGCAATGAGGCCACTGTTGCCAGCATATCCTTATCTATGCTGCCGCTGCTCACATCATTTATTATAGATATACCTGCTGCTACCGCTTCTTTAGCCACGGCAGCATTATACGTATCTGCCGATAGCCAGGCATCAGGGAAGCGTTTTATGATAGCTTCTATTACAGGTATTACACGCTGCAGTTCTTCATCTGCACTTATCAGCTGCGCACCGGGCTTGGTGGTAGCACCGCCTATATCCAGTATGGCAGCACCGTCATTCAGCATCTGCTCGGCTTTGTGTAGCAGGCTATTGGTATCGCTATCGCGGCCTTTGTTGTAAAAACTATCGGGCGTAGCATTCAGAATACCCATTACAACAGGCTTTGATATATCGAGCAGACGGCCTTTACTTTTGAGGGTGGTTTGTACGGGTAAAACTGTATTTTTGAAACTCATAGTTAGTACAAAGAAAATGCAGGATAGCGTAAGCACCAACACAATGATAAATACACTGG
This sequence comes from uncultured Bacteroides sp., assembly GCA_902168085.1. Classification (GTDB taxonomy): domain Bacteria; phylum Bacteroidota; class Bacteroidia; order Chitinophagales; family Chitinophagaceae; genus Polluticoccus. Next base: position 5,260 of record CABHOP010000086.1, read on the forward strand.
AACAATACCGCGGCATCGTATCGGCCTGCAAAGACCTGTATGTGAAAAAGGCCAAAGATTATGGCACATCGTGGAGGGTATTGCGGCCTATATCAATTGTTGACCAGATATATATAAAAGCATGGCGCATTCGCCAGATACAGGAAACGGGCGAGCAAAAGATAGGCGATAGCATAGAAAGTGAGTTTGTAGGTATTGTGAACTACGGCATTATAGCCGTGATACAAAACGGTATGCCTGCTAATGCCCCTATTGACCTGAGCGAGGCGGAAGCCCGCCAATGGTATGAGGTGAAGGCAAAAGAGATAGAAGACCTGATGCTGCAAAAAAACCATGACTACGGCGAAGCCTGGCGCGAACTATCGCAACAATCGTTTGTAGACCTGATACTGGTAAAGCTGCTGCGCATAAAACAGATACTGGCCAACGAAGGCCAAACCATCGTATCGGAAGGGGTAGATGCTAATTTTCATGATATAGTGAACTATGGCATATTTGCCCTCATCAAAATAAACGAAGCTAAAAACGATATCGCTTAGCTTTTAACAGTTTGTTACAAACGCATTTTACAATAAACGAGTCATTACATACGCACTAAAGCATTCAAGATGAAATACGTACTCTGGCTTATCCGGATAATAGTAGGTGTATTATTCATATTCTCGGGACTGGTAAAGGCGAACGACCCACTGGGGTTGAGCTACAAAATGGATGAGTTTTTTGAAGTATGGCATATGTACTGGATGATGCCATTTTCACTGGCCCTTTCCATTACTATGATAGCCTTCGAGATAATAGCCGGTGTGGCAGTGCTGCTGGGATATGCACAGCGTGTTTTTTCCGTATTGCTGCTGTTGCTGATTACGTTCTTTACCTTCCTTACGGCTTATGTATTATTCAGCGGTAAAATAAAAGAGTGTGGTTGCTTTGGTGATTGTATTAAAATAACCAATGAAGAGACCTTCTGGAAAGATGTGGCCTTACTGGTGCTGGGTATCATATTATTCATCTACCGCAAGCGTATACAGCCGGTGTTTAATAAGAACATTGGTACATCATTAATGATACTGACTGCTTTCTTTGCTTTTGGCATGCAATGGTGGGGGCTGGAACACCTGCCTTTTCACGACTGCCTGCCTTATAAAGTAGGTGCTAACCTGATAAAAGACCGCCAGATACCGCCGGGTGCTACGCCTGACGTATATGAGAGCGTGATGATATATGAGAAAGACGGGGTGAAGAAAGAGTTTACTACCGAGAACTATCCATGGCAGGATACGACCTGGGTGTTTGTAGACCGTAAGGACAAACTGGTGAAAAAAGGGAATGCAGAACCTAAGATAAAAGACTTCATCATTGCCGACTACGACGGTAATGAAATGACCGACCAGATACTGAATACGCCGGGTTATGCCTACCTGCTATTTGTAAAAGATCCGAAAAAAGCACGTACCGATAATATGGATAAACTGCGTGCCCTGATAGAAAATGCCGAGAAACAAAATGTACCATTCTATATACTATGTTCGGCTACTAAAGAAGCAGCAGAAGCCTTCCGTAAGCAGAATGGCCTGGATAAAGCCATATTGATGGTATTTGACGGGACGGTGAGCAAAACAGCCCTGCGTTCTAACCCCGGCTTGATGTTGCTGGAACAGGGCGTGATACGTGGCAAGTGGAGCTATAGGGATTACCCGACGGCTGTAGGTACGGACTCAAAATCTAAAGCAGATTAGTGTTGCGATTTGTGGCACGGCGCTTACGGTATAGCCTGCTGGTATTGCTGGGCGTGGTTACCGTAGTGTTTTTCCTGTTCAATGTATTGCCGGGCGACCCTGCCCGCTTGCTGATGGGACAGCGTAGCGACCTTGCCACGATAGAAAATGCACGGAAAGAAATGAACCTGGATAAGCCCATGCTTACCAGGTATTTTCTTTACCTGAACGATATATCGCCCATCAGTATATATAAGAAGGATGCAGCGGCACAAGCGAAGTATGACTATGTGCGCCTGCTGCCCATGGGTGACAATACATTGGCGCTGAAATGGCCCTACCTGGGCCGCTCTTACCGCACCAAGCGGGAAGTAAGCCTGGTGCTGACCGAGGCACTGCCCGGTACAATCATACTAGCATTGGCTGCCATTGCTATAGCAACTGCAGGTGGCATATTGCTGGGGGTATTGGCGGCCCTGAAGAAAAATACCTGGATGGATACGGGTGCTATAGCTGCCAGTGTGGCGGGTGTATCTATGCCATCGTTCTTTGCGGGTTTGGTGATAGCCTATTTCTTTGGCTACCTGCTGCACAGCTATACCGGGCTGAACATGACGGGCAGCCTGTGGGAATACGACCCATTTACCGGCAGGCATATTGTATTGAAGAACTTACTGCTGCCGGCACTGGCGCTGGGTATACGCCCGCTGAGTATTATTACTCAGCTAACAAGGAGCGCTTTACTGGATGTATTGTCGCAGGACTATATACGCACCGCCTACGCCAAAGGATTGTCAACCGGGCGGGTGGTTTTCCGCCATGCCCTGCCCAATGCGCTGAACCCGGTGGTGACTGCCATATCGGGCTGGCTGGCAGAGCTGCTGGCCGGTTCCTTCTTTGTGGAATACATTTTTGGGTGGAAGGGAATAGGCAAGCTAACGGTAGATGCGCTGGATAAATTTGACTTTCCGCTGGTAATGGGTTCTGTACTGCTTACCGCCTTTGTTTTCATCATCGTAAACCTGCTGACCGATATGCTTTACGGCTGGCTGGATCCGAGGGTGCGTCTGTAGATATACCTTAACTCGTTTAAAGTCAGTTATTTGCCAGTATTACAAAGACATTGTGAACACAATGTTGTGCAATAGATATTAAATAATTTTCTCAATATTAATTTAATATTAACTTTATGTTACGGCTTTTTTCCCCCGCATAGGCAAGGTACTTTTGCCGCCGTAAATTCAATTAAAACAAATACTGAATTATGAGTTTTGCCTCGATAATGAAGATATTCCTGCCTAAAGACAGGGTATTCTATGGTCTGTTTGAAGAAGTAAGTTCGAACCTGACACAAATGAGTGAAGTGTTTGGTAAGGCGGTAACAGAACAAGACCCGAGTGCACGTGCGGTGCTGCTGAAACAACTGGAAGACTGGGAGCACAAGAACGACGAGGTAACACATCGCATCTTTATAGAACTGGGCCGCAATTTCATTACCCCGTTCGACCGCGAGGATATTCACTACCTGGCTACATCGCTGGATGATATTGCCGACTTTATGTGGGGCTCTGCCAAGCGTATGATGAACTACTACATCGATGATGTAGATGATACCACGCGTGGTTTTGCGGAGATCATCAAAAAATCCATCACTGCACTAAACAAAGCCGTATATGGCCTGCGCGATATGAAAGACCTGCGCTCGCTGACAGAAGCCTGCGTACTGATAAACAGCCTGGAGAATGAAGGCGATGATATGCTGGATAGAGGCATGATGCAGTTGTTCTCATCGAATACCAACCCCATAGAAATCATCAAAAAGAAAGACCTGTACCAAATGCTTGAAGTAGTGACTGACAAGTGTGAAGACGCAGCCAACGTGATAGAATCTATCATCATCAAGTACGTTTAATAGCACTCCACTTCTCCAAACGCATATATGTTTACGTTCTTAGTAGTAATCATCATACTGGCGCTGCTGTTTGATTATATCAACGGTTTTCATGATGCCGCCAACTCGATTGCCACCATCGTATCTACCAAAGTACTAACCCCTTTCCAGGCGGTAATATGGGCAGCTACGTTCAACTTTGTGGCCTATTTCATCTTCCAGGATCACGCAGTAGCCAATACCATTGGTAAAACGGTATATCCTGAATACATTACCCTGCCGGTAATATTTGCCGGCCTGATAGCCGCCATTGCCTGGAACCTGCTGACGTGGTGGTACGGTATCCCATCCTCGTCATCGCACACGCTGATAGGTGGTTTTGCCGGTGCGGCCATTACGCACGCTTTCCAAACGAAAGGGATGATGGGCCTGACATCTATAGTGGAGCTGGAAAAAATAAGCAAGACATTATTGTTCATCTTCCTGGCGCCACTGATAGGTATGATCATTTCGATGTTCATTACCCTGGTGACCATTATGCGCAATGTATGGCTGCGTATCGTCATCATCATCTTGTCGGTAGCCGGTACCTGGGTGCTTTTCAACCAGTTTGAACAAGTGAAGCTGAAAGAGAACCTGGCTAAACTGTACCGTGTAGATAAATATGAAAAAGAAGCCCGGAAAGACCCATCGAAACAACCACAGGTAGATAAAGCCAATGGTTATGTGAAGGAAGCAAAAGTATTTCTGCCGGCATATGATAAGATACATGCAGCAGGTATAGCCGATAAGATGGAGGCAAAAGGCTTGTTCAAACCATTGGAAGGTTATAAAGGGCAAGATGCTGTAAAAGAAGTGTACAACCTGGATAGCATTACAAGGCAAGCTAAAAAAGATGCTACCCTGAAACCCTTTGCAGACAGCCTGAATAAGGCCGTAGATGGTGTGAAGCACCTGACTGCACAATATAACAGCGTACCCAATGAGCAACTGGCAGATAGTGTAGCCGTCGTTATGCAAATGGATGCGGCACAAAAAGCGCTATTGCTGGAAAAGCTGGAAAAGATAGATGTGCGTAAGGATGTAGTAAAATCGCTGAAAAAGGCAGATAACTCTATATTCATGTACGGCATTGCAGCGGTTGCACTGATATTTATATTGTGCTACATCTATGTAGATGTGCTGCGTGAGCCAAGCGCATTCCGCAAAGCCAATATGTTCAAACGCCTGCAGCTGGTATCATCGGCAGCCTTTAGTTTGGGTCATGGTGGTAACGATGCACAGAAAGTAATGGGTATCATTGCTGCGGCTTTTGTGGCCTATAATGAGCAGAAATACGGTGACATAAGCATGGCACTGAAAGACCTGGGCTGGGTGCCACTGGCCTGCTACACGGCCATAGCAGCCGGTACGTTGAGCGGTGGCTGGAAGATCGTTAAAACCATGGGGTCGCGTATAACCAAAGTAACCCCGCTGGAAGGTGTGAGTGCGGAAAGCGCGGGTGCCATTACCCTGTTCATGACGGAACAGATGGGTATCCCGGTATCTACAACACATACCATTACAGGTTCCATCATAGGTGTGGGTGCTACCAAACGCCTGTCGGCCGTGCGCTGGGGGGTAACTTTGAACCTGCTTTGGGCATGGATACTTACCATACCGGTAAGTGCCCTGATAGCGGGTCTCGTTTACCTGATAACAAGCATGTTTGTTTAGACAATAGCATATTAACATGAAATTAATTGCAAAAGGCGCTCATTGTAGCGCCTTTTTTCGCTACCTTTGCAGATTGCCAAATTTGAACTGACCCAAGGGAAAATGTCATTACCACCGTTATTAAGACATGTTTATAACCATGGAACAGAAGAAGTTATCCGCAGGGGTAAGAAAATCTTCTATTCTGCCGGCGTGCAAATGCTGGATGTAGACCACCTGCTGGAGCAGGTGCGTTTCCGGGTGCGTAATGATGTGTACCAGAACTATTATACTGTAACGGTAAATAAATACCTGGACCCCAAAAATCTTTCCATACGTTGCCAGTGCCCTTATAACATGGGCGATATATGCCGGCATGAAGTAGCAGCACTGTTTCAACTGAATGACATACTACAGAGTGGATTTTTTGAGAATGCAGATATTGTGTATGATCAAAAACATTCCGTAGTGCGCATGCGCCAGGTGAATATGCAGATGCTGCGCATCTTTGCATCGCCTGAAATAATAGATAAAGCCACGCAGTGGGCATCTTTCAAGAAAGCCATTATCAATACAGGTAAGAAGAATGACCGGATAGAGGCAGAAGTACCTGAGGATGAGATGACCTATAAAGTAGTGCTGCAGCAAAATGAGGAGCGCTACTTCGATACATCGTGCGGGTGCGATGAAAAGCAATACCCGCTATGCGTGCATAAGGCCACCGTTTTTATACAGGTGCTGAATGCGTACGGGCCGCAATACTTCCTGAGCGTGCGCGACTGGGATGAGCAAAAGAACAAATTGCTGGCATTGTATGGCTATAGCCTGAATGATGACCTTACCGGCAAGTTTGAATTTGTGTACCAGAACGGCAAGCCATTTCTACGGGTGCTGGATACCACTATAAAGAAAGTGACCCAGCCTGCCGCTATGCCCAGCTATGCCGGGCAAGGCAGCAATATAAAAAGGGAACAGGCAGCAGCACAGGTAACACATGTGCCGCAACAGGATCCTAAGCGCATAGGCATTGTAATAGACACCAATGCAGATCATTATCCTAACGTGACCTTTTCGCTGGTGGCGGGGGAAACAGATGAAGACGGCCGCAAATTTATAAACGGTATAGAGCGGCTGGACCTGATGCAGTATGTGAACCCCATGCAGTTTAAAGAAGATGAGCGCGAGCTGCTACCGGTGATACGCAAATTCACTACTGAAGAAACATTGAAATACCTCAAGAAAAACCTGCCCTTCGGCGATTTTCTTGATGACTACGATAGCATGCTGAAAGCCCATCCTGATGAGGTGGGAGAACAGATATGGGAATACCTGCTGCCCAAATACCAGAAGCTACTGGAACGCTATAAGCACCATGCATTGTGTTTTATAAAACCTGCAGCTAAAAAACTAAGTTCTAAGGAACTGGAGCCGGTAGCCTTCTCACCGGCAAAGGTGCAGCCGCAATTGAGTGTAGATAAGAAAGGTGACAAATATGTAATAGCGCTATCGTGGATAATAGACGATAAGTATGTGCCATATAAAGAAGTAGTGCAGCTGAATGCCGGCCTACTGATGTATGACTTTACGGTACATGCCATAGCCAATATAGGGCAGGTGCGCGTGATAGAGCACCTGTTGCCAGATGGTGAACTGGAGATAGATGCAACCGAATGGAACAGCTTTCTGCAGGATAAACTGATGGCGTGGAGCCAGCTGATGCACGTAATATTTGGTGATGAGCTGGTAGAACATGTAGATAAGTCTGTGCCGGAATACAGGCTGTATATGCAGGAGCGTGAGCAGATGCTGGTGTTACAACCTGCATTTGCCTACAATGGCATCGAGATAAAATGGGGCTTCTTTGGTGATGTGATAGAGCCACACAATGGTGTAGTGAAAGTGGTGAAGCGCAATGAAACTGCCGAGCAGGAATACATCAATATGGTGCGCAACCTGCACAGCGATATACAGCACAATGTAAAAGACCATTTCTTTTACATGCCGGGCACATCGGTAATAGCCAATAACTGGTTCTTCCGTTTTTCGGAAGTGATGAAGGAATGGAATGTGACGCTGTATGGTTTTGAAAACCTGAAAAGCCTGCGTATCAGCACCTACAAGCCCGATACCAGGGTGCATGTAAGCAGTGGTATAGACTGGTTTGACGCTACTGTAGAAGTAGTGTTTGGAGACCAGACAGTATCGCTGGTAGATGTGAAGCGCGCATTGGCGCAAAAGCAAAACTTTGTAAAGCTGGGCGATGGCTCTATAGGCCTGCTACCTGAAGAATGGCTGAAGAAATATGCCCTGCTGATAAAGATGGGCGATACCAAAGGCAATAGCATCCGCCTGAAAAAATACCATTTCAGTGTATTGGATGAGCTGCTGGCAGAGGTAGATGAAGAAGAGCTGCAAAGAGAACTGGAAGAAAAGAAAGAGCGCCTGACAGGTATTTTGGACAGCGACTATAGCAATGTCAGTCCGCCAAAGGAACTGAAAGCGGAGCTGAGGCCTTACCAATTGGCAGGTTTTCAGTGGTTACTCTTCCTGCGGGAAGCAGGCTGGGGCGGTATATTGGCCGATGATATGGGTCTTGGTAAAACGGTGCAGACGCTGGCATTCTTTCAGCATTGCAAGAATGAGAACCCGGATGCAAAATTCCTGGTGGTATGCCCTACCACGCTGATGTATAACTGGGAAAATGAAATACGGAAGTTTACACCGGATCTTACCCATTTTATACACCATGGCCCTAAACGTATGGCCAGCGAGCGTGCATTTGAACCGTATGATATCATTATTACTACCTACGGTACCATGCGCAGCGATATAAAAGTGTTCAAGGATATAGACTTTGACTATGTGGTGCTGGATGAATCTCAGTCGATAAAGAACCCGCAGAGCCAGGTAGCAAAGGCATCGCTGCTGCTGACGGCTAAAAACAGGCTGGCACTGAGCGGTACGCCATTGCAGAATAATACCTTCGACCTGTTTGCGCAAATGAACTTCCTGAACCCCGGCATGCTGGGCAGCAGGGAATTTTTCATGAATGAATTTGCTACGCCAATAGATAAGTTCCAGGAAGATGAAGTGAAGCAACAATTGCGAAAGCTAACCTATCCCTTCCTGCTGCGCCGCACCAAAGAGCAGGTGGCCAAAGACTTGCCAGAAAAAACAGAGATGATACTGCATTGTGAAATGGGTGCGGAGCAGCGTAAGATATACGATGCCTACCGCAATATGTATCGTGAGCAGATAATGGGGATGATAGAAGAGCGCGGTGTAGAGCGCAGTACGATGCATATATTGCAGGGACTTACCAAGCTGCGCCAGATATGTGATTCGCCGGCCATACTGAATGAAGAAGAAAGGTATCATAACTACAGCATAAAGCTGGATGAACTGACACGCGAGATAAATGAAAATGTGGGCAACCACAAAGCGTTGATATTCTCACAATTCCTGGGTATGCTGGCGCTGATACGCAAAGAACTGGAAACGAAAGGTATACCCTATGTCTATTTTGACGGTAGCTCATCCGCCACGCAACGCGAGCAAGCTATACAGGAGTTTCAGAATAATGAAGAATGCCGGGTATTCCTGATATCCCTGAAGGCGGGTGGTATAGGTCTTAACCTTACGGCGGCAGACTATGTATATATAGTAGACCCATGGTGGAACCCTGCGGTAGAGCAGCAAGCTATAGACCGTACGCACCGTATAGGGCAAACCAAGAATATATTTGCCTACAGGCTGATATGCAAGGATACCATAGAAGAAAAAATGCTGACACTGCAAGAACGTAAGCGCGCACTGGCCAATGAACTGGTATCGGATGATAATGCCTTCCTGAAAAGGCTTACCAAAGAAGATATTGCTTACCTGTTGAGCTAACGATAAAAATAAAGGCACCCATTGGGTGCCTTTATTCTGTTACAAATTTTTTATGTTTTTTAATTCTTTGCGTTATTCTTCCAGGCTTGCAGCTCTTCACAGTCCATGTATGCAGGGTCTATTTTTATGTAGTAGGTAGGCGATTTCTCTGCTACCCAATCCATCATTTTCTTTGCTTTCTTTTGCTGCAGTGCTATATCCTGTATGCGGGCATAATCGTCTTTAAGATTGGCCTTGTGCGGCGCGGTGATGCTTTTCAAATACACTATGCGCGTACTGCGGTCGCCACGGCCGTTATCAAATACCTGCGGTTGCGAATAGCTGCCCACTTTCATCGTATCTATCATCAAAGCTATAGATGGATCCAGGTTAGCAACTTCCATAGTAGTACTACCTGTTTGCGGGTCGGCTATCATACCGCCGGTGCGGTTGCTCATTTCATCGTTTGAATATTTACCTACTGCTTCCTGAAACGTTATTTTTCCGGCAACCAGTTCTGAACGGATGCTATCCAGTTTCATAAAGGCCGCTTTATAATCGGCTGAAGTATGCTCCGGTTTAATAAGGATGTGCCTTACATCGGCCTCTTCACCCCGGCGGCGTATCATCTGGATAATGTGGTAGCCGAACTGTGTTTTAACGATAGGCGATACATCGCCGTTTTGCAGTTTGAAAGCAGCAGCCACAAACTCTGTAGCCCAGCCACCGCCGCGACGGCTTACACCATCATAACGGCCGCCATTATTGCGGCTGCCAGGGTCATCGCTATATAGACCGGCCATGGTTTCAAAATCCTTTTTATCTACGACTATCTGCTTACGGATGTCTTCCAGCTTTTTGCGGGCATAATCATCCAGTTCGGGGCTAACGGCGGGATTGATAACTATTTGTCCCATTTCTACTGTAGCAGGAAAATCGGGAAGGCTATCTGTAGGGATTGTTTTGAAAAAAGCATTCACTTCGGCGGGGGTAATCTTTACATTCTGCATCAGTTGGCCCTGCACTTTTTCGGCCATCATGCTTTCGCGTATCACATCTCGATAGTCCTCCTTCATCTGGAAAACGGTTCTGCCCGATACTTCTTCCAGTTTTTCCTTAGAGCCAAACTGCTGGATGAAATAACGGAGGCGGTTTTCCAAAGCCCCCTCCACTTCTTCTTCACTTACCAGAAGGCTATCCCGTTCAGCCTGTTCCACCAGCATTTTCTGCAGGATGATTTGCTGCAGCAAGCCGCATTTATCTTTATCGGATGGCTCCTGGCCTGTTTGCTGGGCTGCCTGAGCCGCCTGTACTTCCAGTTCGGATTGTAAAACGATACGGTTTTTGCCAACTACAGCTAGTATCTTATCGGCAACCTGCGCGGTAGCTGTAGTAGCACTAACGCCCAGCAGCAATGCTGCTGCCAGATAATTATATATTTTTTTATTAAGCATTGACACGTTATAATATGGCTGGCAAATGTAGATTATTATTTATAAGCGAAACGTTAAACTAAATGCCTGATTCATACAGGTATTGACCTATTTAGCTTTCTTTTCTTTGATAAAGATACCATCTACCTTTTTGCTGTTGTAAAAATCGGCAGCTACTGGGCGGTAAGGATGTTCGCCGAGCCAGGCCTCCAGTTTAGGAATGGCATCGGGATGAAACTTCTTCCATGCGTCAAACTGCTGCGGGTTGTCTATTTTACCGAATACCCATTGGTTATATACATCGAAATACCCATTACGCAGCATATCGCCCAGCCTGTTGAAAAGGCTGATGGGGTATTTGCCGGCATATGCTTTCATCCATTCCATCAGGAACCGGGTACGCAGCATGATGAGGTTTTCGGTAGTGATACCATCACTCACTACAGGCGATAACTTCAGATAGGTATGTTCTACCGCTTCCTCAAAAGTATTGCCGGCGGTGGCTGCCAGTTTTTGCTTGTTACCACCTTTGAATTTGGGTATCTCGCCGGTACCCAGCATTTTATACAGGCGCTGGTAGGCACCTAAAAGCATATCGCGGGTTTCATTAGCACGTGGTGTCTGCTGTTCTATATTTAGAAACATTTCGGCATAAATAACCGCCCACACCGGTTTTTGAGTGCCCATATACATGCGGGCGGCCTCGTAATAGTTTATATGATAGGCAGGATCGGCTTCAATACCATCCAGCCAGGTTTCAAGGGCATATACCGGTTGCTCATCCATCTCATACATCCTGCCCAGTTCATGAAACAGCAGGCCGGAATGTGGGTAGCGTTCCAATCCCTTCTGTAATATGTTTTTAGCTTTTTTCTTTTCCTTTTGTGCTACATATGCTGAACCTGCTATCTGGAAGCTTTGCGCATCGGCCTCGCCACTTTTAATAATAGGTTCCAGTATCTTATGTGTTTCATCATATTCACCTGCCAGGTAGTATGCCTGTCCCAAGTCGCGATACAGGATCATCTTTTCCGGCGCCAGTTGAATGGCATTTCGATAGGTAATGATGGCCTGCTGGATATTGCCCCGCATCAAATCGCCACGGGCAGCATTATACATCTGTGCCACTTCAGGACTGGGCCAGTCGCTATCTTGCGCCAACAGGCTAAAAGGCATCAGCAATAAAAATAGGAATGTAAATTTCACGCTAAGAAAATGCTGGTAAAAACAGCGCAAAAGTATTGAGAAATAGCTATGGAAAGGATAAAAATGTAGTAATAATAATATTTATCTATGGGTTTAACATTTTATTATTGATGCTAAGCGCTGTTCATCAGCATATTTAGTGTTAATTTGCCAACGATGCGTAAACTGCTGGCGTATATCTTTCTCACTATCTTTTCCTTCCAGGTGCTTCCTGTGAAGGAAATAGGGAAGATATTGTTCAAAGGCATGATGACAGAAGAGATACATGAAACTTGCCACAGCGCAGATGATACACCCGGCAGCAAATTGAAAAAAGGTGCCGAACCCTTCAAGCTTATTAGTAGCGAAGCGAGCCTTACCGCACAGATTTTACACCTGGATAGGGCTATAGAAACAGCCATCCACGAAGCCGAACGGCTCCCCAATAATTTCGTCCCCGATATTTTTACACCGCCTCCCAACTGCTAAGCCTTCATAGCATCTATGGGCATCGTATGCCCAATTGTATCCATTTTTATTTTTAAAAACCAACAAGCACTGTTCGTAGTGTGCACCGTTTAAACCCGTGTGTAGCATCCATGCGTACATACAGGCGTTTTTACAGCTATGATCAATTTTATGAAACAAGAAGGCTTATTCAAATATTTTAAGAACGACCTTGTTGCCGGCATTATCGTCTTTCTCATTGCCCTGCCATTGTGCCTGGGTATAGCGCTGGCATCGGGCGCACCACTTTTCTCCGGTATTGTGGCCGGTATAGTAGGTGGTATTGTTATTGGTTTCCTGAGCGGCTCTCAATTGAGCGTAGTGGGGCCAGCTGCCGGACTGACGGCTATAGTACTGAGCGCCATTGGCGAATTGGGTGCTTTTGACGTCTTTCTATGTTCGGTAATGGTAGCAGGTGCTGTACAATTTGTATTGGGCATACTGAAAGCCGGCACGATAGCTAATTATTTTCCCAGCAGTGTGATAGAGGGCATGCTGGCAGGTATTGGATTGACAATTATCATTAAACAAATACCCGACGCAGTAGGCTATACCAAGCAAAACCATGATAGTATGGTGGATGCAGAAGATGGCTTTTCTATGGACATCATAAGCGACAGCCTGCGACACATAGAACCGGGCGCAGCTATTATAGCAATACTGGGTATATTAATATTGATATTGTGGCAAACCAAAGCTTTCAGTAAACTGAAGTTTTTGCCAAGCGGATTAGTAGTGGTAATAACAGGCGTATTACTGAATGGCCTGTATCAAATGATAAGCGGCAATCTTTACCTGGACAATACACACCTGGTAAGCCTGCCGGTAGCTACTGATTTCAATAGCTTCATTGGTAACTTCATGATGCCTGATTTTACTGCATTATCTAACCCCAAAGTATGGCAGATAGGTGTGGTAATAGCAGTTGTGGCATCTATTGAAACACTGCTGTGTATAGAGGCAACAGATAAACTGGATCCGCTGAAACGGTATACGCCAACCAACCGTGAGCTACGTGCGCAAGGCATAGGTAATATGATAAGCGGACTGATAGGCGGCCTGCCGGTAACATCTGTTATCGTACGTTCATCGGCCAATATCAATGCAGGTGCACGTACCAAACTCTCAGCAATCATACACGGTACCTTGTTATTGGTATGTGTGGCTACCATCCCAACCATATTGAACCTGATACCCAAAGCATCGCTGGCGGCCATATTGATATATACCGGTTACAAGCTTTGCAAACCATCGGTATTCAAGCATATATGGAAAGAAGGTGGCGCTACACAGTTCATTCCTTTTGTGGCAACGGCTATAGGTGTAGTATCGCTGGACCTATTGAAAGGTGTGGGTATAGGCCTGGTGGTAGCTGTGTTTTATACATTGCGTGCCAATATGCGCATACCCTACTATTTTCAGCGCAGCAGCTTCAGCAATGGTGAGCTCGTAAAATTGACATTGGCACAGGAAGTATCGTTCCTGAACAAAGCAAGTATTAAAGAAACACTGGAAAAACTACCTGAAAACACCAGCATTATTGTAGATGCCAGCCAGACAGAATACATAGATTATGATGTGCTGGAGCTGATACGCGATTTTCATGAAAGCAAAGCACCGGATAGAAATATAAAGCTATCGCTGATAGGCTTTAAGAATACGTATAAAGTGCCCTCGGCAGCATCGGAATGGGATGTAGTATCTGAATTGGCAAATGGCAATGAAGAGCCTAAACGCAGTGCAGGTACTTATAAAAAACTACTGAAGCAACTGACGGGTAATGACTAAAACTCATAATTATTTAACCACAAAAACTATTTTAAAATGCATACTTTAAAAAATATAGACAAAGCAAATATCACGCCATCGCTGGCATTACAATTATTGAAGAATGGCAACTTCAGGTTTGTTAATAACCTGAAAGTGAACCGCGACCTGCTGGAACTGGTGAATGAAACAAAAGATGACCAGTTCCCATTTGCTGCCATTGTCAGCTGCATGGATTCACGTACATCGGCAGAGGTAGTGTTTGATCAGGGTTTGGGCGATATATTCAGTATCCGTATAGCTGGTAATGTGATAAATAATGATATACTGGGTAGCCTGGAATATGCTACCGCTGCGGTGAAAACCCCATTGATAGTGGTATTGGGCCATACAGGTTGTGGTGCTATAAAAGGTGCCTGCGATCATGTAGAACTCGGTAATTTGACATCGCTGCTGAAAAAAATAGAACCCGCTGTGCAACAGGAACAAAAGCATACGCAACGCGATGGTAAAAATGCACAATTTGTAAACGAGGTAGCAATGCTGAACGTACACCACTCGGTAGACAGGATATTGGCTGAGAGTACCATTATAAATGAACTGGTAAGTAGTGGTAAAGTAGGCATCATAGGTGCTATGTATAATGTAGCTACAGGCAGGGTAGAATTCCTGGAAGAAACCATCCGCATGGCACAACCCCAAGATATGAGTATGGCGCTTGCTGGTTGATCATATTGAGAGAGGTGTCTTATTTTTATGGAACCGTTGCCCGTAAGGGCGCGGTTTTTTTGTTAATTCTATGTAACATCTTTGGCGTACCTTTTAATTAAGAAGCGCACCTTTGCATATTTGTGGAGCTATCATAAAAGCAAACTATGAGCACAATAAGGAAAATAGGAGTAATGACATCGGGCGGTGATAGCCCCGGCATGAATGCGGCTATACGAGCAGTAGTACGTACTGCTACTTATCATGGGATAGAAGTACATGGCATCAGGCGTGGCTACCAGGGTATGATAGATGGCGATATATATAAAATGGAAGCGAAGGATGTATCGAATATCATACAGCGTGGCGGCACCATACTGAAAACGGCACGCAGTAAAGAATTTATGACTGATGAAGGGATGCAAAAAGCCTATGACAACCTGCAAAAACATGGCATAGAGGGCTTGGTGCTGATAGGTGGTGATGGTACTTTTAAAGGCGCTGTTGCCTTCTTTAAAAAATATACGATACCGGCAGTGGGTTTGCCGGGTACGATAGACAAAGATCTGGCTGGTACGGACTTTACTATAGGCTTTGATACGGCTGTAAATACAGCAGTAGATGCAATAGATAAGATACGTGATACTGCAGAAGCGCATGACAGGTTATTTATTGTAGAAGTAATGGGCCGCGATGCAGGGTATATAGCATTGCACAGTGGCCTTGCCTGCGGTGCAGAAGATATACTGCTACCCGAAACAGTGACCAATATAAACGATGTGCTGGATAGAATAGATATGGACGAACGCCGTAAGAAAACCGTGCATATACTGGTAGTAGCAGAGGGCGACGATTTTGGCGGCGCTAAAGAATTACAAGCCAAAGTACAGGAACGCTTCCCGATGCTGGATATACGCAGTGCCATACTAGGACATATACAGCGCGGTGGGTCGCCTACCTGTGCGGACAGGATACTGGCCAGCAGATTGGGTTATGCAGCTGTAGATGCACTGTGTGCGGGCCAAACACAAGTAATGGCTGGCATAATAAATGGAGAAATAGTGTACACGCCGTTTGAAAAAGCTATTAAAGAAAACGTATGCCTCAGTAAGGATATGATAGATATGATAAGAGTGCTGGCAGTGTAGTTAGAAAATACTAATTTCTAAAAGCTAAAATCCTAAACAAGAATTTCTAAATACAGTATAGATTGTTTCAAAAGTTACTACTCACTATTTGCTTTGCGATACTTGCTACAGCCGTATATGCGCAGGGTAAGGATTATGCTGTAGCTTTTTATAACCTGGAAAACCTTTTTGATACGCTGGATGATCCACATGTCCATGATGAAGATTTTACTCCCAAAGGCAGCTATCGATATACAGGTAAAGTATACAGGCAGAAACTACATAATATAGCCGGCGTATTTCAAAGTATAGGAACGGGTAAAGTGACAGATGGTGCTATATTGATAGGTGTGGCTGAAATAGAGAACAACCGCGTATTGAATGACTTGCTTTCTCAGCCTGAAATAAAAAGCAGAGGTTATAAATATGTGTGGTATAACAGCCGGGATGAGCGGGGTATAGATGTAGCGCTGGTGTATAATCCTAAGTTCTTCAAGCCGCTGATGTCAAAGCCATTGCCGGTATCGCTGCATGGCAGCGATGCTACGCGCGATGTGCTGTATGTAATGGGCACCCTGGTAGGCGATACCGTACATGTGTTGGTAAACCACTGGCCTTCGCGCAGGGAGGGCAGAGAAGAAACGGCAGATAAACGCGATATATTGGCAATGGTGAACCGAAAGAAGATAGATGCCATACTACAGGCAAACCCTAAGGCGCGCATACTGGTGATGGGCGACCTGAATGATAATCCCACGGATGGCAGTGTGCAGCAAACGCTGGGTGCTAAAGCAGACAGAAACAGCAATCTTTATAACCCATGGATAGACCTCTTTAAAAATGGCAAGGGTACGGGTGTTTTCGAGCGTGTATGGTACCTGTTTGACCAAGTGATTATCTCTAATGGCTTTATGCAACATACAGGATTGCAGTATATAGGATGCGAGATATATGACCGTCCCTTTCTGCGGCAAACAGGTGGAAAGTTTATTGGCTATCCGCGTCGTTCGTTTCGTGGCAAATTCTGGAACAATGGTTACAGTGACCATTTTCCTGTAGTGGTATATTTGAAGAAATAGGAAAAGGGAGTAAACACTCCCTTTTATGTACCACACACCCAATTAAAAATCAGTCAACCGTGATTTTGCCGGTAGTAGATTTGGAAACGTCTTTTTTAGGTAAGCGCAAACAAAGAATACCATCAGTGTAGGTTGCTGTGATCTTTTCTTTACTTACATCTTGAGGTAGCGAAAAACTGCGGGAAAAAGATGAATAGTTATATTCCTTGCGTGTATAACCTTCATCTTTATCTTCTTTTTCTGCTTCATCCGCAGCGCTGATGGTCATAAGGTTTTCGTCAACATCTATATTTAAATCATCTTTTTTAAAACCCGGTACTGCCATTGATACCTCATAATAATCTTTCTTATCTGCAACATTTACGGCAGGTATCGTTAGCATTCTTTTAAATCCTGTTTCAAACCATTCATTCCATGGTTTGAAAAAATCATCAAATGAAGAAGGCAGGAAATCCCTCTTTTTTGCTAATGTGTTGGTTGCCATAACTCATTGTTTTATTGTGATCTGAAAGTTTATATGGCAAAGAAACACCGGATTCTATCACCAATCAATGACTGGTATCAGAGAATAGAGATGATTAATATCATATACCGGGCAACACTTGCAATGGTAGATTTGTATAAAACTTTATTCTATGAAGAAGATTATAGTAGTTTTTGACGGCGCGCATTTTGCGGAGGGGGCTATGAACTATATAAATACTGTTAGTAATGAAGCGCCGGTATTAGCTATAGGGTTGTTTTTACCTTCTATAGACTATGCGGAAATGT
The DNA here is from genome assembly GCA_902168085.1 of uncultured Bacteroides sp. GTDB lineage: Bacteria > Bacteroidota > Bacteroidia > Chitinophagales > Chitinophagaceae > Polluticoccus. The sequence continues at coordinate 23,011 of CABHOP010000086.1, forward strand.
TGACGTTTTATAGTGCCGGTATAGCAGGCCCGTTATATATACCCAATATTGATACTGAGGCAAATGATATTTTTGCCAATGTTGAAAGGTTCAAGGCATATTGTATTAAGCACAATATTGAGCACAGAGTGCATGATACCATTAACGGAGGTGTTGTAGAAGTACTGAAAAGTGAAAGCCGGTATGCGGACCTGATACTATTAAGTAGTGATCTGTTTTATGAAAACCTTGGTGAAATCTCTAAACAGGAATATATTGAAGATACATTGAAAGCTACGGAATGTCCTGTCCTGCTTTTGCCGGAAAACTATAAAACGCCTGCTAGTGTAGTAATGGCTTACGATGGCACAATGTCTTCAATACATGCAATAAAACAGTTTGCCTATACCATGAAAGAGTGGGTAGGCTTGCCAACTACCATTGTTTATGCATCTGATAAAGACGATGATATTCCTGAGTTGCCTATGCTGAAAGAGTATGCATCTCGTCATTTTTCGGATTTAACCTTTTTAAAATTGGAAGCAAATCCGAATAAATATTTTGAAACATGGCTACAAAATAAAGGTGCTGCTATGTTAGTAACCGGTGCGTATGGTAAAAGGACATTGACGGGAAGCTTTAAGAAGCACTTTCTCCAGGATATAATCGCTGAACATAAATTGCCGATATTTATTGCACATAAATAGTATCAGTTTTATTTATCGTATAGTGGTATACTCAAGTATACCACTATCTTATTTTCATAAACAGGTGTAATACCTTTGCAATATAGTATGCGGTTGAAACCATAAGCCGACTGCATAGAAACGCTATTAATCGCCTTGATCAGTCAGTAGTAAAAACAAAAAGATGAAAGTAGATATCTGGAGTGATGTGATGTGCCCGTTTTGTTATATAGGTAAACGAAAGTTTGAAAATGCACTGGCGCAGTTTGCTAATAAGGAAGATATAGAAATAGAATGGCACAGTTTTCAGCTTGATCCTACTGTGCAACCGGAGCCGGGTAAGGATATATATAGCTACCTGGCAGAGCGTAAAGGCTTAAGCGTAGAACAAAGCAAGCAAATGCATGGCAATGTGGCGCGCATGGCAGCCGATGCAGGATTGCAGTATAATTTTGATAAAGCAGTAATTGCCAATTCATATGATGCACACCGTGTAAGCCAGCTGGCAAAAAAGTATGGTAAAGGTGATGCGATGGAAGAACAGCTTTTTAAAGGGTATTTTACAGAAGGCAAGGATACATCTGACCACGAAACGCTGGTGGCTATGGCTGCCGCAATAGGCATGAATGGTGAAGAGGTGAGGCAAATGCTGGCAGGCAATGCCTATAAAGATGCTGTGGATGCGGATATACACCGTGCCGCACAGATAGGTATCAATGGCGTGCCTTTCTTTGTTTTCAATAACAGATATGCTGTAAGTGGTGCCCAGGAGCCCGAAACATTCCTTGGTGCGCTGAATGCTGCGTGGAAGGAATATGAGAAAGAAAACCCCAAGCTGACGATGATAGATGGCGATGCAGAGAGTTGCGAAATAGGCGGTGACTGTAAATAGCCGCCATTTAGTTTAAAAGCAATTCTTTTATAAGAATATAAGTACCCATTGCCAGCACAAACCATCCAAACCCTTTTTTCAGTTTAGCGCCGGCTATTTTTCTGCTTAGCCATGTTCCAATAATAATACCGGCAACAGCAATAGCTGCGATTAGCAGCAGAAATGGCCAATTGATATATTGCTGCCCTATATCGCCTGTAAAGCCAATCAAAGAATTGAGCGCAATAATAAGCAGTGATGTACCAACTGCTTTCTTCATAGGTATATGGAGCACCAGTACCAATGCTGGGATAATGAGAAACCCGCCACCGGCACCTAATAGGCCCGTTATTAACCCGATGCCAACCCCAAATAGCAATAGCTTTGAAAGGGCATTGGTTGATGAGGTATTTGCATCTTTGGTGGCATTGTTCCGTATCATGGAAACAGCAGCTAATACCATAAGAATTGCAAATAACACCATCGTTGCTACCGCTCTGCTAATTTGTATGCCACCTACTGAAAATAACACGGGTGGTATTGCCGGTATGAGGAACTTGCGTGTAAGAAAAACGGTGGTGATGGATGAAAGCCCAAACAATAAAGCGGTTCGTACATCTACCTGTTGCTTGCGGTAGTTGAGGTAAGCGCCAATAAGGCTGGTAAGGCCCACGATGAATAAGGAATAGGAGGTAGCTTGCGTGGCATCTATATGGAACAGGTAAACAAGCACCGGCACAGTAAGAATAGAACCTCCCCCGCCGATGAGGCCCAGGGAAATTCCTATCATTATAGCTGCGCAGTAACCAACAATCTCCATAGAGAAGTATCAAAAGGTGCAAAGGTAGAAAAAGAAAACTGACACAGTAATAGATGGTGCAGTCGATAAGTTTGCCGAATGCTATGCTACTTATCTTTTGCTTTGCCTGCTGTTTCTTCGTTCCTTTTGTTTTCCAGTTTCGTCTTAATACGGAATATCCTGTTGCTGATGGGGCTTTGTCGTGGCCGTGCATCACCTAATAATACCCCCCATTGCTGCAGGTGGGCCGATTTGTCGAAAACAATTTTTAACAAGGCCATTACGGGTATAGAAAGAAACATACCTGAAATCCCCGTCAGTGTACCACCAACAACTATGCCTACGATGCTGGCCAAAGCATTTACCTTTACCTTGGAGCCAACTATGCGTGGCATAAGAATATTGTTGTCAAGAAATTGTACAAAGGCAATAGTGCCTAACACAGCCCATATCTGCCATAATTCCTGTGATGTAGTGAGTGTAAGCAGTACGCCTATAAGATTCCCGATTAATGCACCTAAATAAGGTATAAGGTTGAGTATGGCAAATGTAATACCAATGAGTATAGCATGCTTAATACCGAATAGCATTAATATGCCACCTAAAAGAATAGTGAGGTAAGCAATCTGTATCAGCAGGCCAAGCAGGTAGTATTTTACCATTACTTCTGTTTCTTCTACAGCCTCTTTTACTTTAGGATGCTGCGCTTCAGTAAACCATAAATACACAAACCGTAATAGCAGGTTACGATAGAACATGATAAGGAATATGTAAATGGGCAACAAACCAAGGAATACAAAAATGCCACTAAGCGACACGGCTGCACCCTGCAACTGGCTACCGGCATTGCTTCCCAGCTTTGAGCCTTGCTGTTTGATCATGGCCAACTGTTGGTCAACACTATAGTTTGTCTTGTTGCTGATCCATTGGCTAAGATTGTTCCAATGTATTATCAGGTTCTTTTTAATGCTTTCAATATCGCTTACAAAGCTGCCTATCTGCCATGATAAGAAGAAAGCGATGCCTGCAATTACCAGGAATAACAGCACAATGCACAATACGATGGAAAGTGCTTCAGGAATTTTATATTTCCGGAACCAACGGAAGACGGGCAGCAATAACAATGCAATAAAAAATGCTGTTAATAGCGGCATGATAACCCCCTGGCCAAACACTATGACAACGCCGGCGGCGCAGATACCTATCAGTTCTATAGAGCGGCGTATGGTCAGCGGCAGTTTATTCATATCATTGATGTGGTTTAAATTATTTAAAAAACTGTGCCATAGTATTTTGCGTGGTAAAGTAAAGCCCGGTATTCCCGGGCTTTACTTTACATTTTTATATTCATCCAGTCAAGCGCATTTTTATATAGCAATTGCTCTGTTTGAGAAGCAGAGAAGTTTTCCATGCTCTCTATCAGCTTTCCGGGATGGTGTTCACCAAGGGGAAAGGGGTAATCGCTACCCATGCATACTTTATCATTGCCCATCACATCTATTACGTATTGCAATGCTTTAGGGTCATGCACCAATGCATCTATCCAGAATTTACCAAGATATTCGCGGGGGGGCACATTGTTGTCAATAGCACATAGATCAGGGCGTACATTGAAACCATGCTCTATGCGGCCTATAGTGAATGGGAAGCTACCACCACCATGCGCAAATGCTACACGCAGGTTTGGAAAACGCTGGAACACTCCGCCAAATATCATAGATGATATGGCACGTGCTGTTTCTGCAGGCATACCTACCAGCCAGGGCAGCCAATACTTTTGCATGTCATTTTCACCCATCATTTCCCACGGGTGTACAAATATGCAGCAACCCAGTTCTTCCGCAGCTTTCCAGAAGGGGTCGAAGTATGGGTCACTCAGATTCTTGTTATTGATGTTGGAACCTATTTCTACACCCGGCATTTTCAGTTCTTTCACGCAGCGTTCCATTTCTTTTATAGAAAGGTCTATATCCTGCAAAGGCAATGTGCCCAGCCCAATGAAACGGCTGGGATTATCGGCAGCACATTGTGCTATATGGTCGTTAAAGAAACGTGAGGTTTCCAAGCCATGTGCAGGCTTTGCCCAGTAGTTGAACAGCACTGGTATGGTAGAAAGCACCTGCGTGGTTACATCCGTCATGTCCATTTCCTTCATGCGCGCATGAGGGTTCCAGCAGTTTTCCTCTATCTCGCGGAAAACCTTATCGCCCTTTATCATTTTAGCGCAGCAAGGCTTATGGTGTTCCAATCGTATAAAATCCCCATACCCGAATTTCTCAAACCAGTTAGGTATGTTTTCGGGCATGATGTGCGTGTGTATGTCTATCTTTCTCACAGAGTGTAGTTATGTAATCGGCATCAAAAGTAATAACAAACAGGTATTCATATACCATGCCCGCAAAAGCTTATACTATAGGCGGCGGTAAGGGTACGGGTTCATTCACCAGCCCGCATTGCATCATAAAATCATTGGTAAAAACTTTTTGCACTTCCGGACTTAATAACTGCGCACGACAATTGAGCCAGCTTTGTACTTTACCTGCACCATACATCTGCAATACTCTTTGTTTATTCAGCGGGTAATTGAGCTTACCCCAATGTATGGTATAAGCTATGTGGTTTGCCTCGAGCGCATCGCATACCATGCTAAAGAAATTGCGGGTAATGTCGCTATCAATACCGTCTATTTCCAGCACGCAGGTCTTTTCAAATTTGGTGAAGCCCAGTGTAGCTGCCGTGCCCTTTACAAAGCGCAGTGCTATAGCGCCTGCCAGCGGATGATCTTCATTTATCTGCACAATAACATCCAGCGCTTTGAAAATATCTTTTATATCCAAGCCTATAGCTGCACTGGCTATCTGTCCCCGAAAACGTGTGTAGCAGAATATTTCACCGATGCTTCTTGCGGTAGGGTATTCTACCCGCAAGCCCGATTCAAACAGGCTATTGACCAGTGGCTTGATAACTGCATGCTGCAATGGAGTGCCAATAGCATCCACCACCCGCGATACGATGCCCATGGTGTCGTTGCTGTATTGGGCTGTGCTTACGGTATAATCGTGCACGGGTGTATAGCCCGCAGTGCAGGGTTGCTTGAAGAATACCTGCAGAAAAATGCCTTTGTCTGCATTGTCTTTTTCAAGGTTGTGAATATTGATGGATACCTCAAAATGATAGAGTTGATTATCCGCTGTGTTTTCGGGAAAATCAGGTACTAATTGTCTTATAAGGTCGAAGTTTTGAGTGGTGATAGCTTCAATTAATGTATCAGAATACATAACAGATTTGAAACGGTGCTCTTTCAATAGGTAGAGTGGTTCTGTTTCCAGCAATACGCCATGTATCACTCCAAAGCTACCGAAGCTAACCAGTGCCGCATTGAACATATCATCATTGCGAATGGCAGTAGCGCCCAGCTTGTTTATGAATGCATCTGTTACTACAGGTTTAGAAGCACGCTCCAGCCACACATGTGTATCAGGCCCTGTTACTATATGCAGCCCTACAACCGCATCGTGCACACTACCGGTATACAATGCGCTGCCATGTGTGCCTGTAGATATTGCACCTGCAATGGTTTGCCCGTTACTACCACCCGATGCGCGCAGGCACCTGTCTAGTTGTGTTTCCATATACTTGTTCAGGTTCCATATCATATTGCCGCATTGCAGGAACATGACATCTGCTGTTGTCTTTCCTGATTGTAGATAGGCATCCGTCAATGAGTTTTGCTGTAGCGGGAAGCGCATGTTCAGATGCTTGGTGTTTATCATACTATCCGACGATGCAACGGGTGCAAATGCCCAGTTGCTGCCCATAGCCCGCATGCGCATATTATTGTTGATGGCATTTTGTATCAGCCATTGTATGTTTTTAGTAGCAGTGTTGTATGCAGCTACGCCTGTGCCTGTAAGCTCTATAGTGTACGAATGCCCGGGTTTGAAATGATGCTTGAAATTCTGGTGTGCATTTTCCTGTACGATGTTTGCGGCATCAAATGCTGTAATGCCATTGGGTAGTGTAGGCATGAATGGTGTGTTTTAATAGTGAAGTATTATAGTGGTGCTTCCGGGCAAGGCTCTTTAATGCCGCAATTCCATTCCAGTGTTTGCGGTGTAACGATGCCCAGTGTAAGGAATGTGATAGCCGTATAACCATAGTTGTGCTTTATCTCAACCGTGGCTATGTTGCCATCTTTACATTTAGCTATAAACTCTTTGTTATTGCCCAGCCCCCAAAAGTATATCCAGTGTGTTTCCCTGTGGCAGAGTCGCTTGCCACCGGCGGGGCAGTCTGTATTAGGAGGATTGTTTGTAATGCGGGTAGTAACGCAGCTCTGCATCGTTATCATCACGATAGATAGCATGAGCATGACGACACGCGGGGTGTTGTGTGTAGCTTTGGTCATGATAAGGGGTATTTATATGATTACTAAATTAAATAAATCATATAAATACCCCGGTATAATATTTGCCCTCAGGCAGGTGTTTAAGATACGCTTTCGTAAATGATAGCGGCACCCTGGCCCACACCTATGCACATAGTAGCCAGTCCGTATTTGCCACCACTGCGTTTCAGTTCGTGCAGCAGGGTAGCAGAGATACGTGCACCGCTACAGCCCAAGGGGTGGCCTATAGCTATGGCACCACCATTCACATTTACCTTCTCTTCGTCCAGCCCCAGTTCCTGCATGCATGGTATGCCTTGTGCGGCAAATGCCTCATTCAGTTCTACCAGGTCCAGGTCTTTCGCCTCGATGCCTGCACGCTTCAATGCCTTTTGGGTGGCAGGTATAGGGCCTATGCCCATTACGGCAGGGTCTACACCTGCTGTGGCCATACTCTTAATTTTTGCTATCGGTTTCAGGTTGTATTTCTTCACTGCATCTTCACTGGCCAGTAGCAAAGCTGCTGCACCGTCGTTGATGCCGCTTGAGTTACCTGCTGTTACCGTACCATCTTTTTTGAAGGCAGGTTTTAATGCAGCCATTTTTTCAAGTGTGGTTTCACGGGGATGTTCATCGGTATCGAATACTACTGTTTTGCCTTTGCCAAGGTCTATAGTTAGCGGTACTATTTCGTCATTGAACTTGCCTGCTGATTTGGCTGCAAAATAACGCTGCTGGCTACGCAAGCCGAATGCATCCTGAGCCTCACGGCTTACATTATAACGCTCGGCTACGTTCTCTGCCGTTTCACCCATGGTATATGGGTAGTAAGTGTCTTTATTGAACTTTTTATTGATGAAGCGCCAGCCCATAGTGGTGTCATACATCTCCGGTGCACGTCCAAATGCACTTTCTGATTTTGCCATCACAAATGGTGCGCGCGTCATGCTCTCTACACCACCTGCTATATACAGCTCACCATCGCCGCACATAATAGCGCGCGATGCATCCATAATGGCTTGCAGGCCCGATGCGCATAAACGGTTCACGGTATTACCACCTACCGTAGCAGGTAAGCCGGCCAGCAAAGCAGCCATGCGTGCTACATTACGGTTATCTTCACCCGCCTGGTTGGCAGCACCGGCTATTATATCTTCTATCTCGTTTACATCTATAGATGGGTTGCGTTCTACCAGCGATTTGATAACATGTGCCAACATATCATCGGGGCGAACTGTGCTGAGTGTACCACCATATTTACCGACAGGGGTGCGTACTGCGTCTATTACATATACTGTCTTCATCTTATTGTAGTGCTTGTGTTAAGTCGTTAATAATATCTTCTAGTGTTTCGATGCCCACGCTCATGCGTATCAGGCCATCTGTTATACCAAAGCGTACACGGTCTTCAGGTTTTACACCTACGTGCGTAGTAGATGCCGGGTGCGATATCAATGTATCGCAAGTGCCCAGTGAGACAGCGCTTACGCATGTTTTTAGTTTATTGATAAAAGATACACCGGCATCGAAGCCGCCTTTCAGCTCGAAGCTGAGTACAGCACCTGCATGCTTCATCTGCTTTTTAGCAATAGCATGGTCGGGGTGGGAGGCAAGGCCCGGATAGTGCACTTTTGATACCGCAGGATGTGTTTCCAGGAATGCAGCTACTTTTTCTGCATTCCTGCAATGCTGCTGCATGCGCAGGCTGAATGTTTTCAAGCCATTATTTAGCAGGAAAGCATCGAAAGCATTGCTATTGCCACCCAGCAGGCGGTGTGTTTTAGTCACTACGCCGTTCATCAGCTCTATATCTTTGCCTATCAGTATGCCGCCTACAGCCGTACCATGCCCGTTCAGGAACTTGGTAGTAGAGTGCATTACAAAGTCTACACCATATTTGAAGGGTTGTTGCAGGTAAGGGGTAGCAAAAGTGTTATCTGCCGTTACCACCAGGTTGTATTGCTTTCCCAATGCAGTTAGCGCTTCCATATCTACACACTGCAATGTGGGGTTGGCAGGTGTTTCTATGTGCATCAATTTTATGTCGCTATCGCTTATTATGATTTCCTCTACCGCTGCGACATCATGAAAATCGGCAATAATAGCCGTGATACCCAGGTGTGGCAATATTTTATCCAGCATTTCCTGTGTGCCACCGTACAGCGATTCGTGGGTGATCATTTTATCGCCTGCCTTCAGGTTGCTCATCAGCATGGTGGTAAGCGCTGCCATGCCCGATGCATGCAGTATCGCTTTCAGTTCCATCTGTCTGCCCGATGAATCTTTCAATCCATATGCTTCCAGCAAGGCTATCTTTTCTTCTACCTCGTTGGTATTTGGATTGCCAAACCGGCCATAGATGTATCCTTCTTCCTCTTTTTTAAAAACCGCAATACCTTGTTCTGCACTATCGAAGGTGAAGGTGCTGGTGGCGTATATGGGGGTGAGATGCGCCCTCTTATTTTCAGGACTGTGGCCACCGTGTATACAGATGGTCTCAAAGCCATGAGAATTATTTTGTTCAGACATTGGGTGGCTTTAGTAATTTCGTTTGCAAAGTTACATTATTGCATGAAAGAGACCTTGCTCCAGTATGCTAAGTATAATTTATGGGCCAATAGTAGAATGATAGAGGTATTAGCCAAACTATCAGAAGAAAAGCTGGATATGGAAATAGAGAGCAGCTTCCCTACTATCCGTAAAATGGTATGGCATTGTGTGCGTGCAGAGGATATTTGGTTGCAAAGGCTGAACCTGGTGGAAAACCCGGTATGGATGGATGATGCCGATAGGCCGATGCAACAGCTATGCGATATGTGGCTGCAAAGCGGGAAGGATTTTATAGCCTTTATAGAGCGTCAGTTTGATGATAATGCTTTTACTCATGTATTCCAGTTTTACAGGAATAAACAGCCGTATAAAATGCAGGTAGGGCATACCTTGATGCATGCTTTTAATCACAATACCTACCATAGGGGCCAGCTGGTAACCATGCTGCGCCAAGTTGGGGAAACAAAGATACCCGGCACGGATATTTCATTGTTTACCCAGTAAATAGCATCAGTAGTACTGTCTTTTCATGATGGGGATGTTTATCTGGTAGGTCACCAGGCATTGAAGGAGTTTCCCCTGCAGTTCGTACGGGCCTGTTTTGTTGATGCCGTCTACGCCATATTTAACCGGCTCAGGAAAGATATTTACAGGTGTATAGAGTGCCCTGACATTAATGGCAGACATAGCTATCATACGGAAGGTATATTCAAAGCCAGCACCGCAAACGGGGATAAAACGCTTACTATTATAGTCGGTTTGTATGCCTACATAGCCCGTGGGTACTTTTTCTGTCATATCACTGAAATCGTAAAACCCCACTCCTAATTGTACATACGGCATAAAACTCTGCTCCTCATCCATCTCTATATATAAGCCACTTCCTACAGTAATGAGAGAACGAATTTGTTCATAATAGAACTTTTGGGTATTAGGCGCCTTTACCGGCATATTGAAGCGCGATATGCCCAGGGTAACATCCAGCATCAGGTTGAAATTTTGTGCCGTATAGTAACGCAGCCCCGCTACAAATTGTGGTGATAGCAAGATACGTCTGTCGGGTTTGTTTGGCATTACCTCTTTGTTCCGCATAAAAGCATCGTAGCTAATACCACCACCTAAATAAGTACTTAACGATTGGGCGCTCACATCAATATTAAATAGAACTGCCACCAGCAACGAGGTGCACAACTTTTGCATACATCATTAACGCACAGCGCCGTGTAATATTTTGTAGAAATAAAAAGGTGGCATATTGCCACCTTTTCGCTTTATCCGGTAACGTTAGTTTCCGGCTTCATTCTTATCCTTAGTGTTGGGTTTTCTTCCCTGTTTGTTATTATTGTCTTTATAGTTGTCTTCTTTGTTTTTCCTGCTATCCAGGTTGTCTCTAACTTCGGGTTTGGGCATATGGGAAGGATTATGTTTTTGTCCCAAATCCTGTCTTGGTACCTGTTTCATAACACTTAGTTTTAGTCATTATATAGGCGTAAAAAACTATGCCCGGAATCCGTCTTTCATTAACGAGACAGTACTTTAACACAAAAAAGAAAATGGCCGATACATAGTATCAGCCATTTCAGTTTATTACAATAAGCAGTATTTAAACCAGCTTATTTTACTTCTTCGTATTCAGCATCTGCCACGTTGCCATCATTGTGTGCATCGGCAGTTTGTTGCGTTTGGTCACCACCTTCAGCACCTGCCTGTTGCTGTGCATTGTAGATGTGCTGACTGGCAGCCTGCCATGCATTGTTCAGCTCTTCAGCAGCTTTATCTATACCATCCATATCTTCTGCTTTATGCACTTCTTTCAGTTTTGCAACTGCAGCTTCGATAGTAGCTTTTTCAGCATCAGGTATTTTATCGCCGTATTCTTTCAGTTGTTTTTCTGAATTGAATACAAGGCCATCAGCCATGTTCAGCTTTTCAACACGCTCACGCACTTGTTTATCCGCTTCTTCATTCGCTTTCGCCTCGTTCTTCATTTTTTCGATCTCATCTTTGCTAAGACCGCTACCAGCTTCGATACGGATGTTTTGTTGTTTACCGGTGCCTTTATCTTTTGCAGTTACATGCAGGATACCGTTAGCATCGATGTCGAATATAACTTCTACCTGAGGCACGCCGCGTGGTGCGGGTGGAATACCGTCGAGGATAAAGCGGCCCAGTGATTTATTCTGGTTCGCCATCGGGCGCTCACCTTGCAGTACGTTGATCTCAACGCTTGGCTGGTTGTCGCTGGCTGTAGAGAATACTTCACTTTTCTTGGTAGGAATGGTTGTGTTAGACTCTATCAGTTTGGTCATTACGCCTCCCATTGTTTCAATACCCAGGCTCAGCGGGGTAACGTCCAGCAGCAGTACATCTTTTACATCACCTGTCAATACACCACCTTGTATAGCAGCACCTATCGCTACTACCTCATCCGGGTTTACGCTGCGGTTTGGTTTTTTACCAAAGAATTTCTCAACTACTTCCTGCACTTTAGGTATACGCGTACTACCACCTACAAGTATCACTTCGTCAATATCAGAAGGGTTCATGCCTGCATCTTTCAATGCTTTACGGCAAGGCTCCAGCGTACGTTCTACCAGGCTGTCTGCCAGTTGTTCAAATTTAGCCCGGCTTAGTTTACGTACCAGGTGTTTAGGCACACCATCCACGGCTGTGATATATGGCAGGTTGATCTCTGTTTCCTGAGAAGAAGAAAGTTCGATCTTAGCTTTTTCAGCGCTTTCTTTCAGGCGTTGCCATGCCATCGGGTCTTTGTGCAGGTCTATGGCTTCATCTTTCTTAAACTCTTCAGCCAGCCAGTCCATTATCACTTTGTCAAAGTCGTCACCACCCAGGTGCGTATCACCATTGGTAGATTTTACTTCAAATACACCGTCGCCCAGTTCCAGTACCGATACGTCGAACGTACCACCACCCAGGTCGAATACGGCTATTTTGCTGTCTTTGTGTTGTTTATCAAGGCCATAAGCCAGCGCAGCTGCTGTAGGCTCGTTGATGATGCGGCGTACGTTAAGGCCGGCAATCTCGCCTGCTTCTTTAGTAGCCTGGCGTTGTGCGTCGTTAAAATATGCCGGTACGGTAATTACCGCTTCTTTTACTTCCTGTCCCAGGAAGTCTTCAGCTGTTTTCTTCATTTTCTGAAGGATCATAGCTGATATTTCCTGCGGCGTATACATACGGCCGTCAATATCCACACGTGGCGTGTTATTGTCGCCTTTTACAATTTTGTAAGAGTTATGCGTCATCTCGCCGGTAACCTCGTCATAACGGCGGCCCATATAGCGCTTTACCGACATGATGGTATTCAGCGGGTTAGTGATAGCCTGGCGCTTGGCCGGATCACCTACTTTGCGCTCGCCATTCTTCAAAAATGCTACTACCGAAGGGGTAGTACGGCGACCTTCGTCGTTCGCTATCACTACCGGCTCATTACCTTCCATAACAGCTACGCAAGAGTTGGTAGTACCTAAGTCAATGCCAATGATTTTTC